>JAATGV010000023.1 GCA_015654475.1 Actinomycetales bacterium
AGTTTCGTGAGACCGGAACTCAGCGTCGACGCACCAGTGGAGAGCTTCGTTACTCCGCTGGATAGGCTCGACGCGCCCGATTTCGCCGAAGCAAGGCCGGTATCGAGTGTCGCTGCCCCAGCACTCAGCTTCTGCGCTCCAGTTGCCAGCGAACTGGTTCCGGTGCCGAGCTCTCCCATGCCATCCACGAGCGTCTGGAGACCAACCGTGATCGTTGACGACCCGTCTTGCGCAGTCGTGGCGCCGTCGGCGATCTTGCTTGCGCCGTCCGCCGCATCCGACATGCCCGAGCTCGCGTCGTTCAGACCGACCAAGACAGTGTTGACCTGAGTGTCGCCGATCTCGGTGGCGACGGTGTCCCGTAGTTCCGTCATGGCCGACTTGCCGAGGGTAGAGGCAAGGAAGGAGTTGGCGTCATTGTATGAGACCTGAATCTGCGCCGATGTCGGGTTGTCCGTTGCCGGTGATGCGATGTCGGTCGAGAAGTCTTTGGGAATCGTCACTGAGAAGTAGTAGTCACCGTTCTGCACACCGGTGGCCGCCGTATCCGCATCGGTGAGCGTCCACTTCAGGTCCTGCCGATCGAGCAACTCGGTGACGAGCTCTTGTCCCGCATCCACGACTGTTCCGTCAGTGGATGTCGTCGAGACGTCCTGATTGACGAGCGCGACCGGAAGATTGTCCATCTTTTCCGTAGGGTTCCAGAACGCCCAAAGATAGAGCGCTCCATAGAGCAAAGGGATGAAGAGCAGAACGATGATCGCCATCCGAGGCAACACACCCTTGCTGAATCGGCGCAGTTCTGTGCCTGAGGACAAAAAAGCAAACATACGTGTGGTTTCTTTCGTAAGCGGTGAGAGTTTTCAGAAGTAAGGGTTGCCGTTGTGGAGGCCTTGGGGCGTTAGGCGCTGACAGCCTCAGGAACGACGTGAATCAGGACGGGTCGGGGTTCGAGCCCATCCCAGAGCCGCGTGTCGTCGCTTGCAGCGCTCACGACCGAACTGACGCCTCGCGCGGCCAGGCTGGAGAGGGCCGCCCAGATCTCGACGCGACTGCTCTCTGACTGGATCTGCTCGATCGCATCGATGAAAACGATGGCCGGCTTCGCCATGAGGGCGAGGGCGAGCTTGAGCTTGAGTTGTTGAGCTTCGTTGAGCGACCAGATACGCGTGTCGCGAGACGGTTGGTCGTCACCAAACACGGGCTGCAGGACTTTTTTGACGCTCTTCTCGTCCGGGCGAGCGACAAAGGCGAACCACGGGCCTAGCCAGGCCCGACGCTCCCGAATCACGTCTGCGACAGTCAGCATGCCGTCGAGGTCGTCAATGGATGTGAATCCTGCGATCCCTGTCAGCTTCTGGACCTGGCGCACCTTTTTGGGCAGTGCGAAGCCGAGCGTCTTGGCTGTGCCCGAGCTGGGCCGCATGCGGCCACTCAGCGTAAGGAGGAGAGTGGTTCGCCCGCTCCCTACTGGGCCTTGCAAGACGGTGATCCCAGGGGTGATGTCGAGATCTACCGGCCCGAAAACGGTTCCGCGGTGGGAACGAAGCGCTAATGCTCTGGCAGAAATGATGTTGTCCACGTGATTTCCTCTGCATTTTTATACTGACTAGTCAGTCTAGCACTTTTTCAGGAAAACGACACTAGCTGCTGGCATTTGGCGACACCAACCGATACGACACGTTGCGTTGTGCGTGTGGTTGCAGCTAAAAGAGGAAATGCAGGGGGTCCGAGAGAATAGTGGCTTCGAGAGCGGGCATTTCCTCTGTTAGCTGCAACCCACCACACCGGCGTGCTATTGACAATCTCGTCACGCCGAACGCCGCTCAGCCGAATCAGCGCCGCGCCCACGTGATCTGATACCGCAAATCGAACCCGCGATGGCATCGAGAGCACGTGCGCGGCCCAGACGGCATCCGGTATCGAAAGAACTGATGCCCGTTAGGGCAGACCCCGACAATCGGCGCATCCCGCTCTGCTACGCCACCGTCCGAGAGAGTTTCTCGCCGGCAGCCGATGCGATCAGCCTGCGCTCGCCACCGCACACCGTGTCCGGCTGCTGCACCCGCGAGCGCGTGGGCGATCTCGTGCAGAACAACCTGTTCGCATTGTTCGATGGCCCATACCTCTGCGAGGGCGCGAGAGAGTTGGATGCGGCGGGTCTGATAAATGCACACACCACCCCGCCTGCGCGCACGATCGAACCCGAACTGCCACCCTTGACCGGGAAGATGATGACTGATGAGGCGTTCGGCAAGGCCACGGACCTCGGCAAGATCAGCCATCACACCTTCTGTCTTCGAACGCTTCGACGCGCTCACCGGCCCAGCACGCCTGCTTTTCTGCGACACTCTGTTTGCTCAATAGCACCACCAGTCCCACTATTCACAGGTCCTCCGGGTACCATGACAGCTAAACGCACGGCACAATGGCATAGTTTGCTGACCGAGATGAGAGCCTGAACGTTGAATAGAGTACCCATGCATCTGGCGAAGACGGCCACAAGCATCGGCATGTCCGTTGCTCTCGTGGCAGGACTCACCTTCGCAGTTGTGTCCCCTGCACAAGCAGCAACACTCACAAAGATCACCTATCAGCCCAAGAGCGTGACCTGGGAATACGGTAGCACCGCGACGTTCAGCGTGAAGGCGAAAGGCACGAAACTCAAGTACCGCTGGTATGTGAAGAAACCTGGCAGTTCACGGTTCGTCGCAGTATCAAGCAAGGTTACGGGAGCGCACACTCGCATTCTGAAGGTAGTTGCGACCAAGTCGGGCAACAAGTCGAAGTACCGTGTCATCGTCACCGGGTCTCGCGGAAAATCCACATCCAAGACTGCGACACTCACCACTGTCGCGGCAACAACCAAGATCACTAAAAATCCTGTTGCGGCTACCGTCGTCAGCGGCGCGAAGGTGACGCTCAGGGTCACGGCCACAGCGCGCTCGAAGCTGAAGTACCAGTGGTATTCGCGTCCCGCCGGTGCCAAGAAGTGGACGACGCTCAAGAGCACAAACGCCAAAGCCGCCGCATACACGTTCACGTCTAACTACGCAGCGCACAACAAGCGCGTCTTCAAAGTCATCGTCACGTCAAAGACAAGTTCCATTTCGAGCCGCTCGGTTGCGCTCAAGGTCATACCGAAATCGACGATCGTCAAAGCAACCCTCAGTAACGCGACGATCAACCGCTATGGCAGCAACACGACCAAGACTTATAGCGTGTCCGCCACCGGAGAATCACTCACCTATACGTGGCAGTCTCGCCCCACAGCCAGCGCGGCATGGGTCAATATCGCAGGCGCCAGGTCCGCCAGTTACACGGTCTCATCGTCAATCTGGAAATCCGGCACATCATTCCGGGTGATCGTCGCGGGCGCCGGAGGCACCGTCACCTCGTCGTCTGCCACGGTCAAGGTGCTCGTACCCACAAATACACCCGCAGCGGACGCACAATCTGCGTTCGGCTATAGCGGGCTCACGCAGGGTGTCGACCTTTCCGCATACCAATACACGCCAACCGCCAAAGTGAACATGAGCAAGATCGCCGCATGGACCGGAACCAATGGTTTCTCCATCCTGCGCAACGGCACGGGAGCGATACCAAGGAACGAGCAATACACGAACCGTTGTGCAGGGACGACTCTGAAGACCGGCAACGTGCCCGTCGTCCAAGACTGTGCCTACTCGACTCTTGCCGATCAGGCAGAGACGACAAAGTTGAGGCTCGGCCACTATTGGTTCAATGGCTGGATCGCTCCTCTCGATACCACGAGCGGCAACATCTTCTCCGGTCCTTTCTCCGCTGCCGATTCTGCAGATCAGTTCGTATCTTGGCTGATCGCGGACGGCAATTACACGAAGACCGACACCGATCCCCTCGTACTCGACATCGAGGCGGGCAGTACCTACATCAAGACTTCTGGTGGCAAGAAGTACACGCTGAAGCAGCGTGCGTGGAACGCCTCCGAAGCGAAAGACTTTCTCGCCCAGGTCAAGACGAATCTCACGAGCAAGGGCTACAAAGCAAACCTGTACGTCTACATGAGTGCAAGCGTTGCCACGCAGAAAAAGAACGGCGCCTATGTATGGAAGGATGTCGCCGCGATCGCGCGTCTGTGGGTCGCCTCGTGGGGCAGCAACAACGGGCGCATCCCATCCACGGAGCCGAGCGTCGGACCGTGGACAGGGAAAAACGGCGGCTGGTCGATCTGGCAATACACCAGCAACGCAACGATCAGCGGCAGCAATGTCGGTCGCGTCGACGCTGACATCGCCAAGTCAGATGCCTGGATGCCTCGCTAGCAGTAGCAGTGTGCGACGCTGCGGGGGCTGATTGATTGACGAGGCTGTCGGAGACGAACGGTTCACGGTTGATCGGCGCGGGGCACGCTCCGCAGCGTGCAGTTCACGCGCGCAACGACTGACCAACTGATTCCAGCCATCGACCTGCACCTATGCGTGAGGGGTGATCTCCTTCGCTACACGAACATGCAGCTTGAGAAACCACCCCTCACAGGATGCGTCACGCAGAGGATGCGTGCTCAGCGGCCGAGCGGATACTTCGCGTACGCGAAGGTCGGGTCCTCAGCTAGGCGAAGGTAGGCTTCGACGGCTATCGAGTCCGGGAAACTAAACGAGTTGTTGGCGCAGGTGTAGCCGCGGGCTACCGAGATGATGTAGTCGGTCCAGGAGGCGAACCGGGACTGCACTTCCGCATAAATGGCGGCGAGCAGCTCCCAGATCTGGTCATCGGTTCCGTATTTCATCTCCCGCGCAAGACGCACAAGATAGGCAGCGTATTCCAGCCGAATAGCACCGAAATCCGTGCAAGCCCGCACCTGCTGCTCAGTGACGCGTATGGTCGACTGCGGATTCTTCGCGGCCGCCTTCTCAAAGAGGGCAAGCGTGTTCGCGACCGACTTCTCGACCTTGTCGGGCTGTATGTCCGGAGTCCGTGACGATCCGACCAGATCCGACACCACGTTGCGGAGGCTCCCGTAGCTGGAGATCTCCCACATCGGCAACAGATACTTGCCACCCTTGCCGTTGCGCGGATCCTTAAGTATGCGAGCTGACTCAGGCCCGCCATCGCGCTCAATCAACCCAATCCCAAGCGCGAGCAGATATTCACGGTCTGCCGGAACCCTGTGTTCTGCGATAAAAGATTCTGAAATGGCCTTCTTTTTGCCAAAAATCCCCATGATGGTTTTCCCCCTGGATAATATGCCTACTAAAACCGCCGACCGGCGCAACTGCGGCCCCAGCCCCCCAACAGACGACAGAACCCGAGCCCTGGCCACTGATCATTTGAGCCAAAATTCGGGGCTTGCCTATTGAGTGCACCCCCTGGGACTTGAACCCAGAACCCACTGATTAAGAGTCAGTTGCTCTGCCAATTGAGCTAGAGGTGCGCGGACGCTGCATAGCGAACCAAGCAACGACATTACCACTGACCGAGCGCTCACAACAAAACCAAGCCGCTGACATCCAATAATCACACCGCCGTCCGACAGATCCGCCATACACTTGACGAGTGCCTCACCCGTCTCACCTCCTCGCACCAGGGGATATCGCCCCGTCCTTCGCGCTTCCCGATCAGACGGGAGCAACTGTTTCGCTTGAGCAAAACGCCGGTTCGAAGCTGATCGTATTCGTCTACCCGGCAGCATCCACGCCAGGGTGCACCACTGAGGCCTGCGACTTTCGCGACAACGTCAGCGTCTTTCAGACGGCCGGATACCGCCTTCTCGGCATCTCTCCGGATGACATCCCCGCTATCGTCAAATTCGATGACGCACACGGATTCGGTTACCCGCTGCTCAGCGACCCTGCCAAAGACACCATCAAGGCTTACGGCGCCTATGGCATGAAGAAACTTTATGGGCGAGAGTTCGAGGGAGTCTTGCGATCAACGTTCGTCATCGACGAGACCTCGCACATTACGCTTGCACGCTACAACGTTCGAGCAACCGGGCACGTGGCCATGTTGCGCAAGCTGCTTGGGCTCTGACACCCGGCGTCGGCCTGCACGCCAGGCTAGCGTCACGGTCGGCTCCGAGAGTTGTCGTCAACGCCGAGGTATCGCGCGAACCGGTTAGACATCACAACCGTCAGGCCAGCGGCCAACGCAGGCACAACAAGCGCGACGGCGATGCCCCACTGCGCATCCACACCCTGTGCGCTTCCCACACCCATGGCGAGGGCGAGCAGCTGGCAGAAGACCGCCGCGCCTCGACTGCGCACAGAACGGCGCAGGATTCCTACAAAGGTGGCCGCCCAGAACGCCACCCCCATGGCGACAATTACAGTCAAAAACAAGGCTGTCGACAGCGACTCCGGGGAATCAACGAAAAACTCAACGATCAGCCAGCCGAGTACCACGACGAGGACGACCGTCTGAAGGGCGAGCACAGCCAAAACAACCACGACACTCGCAGGAAGACCACCCCATTGGCCAAGCCGGCTCTGTTCTGATCGCTCTGTCATTCCAACCTGTGAATTCTGGCACTTAGGGATATTCGCGGGTCGGAAAACCTTGATTTCCCGTGAACGGTGTGCAAATCTTGTTGAGGCTCAATCGTACAGGGCATCACTCGTTGATGCATCTGCACACAGACGAGATCACCCACAGTCCCTGAGTTGTGGGCTAGGAGCCCCAATTCTTCGTCCACGTGGAGGTAGTACGTTATGGACTGGCGTGACAAAGCTGCTTGTTTGACAGCCGACCCTGAACTTTTTTTCCCCGTAGGAAACACTGGTCCCGCGGTTGACCAAATCGATAAGGCAAAGGCTGTCTGTCATCGCTGCAGTGTCACGGAGATGTGCTTGCAGTACGCACTCGAGACAAGCCAAGACTCTGGCGTGTGGGGCGGCCTCAGCGAAGACGAGCGCCGCGCGCTACGCCGCCGAGCAGCGCGCGCACGCCGCGTCGGCTAACACGGTTTACGGCTGCGAACCCAGCCGCAGCTCGTTTCTGACAGGGAAATTGAGGGTGACCTCAGTACCCGAGCCGACCATGGTATGCCAGTCGATCGTTCCGCCCAACTCCCCCTCGATGAGGGTGCGCACTATCTGCGTTCCAAGGCCCGCCCCAACACGTCCCTCTGGCAGCCCCGATCCGTCATCCCTGACAACAACACTCAGATTCTCGCCCTCGTGAGTGACGACGACGGTGACCTCACCTGATCGCCCTGCGAGGCCGTGCTCGACGGCGTTTGTGACAAGCTCGGTCAATGCGAGGGCTAACGGTGTGGCCGCCTCACTCGGCAGGGAACCGAATGAGCCTTCCCGGTTGAGCACGACGCGGGTGTTGTGCGACGAAGCAACTTCGGTGGTGAGCATCAATACGCGGTCGAACACGTCGTCGAAGTCGACGTTCTGCGTAAGACCGCTTGCCAGGGTGTCGTGAACCACGGCGATGGATGCGACCCGACGCATGGCCTGCAACAGCGCGTCACGTGCCTCCGTAGTGTGCGTGCGTCTAGCCTGAATGCGCAACAACGACGCAACGGTCTGCAGGTTGTTCTTGACTCTGTGATGGATCTCACGGATCGTCGCGTCTTTAGTGAGCAGCTCTTGCTCCTGCCGCCGCAGATCGGTCACGTCGCGGCACAGGATGATCGCACCGGTGCGAACGCCCGAGACCTTGATGGGGATAGCACGCAAAGTGATAGAGACTCCGCGCACATCGAGATCGGCCCACCACGAAGCCCGACCCGTCACAACCACAGGCAAGGACTCGTCGACGTTGAGTTGCTGCGGCAACAGTTCGGTGGTCACCTCCGAGAGATTGCGCCCCTCAAGCTCTCCGCGATAGCCGAGGCGATTGAATGCAGAAAGCGCATTTGGGCTGGCAAAGGTCACATCGCCGTCGAAGTCGAGCCGGATGAGCCCATCGCTGACCCGCGGTGCCCCACGACGTGGCCCCGTCGGGGCGGCGGCATCGGGAAAATCTCCGGCAACGATCATGTCGAGTACATCGTTCGCGCAGCTGAGGAAGGTCAGTTCAAGGCGACTCGGAGTGCGCGCTTCAGACAGATTGGTGTGCCGGGTAATGACAGCAATAGGGGCAGACCGTGTGATCCCCCCGGATGGGGTGCGCAGCTGTTGCCGCACCGGAATTGCCTTGAGGCGCGTAGCCGCCTGATCAAACCAGTCTGGCGATGACGAAGAAACTGCGCTTCCCGACTCAAATGCTTCGGTGACGAGGGTTGCCCACTGCTCCCGAATGCGCTGGCCGATGATGTCACGGTAGAACACCGTGTTCGAGCCGGAGGGCCGGGCGTGCGCGACAGCCACGAATTCACCAGAGGCGTCGCGCACCCACAAGACAAGATCTGCAAACGCGAGATCTGCGATGAACTGCCAATCGCCGAGCAACTGCCGTATCCAACGAACGACATCTTCGCTGAGATGCGGGTTGTCGACGGCGATCTCTTCAAGCTCAGACATGTCCTTCAGTTTATGCGGTGGCCACTGGGAGTCACTGCGCGACTCCGTGCGATCCTCCTGCGCACACTCTGTCCCCCAACAGGACGGCGGCGGTCAGTGTTTTCCACAGTCTTCGCGTGTCCTGTATGAATTCTGGATAAACTATCCAAAATCTTGGCCGCGAGGGGAAGTGCGGCCTGTTCGCCACAGGGGGCACAATGAAGAATGGATACGTCCGGCCGCGCCGACCACAGGCATACCTTGCCGGCATGCTAGGTCGCCAACTGCACGAACCAGAGGGGTGACTGGTGCATGCCGACGCTCGCACGAGCCGTCCTTGGCTCGTCACCGATACCTGCATCCACGCATATGCTCGCTCGCTCTCCCCGACCGCGAACTTCGGTCGACCCGCTGGTCTTCGCGCATAGGCTCTCGTTGATCGTGTGGGAGATCTGCGCGGATCGCAGGCCAATCGAACAGATCACACCATGGGTCACCGAGAATGTTCATCAGAGGCTGAGCAAACGGCTCACTCTGCTTCGCAATGCGGCTCTGGTCGCAAAGCCAGAAGGGCCGAGCTCCGCGAGCGATCTTCGCATTGGCTCACACAGAGCCATGCATCCCGATGAGCACACACTCGAGTTCTGCGCGACAGCACGAATCGACGGTCGCACTAGGGCAATGGTGATTTCCGTGCGAATCTATGTGGCCGGACCACGCGCAACATCAATAGACGTCATCTGAGATGCTCTAGAGCAACGGCACACGACAGTACAGATCGGCCCTTGCGCAGCTACTTCTTCTTCTGCGATGCACGGCGCTGAGCGCGGTTCAACGCTGGCTCATCGCCTTCGCCGTCCGTATCTACGGCGGCCGGGCCAAACGCCGACTTGCGCGCCGGGGCCGCCTGCGGGTTCGTGCGCAGGGTTGCCGAAACCGCCACCTTCGTTGCCTTCGCACTGCGCGCTTTGTCCACCACTCCCGACGCGCTGCGCACGGCAACACCTCCGGCATCATCGGGGGACGAATAGCTCAACGCTCGCGACTCATCTTCGCGACTAAGGCCCTTCGCGCTCACTGCTGGAGCAGACGCTGAATCGCTAGCAGTGTTGACTTCCACCTCTATGCGATACAGGTACTCCAACGCCTCTTCTCGGATCTGCCCCGTCATCTGCTCGAACATGGCGAAACCCTCGCGCTGATACTCGACGAGAGGATCACGCTGAGCCATCGACCGTAGCCCAATACCCTCCTTGAGGTAATCCATCTCATACAAGTGGTCGCGCCAGCGGCGATCGACGACAGAAAGAAGAACTCGACGCTCTAGCTCGCGCATTGCCGCAGAACCGATCCGCTCCTCACGTTGCTGATACTGAAGGCGTGCGTCGGAAAGTATCTCCTCCGTCAGCCAATCCGCCCGAATCCGGCCGGCACCGCCCGCAGCCTCAAGCACCTCATCCACCGTGATACTGACCGGATACAAAGTATTCAGATCATTCCAAAGCGCATCGAAGTCCCATTCCTCACCAGAGGAACCATTCGTGTGCTGGTTGATGATCGCGATAACCACTTCACTCAGAAAGCCCTGGATCTGCTCTTGGAGGTCGCCCTTCTCAAGAATTCGGCGACGATCAGAATAAATCGCCTCGCGCTGCCTGTTCAAAACATCGTCATACTTCAGAACGTTCTTGCGAATTTCGGCGTTGCGGGCTTCGACCTGCCCCTGTGCGCTGGCGATTGCCCGCGAGACAACGCGCGACTCGATCGCAACATCGTCAGGGATCGACGAGCGAGACATGAGCGCCTCCGCAGCACCCGAGTTGAACAGCCGCATCAGGTCGTCAGTGAGAGACAGGTAGAAGCGGGTCTCTCCCGGATCGCCCTGACGGCCAGATCGCCCTCGCAACTGATTATCGATCCGTCGCGACTCGTGGCGCTCGGTGCCGAGAACATAGAGGCCGCCGGCTTCGCGGACTTTGACGGCCTCGGTCTCTACCTTCTCCTTGATCGCGGTGAAGACCTCGCCCCAATGTTCTTCGTACTCTTCCGGACGCTCTTGCGAGTCGTAGCCGCGCTCCTGCATCTCGGCAACGGCAAGAAACTCCGCGTTGCCACCAAGCATGATGTCAGTACCGCGGCCGGCCATGTTCGTTGCAACGGTGACGGCACCAAGACGCCCAGCCTGAGCCACGATTGCGGCCTCACGCGAGTGGTTCTTCGCATTGAGCACTTCGTGCCGAATACCACGCTTGGCCAGCTTCTTTGAGAGATATTCGCTCTTCTCGACGCTGATAGTTCCAACAAGAACGGGCTGACCTTTGGCGTTACGCTCGATGATGTCTTCGACGACCTGATCGAATTTGACCTCTTGATTCTTATACACAAGGTCGGTCTGATCGACACGGATCATCGGTCGGTTTGTCGGAATCGGAACGACACCCAGCTTGTAGGTCGACAGGAACTCGGACGCCTCGGTTTCGGCAGTACCCGTCATCCCAGACAACTTCTCGTACATGCGGAAATAGTTCTGCAATGTGACGGTGGCGAGCGTCTGGTTTTCAGCTTTCACCTGCACCCGCTCTTTGGCCTCAATCGCCTGGTGGATGCCTTCGTTGTAGCGCCTTCCGGCCAGGATGCGACCGGTGTGCTCGTCGACGATGAGCACCTCTCCGTCTATCACGACGTAGTCCTTGTCGCGTTTGAACAGGGCCTTCGCTTTGATGGAGTTATTCAGGAACGAGATGAGTGGCGTGTTGGCCGACTCGTAAAGGTTGTCGATGCCGAGGTAGTCTTCCACCTTCGCGATTCCGGGCTCGAGAACCCCGATAGTGCGCTTCTTCTCGTCCGCTTCATAGTCTTCGCCCTCAACGAGACGGTCAGCGATAGAGGCAAACTCTGTGAACCACCGATTGGCCTCTCCGGAGGCAGGGCCGCTAATGATCAGCGGTGTGCGCGCCTCGTCGATAAGAATGGAGTCGACCTCATCCACGATGGCAAAATGGTGCCCGCGCTGCACGAGATCTTCTTCTTGCCACGCCATGTTGTCGCGCAAATAGTCGAACCCGAACTCATTGTTTGTGCCGTACGTCACGTCGGCGGCATACTGCAGGCGGCGCTCCTCTGGATTTTGTCCGGTAACGATACAGCCCGTGGTCATTCCGAGCGCGCGAAACACACGTCCCATCAGATCACTCTGATAGCTGGCCAGGTAGTCGTTGACGGTCACGATGTGAACGCCCTTGCCCGCTATGGCATTCAAGTAGGCGGGAAGAGTAGCAACGAGGGTCTTGCCTTCACCGGTCTTCATCTCAGCGATGTTGCCGAGGTGCAAAGCCGCACCACCCATGAGCTGAACGTGGAAAGGCCTCAGGCCCAAAGTGCGGCTCGCCGCTTCCCGAACAGCCGCGAAGGCCTCTGGGAGGAGGTCATCCAGGCTCTCCCCCGCTTCGTATCGCGCCTTGAAATCGGCGGTCTCGTTTCGTAGCTCCTCGTCGGAGAACGCCCTGAAGTCCTCTTCTAGCGTGTCGACCTGATGAGCGTAGCGGTCAAGCTTCTTGATGATTCGACCCTCGCCGACACGCAAGACTTTCTCAAGAACTGAGGCCACGATTGATTTCTCCATCCGATAAAGCGGGTGCCTTCCGGCACGCGTCTGCGCCTCACGGCGCACAAATCTTCAGTCATTCTAACGGGTAACGGTGAACACGACCTGGATCGCGTGTTGGCGGAGATCCGATCCCGATGCCCGCCAACACGCGCCCGGTGTCAATCAAGATCGAGGGCGATCACCCCGTAGTCGTATCCCTTCCTGCGATACACGACACTCGGCTTATTCGACTCTGCGTCGAGGAACAGGTAGAAGTCGTGTCCGACGAGCTCCATGTTCGATAGGGCATCATCCAGAGTGATGGGGCGCGATACGAAATTTTTGCGACGGATCACCATTGGCGAGTAGTCAGGGACGTCATACGGATCCGGCTCAGTCTCAGCGATCACGGCGATGGCACCCGTACCGAGAGACTCAGGGGAGGCCGGCTGAACAGCGACGTCGGCGAAGCCGTCAAAGCTGCGCTCACCAAACGACTTGTTGCTGCGACGTCCGCCCTTACTGATCTTCTTCTTGTCGCGTGACCTGCGCACACGCTCAAGCAGCTTGTCGTATGCGATGTCGAAGGCGGCGAACTTGTCTGGGGCAACAGATTCTGCGCGAATCACTGGCCCAGCGCCGATCAGAGTCAACTCCACTTTGGTGTCCGCTGCGCTGCCGCGGCTTGGCGCATCTGATGAAGCTTTGACTTCGATCGCCTGCGCACGGTCTGCGAGATTCTCGACTTTATCGAGCTTCTCCGTTGCATAGGACTTGAAACGATCAGTAAGAGTGACATTCTTGCCGAAGATGGTGACATCCATGACGCTCCTCCTTGCGTATTAAGGGGCCGCCTCTGACATTCGGCGGCACCCGCCTTGTCGCTTCAACGCTACTCGCTTGCGGGCAGGGCCACCAGCACATATGTCGCGGGTTCAGCAGTGTGACAGCTAATCAGCAGCATGCTGCCGCACATGGCTGATGGCGGCGACGCCACATATTGACGCTCCCGCATCGAGAAGTGCAGCTACCGCCGTTCGCACGGTGGCTCCCGTGGTCACCACGTCGTCGACGAGCACCACCGGCACACCCGCGATGCCACGATCCGCACAGACCAGCGCGCCCTCGAGGTTCTCTCGCCGCTGCCTCACATCAAGGCCACGTTGATCATGAGTCGGGCGAACCCACTCGAGCGATCCCAAACCGATCGAGACCCCAACGGGAAATCGGCACCTGATCAGTATGTGCTTGAGAGGCCAATAGCCACGGCGACGAAAAGCACGTGACGTTGTGGGAATGGGCACGATCCGTGCTGCAGAGTGGCGACCTACTGCGCGAGTGATGCCGTCCTCCAGTACAGCTGCGAGCACAGAGACCACCTCGAAATGCTCGGCATCTTTGAACGCCGAGACGACCCGGCGGCATGCTTCCGGTTGCGCCGACGAATACACGGGGATGTCGAAACCCTGCACACTGACGTGTTCCACCACCAACCCATCTGCAGCTATTCGGGCAGTGCATGCTCCGCATACTCCACGTGCCGGCATGGCACAGACAGGGCACCAAGCGGGAAACACGAGGTCCGACCATCCGCGTCTCACATTCTGCAATGCAGCTTTCAGCCACCCCGTTCCGCCCGCCCCCGAGCGGATAGGGCTGAGCCCGCCAAGCCTTTCCTGCCTAGAGTTTTCTGTCATCGCACCATCGTGGCCACAGTTGAGCATTTAGATCACCGCGCCCGCACATAACAAGAACACATTGGCAGTCGGAACGGGATGTGAAAAACAGTCAGTTCTACCGGGCGAGATGAGGACCAAACTTGCAGTTGGATTTGCGTGGTGCCATCCACTTTCTCTCGTTTTTGCCCCGCCCCCTCCGAGACGTCTCCCTCCGAGACGCGCTCTCGAGACGCCCTCTCCGAAACACTCCCTCCGTAGACTCGTGTTCCTGCAGACGCCCCCACTC
Organism: Actinomycetales bacterium; assembly: GCA_015654475.1. Lineage (GTDB taxonomy): Bacteria > Actinomycetota > Actinomycetes > Actinomycetales > Microbacteriaceae > UBA3913. Next base: position 13,984 of record JAATGV010000023.1, read on the forward strand.
GAAGGCCCAATGCCGCTCCGTGCCTCGCCACGTCACCCACGCCCACCACCCGGCCCCAATGTGCAGACGCCCCCATTTGAACTCCCGATCTGCCCGAACCTGGCACCGTGGATGCCCGAAATACCGGGCAACACGACGTGTAGCTGATTCTTGTGGGAGCTTCAGATGGGGGCGTCTGCACCTCACAGCGGACGAGCAACTCCCTGCTGGGTCACGCAGGCAACAAGCGGCGTCAACACCGACTGGGGGCGTCTGCAGAATAAGACTCATCACTGATTGGCAAGCAGTAAGCAGTAAGCAGTAAACGACGAACGACGAACAACGAACAACAGATGAACTACGGACAGCACTCAACAACACTCAACAGCCAGAACCCAGCAGCACCCAGCAGCACCCAACACACCCAGCAAACGACGACCGCCAGGCAGCAAGCGAACGAGCTACCAGCTGTACCCGATCGCGGAGATCCCGGTCGCAACCTGCAACCAGCTTGACCCCCGGGGAGCAAATACTTCGCCAGACTCGAGAAGAAGGCGAATCGAGTCTTCGCCAGACCCGGCGGTCATCGCGATGGCCTTTGCCGTCGACGTCTTCGTTGTCGACTCTCCGCCAACGGTCATCACTGTGACAGTGGATGCGTTTCCGGCACTTGCCAGGATCGCGACGTCCTGATCGGAAGACCATACGATGGCGCTCGCGCCACGATCAAGGGTCGTCAGAGTAAGCGGCTGCACGAGTTCTGATGGCTTGCCTTCTTTGTCGCGCACCAGCCCGGAGACAAGCACGGAGACGCGTGACCCGTTTCGCGCCAAAATAGCGAGCCTCGTTCCGTCACGCGAAAGCTTTGCCGAAATCACATCGTCGCCAAGCCATGACTGCGCAACGGAAGTCTCCGAGCCGTCCGGTCCGAATACTTTGACACGCTGACCGACCACGGCCCACACATAGCCATGGGGATCGATCGAGACTCCGGAAGAGCTCGATTGTGTCAGTTGCGTCGGAGCGTCGGCGTCTCCCGTGGCGATCCACAGACCTTGCGCCGTCGTCCCTGCCGCGGTGGAGCCGCGAATGGTGAAGCTCGTCAGCGGCAACTGGCTGATCGCGTCAGCAAGACCAGCGATTTTCTCCGTAGTGCCATCGTCGGAGAGGTAGGCGAGCGACTCTCCGTCATCGACGATAAGGCGCGCCGCCTGGGGAGAAGGATTCGTAATCGGTGCATCGCTACCGAGGTCGCTGATCGGAACCACCGTGTCATTGACCGAAATTTGCACCTTTGAGACGGTACTCAACCCTGACAACGTTGCCTGCAACTGCAACAGCATCAGCTGTCTGCCCCGCGCATCCGCGGTCAGGGCTTGAGATGACAGTTCAACAGTCGTGACCGACGACGAAGTGGATATCGTGTCCACCGCTAACTGGGTGCCGTCGGGCACAGCGGTGGCAACAGTGCCCTTTGCGAGCCACGAGCTCGGCCCCTTGAGCAGAAGCTGAACCAGGCGTGTCGCCGCCCACGGGGTGTTCGCGATCCACCGAACGTCGGGAACCCGGAATGCGAAATCCGGATCGTAAAAATACAGCGTCTGCTGCGTGTAGATGAGGCTGAAGCGCGGCCGGATGATGGCCACGCCATCCGGTGCAGAAGCAATACGCCATTCACCGGAGACCTGGACGAGGGTGAAGGTCTGCTTGACGTCGGCATTTGTCGACGTCTCCGTGAGATGGCCGTCCTGATCGATGCTCGCGCCGACGCTGACCGAGACATCGGCTTTGCCGTCCTGCCCGATGGATATCGTTGGCTGGCCATCGTAGACGAGCACCGAGGCGGACGGATCCCACGTCGACTTCAGGTCCGACGTCAGGTATTCGCGCGCAACCGCGTAGTCGTTCGAGAAGCCTGTTCCTGCGTCGATGAATCCTCGCAATATCTCTTCCTGGCTATCTCCGGATGCAGGCCCTGCTGGAGTAATGATGTATCCGCCCGTTGCGTCAGTGTCAATGTCGCTGACATGGTTCGGACCTCCCGACGTCGGGATGCTCGCACACCCGCTGAGCACGCCGGTCACGGCGACGACAACAGAAAGGACGCACGCGAGCCTGGCGCGCCCCCCGCCCCACGTCTGGCCGGCGCGCAGCAGACGCATTCGACTACTTGTCATGGCCCGACTCCTCTCGCCACGTCTTGGGCAGGATGATGGAACTCGTCTGCGGGCTTGGCGACGTTGGCGGAAGCCCGAGGGGACTCGTAGTGATCTGCCCATCCGGCGTTCGCGGAATGGTGAGCCGAAAACAGGATCCCTCTCCGGGTTTCGACCACACTTCTAGGGCACCGTGGTGCAGCAAGGTGTCTTCGGCGGCGATCGACAGCCCAAGACCTGTACCGCCGATCGTGCGCTTCCTCGACGAGTCGGCGCGCCAGAACCGGTCGAAAACCCTCGACTGATCGACTGCGGCGATGCCAACTCCATGATCTCGAACCGCGACGGAGACTGCCGACCGGTTTGCACCGATCCACACCTCGATCTGCCCGCCATCACCATGCTCGATGGCGTTGGCGATGAGGTTGCGGACGATGCGCTCGATGCGTCGCTCGTCAGCCGTGACAAGGCACTTCGGCCTTGGCGCCCGCAACGTGAGTTCGCTTCCCCTCTCAGCGGCAAGCGGCAGAAACGAGCTCACAATGCGCTTCGCAAGGGCTTTGAGCTCGAACTTCGTGGCCGACAGGGTAGCGGCACCTGCATCGAAGCGGCTGATCTCGAGAAGATCGCCAAGCAGGAGTTCGAACCGGTCTACCTGGTTGTGCAGGAGTTCGACCGCCCGCTTGTAGCTTGGATCGAGCTGTTCTCGCCCATCGAAGATCATGTCACTGGCGAGCCGGATAGTTGTGAGTGGAGTTCTCAGCTCATGCGAGACATCGGAGACGAAGCGCTGCTGCATGGTGGATAGGGTTTCCAGTTGGATGATCTGCGACTGGATCGATTCGGCCATCTGATTGAACGAGGTGGCGAGTACGGCAAGTTCGTCCTCACCGCGGACGTCAATTCTTTGAGCGAGGTCGCCGCCTGCAAACATGCGGCTCGTCGACGCAACAGCCCGAACTGGTCGTATCACCAGTGTGACGACTCCGAGCATGATTGCGCTGAGGAGGAGAGCGAGCGCGATCCCTCCGACATACAGAATCTGCTGCACATACGCGAGTGTCTGAGCCTCTCCGCTGAGGTCGAAAACCACATAGACCTCATGCAACCCCGCGACTTGAACCGTCAACCCCGCTCCAACGATGATCGCCGGATCTCCCCCGATGTCGACCGATTCCCACCACAACCCTGTCGAGTTCTCTCGCACCGCAGCGCGCAAGCTCTTGGGCAGGTCGTCGAGCCCTAGCCCACCACTTGTGATGTCTTGGGTGTATCCGAAAGAGGCCTTCTCGCTGCGCAGCAACGCCACCTTTTGCGAGGTCGTGGTGCCTTCGATGTCGGAGAGCACCTTGTTCATGAGTTCCTGGATGGATGCGGTATCGGTAGCGGCCGAGGCGGACAGCGAACTCTGCGCTTCGGCTATTGCGCGATTCGAGACGGAAAGCACTTGGTTGAGGCGCGAGCTGAACAGGTCCTGGCTGATGCTCAGGGCCGCGACGGCACCGAACACGGCAATCGCCATCGAGGTCAACAGGACCGTGATGACGACAGTACGAACCTGCAGCGAACTTCGCCAGAGGTTGCCAATGGATGCAAATCGCCACCTCCGGGGACCTACCCTCACCCGCCGCCCGCCCGGTAACCGACGCCACGAACCGTGACCACGATTTGTGGTTCGTCGGGGTTGTGCTCAATTTTGGAGCGTAGACGCTGGACGTGCACGTTCACTAGGCGTGTGTCTGCCTTGTACTGGTACCCCCAGACCCGTTCGAGCAGCGCCTCACGCGTGAATACTCGTCCAGGGTTGGAGGCGAGGGTGACGAGCAGGCTGAACTCGAGCGGGGTCAGCGAGAGGGGAACACCGTCGCGCGTTGCCGTGTGGGCGCGTGCATCTATGGTGATGTCGCCGACGACCACAGATTGGGCGGCACTATCGTTCGGTGCTGGCCGCAGGCGTGCCTTGACCCTGGCGACAAGCTCTTGTGGCTTGAATGGCTTGACGATGTAGTCGTCGGCACCCGATTCCAGGCCGCGCACGACGTCATTCGTCTCTGCCTTGGCAGTCAACATAATGATCGGCACGAACGATTGCGTGCGAATGGTGCGGCAGACCTCTATGCCGTCCATTCCCGGAAGCATGAGATCTAGCAGCACAAGATCGGGCTGGTGCGTGGCGAAGTCGTCCACGGCGCTGATGCCGTCGGCCGAATGGTTGACTTCATAGCCCTCATTCGCCAGAACCAAGCCCACCATCTCAGCGAGAGCGTTGTCATCGTCGACAATCAGAATCTTGCTCGCCATGAAACTATCCCATCCCGCCAATCGAGTGTCTGACACAGGTGCACTAGCTGGGGAAGCCGCCCCTCTCAAGAATAGTCGAGTTGGATGCATACCCCGCGCGTTACCTCGGCATGTATGGTTACGGCGTTGGTTCGGGGAGGTGGCGGATCACCTGCCATCCCACTGGGGCCGTCAGTGTCTCGGCGTGCTCTTGGCAGAGGTCGTATGCCCCGGCCACGGGGAACTGCGGTAATGGACCGATGACGGCGAGTGATCCTTGATAGTCGTAGGTCAGAGTTGCCGCTGCCGGCCGATTGCACGAAATTTTGGAACACTGCCGAGAACTCACTTCTCTAGCGTAAACGTGCCCGGCAATGTCGCACTGCGCCGCCGCGCCATAGGATGGTGCTATGGTACGACGACGCCACGAGCTGGCCCCCCGACGAGGCAGTCGTCATCGCGAGTTGCGCTCGCCGGTGCAGGGGCCATACCTCCCCTCACTCGAGTCGCAACGGGATCTGTTCTATTCGACAGTCGCCGAGACCGCAGGGTATCTGGTGTCGCGCTGGCATGACGAGTTGGCTCCGGTGCGACTCGAAGTCGCCGATGTCTCGGCAAAGGAACTGCCTGCGACCACTGGTCAACGCTGGCTGTCCGATCACGCGCAGCAGCGGGTTGTCATCTTTCGACTTCCCGTGCAACGTGCGGGAATCATGCGTGGCCTCGACCCGCTGCACGTTCAAATGATGATCGAATACACGGTGTTTCTCGCTTTCGCCGACTACTTGGGCAAAGAGCCGTGGGAACTCGCGCCGGACAGGTATCGCCCATTTTTGTGAACCGGTTCGCTCGCGCAATGTAGTCGAGTCGAACCGGTCATCATCACCGAGCGCCAAGCTCCTCGTGCTGTGCCGCCTATTGCGGGAACACTGTTTCGACAACCGCGAGCGTGTCGGCGGCAGTGACCGGATACCCCGCGATCGATCCTGCGCCGGAAACCGTGACCACGGCCGCATATGCCGTATCCGCATTCAGTGTGTACCCGCCCGATGACAACGGCAAAGTCACCGGCGTCTGGGCCGAAACCGCAACCGACTTCTGGCCACCACCGGCATCGGTCAACACCACCGTCCCGTCAATGTCGGGATAGACCGTCAGCGTCGCCGATTGTCCTGCCGCAAGGGCCGGCACGGCGAACACCACGGATTGCGTGCTGAGACTTGCGCTCGGGATCCACCCGAAGTCGAGACTGTTGGATGCACCTGCCCTGGATACGAGCGCTGCAGCTGCGACGGGCGCATCGGATGCGACGTTGACTTGGTACATGCCGTCGGCAAGGGATGTCATCGACACATCTGTGGCGATACCGGCCTTGAGGGAGATCTCGCTTGCAGAGCCCGTTCCCCCCGAAGCCGAAATGGCGGTGATCGTTGCCGCGGTGTCGGTTTCGGAGATCAGCCGAACGGTGGCGCCGCGACCAGCCACCAGGACACCCGGAATGTATTGGGCAACGGATGCGGGTGCACCATAGCTCCATAGATCGAACCCGACCGGGGTGAGCGCATCGATGCTCGTCTGCTGCAGATAGGCTGCAATCGGCGCCCCGGTGGAGGTCACATGGATGGCGAGTTGTTTGGCTCCAGGGGCGACCGCCGAAAGTGGAATGGACACCTCACCAGATGGGGGCACGCTCGCAGCGGACTCTTTCGCCTTCCCCACGTCGGTATATGCCTGAATGGTCACGTCAGCCTCGTTGGTACTCGAGTTGAGCAGCCGAAGAACGACCACGCGACCGGTTGTGGTGTCGCCGCCGACAAGCCATGCGTCTGACGATGCCGTCGTACATGCCGTAGCCGAATAGCCTGAGACGTCTTCGCGCGACAGTGTCTCCGTCTGCACTGCGCCGACCAGCCCGCCACCAGTGTTCGCCTGTGCGCCAATGACGGCAGCCGCCTTGCGGCCGGTGACGCCGGCTTGGGCAAGCCGCGGCGCCTCGTCAGCAAGTGCCGAAGCGATGTCGCCGCCGTCGAGTTCTCCGATGCGAACGCCCGACACATCGGAGGATGCGGCAGCTATGTCGGCTGAGCCAAGCACCGTCCCCGTGCTATTGCCCTGCGCATTCCCTTGCATTCTCGCCGGCCCCGCACAGACAAGGTCGAGATACGAAGCCGCCGGTTTCACCGCTACCGAAGCGGGGGCAGCCGTCACGGTGAGCTGCGGAGTGACGAGTGCGCCGAGCACAGTGATGGGCAGCAGCGCGACAACCACAACCGTGACACCGACGCGTGCACCGACTCGGCCCCAGCGAACCCGCGATCGACGAGAAGTGTGCTGTGCTGCGGTGGCCTCCTGCGCTTCGATGCGTATCGCGCCGCGGGGCACATCGGGAGTCTGTCGTGGTTCCTCGTCCTGCGCGACGTGATCGCTTTCCGGCTCGCTCACGTCAACCGCCTCATTCGGCTCCGGCTCTTTGCCTTCCGGCTCTACGGCTTGCGGCTCTGCAGCCGTCACAGGTTCGACCGGTGTCGGTTCTTCAGAGCCATGGTCGATCGGGTCACTCATCGTCATCACCCCCGATCTCGGGAAGAGGATCCAATTCGTCTGTCCGCGACAACTGGCGGGCCGGTCGGGAGGTGGGGATCGCAAGCAAGACGAACAGCAGCAGGATTGCCCCGCGCACTCCCATGACGAACCAATCCGTGCGGGCGCTCGGAGTCTGGATAGATGTCGCATCCGACACCGCCCACAACTCGCCGAAGTCCGTTGTCGCAACCTTGTCGATAGCAGGGTTCACCTCGAGCACCTTGATATCGCTCTCGCCTGCCTCGCTGTCCTGCGTTTGATAGACCACGTATCGAACTCCGAGCGTATCAAGGCCAGCAGCTGCAGCGTCGTCCGCGCCCGGCGTCACCAAAGCTGCGGCAACCGAGGCCAACTGTTCGTGACCAGGAGTGACATTCTGCGTTGCGTTCGCCACAGTGTTGGCCGAATCCAATCTGCCGGCGCTCGCAAGCTCAAGCCGGGCACTGAGCCGCCCGTCCCCAAGCCGCGTAACCGTCAAAACCCTCAGGTCGGGATCTCCCGACCGGCTTACCTCCACTATCGCGGGAAATACAGAGCCGTTTGAGGCCTGGACTAGACCCTTGCCCGCCACGATCGACATCCCCCACGGCACGGAAACAGCAACAAGGGCGAGCACAGCGACGCTGCTGATCAACGAGCCCTGCCAACGCTCAGAGCTTCCAGCACCCGATGCCGCCACGACGAGTCCCAGATAGCCCACAGACAGCAACGACCCCGTCCAGATCGGCACGCCCTCGCCATTGGCGGACATGAGCGTGACGGGGGAAAGCACAACGGCAGCCAACGCGCACGCAAGGTAGCACACGATCCCAACGGCTGCCGTCAACCACCGACGTGTGACCAGCGCCGCCGCGGCAGCAAGCAACGCAACGAGAACGGGCACGGCAAGCCCCACAACACCCGGAATACCAAACGACTCTGCAAGGTCACGCAAGCCGAGTGCGTCGGTTTGCGGCAATCCTGCCAGCACCGTCAAGCGCGATGGTACGTCAAAAGCGACGGGGATGCCCGGGTCGGCGAATACACGAAGCGGCGAACCGGCGAGGATAGCCGAAACCGCCGTTGGAAAGATCACGACGAGCGACGGAACGATGGTCCAGACCGTGACGACGGCCGATCTCGGCCGAACAGCCATGACGATGATCCAGGCAGGCACAAGCCCGATCAGAATGCTCGGCGCCGCCGATACTGCGACGGCGGCGACCAGGCCCGCCGCAGAAAAAGCCGTAACCGACTGAGCCGTCGTTCTGCGTCGGTCGAAGGCCACGGTCATGAAATATGCCACAAACGGAATACACAGATGGGCGATGATAGCGCCAAGACGACCGGCTGCAAGAGCGGACAGAAAAGGAGGCGCAAGCATCCATCCAATCGAACCGATCACTGCGGCACGGCCCGAACCCAGAATGCGGCCCGTAGCCACACCACCGCCAAAAGCGGCGAATGGGATCGCCAAAACGAACACGGCGACCACGCCAACGGACGGCGCCCAGCCGGCGACAGAACCTATCACGGCAAGTACGGCTGTGAAGGGATCAGGCGGTGAGCTCACACCGGAGACAAGGTCGACCGATGTCCGTAGCGCGTTGTTCCACAACTGTGGCAGATCGGAGAGGGGCGCGACACCTCCGCCGGTGAGCGCGGATGCAGAAAGCAACGGAAGCCAGAGCACAACCGCGACGGCAACGGCGAATGCGACGATCCAGGGCGCTCGTGACTCCCAGTACCGAAATTCTGGAGCACCAGAGAGATCGACCCCGGCAAGGCGTTGCGCAACCTCGCGCTCTCGGTTTGCGGCTCGCCCCGCTCGCGTCTCCGCCGGTCGCTGGAAAAGCGGTTCTATGCTCGACATCGGCATTGTTCTCGTACGACGGAAACGCTTCCTGCCCCGAAGCAGCTTTCTCGGCGAGACAAGTGTGACGATGGCCGCCGCGAACTCGCCAGGAACCCGACCCGGATGTTTCGCGATCAAGTGGCCGGCAGAAAAAACGATCGCAGCAATCACCACCGTTATCCAGCGAACAAACCCGACGAGGGGGTTGGCGTAAACGATTTGGCGGTACCACTGCTCTTCCCGCTTCGCGCCATAGCCCCGACGAACGTGGCTTCCCGGCCTTTCTGTGGCAAGTGGATGCGCGACGCGCGCGCCAGGAACGCGAATCACTCGTGTTCCCGTGAGTCGCGCCCTGACACACAGGTCGAGGCCGTCGTCGCCAAAGCTCAACGACGAGTCGAAACCGGCAAGATCGACGAGGGTCGAGCGACGGACGAGCATGCCTGGTGTTCCCACCCCGAGCACATCGGAGACGTCGTCGAATTGCGATTGGTCAAGTTGGCCTTGACCGATGGCAACGAGTCGGCCAGCGCGCGTGAGCGTCAACCCGAACTCCGTCAGCCGCGACGGGTTGTCGGGAGACACCACCTTTGGCCCGGCTATGGCGACACTCGGCCCCATTTCAAATGCCGTTGTCAGATTGTCGAGAGCACCGGGAAGCGGCGAGGAATCGTCGTGCAGGATCCAGATCAAGTCGTCATCGCGAGTGCCCGCAGATGACAGGGCGTACAGGGCGACGGCAATCGATTCGGCAAAAGTCGCATTCGCGTTCACGCTAAGGGCGTGCCGTGGCTCAAGAGTGGAGAGTAAAGCTGCCGTGCCATCTGTGGACGACACGTCGACAGTGACGATCTCGGTGATCGCGCGCGCGTTCTGTTTGATCCCCTCGATGGTTCTCGGAAGGAACTTTTCGCCGTTTCGGGCGACGAGGACAACAAAAACACGCTGGTTCATCAGTCGATGAGTGGTTGCGGCGGGGCTGTGCCCTTGACCTAAACCGCTCGCTTCCTTAATTTACGTCGCTCCCGTTCGCTGAGGCCGCCCCAAATGCCAAACCGCTCATCGTGCTGAAGGGCGAACTCCAGGCACTGGGCCCGAACGTCGCATCCCTCGCAAATCTTCTTGGCGTCGCGGGTAGACCCGCCTTTCTCAGGGAAGAACGCCTCCGGGTCGGTTTGCGCGCAGAGAGCATCGATCTGCCAAGCCATCGGATCGTCGGGCAGGGAACCACGAGAGATGCCCGGAACGCCACGAACGACGGGGTCAACGAACCAGTCTTCTGGAACATGTGAGGAGTTCCCCGAGAAACCCATATCTCTCCCTCTCGTCGTCACTGCACTTCCCCCCGGCAAAGCTCGAAGCCTTGGAGTAATTACACTCGTGTTATTCGCCGTCGTCAAGTCCGATGGCGTCTTCACTTCAACCAATGCCCGATAGTTTAGGGCGACACGCCTAGTCCGAGGCCGCCCCTGATGACGAGGTTCCAGAGGCGTCGGCGATCGCTTCGGAGACAAGAGATTTGATCAGCGCAAAGTCGGGATCACCCGTGACAATCCCATTCGCCGGCGTGAGCTCGAGATTGCCGGTCTCCTGTCCCTGGGCCTTTTCGGCGACGCCGACGAGCGTTGACACCGCCGATTCGGGGATGTCCGTCTCAAGAGTTGCCTTGCCCGCCTCGGCAACCGCCTGGAACTTGGTCACAATCGTCAGCGGGGAGAACTGATTCAAGATCGCCTTCTGGATGAGCCTCTGCCGCTTCATGCGGTCATAGTCGTTTGTGGTTTTGCGCGATCGCGCAAACCACAGCGCCGTCCTGCCGTCCATATGCTGTTCGCCCGCCTCGATCCAGCCGTGATGTTTGAGATTGCCGTCAGACCCCTCCACCAGCTCGACCCGCGTCTCAACGTCAACGGTGATCCCGCCGAGCGCGTCGACGAGCTTCTCGAACCCGGCCATATTGACAAGAACGTAGTTCTGGATGGTCAGGCCGGTCACGCCTTCGACCCCGTCTTTCGTGGCCTCGATGCCGGCCGTGGATCCTTGAGCCTCGGCATCCGGGTAGAGATCGGCGTTGTTCTCGCCCTCGGTATACAACGCATTGATGAGGCAGTCGTTGCCGCAATTGAAGCCGTTCGGATACAGGGAGTACATCGGCGACGACTTGCTGAACGGCACATTCTGCAGGTTTCGAGGAATGCCGATGATCACAGTGCTTCCGGTCTCTGCATCGACGCTTACCACGGAGAGGCTATCTGGACGAAGCCCTGTTCTGCCCTTTCCCGAGTCACCGCCGAGCAGAAGGAAGTTGTAGCGGCCATCCACCGGTTCGAGCGCCACTCCGTTACCGAAGACGCTGCCGAGAACGTCGCGCGCCACGCCCGCCTGCACGACCCCATACGACAACCCGCTGACAACGAGGCCAAGAGCCACGAGCGTCGAGAGCGGCGCGAGCATGCGGCTCGCCGCGCTCAGCCGTACGATTCGCAACATCCGCAACGTGTCGATGGTGAGAACGACGAACAACAGACCGATGAGAACCACATAGATCTGCACAGCCCATAAGAAAAAGGCATTGGTCACGAGTGCGGCAAGAAGCGGCTTGTTGGCGATCAGACCCCAGATGAGTGCACCGACGATGATCCACGTCACCACAGTTGCTGTCAGTCCGATGCGGCCGAGCCGCCTGTTGCCCGCGACGGTCTGGGGCAGACCTGGAACAACGAAGTTGAGTACGACGAGCCACCAGGCTCGACGATCCATAACACCCGGAGCCTTTTGGTTTGGATCCCGAAGTGTGCCTACTGCTGTCACGAATCCCGCCGTTGCTTCAGTTTCTTGGCCTTTTCCTCCACCGTCGCAGCAAGACCTGCGGCATAGGTCGAAAGCTGCTGAGCAACTGCTGTGTCCGTTGTGCCGAGGATGCGGGCGGCGAGAAGGCCGGCATTGGCCGCACCACCGATCGAGACTGTCGCGACAGGAACTCCGGTGGGCATCTGGACGATGGAAAGCAACGAATCCAGCCCATCGAGCGTTGCAAGCGGAACCGGCACGCCGATCACGGGGAGAGTGGTCACGGCGGCGAGCATGCCAGGCAAGTGGGCCGCACCACCCGCACCGGCGACGATGACCCGAAAACCGTCCGATGCGGCCCGAGTACCGAAGTCGATCATTCGCTGAGGGGTGCGATGCGCGGAGAGGACATCGACCATATAGGGGATCGAGAACTCGTCGAGCATGTCCGCCGCCTTCGACATCACGGCCCAATCCGAGTCGGAGCCCATGACGATCGCGACGGCCGGCTTCGGTGCGGACATCGGCAATTCCCTTCGTTACGCCTGCAATGCTATGACCCGTCACTCCAGGACAGACATGACTGACACGCTGAATGGCGAATCTGGGCGACTCAGGCGCACGCCGCGGCGAGGATCGGCGCCTGGGTGAGCGTTCTACTATTCGGCACCGAGAGCCCGGGCGACAGTGCGGGCACGCTCACGCGCATCCATCACCACACCGATCGAATCGGAGACGGCTTCACCGCCCCGCGCACCGGCCACGACGGTGACATGACCGACTTTGCGTCCCTTACGCCATTCCTTGCCGTACCAGTGCACCTTCGCCGCAGCATCCACCGACAACGCCTTGGCGAGCGCCTCGTCGACATCGCCCGGTCGGGGGCCGCCAAGCACATTGACCATGACGGCAGCAGCGCCAGTGAGAGCCGTGTCGCCAAGCGGCAAGTCGAGCACAGCTCGCAGATGCTGTTCGAACTGGCCGGTCACCGAACCGTCCATAGTCCAGTGACCCGTGTTGTGGGGCCGCATCGCCAGTTCGTTGATCAGGAGGCTGCCATCACGTGTCTCGAAGAGTTCAACCGCGAGCACGCCGACGACGCCGACGCCCGACGCAATGGATTCGGCGATCCGGTAGGCCTCGTCGGCCAGGGCCTTGTCAGCGTGTGGCGCAGGGGCGACGACTTCGACGCAGATCCCACCGCGCTGAACCGACTCAGCGAGCGTCCATGCGGCGAATTCTCCCGATGGCGACCGCGCGGAAAGCTGCGACAGCTCACGCGTGAACTCCACTGCCTCCTCGGCAAGCAAGCCTTGAGGGAAGCCCAAGAGCGCATCGGGATTGAGCCAATCGGCGACCTCCGATGCCTGAGAGACGAACCGCACGCCATGCCCGTCGTACCCGCCGACCGGAAGCTTCACCACCGCGCGGCCGCCGTGCTCCGAGATAAATCGATCGAGTTGTGCCTCATCGGAGACCACAGCCCAAGCAGGCACAGGCAGACCGAGTTCTGCCATGCGCCGGCGCATCGCGATCTTGTCTTGAGCGAAGCCGAGCGCGTACGCCCCCGGCCGAACAGCCACGCCGTCCGACTCAAGAGAGGCGAGAACCGGCTGAGGAACATGCTCATGGTCGAATGTCAGCACGGTCACTGTGGATGCGAACTCCCGAACCGTCTTTTCGTCGCGATAGTCGCCAACCATGGTGGCCGCGAGTTGCGCCGGGGCACCCTCGGCCTCGGCAAGGACGCGGATGTCAACCCCGAGTTCAACCGCGGGACCGATCATCATTCGCGCTAACTGCCCGCCGCCAACTACGCCGACAACGTGTGCCATACGCGGCCTCCAACTCTGAGATTCCCCTGTATAGGCCAGCCAATATGAGAATGCCCACCCCCTGAATATCGTATCCTGAGGAAAGCGGCCGAGTAACGTCTCATGAGTTCCCGAAACTTGCACCGGGCGCATTTGCCAGAGTAAAGGGCCTTTTTCACATGTCACCACGCGCACAGCGCTTCAAACGGTTTGCGGCTTCGGTCACAAAGTTCGGCCTCGTCGGGCTCGTCGGTTTCGTCATCGACCTCATTGTCTTCAACGTGTTGAGCACGACCGTTCTTTCTCCCGACGTCCTGCACGAGGGCCCGCTTGTCGCGAAGTTCATTTCGACGACATTCGCCATCTTCGCCAACTGGATCGGCAATCGAAGCTGGACTTTCCGGCAACATCGCTCTACAAGCAGCAGGCGCGAAATGGTCGAGTTCTTCGTGGTCAGCATCGCGACGTTGCCTGTGAGCATCATCTGCCTGTGGATCTCACGCTACGTGCTCGGCTTCTCCACTCCACTTGCAGACAACATCTCCAGCATGATCGTCGGAACGATACTCGGCTCGGTACTCCGCTACGCGCTATACCGGTATTGGGTTTTCAGCCCAACCCGAACCGCCCGTGTGATACCAGTAGACACAACCGAGATTCGGGTCGCAGAGGTGAACTAGCGGCATCTTCTCGGCTCAGGTGCCGCACGGGTTTATTGCTATAGCTCGGTGAACGTGCCCTGCGCCGCCGTATTCTGCTGCCCCTGCGCGATCGCCCATGAGTCGCTGGCCTCTTGGAGATCCTGAAGAGCCCGCGTAAACACCTTTGCGTGTGGCACATCCTTGACGAGGATGGGATGGTCGAGCCCGACATTGACTCGCACGTCACCGGAACCGAACACTCGCTGCAACGGAGACTGGACAAGCTCGCAGCCATATCCGCGGGTATGCAGAATCTCTTGCCTGTGCCGCACAAGCACACCCCGCTGCACGATGAGGCGGCGAGTGGTGACGACGTACCTGCGCGCCAACCAGGCCAGCCACGCCAAAGCGAATATCAGCACGCCGAGCCCGAGGATGGTGGGACCGAACCACACGCCTCCCCAGTACGGGGCGGCACGACCAGTAAAGTACGAGCCACTGCCGACGGCCACCACGAGTATGAGCGCTGGCAATGCGAGCCTGCGGGCATGCCTCCGTACCGATGCAATCGTCACCTCTGGGGCGGCCGATTGCGGGCGGGGACGGGGCATCGACATCACACCTCCACGTTATCCGACGCGCCGCGGATTAGCGCACATGAACAACGTCGCCGGACGAGAACGCTGAGATAGAGTCGCCGACGCTCGAACTGTCACGCGAGCTAAGGAGGAGCCGGCCGTCGGAATCGATCCCGACGCATCTGCCAGCGACCACCTCGCCCCCCGGTTGCTCAAGTCGTACTTCGGCCCCGATCGTGCTGCACACACGCTGGTATTCCTCTCTCAACCCGGAAGCATCGAGAGATCCGGATGCGCCGAACAAGTCATCCGTTCGTCGGCGCATGGCATCCCCGAGGGCCACGAGAACCTGGCGAGCGCCCACGTTGCCTGCGCCTTGCGCGGCGAGCGAGGTCGCCACGACCGGGTCGACTCCGCTGGATGCGAATGCGGTGGCAGAGTCGAGAAGGTTGAGTCCGATTCCCGCGACGACCGCCCCGGCAGGCGAAACCTCGCACAGGATCCCCGCGATCTTCCTACCACCGACGAGCACATCGTTAGGCCACTTGAGGGATGGAGTATCGCTGATGAGTTCCATGATCACATCGCGTACGGCAAGACCCACCACCAGAGGAATTCGACCATATGCCTCTCGCGGCATGCCGAACTCGTGCGGCCGCAGGACCACCGAGACCGCCAACGCCGCGCCAGGGTCGGTCGCCCAAATCCGGCCACGCCTTCCTCTGCCAGAACGCTGGTCGAGCGACGCGAGTGCAGACAGATGAGGCCACATCGGCTCGCCGCTCACTGCGTCGCCGTCGACCACGGCTAGCACATCGGCGTTCGTCGATCCTGTGGATGAGACCATCCGGAGGCGCGAAAAGCCTGTGCGGTCTTGAGGGAGTGCTGGAAGCGAGGTCACATGCCAAGAGTAGCTTTCATACAGCTAAGCCGCCGCGCGGTTGGGTGCTGTCGACAAAGGTGGCCGTCCACACGCGGTATATAGTCGAGCCGAAGGGAATCGCCTGCCGAGTTCCACCCACGTTAAAAGGGAGTCACTTCATGACGTCTACCCCCATCCCCGCCGACGACACCACTGCGTCGAAGCTGAGGGATCTGCACCAACGGTATGCCGAGGCGGTCACCGATCGGGAGTCCGTGGCCGTCCAAAAGCAGCACGCCAAAGGCAAGAAGACCGCCCGCGAACGCATCGAGGAACTGCTCGACCAGGGAACGTTCGTCGAACTCGACGAGTATGTTCGTCATCGCACAACCGCGTTCGGCATGGACGCCAAGCGCCCGGCAGGCGACTCGGTGATCACAGGCACCGGCACGATCCATGGCCGTCAGGTGGCCGTTTACAGCCAAGACTTCACCGTCTTCGGTGGATCGCTTGGCGAAGTTGCCGGAGAAAAGATCATCAAGGTGATGGAACTCGCCATCAAGACGGGAGTGCCGATCATCGGCATTCTCGACTCGGGCGGCGCACGCATCCAAGAGGGCGTCATCGCACTATCCAAATATGGCGAGATCTTCCGGCTCAACACACAGGCGAGCGGCATGATTCCGCAACTCTCCATCGTGATGGGCCCCGCCGCCGGAGGCGCAGTATATTCGCCGGCGCTTACCGACTTCGTCATCATGGTCGACAAGTCGAGCCACATGTTCGTGACAGGGCCGGATGTGATTCGCACCGTCACGGGTGAAGACGTCTCGTTCGAAGACTTGGGCGGTGCGCTCACGCACAACAAGATCTCCGGCGTCGCACACTACCTCGCCTCCGACGAAGATGACGCCCTCGACTACGCACGCGCACTGATCAGCTACCTGCCGGACAACAACAACGCTCCCGCACCGACTTATTTCTCGAACGTCGACCTCGAGATCACTGACAACGACAGAAGGCTCAACGCCTTGCTGCCCGACCTGGCAAACCAGCCGTACGACATGCAGGTAGTGATCGACACGCTGCTCGACGACGGTGAATTCCTCGAAGTTCAGCCGCTCTTCGCGCCGAACATCATCATTGGGTTCGGGCGGATAGAGGGACACACCGTCGGGGTCGTCGCCAACCAGCCCAACCAGATGGCGGGCACGCTCAATATCGATGCAGGAGAGAAGGCCGCCCGGTTTGTGCGGTTCTGCGACGCATTCAACATCCCCATTCTCACGCTTGTGGATGTGCCCGGCTACCTGCCGGGGACAGACCAGGAGTGGACCGGCGTAATTCGCCGTGGCGCGAAGCTCTTGTATGCGTACGCCGAGGCCACTGTGCCGCTCGTGACCGTCATCACCCGCAAAGCCTATGGCGGCGCATATATCGTGATGGGCTCCAAAGAGATGGGGGCCGACATGAACTTTGCCTGGCCCACTGCCGAGATCGCGGTCATGGGCGGTCAGGGTGCCGTCAACATCCTGTATCGCGGCGAGCTCGAACGCGCAAAGGAGGCGGGAGAAGACCTGAAGGAGGTGCGCGCTCGGCTTGCCACCGAGTACACCTATACGGTCGCAAGCCCGTTCCTTGCCGCCGAGCGCGGCGAGCTCGACGGCGTCATCGAGCCGGCAGCCACGCGGGTCGCCGTCACCCGAGCCCTACGCGCCTTACGTACCAAGTCCGTCGAGCGACCGAAACGCAAACACGGGAACATCCCGCTCTAGTGGGGAAGGACACACAGGGCGGCGCATTACGCGTAGACGAAGACGCCGAGCTGACCGCCCGCTCATACGGCTCCCGCACTCGCGACACCTCACACACCGACATCCACAATTCAGACGTCGATGACGCAGACAGCACATGGCTGCCCTCTTCGGAGTTGCGGATCGAGCATGGCTCACCGACGCCGGAGGAGGCCGCCGCCGCGATCGCCGCAGTTTTCGTCAAGACAGACGCTGCGCGCATCGAGACGCTGTAGAACGCGTTCCGCGCGAGCGTCCTAGGCTTGACGCCATGGATACCCAACGCAACTGGACCCCAATCGATCAATGCGCCGACAGATGGGTGCAGACTCTCGCGAAGCTCTCTCCGAGTTTCGCGACATATGCGGGGCTGCCGTCAGACCAGACCCGCTACGACGACTACTCGCCCGCCGGCGCAGACGAGTACGCCACAGCAGTGAAGGCTGTGCTCACTGAGCTTGAGACGCTCGAGCCGACAGATCGGGTGGATGAGGCGACTAAGTCCGGCATGCTCGAAGAGCTTGGCCTTGCGCTCGAGTTGCACGAATCGAAGTGGGCCCTCCGTAACCTCAACAACATCGAGTCGGCCCCACAGGCGATCAGAGATGTCTACGACCTGATGCCGGCCGAGACGGTGGATGACTGGCAGATCATCGCCGCGCGAATGAACAAAGTGTCTGTGGCCGTCGATCAATACATTGAGACGCTGTCACTCGGCATCGCCAACGGCATCACGCCTTCCAAGCGACAGATCAACATCGTGCTCGATCAGATTGCCGCGAACACCGGCGGCACCTCGTTCTTCCACGACTTCGCTGCAACGGCACAAGACCACGTCCCAGACCTACCCACGACACTTGGCTCCGACCTCACCGAGGCCGCCGATTCCGCTGCCGAGGCATACGAGCGCCTTACGGCGTTCCTGCGCGACCGCGAGTTGCCTGCGGGCGGCGACGTGGACGGCGTCGGAAGAGACTATTACGAACTGCTCTCACAACAGTTCGTCGGCGCGAAGGTCGACCTGGACGAGACCTACGAGTGGGGCATCGAGGAGCTTGCCCGAATGGCGCGAGAGCAGGAACAGATCGCCGAGCAGATCGTGCCTGGCGGATCCGTCGCCGATGCAGTCGCTGCCCTGGACGCAGATACCGCTCACGCGCTGCACGGCACTGAGGAGCTGCGTGAGTGGATGCAGCAATTGGCTGACACGGCAGTCGTGACGCTCGGCAACAGCCACTTCGATATCCCGGAACCTGTACGTCGCATCGAATGCATGATCGCCCCGACGGCGACCGGTGGGATCTATTACACGGCACCCAACGATGACTTCAGCCGCCCCGGCCGCATGTGGTGGTCGGTGCCGGAGGGCGTGACCACATTCAACACGTGGCGCGAGACGACCACCGTGTACCACGAGGGGGTGCCCGGCCACCATTTGCAGCTCGGGATGAGCGTCTACCTGCGGAACAGCCTCAATTCCTGGCGCCGGTTGGCATCGGGATCGAGCGGATTCTTCGAAGGCTGGGCGTTGTACGCCGAGCGCCTCATGGATCAGCTCGGCTATCTGAAGACTCCGGCCGACCGGCTGGGCATGCTGGACGGCCAGCGGATGCGGGCCGCACGTGTCGTGCTCGATATCGGTGTGCATTTGGGAAAGCCGCAGTTGGATGGACGTGGAGTTTGGGACGGCGACTATGCGCTGGAGTTCTTCCGCAACCATGTCAACCTTGACCCGGCAAGCGTCGAGTTCGAGGTGAATCGGTATCTTGGGTGGCCGGGTCAAGCGCCTTCGTACAAGATCGGTCAGCGGGTGTGGGAGCAGGAGCGCGACAACTACCTCGCCACGCGTTCAGGCGCAACTCTGACGGACTTCCATCGCGAGGCGCTCTCGCTCGGCTCTCTCACGCTCGATGGGCTCAAGCGCGCGCTGCGTGCATGAGCTGGACGAAAAGGGATGTCCCTGGGGCTGGATAGCCTATTTTGTCGCAGGCAGAGCATCCAAGGTGCGCGTCGCGGTGAACTCTGATTCTGTTCCTCACAAGGAATTGACGCGGGGTGCTCCGCTCCGCATACGATGGAAACCTTGAAAGGACGGCCCGCCATGACGAGTATTGTTCCGTTGAGCGACGAGCTCTATGAGCGAGCACTGCACCTGCGCCCAAGCTCCGACCAAGAAAAGTGGAGCGGCACCGCCGCGACGACACTCGTTCAAGCCCGATCTGCTCCCAACCAGCACGTATTCGTCATCCTGAGCGACGACGATATTCCTGCCGGCTTGTTCGTGTTAGACACGCAGCCCTATATTCCGCTCCAAGGCATCGACTTGCAGCTGCACTCGTTTTTCATCGATCAAGACTTTCAGGGCAGGGGCCTTGCCACGTCAGCAATTGTGGGAGTAGCAGACGTCGTCAAGGAACATCTGCCCGACACACGGCTGCTCGGGCTCGCTGTGAACGTGCAGAACCCGATCGCGTACCGCTTGTACCGCATTCACGGCTTTTCCGAGTCTGAGCAGATGTACCTGGGTGGGGCACGCGGCCCAGAACACATGCTATCGATGGCGTTCTAGCCAGCGGAGTCCCGCTCGAACACCGCGAGAGTCTCCACATGATGACTATTGGGATACAGGTCGAACGCACGCAGTGACGCAAATGCGTACCCCGCACGCACCAACGCCCCCGCATCGCGAGCGAACGTGACAGGGTCACACGCCACATACACGATCCGTGCCGGATTCAGCGCGATCAGTTCGTCCATGACCGCATTGCCCGCGCCCGCGCGCGGTGGATCGAGCACAACCGTCGCCGCGTCGAGGCTGCGCTCGCTCCTGCGCGCGTTGCGCAGATACCAGAGTGTCGATGCCACAGCAGCCGTAGCGGCTGGCCAGGACGCGAGATTGCGTGCCGCCAGTTCCGACGCTTGAGAATCTGACTCCACTGTGACGATTCGGGCACCGGATCGTGCAAGCGGTGCAGCAAGCAAGCCGACCCCGCCATACAGGTCGAGGTTGTCGGCCTGTGGCTCCCAGGCGCTGCCGAGCACCGCGGATTCGACTGCCGCGGCGAGAGTGTCCGCGGCATCGACATGCACCTGCCAGAAGCCGGATGCGAGCACCGAGAACTCGATTCCTGCCGCGGTTCGGGTGGTTACCGCCTCCGGCTGGCCGTCGACGAGCACACGAGCGCCCTCGTCGGAGAGCACGAGATCCACCCGCTGAGCCCCGGGGTGCACGGCGCGATGCGCGCCAAGCGCAGCCAGATCGGGATGAGCGAGCGGCAGATCATGAACCGAGACGACCGTGTTGCTGCGCGCCGCCATCGGCCCGGTCACCCCGCCCGCATCGACATGCAGACCGACACGAGTGCGCCAACCAATGCCTCGATCCCGCACGGCGCCTCTACCCACCGGCTCAACCTCGAAGGCAGGAAACTCGACGATCTTGCCCACCCTGTGCAGTGCGTCTGAGATCACGCTACCTTTCAGCTGCCGTTGCTCACTCAGCTGGATGTGGCCGAAATCCGCGCCGCCGGGCCGAGCGGTCTCGGGTCGTCCCAACTGCGCCTCCGGCCAAACGTGATCCTGCCGCGAGGCTGACGGTTCGACCACCTCGGTGACCAGCCCGCGCATAAAGGAGCCCTTGTCTTGGGTGATGCGCGCTCGCACCACTTCGCCAGGCATCGTGTCCGGCACGAACACGACACGACCCTGCGTGCGGCCGACGAACACGCCACCATGTGCCACGCCCGTCACCTCGAGCTCGACCTCGCTGCCCTCCTCGCCCTTGGGTGCAGAGACACCTTCGGTGCTCGGCGAGTCTGATGCGGATGTGCGTGGGCGACGATGAGGCATGACAATGACTCTATGACCCAACTGATCCTCGCATCCACCTCGCCCGCCCGGTTGGCTATCCTGAGAGCGGCCGGAGTGGAGCCGGCGCCCGTTCCGAGCAACGTTGACGAAGACGCCATGGTTGCCAAGGCCACTGAGGCGAGCGGGCCGATGGATGCTCCGGCCGTTGTGGCGTTGCTCGCCAGAGCGAAGGCCGAGGCTGTTGCCAACCAACTGCCCGAGAGCGATGCGCTCGTGTTCGGCGGAGATTCGGCGTTTCTGTTCGACGGTGAGATCTGGGGCAAGCCGCACACCCCCGAAAAGGCGAAGGAGCGCATTCGCAGGTTGAGCGGCGCACACGGCGTGCTGTATTCGGGGCACTGGCTCATCGACATGCGACAGGGCAGCGGCCGACGCGGTGTTGGGCGGGTCGACTCGGCGATCGTCCATTTCTCCAGCATGAGCGACACCGAAATCGATGCCTATGTCGCGACGGGAGAACCACTCGAAGTTGCCGGCTCATTCACCGTCGATGGGCTCGGGCAGGCGTTCATCGACCGCATCGAGGGCGCGCCAAGTTGTGTTATCGGCCTGTCGGTGCCGACGCTGCGCAGCCTGTGCACCGAGCTCGGGGTCGCGTGGCCACAACTGTGGTCGAGGTAACCGGCAGGCGTGCCATCGGATCCGCCATGTCACGTCAAGCTTGACTCTCGACACGGCCACGATCGGAACAGCGGCAATCAGCAGCTAAACGCGTAGTCACCCACTAGCATGAGCGAAGGCATTGGCTACGCTCGACAATGAATGCTGCGCGTATTTGTCGCAGAGCCACTGAATCATGTCCCCGACCTTCAATAGGCTAAGAAATACTATGGACCTCACCGCTACAACGCACACTGCCCAAGAGCACGGCGATGCGACGCCGCGCGCCATTTCTACCGTGCTCGTCGCCAACCGTGGCGAGATCGCGGTGCGGGTCATTCGTGCCGCGCGCGACTCCGGTTACCGTTCGGTGGCCGTGTACTCCGACCAAGACAGACACTCGCTTCACGTTCGGCTGGCAGATGAGGCCTATTCGCTCGATGGCGCCACCGCCGCAGACACCTATCTGTCGATTCCCAAGCTGCTATCGGTCGCTGTTCGTGCCGGTGCAGACGCAGTTCATCCCGGTTACGGGTTTTTGTCTGAGAACCCCGACTTTGCGCGCGCGGTCATCGATGCGGGGCTGACGTGGATCGGGCCGTCCCCAGAAGCCATCGAGGCTCTCGGCGATAAAGTATCGGCGAGGCATGTCGCCGAGCGAGTCGGAGCGCCGCTTGCCCCTGGCACGGTCGACCCGGTATCGACGCCGGAGGAGATCGTGGCGTTCGCCAACGAGGTCGGCCTCCCCGTGGCCATCAAGGCGGCCTTCGGCGGCGGCGGCCGCGGCCTCAAAGTCGCATACACGTTGGAGGAGATCCCGAGTCAGTTCGAGTCCGCTACTCGCGAGGCATTGGCTGCTTTCGGCCGAGGCGAGTGTTTCGTGGAAAAGTTTCTGGCCATGCCCCGGCATATCGAAACACAGTGCCTCGCCGATTCACGGGGAACAGTGGTCGTCGTCGGCACTCGTGACTGCTCGCTGCAGCGCCGCAACCAGAAGCTCGTTGAAGAAGCACCCGCGCCATTCTTGAGTGCCGAACAGGAGAAGGTCCTGTACGAGTCGTCGAAGGCGATTCTGGCTGAGGTCGGCTACGTCGGGGCAGGAACGTGCGAATTCTTGCTCGGACACGACGGCACGCTGTCATTTCTCGAGGTCAACACTCGCCTGCAGGTCGAGCACACTGTCTCTGAAGAGACCACCGGAATCGATCTTGTCCGCGAACAGTTCCGTCTTGCTGAGGGGGGAACCCTCGATTACCCAGACCCTCGGCCTCACGCCCATTCCTTCGAGTTCCGCATCAATGGCGAAGACCCTGGTAACGGATTCCTGCCCACGCCCGGCATCATCCATTCGTTTCATGCCCCATCGGGTGCAGGTGTGCGTGTGGACACCGGGTACGAGTCCGGCGATGTGGTCTCCGGCGCGTTCGATTCGCTTCTCGCGAAACTCGTTGTGACAGGTCCAACACGAGAAGAGGCGCTACAGCGCGCCCGCAGGGCTCTCGGTGAATTCGAGGTGACTGGGGTGCCGACGGTGCTGCCTTTCGACAGGGCGGTGGTCAACGATCCAGATTTCACTGCTGTCGACGGCACGCTTCGCGTCTTCACGCAGTGGATAGAGACCGAATTCAGCGCCGAGATCCCCGCCTGGTCGGGAAGTGCAGAGCACCCGAATCCGCTGCTCTCCGAACGCGACTCGGTTGTCGTCGAGGTCGACGGCAAGCGCATTGAGGTCAGTGTGCCGCGAGTCCTGGCGTTCGCAGGAAAGTCGGGCGATACGCTTCAGGTCGCACCGCAACGGCGGTTCCGCGACCAGACCCGATCCGCAGCATCCGGAGACGCGGTGACCGCGCCCATGCAGGCCACCGTGATCGCGACGAATGTCTCGGTGGGTGACCGAGTTGTGAAGGGTGACCCTCTCGTTGTCCTCGAGGCGATGAAGATGGAACAGCCCATCCTTTCCCCGCGCGACGGCATCGTCGCCTCGGTCGATGCACCCGTGGGACACACGGTCACGAGCGGCCATGTTCTTGTCGCGCTCGAGCCCGCCTAGCAGCATAGCTCCACCATCTTTTGCCTGCCGAAGGTCCCGTCAGGCGTTCACCTCCGGTTTGCGCAACTTTGAACAATCGATTAGGTTCTTCTCCGTTATTGATTCGTTATGGAGATGGCTGGGCCCCATGCCCGGCGTGCAGGGCCCGATGCCCGCCGCACATACCCGTTATGCACCCCCCAATTAGCAGACAACACACCCGATCCAATCAAAAACCAACAACACCAGTACCTGGCCTTCCCGGTTCTCGGACTCGACGGAGCGCAGCCCTTCTGCTCGCTGGAGTGATGAGTGTCAGCCTCATCAGCGCGGCCCCGAATGTCGCACAGGCCGCGCCTGCTCCGGCCCGCGTGACCGCGGCATCTGCAAAGGCGACACCCGCAGCGCTTAAAGTCTCAAAAAGCCTGAAAAAGCGAGTCAAGGCCAACTCCTCTCGCAGTTCCGTCCCCGTAACCGCTAAGAACAAGCAGGCCGCAAAGGCGTACGCCAAAATGCTGCTCTCGCGGAAATACTCCTCGCAGAAGAAAGCCGCGAAGCAGTACACCTGTATCGCCAAGGTGTTCAGCTACGAATCCGGCTGGAAGTGGACAGCCCGGTCAGGCACCGGCTATTTCGGGATCCCGCAGACAAAGAACAACATGGCGAAATACGAGCTCAAGCGCCAGAACTGGCGCAAGCACTACGAGCCGCAAATTCGCTTCGGGTTCGCCTACATGACCAAAAAGTACGACAACCCGTGCGGCGCCTGGAAGCACATCCAATCGGTCGGTTGGTATTAGACGACCTGCCAGCCGGGCCGTGTGCACCAGCGGAAGGCCCGCGCCTTAACGCGCCCAAGCACAACGGCTCGGCGGCACAGTCGTCGAGAACAGAGGCGGGGCCGTTCGCCCATCGCCCTCCGAGGCTTTAGGCTGGAGGCTATGAGTTCTGCCCTCCCGAACCCGCTCGACGACCCAACAGCCGTGCCAACGGAGGTCGCTGCTTCGGCGGCGGCCCGAATCGCCGAGTTGACGGGTGTGGAACGGCATGACATCGCCCTCACCCTCGGCTCCGGCTGGGGAAAAGCCGCCGAATTGATCGGTACAACCGTTGCCGAGTTCGCGGCAACCGAGGTACCCGGATTCAGCGCACCGGTAGTGCCTGGCCACCCCGGGTCCATTCGGTCGGTCGTCCTCGAGTCAGGCACACATGTGCTCGTCATCGGCGCCCGTACCCACTTCTATGAAGACCACGGGGTGCGTCGGGTTGTGCACAGTGTGCGCACTGCCGCCGCAACCGGTGCCAAGGTCATGGTGCTCACCAACGGCGCCGGCGGTATCAAGCGCAGTTGGCATGCCGGTCAGCCCGTGCTGATCAGCGACCACATCAATCTCACGGCCGCATCACCCCTCGAAGGCGCCACTTTCGTCGATCTGACCGATCTGTATTCTGCCCGCCTGCGGGATCTGGCAAGGTCGGTGGATCCCTCCCTCGATGAAGGCGTGTACGTGCAGTTCCGTGGCCCGCACTTCGAGACCCCCGCTGAAGTGCAGATGGCCAAGGCCATCGGCGGCCATATCGTGGGCATGTCAACGGCTCTTGAGGCCATCGCCGCACGAGAGGCAGGCATGGAGGTGCTCGGTCTCTCCCTCATCACCAATCCCGCCGCCGGCATCACCGGAGACGCGCTTTCACACATCGATGTCATCCAGGCAGGCAAGGTAGCCGAGCCCGTCATCAGCGCGCTTCTCGCGCGCATCGTCAAGGAGATCACCGTCCCATGAGCTCACAATCAGCCGACACAGCACTCGAAGCCCTCCTCACCGCCGCCGAGACCTGGCAGGCGCAGGACCCGGATCCGGATACGAGCCTCGAGTTGGGCGACCTCATCACGCGAGCCTCAGCTGGCGACGCCAAGGCGAACGCCGAGCTAGAGGCGCGGTTCGCCGAACGCCTCGCCTTTGGAACCGCCGGTTTGCGTGGCGAGATGGGCGCCGGACCGAACAGGATGAACCGGGTGCTGGTTTCGCAGGCCGCGGCCGGTTTCGCCGCGTACCTGCTCGATACCTTCGAGCAGCCGACCATCGTGATCGGTTTCGATGGCCGATACAAGTCCCTCGATTTCGCTAAAGACACCGCCGAGATCATGGCTGCGGCCGGCGTCCGTGCCTTGTTGATGCCACGCGAACTGCCCACCCCGGTGACGGCATTCGCCTTGCGCCAC
Source organism: Actinomycetales bacterium (assembly GCA_015654475.1). Classification (GTDB taxonomy): domain Bacteria; phylum Actinomycetota; class Actinomycetes; order Actinomycetales; family Microbacteriaceae; genus UBA3913. The sequence goes on from JAATGV010000023.1 coordinate 40,017, forward strand.
CTCGACCTGTCTGCCGCCGTCATGGTGACCGCGTCGCACAACCCCGGCAAAGACAACGGATACAAGGTCTACCTCGGTGGAGCCGACGCCGGCTCTCAGATCATCTCGCCGACCGACCAGGTCATCGCCGGGTACATCGACGACATTGCGCTCAACGTCAAAGTGCAAGACATCCCCCGCTCCGAGGATTACGACCTCGTCTCAGAAGCCGTCATCGACGCATATGTCGACGAGACGGTCGCCACGCTTGCCCCTGGGCCACGCGAGATCAATTTCGTTTACACGGCGATGCACGGCGTGGGCTGGGAGGTTGCAGCCCGAGTGTTCACCGACGCAGGCTTTGCGCTTCCCACGATCGTCGCCGAACAGATATCCCCCGACCCCGCCTTCCCCACTGTGCCATTCCCCAACCCAGAGGAACCAGGTGCAATGGATCTCAGTTTTGCCCTCGCCCGTCAGATCGACGCCGAGTTGATCATCGCCAACGACCCCGACGCCGACCGCCTCGCCGTCGCCATCCCTGACCTGTCGGTAGAGGCCGGCTGGCGTCGGCTGACGGGCAACGAGGTAGGTGCCCTGCTCGGCGAGCACATCGCATCCGTCCTTCCTGCCGAGGATCGACCGGGCAAGACTCTGGCACAGTCGCTGGTGTCCAGCCCATTGCTTGGACGCATTGCCGAGCGATATGGCCTGGGATACGTGCAGACGCTGACTGGATTCAAATTCGTCAACCGCGTGCCCGGCCTCATTTTCGGCTACGAGGAGGCCCTCGGTTATCTGGTCGATCCCGACCTTGTGCGCGACAAAGACGGTGTCTCCGCCGCCGCCGCTTTTCTCGTCTACGCCGCAGCGCTCAAGGCAAAGGGCAAGACGGTCGCCGATGCGCTTGACGACATCGTGGACGCCTATGGTCGTTACGATTCCGACCAGGTGTCCCTTCGGGTCGACGATCTTTCACAGATCGCACGCATCATGCGCGGTCTGCGCGAAAACCCCCCAACCGAGTTCGCAGGCATCAGCGTCTCGCGCACAGACGACCTCTTGACCGGCTTTGAGGACCTGCCGGCAAGCGACGTGTTGCGCTACTACCTGACAGACGGGTCGCGAGTGATCTTCCGCCCGAGCGGAACCGAGCCGAAGCTCAAAGTGTATTTGGACGTTGCGTCTGTCGATGGCACGAGAGCCGAGCGATACGCGGGCGCCGCGCACAAGCTCGCCGAACTGCGCGCAGCAGTGACCGCAATCGTCAAATAGTCGTTGCGAGTCGGCGACGACACCGTCGGTGCAGTGGCCTACAAGCCGAGCGCGTCGAATCCCTCGGTAATGCGGTCGGCCAAGTCTTCGCGCTCATCTGCGCGAAGAAAGCTGCCATCTGCGGCATTGAGCGCAAAGACTTCCAAATCTCCGAGGTCATAGCCGAAAGCGTCGACGAGCAAACCCAGTTCACGAGTAATACTCGTCGAACTCATCAGGCGGTTATCGGGGTTCACAGTCACAGAGATTCCAGCCTCGTAAAAGATGTCGAACGGATGGTCTTCGACGGTGTCGCCCAGGTCGCGCATTCCTGCCGTAGCAAGATTGGAAGACGGGCAGCATTCAAGTGTGATGCCACGATCCCGCACCCACGATGCCGTCTCCCCAAGCACGATCTCGCCCGCCGGAGTGATCGAGATGTCTTCGATGAGGCGAACTCCATGGCCAATTCGTAGCGCACGACCCGCAACGATGGCGTCCTGAATCGATTCCAGGTCGCCTTCCTCCCCCGCATGGATGGTGGTCGGGAAAAACTTTGAGGCAAGGTAGTCGAGCGCTTCAGCGTGCAACGAAGGCGGAAAACCCACCTCCGGCCCCGCAAGGTCGAACCCGACAACACCGTCGTACCGGTTGGCGACAGCGAGCTGCGCGATCTCATAAGAATGATCATTTTGCCGCATCGCGCACAGCACCTGGCGAACGTCGATCTCGCCGCCCCGAGCGCGCACCTCGGCACGACCAATGGCGAAACCGGAACGCACAGCATCCACTGCCTCTTGAAGGGTAAGTCCACGCTCAAGATGCTGCTCGGGGGCCCAACGCACCTCCGCATACAACACGCCGTCGGCCGCCAAGTCGCTGACAAACTCTCGGGCCACACGAGTCAGTCCGGCTGTGGTCTGCATCACTGCGGTGGTGTGCACGAACGCCTCAAGGTAATCTTCAAGCTCACCCGACGTGCTCGACTCCTCGAACCACCGGGCAAGTGACGTGGCATCCTGCGCCGGAAGGGCATAACCGATATCGTCGGCAAGTTCGATAATCGTCTGCGGACGCAGCCCCCCGTCGAGATGGTCATGCAACGAAACTTTGGGCACCGTCGTAATGTCGATCCCCTGAACCAGGTATGTGTCGCGAGTGCTCATGTTCTTACCTTAGCCACCGTCGGCAGTCGAAACAGCGTGAGTAAGAGCCACCGCTAAGAGGTGATGCGCTCGACAACAATCGGCCGAGCCTCGGGCGCGGCATCGCCGATCCTCCAAGCTCCATCCAATGACTCGTACGCACGCGCAAAACGCGCGGGATCGCCAGTATTCAGCGTCATCACGGGCTGGCCCGCGTCGAGCCAATCGCCCGGCTTGGCATGCAAAAGAATTCCAGCGGAGTGATCGATGCGATCATCTTGCCTTGTGCGACCCGCTCCGAGCCTCCACGCGGCCACGCCTACGCCACGAGCATCGAGCTCTGCGAGATATCCCGACCGCGGGGCTCGCACTACGTCAGACTCGCGCGCGACGGGCATGGCCGCGTCGGGGTCGCCACCCTGAGCGGCAATCATGGCGCGCCACGCATCCATCGCCCGACCATTTGCCAGATTCTCCGCAGGGTCGACGTCGTGCAGGCCAGACATGTCGAGCATTTCGCGAGCAAGCGCGAGGGTGAGTTCAACGACGTCAGAGGGGCCGCCGCCCGCGAGCACCTCGACAGACTCCGCCACCTCGTTCGCGTTGCCGATGGCAAAACCCAGGGGAACGTTCATATCGGTGAGCAGCGCACGAGTGGTCACGCCCGCGTCGTTGCCGAGGGCCACCATGGTCTTGGCGAGCTCTTTGGCCTTGTCGAACCGCGTCATGAACGCGCCAGAGCCGAACTTGACGTCGAGAATCAGCGAACCGGCACCCTCGGCAATCTTCTTGGACATGATGGATGAGGCGATCAACGGAATGGCCTCGACCGTTCCAGTGACATCGCGCAACGCGTACAACTTCTTGTCTGCGGGAGCAAGGCCTGCCCCCGCGGCGCACACCACAGCACCAACAGTGCGCAGTTGCTCGAACATGGCCTCGTTCGACACCTCGGCATGCCAACCCGGAATCGACTCGAGTTTGTCGAGTGTGCCTCCAGTGTGGCCGAGGCCTCTGCCTGAAAGCTGGGGAACTGCAACACCGTAGGAGGCGACGAGCGGCGCGAGCGGCAGCGTGATCTTGTCACCGACCCCGCCTGTCGAATGCTTGTCAGAGGTGACCCGCCCCAGATCGGCGAATGACATCCGCTCGCCGCTGGCGATCATGGCAAGAGTAAGGTCGCGAATCTCGCGACGCGTCATCCCCTGCAACAGAATAGCCATTGTCAGCGCGCTCATCTGATAGTCGGCGACAACTCCACGCACGTAGGCTTCCACAATCCAGTCGATCTGAGATGTCGACAACTCGCCGCCATCGCGCTTGATGGCGATGACTTGCACGGCGTCGAATGGCTCGACGGCGCTCACGCCCGTTCTTCCAAATCACGGGGCCCAAACGCGTCAGGCAGAACTTCATCGATGGTATGGATGCCAGAGACAGTATTCAGCAGCATTCCCGGCGCTGAGTGCTCGTAAAGAAGTTGTCGGCACCGACCGCAGGGCATCAAGGTGTTGCCATGCCCATCGACGCAGTCGAAGGCGACCAGTTTTCCGCCGCCGCTGGAAAACAGGGCCGAGATCAGCCCGCACTCCGCGCATAACCCCACACCGTAGGACGCGTTCTCGACATTGCATCCGGTGATGATGCGACCATCATCAACGTACGCGGACACGCCGACTCGGAATTGTGAGTACGGGGCGTATGCCTTCTGCATCGCTTCGGTCGCTGCCTCGCGCAGTAGTTGCCAAGACTCTTCTGTGACCATGGTGTTTACTACTTTCTTCCGTTTCTTCGCATGAACTGCTCCGGCCCGAAATGCCCGCGATCAACTCTTGAGGTACGGTTTTCCCGAGGCGGCGGGGCCGACAGCCCGCCCAACCAAGAATGCAACTGCGATGAGAGTCACCAAGTAGGGAGTCATGGCGATCAGATCAGACGGAATCGTCGATCCGCTCTGTCCCGCCCAGATCCTGAAGTTGCGTGAGAAGCCGAACAGCAACGCGGCCACGGCCGCGAGCCAGGGGTTCCACCTGCCAAGAATGACCGTTGCCAGTGCGATGAATCCTTGGCCTGCACTCATCTCACGCACGAACGCGTTCGATGAACCCAGCGTGAGTGCCGCGCCACCAAATCCCGCGATCATGCCGGCAAAAGTGACCGTCCAGAACCGCATGCGGTTGACATTGATGCCGACCGTATCCGCTGCCAGGGGATGTTCTCCAGCCGAGCGGATACGCAGTCCCCATTTGGTGCGGAACAGAAAATACCACGCCGTCGGAATCAACAAGAACATCGCATATGTCGTAATGCGCTGATCAAACAGCACGGGACCGAGCACGGGGATGTCCGACAAAAACGGAATCGGCAAGAAATCGAAAGTGCCAGGGAAATTGAAGTTCTGGCTATCTTTGGTCAGCACTGTGGAATAGAGGAAATTCGTCAACCCGATGACGAGGCCATTGAGCACAACACCGACAATGACCTGGTCAACCACATACCTGATCGCAAACACCGCAAGCACCATCGAGACCAAGGCACCAGCGATCATGGCGGCGACGAGACCAGCCCACAAGTTGTTAGTCAAACTCGCCACAAATGCCGACGTGAAGGCACCGGCAAGCAGTTGCCCCTCGATCGCGACGTTGACCACGCCGACGCGCTCGCCGATTATGCCGGCGATAGCACCAAAGATAACGGGGCTCGATAGCGCAATCGCCCCTGTAAGCAGAAACACGACGGGGGCTCGCCCGCCAGCACCGACTAGGCCGATCAACGAGGCAAGGAACAGAAATCCACTCAGCATCGACCCCCACACAGGCGTGGAGCGTCGAGAATTCGCCAGCCAGAATGACCAGAGCGCCACAATAATCATGATCACGCCACTGACCCACCCAAGCACCCGTGCATTGACAACAACGTCGGGCAACATGATGGCGTCTCCGTCTGACGACCAGCTGAAGGCGACATCCCGAGCGTCGCCGAAAATACCAAAAGCGACAAATACGATGAGGGCAAGCACCGAAAGCACAATCGGCGTCTTCCAATTGCGGGGCGGTGCTACGCGCCCAAGCTCAGTCTCAGCGTTGGCCGCATTCATGACGGTGCTCACTTCGCTGCCTCCAAAACTCGCGCCTCTGGGAGACGGAATATCGCACGAACCAGTGGCGGCGCCGCGACGAACAACACGATGAGGCTCTGAACCACCACAAGCACCTCAGGAGCAACGTCGGCGACCTGCATCGCCGGACCACCCGCTTTCATCGCACCGAACAGAATCCCAGCCAAAACGACACCACGTGCCTTCGATCCTCCGAGAAGCGCAACGGTGATCGCATCGAAGCCGATTCCCTAATCGATGCTCGGCGTGAAGGATCCGGTGCGCCCAAGCGCTTGGTTCACGCCCGCAAGACCGACAAACAGACCTGAGCACACCATGGCGAGGATATAGACCCGGCCGACGTCAATGCCAGATGTGCGCGCGGCGGCGGGGTTGAGCCCGACAGCGCGAAACCGGAAGCCGATCGATGATCGTTCGAGAAGCCACCAATACACAACAGCCCCGAGAAGCGCCAAGACGAAGCCCAAATGGATCTGAAAGCTATCACCGAATATTTTTGGCAACTGCGCGTTGATCGCGGGGGCACGAGTAGTCGGGTTCTCGCCACTCGTCATGTCGTGCAGAACTGGGGTACGCATCAGCCATGTCACGAGGCTGACCGCAATGTAGTTCATCATGATCGTCACGATGACTTCATGCGCGCCCGATTTGGCTTTGAGCAAGCCCGCAATTCCTGACCACAGTGCGCCGCCGACCAGGCCGAAGATAATTGCCACGACCAGGTGGATCACCGGCGGCAAGTCGAGCTGGAAGCTGGCCCAGGCGGCGAAGATGGCGCCCATGAGCAACTGCCCCTGACCGCCGATGTTGAACAAACCCGATCTGAAGCTCAAAGCGATACCGAGCCCCGCGAGGATGAGCGGACCGGAGAACCGAAGAGTCTCGGTGAGCGGGTAGATGGCGTCCACGAAGTTGGTGGCACCAAAGTTGATCACCGATCCTCGGAACAACGCGGCGTACGCCTCAGACGCGGCGTTCCAGGCAGCCGAGAAAGTATCCGTTGGACGCGAGAAGAAATAGCTCGAGGCGTTCTGAACCTGCTCGTTGGTGAAGATGATGAGCAACGAGCCGACCAAGAATGACACCAGAATAGCGAGCAAGGTCCGCAGAACGCTGCCAGAGGCGATGTCTCGCAACAACTCCCTCATCCGAGAGGGCGCCTCGGACTCGATGCTTTCCGTACTCATGCTGCAGTAACTCCTGCCATCAGCTGCCCCAGAACACTACGTGGAGTGTCTGCGGGAACGATATCGATAAACCTGCCCCGGTACATCACTGCGATTCGATCGGCAAGCTCAAGCACTTCGTCAAGCTCTGTCGACACGATGATGACAGGGACTCCCGAGTCGCGAACGGCAATGATGCGTTCATGAATGAACTCCACCGAACCGACGTCGACACCGCGGGTCGGCTGAGACGCGACAAAAAGCTTGAGGTCGCGCGAAAGTTCGCGAGCGAGCACCACTTTTTGTTGATTTCCGCCGGAGAGCTTGCCCGCAGGCGCGGCTGGGCCGGGCGTGCGAATATCGAACTCCGCTATCGCCGACCGAGCGAACTCGTCGAGTTTGCTGAACTTGATGGTGTGTTGCGAAACGAACTCTCCAGCAAAACTACGGTCGAGCATCAGGTTCTCTGCTACCGAGAACTCGGCGACAAGGCCGTCAACCGTGCGGTCTTCCGGGATATACCCGACACCGTTGTCAAGCACGGTACGCACTGACGCCCCCACGAGCTCTTTCCCATACAGCTTCGCGGAACCGAAAACGCGCTCGCCGAGTCCAAGAAGTGCCTCAGTGAGTTCTGTCTGGCCATTGCCCTGCACCCCAGCGACGGCAAGCACTTCGCCCTCATGCACATCGAACGAGACGTCATCGAGCAGGCGAACGCCCGAACGAGCGAACATGGTGAGCCCGCTCACGCTCAGGGCCGCCTTTCCGACAGTCGGCGGATTCTTTGCGACAGTGAGACCGATGTCGCGCCCGACCATCATGGTGGCAAGTTCATGGGCCGACGATGTCGGCGATGTCTCGCCGACGACCTTGCCCAACCTGATCACGGTGATCGTGTCAGCGACTTCTTGCACCTCGCGCAATTTGTGAGTGATAAACACAATGGATGTTCCCGATGCGGCGAGCTGGCGCATAATCACCATCAACTCGTCGGTCTCTTGCGGGGTCAGCACTGCCGTTGGCTCATCGAGTACCAGGATCTCCGCTTTTCGCGAGAGCGCCTTGATGATTTCAACCCGCTGCTGAATTCCGACAGGCAACTCACCGACCAAGGCATCCGGATCAACTTCAAAACCGAACCGTTCCGAGACCTCGCGCACCTGGCGGCGAGCCTCGGCAAGGTCAATACGCCCAAGACCACGTGTTGGCTCGTGGCCAAGCATGACATTCTCTGCCACGGTGAAGACCGGCACGAGCATGAAGTGCTGATGCACCATTCCGATGCCCGCAGCCATCGCATCCCCCGGGCCTGCAAACGAGACCGGCTGGTCGTCGAGAAGAATTTGCCCCTCATCCGGCTGGAAAAGGCCGAACAGCACGTTCATCAACGTTGACTTGCCTGCGCCATTCTCACCGAGTAGGCAGTGGATTTGGCCAGGCTCGACGGTGACTGAGATCTTGTCGTTTGCAACGAGGGAGCCGAACCGCTTGGTGATGGAGCGAAGCTCAAGTTTCATGAAGGTAGTCCCAGGGGTCGTACTCAGAAGAAGGCTGGAGACCGGAACAATGCGTTCCGGCCCCCAGCGGGTGATGCTGTTGTGCTAGCTGGCGGGAACGGGAACGATGCTTCCGTCGATGATGCCAGCCTCGATCTTCTCGAGGCTCGCCTTGGTCTCGTCTGAGACCTTGTCGTCGAATGCGCCGAAATCGCTCAGAGCCGTTCCGCCGTTGGCAAGGGTGCCAACGTAAGGATCGATCGAGAATGCCTCACCGCTCTCAAGCGACTTGACCACATCGAAAACAGCCTGCGTCATGCGCTTCTCAACCGAGGTGAGCACCATGTCTGCATACTCAGGCGAGGTGACCGCGATGTTCTTGTCGACGCCGAGGAACACGACATCCTTGCCCGAGTCCTTGATGGCTTCGGCTGTGGCGCTGAAGAGGCCGCCGGCGACAGGGAAGATCACATCGGCGTTGTCAGTGATCTGGCCAGAGCTGATGGTCTTTGCCCCTTAGGTATCGCCGAAGGTCAACTCGGGATCGGTGAACGTTCCCGTCTTTGTCTTCGGGTCCCAACCGAGCACCTTGACGGGGGTTCCGGTCTCTTCCTCGTACGCCTTCGCGCCGTAATAGAAGCCGTCCATGAACGACGTCACTGCGGGAATGTTCTGGCCGCCATACGTGCCGACGACCTTGGTCGTGCTGTAAGACGCTGCGAGGTAGCCGGCAAGGTAGCTGGACTGCGCCATGTCATAGGTGATCGGCTTGAGGTTCGTCTCGCCCGAGTTCCAACCATCAACCCAGACGAAGTTCGAGTTCGGGTTGGCGTTGGCGACGTTGGAATGCGTGTCATTCACGGAGAAGTTGAAGCCGACGGCAAAAGTGACGTCACACCCCGCCGCAACCATCTGGGTGAGGTTCGGCTCGAAATCTTCCGTGCTGTGCGACTCGGCATCCGCTGTCTGAACGCCAAGCTCGGCTCCCGCCTTCTCCAAACCGTCGTGAGCGGCCTCGTTGAACGACTTATCGTTCCAGCTGCCCTCGTCAGAGACGGCGCAGGCCTTGAAGTCGGACTGCGCGACTGCCGAAGACGAAGCCGCGCCTGGGGCGCTTGCGCAACCCGAAAGTACAAGGCCGGCGGAGGCAAGCGCCGCGGCCATAACCAGCCCGCGTTTCATGGTAATAACTGTCACTGTGTGGGTTCCTATCGTGGTGCATTGCTGACGGCCGCAGGACGGGCCATTAAACGACATTACCGAGTGTTTCAGCGGCCACCCGGCGTGGTGACGATCTTGTTACATGGTCGCAACATTCGGCTGATGGGAGCCCGACTAAAGATTCTGGAATGGCCGGGAAGGCGTCGTTTCGATGGCCATGTACCCCCGGATCAATTGGAAGAAGGCCTCACTGTCGATCCGTTCGACCACCGTGGCATTCGGCGGCAATCCGTAGCGACCCCACGCCATCGCCGAAAATCCGAGCGTGAGAGCGGACGACGTCTCGACATCCACCCGATATGGCGCTTGGGAGATGATCAGCTCGGGGTGCAGCAGTACTGAGAGGGTCAACGAATCCGGGTGCGTCGATCCGGGAATGCCTGCGGCCTCGTCGAATTCGAGGGTGGCTAGACAGATGCGATGGTAAAAAGCGGCAAGAGTGGTGCCAAGTGCGCTGATCTCGTCGAAACGCTCACGGCTGAACAAGGCCTGCTCGATCGTCACGGGAGCCCACGGCACAATCACAATGTTCTCGAACCCAGCGTCGAGCACAACCTGTGCCGCATGAGGATCGACATAAAAATTGAACTCGGCAGATGGCGTGATGTTGCCGCGACCGTTGTTCGACCCGCCCATGATGTAGAGCGCCTTGACGTTGGCCACGAAACGTGGGTCTTTGACCACTGCCATCGCAATGTTGGTAAGCGGGCCGATGCAGACAATCGAAATCTCGCCGGGGGCCTCGGCCGTCAGCCGGATAAGGGCATCCACCGCGTGCTCCCGCTCAGGATCGAGTCCGGTCACATCCATTGCAAGACCGCCCGTGCCGTCCCCATGCACGTCTTCGGCGGAAACCCATTGACGCACCATCGGGCGACGCGATCCCAAATACACCGGCACCTGACCGAGCGCACCTACCGCATTCAGGGTGAGCTGCGCGTTGACGAACTGCCTGTCGAACCCGACGTTGCCTGCGACCATGGTGATCGCGCGCACATCGGCGGCAGGGTCGAGTATTCCGGCAAGGATGGTCACACAATCGTCTTGCGCAGTGTCGGTGTCGATAATGACGGGAATGGCTCCGGAGCTCGTAGCTGGCACGTCAGATTCCTCACATGAGATGTTTGAAAAGGGAGGCGAGCCGCGAAGCAGCCGTGCCAATCCTATTCCAGCGCGACACACGCCAGCGTGCCGGACCAGCCCGAGCGGCCGCTAAAGAACGTCGCCACGACCAGTCGAGCGCAGCAGGTCAACCATCTGCTTAATGCGCTGGGCGTTCGCCGTGTTGGTGACAAGCAACGCATCTGCCGTGTCAACGATCACCACGTCTTCGAGCCCGATGACCGCAACCACTCGGTCAGTCTCGCCAACGACGATTCCGCTCGACCCGTCAGAGATCACGCGCGCCTGATCGCCAAGAATGGCAAGACTGCCGGCCCCGCGATTGGCGATATGCCGAGCGATCGCCGAAAAATCGCCGACATCGTCCCACCCGAAATCTCCGGGAACAACGGCGACCTTGCCGTCTCTCGCTGCGGGCTCGGCGATCGCGTAATCGATCGCCACCTTCTCAAGCTCGTCCCACAGCTTGTCCTTACGCAGGAACTGCTCCGACGTGCCCCATGCGTCGGCAATTCGGTCAATCGTGTCCGCCAGCCGCGGCCGATTCTCACGCAACACATCGAGCAGCACCGATGCCTTCGCGATGAACATCCCGGCATTCCACAGATGGTTTCCATCAGCGACATACCGCTCGGCGAGGTCGTGAACCGGCTTCTCGACAAACCGCGCGACGTGCTGCGCCTCGGCGAAGCGAGACGGATCGATCGGTTCGCCTGTCTCGATATATCCAAACGCCGTCGATGGCTCAGTAGGGGAAATCCCGATAGTCGAGATGTAACCGTCTTGCGCAACCGCGATGGCCTCGCGCACCACATGCCGAAACTCCGCAGGGGCCGCAACCAGGTGATCCGCGGGGAAAGATCCGACGATCGCGTCGGGATCGCGTCGAAGCAAGATCGCGGCAGCGATGCAGATGGCCGCCGTCGAGTCCTTGGGGCTCGGTTCCAAAAAGATGTTTGTCTCGACAACCTCAGGCAGTTGTGATGTGACCGCGTTGCGGTGCGCGTATCCGGTGACCACGAAAATATTCTCAGGACCGGTCAGCGGCACAAGCCGGTCATACGTGCTCTCAAGAAGCGACTTGCCTGACCCGGTCAGGTCGAGCAGGAACTTCGGTGCATCAGCCCGCGACAACGGCCAGAGGCGCGACCCGACCCCACCGGCCGGAATGATCGCGTAGAAGTTCTTGGCATGCTTCGTAAAAGATGTCACGAGCCCACGCTACCGCAGTAAGCACGGGAATTATCAGTATTTCGTGCTCCGCCGGCCGGGCCCTGTCCTATCCGGCGCTCAAGGCACATCGACCGACCCGACTCGCATCTCAGACGGTCCGCATGCGAGGTGGCGGCAGTGCAATGCCTTGCTTTCGCGACATGACGTTTATGCTGGATCCACGCACGCTAGGCTTGCGCGAATACCACGGAACCAAGGAGGGTCTTCCGGTGCAAACACGACCAGTGGGAACGCTGTATCGCGGACGCGAAGGCATGTGGTCCTGGGTGCTACACCGCATCACCGGCGTAGCGATCTTCTTCTTTCTGCTCGTCCACGTGCTTGACACGGCCCTCATCCGCGTCAGCCCAGAGGCGTATAACGCCGTAATCGGTACCTACAAGAACCCCATCATGGGCATTGGCGAGGTCGCGCTCGTCGCGGCAATACTTTTCCACGCACTCAACGGGCTCCGAATCATTGCCGTCGACTTCTGGCGACTCGGGCCCAGATTCCAGCGACCACTGTTCTGGACTGTGGTCATTGTCTGGGTGGTGCTCATGCTCGGCTTCGCACCCATGCATCTCATCCGTGTCTTCAGCGAGTAGCGAGTAGGAGGAACAGATCATGGTCGTCATCGAGACCCCGGTAGCCCGCAAGCGCCGTCGGTTCAACATCGAGAAATACCTGTGGATGTTCATGCGGGGTTCTGGGGTGCTGCTCGTCGTTCTCATCTTCGGCCACCTCATCTCTAACCTCGTCGTCGGCGATGGGATCAAGGCCATCGACTTCGGCTTCGTCGGCGGAAAGTACGCGACCCCCTTCTGGCAGTGGTGGGATGTGGTGATGCTGTGGCTCGCACTCATCCACGGCTCAAACGGAATGCGAACAATCGTCAACGACTACGTCGAGCGGGAACGAGTTCGCAAAGTTCTCGTCGGCGCGTTGTTTGTCGTCGCGGCGGCACTCATCGTCCTGGGCACGCTCGTCGTCTTCACATTCGACCCCTGCCCCGCAGGCGCAGCTGCCGACCTGCTTCCGAGCTTCTGTTCGGCTGCGTAGAACCAAGCGATTCAAAGGAGAACGGTGTCAAGCACAGCACGTCCGCCAGTCCAGATCCACGAATTCGACGTCGTCATCGTCGGCGCAGGCGGTGCGGGGATGCGGGCGGCAATCGAGGCCGGGCCCAAGGCGAAGACCGCCGTCATCTCGAAGCTTTACCCCACCCGCTCACACACGGGTGCAGCACAAGGAGGAATGGCCGCCGCGCTGGCAAATGTCGAAGAAGACTCCTGGGAGTGGCACACCTTCGACACCATCAAAGGTGGCGACTATCTTGTCGATCAGGACGCTGCCGAGATACTGGCAAAAGAGGCGATCGACGCCGTCATCGATCTCGAAAACATGGGCCTTCCCTTCAATCGCACCCCGGACGGCAAGATCGACCAACGGCGGTTCGGCGGTCACACCCGCGACCACGGCCAAGCCCCCGTTCGTCGCGCCTGTTATGCGGCCGACCGTACCGGGCACATGATCTTGCAGACGCTCTACCAGAATTGCATCAAGCACGGCATCGAGTTCTTCAACGAATATTACGTTCTCGACATGATCCTGGTCGACGTGGATGGCGTGCGCCGCCCCAGTGCCGTCGTTGCGTATGAGCTGGCCACCGGCGATATCCACGTATTCCGAGGCAAGGCCTTCATCTTTGCGACCGGCGGGTACGGCAAGATCTACAAGACGACCTCGAACGCGCACACTCTCACCGGCGACGGCGTCGGCATCATCTACCGCAGAGGGCTCCCCCTTGAAGACGTCGAGTTCTTCCAGTTTCATCCCACCGGACTTGCCGGGCTTGGCATCCTGCTGTCCGAGGCGGCACGCGGCGAGGGCGGCATCTTGCGCAACGCCGACGGAGAGCGGTTCATGGAACGCTACACGCCATCGCTCAAAGACCTCGCGCCACGAGACATCGTCGCGCGATCGATGGCCAATGAGGTTCGCGAGGGACGAGGCGGCGGCCCGCACAAAGACTATGTGTACCTCGACCTGACCCATCTCGAACCCGCTGTCATCGACGCGAAGCTGCCGGACATCACCGAGTTCGCCCGCACGTATCTCGGCGTCGAGCCGTACACCGAACCGGTGCCGGTCTTCCCTACCGCGCATTACGCAATGGGCGGTATCCCCACCACGAACGATGCCGAAGTATTGAGCAACAGCACCGACATCGTGCCCGGGTTGTATGCCGCAGGCGAATGTGCCTGCGTCTCAGTGCACGGGGCGAATCGGCTCGGCACCAATTCCCTCCTCGACATCAACGTATTCGGCAAGCGGGCAGGCAATAATGCAGTCGAATTTGCGCGATCAGCCGATTTCTTGCCGCTTCCCGACGATGCGGCCGACGGGGTGATCGCCATGGTCGAGGCGGCCCGCACGGCCGACGGTGGGGAGTCAGTGGCCGCTATTCGCCTCGAGTTGCAGACGACCATGGACAGAAACGCTCAGGTGTATCGCACCGAGGATTCCCTCTCCGAGGCCCTCGGAGTGATCACGTCGTTGCGCGAAAGGTACACGCGCATTTCGACACATGACAGGGGCCGCAGATACAACACCGATTTGCTCGAAGCGATTGAGCTCGGCTTTTTGCTGGACCTTGCGGAAGTCCTTGTGTATTCGGCTCTCGGTCGCAAGGAAAGCCGAGGCGGGCACTTCCGCGAAGACTATCCGACTCGCGACGACGAGCACTTCCTGGTGCACACCATGGCATATCGCAACGACGCCGACAGCGAGTCCGAGTCGGAACGCATCCGCATCGGTTGGAAGCCTGTCGTGATCACCAATTACCCACCGATGGAACGCAAATACTGATCATATGTCGACTGCGGGCCACCGTATCGAAGAACCCGGCCGCTATCGAGACACCACATACATAACGATGAGACGAGGATGACGATGAGTATTGCTGAAGCAACCAGTTCTCCGCAAGTACCCAGCGGCGAGGTGCCGACATTCACGGCAACGATCGTGGTGCGGCGTTATGACCCGGAGTCAGGAGAAGAGGCGCACTGGCAAGAGTTTGCCGTCACCGTGCACGCAACCGACCGCATCCTCGACGCCCTGCATTCGATCAAATGGGAGCAGGACGGATCGCTGACATTCCGTCGGTCCTGTGCCCACGGGGTATGCGGCTCAGACGCCATGCGCATCAACGGGCGAAACCGTCTCGCCTGCAAGACTCTGATCAAAGACCTCGACATCGACAAACCCATCTACGTGGAACCGCTCAAGGGCCTCCCAGTTGAGAAAGACCTGATCGTCGACATGGAACCGTTTTTCGATGCCTACCGCTCAGTGCAGCCGTTCCTGCAGCCGGCGTCCGTTCCTGAGAACGGCCGCGAGCGCAACCAGTCCGTCGTGCAACGCGCCCGCTTCGACGACACCACGAAATGCATTCTCTGTGCGGCGTGCACGACCTCATGCCCGGTCTTCTGGACTGACGGCCAGTATTTCGGTCCTGCCGCGATCGTTGGCGCGCATCGCTTCATTTTCGATTCCCGCGACGATGCCGGAGATGTTCGACTCGACATCCTGAACGACAAGGAAGGGGTCTGGCGTTGCCGGACCACCTTCAACTGCACCGAGGCATGCCCGCGGGGCATCGAGGTGACAAAGGCGATCGCCGAGGTCAAGCAGGCACTCGTGCGCGGCATCTAACCGATGCGACGGTCGCTCCCCGGCTTTTTGGGGATTGCATGGATGCTGCTTGCTGCGTTCTGCTTCGCCCGCGGTTCTCTCGCCTTCGGCGTGGTGTGCGCGCTTGTCGGTCTCAGCCATGGGCTTTGGCTTGCCGGACGGCGGCGCGGAAATACAGACCGTCCCACTCCACGCCGTTGAGGCACCCATTCAGTTGTCACATTCGCCACACCAGCCGACATCAGCCCCACTTTTGCCCCATGAAGTGGGGCGGTCTGTATTCCGGGCGGGCAAGGCGGAAAGCCGCGCCTGCACGATTTGTGCGTACGCCATCCATCCGCAATCTCCAAATGAGAGTCTCGACCTGAACAGTATTGTGATATCATATTGCTATCACTTACGCAGTGCGAGGTGCAAGAAAAGGAGTTCACCATGGCTGGCACACCCAACCCCACGGCCGTCGGACACGAAGGCGCGAGAGTTGCCATCACAGAACGAACGGCTTGGTCGATCAACGGCTTCCTTGGGCTGCTCGTCGGGCTCGCCCTCGTGATCGTCGCCATCATGCTATTCACCATGACAGGCGCTGACCAAGAGTCCGCAACCCCCGCGTCCGAAGCATCAGGGGTCCTGATTGGAGTAGCTGTATTCTGCGTACTCCTCGGGGCACTGATACTCAGTTCACTCACGGTAGTCGCACCAGGAACGACACGGGTCGTGCAGTTCTTCGGCCGCTACGTCGGCACCGTCCGCACCACCGGGCTCATCATGACTGTGCCACTGAGCACCCGCAAGCGAGTCTCCGTACGTGTCTCCAACTTCGAAACAAACGAACTCAAAGTCAACGATGCCGACGGCAACCCCGTCAACATCGCCTCGATCGTGGTCTGGCAGGTCGCAGACACTGCAAAGGCCGTGTTCGCCGTCGAAGATTACAACGATTTCATTCACGTGCAGGCAGAATCTGCTCTGCGACACGTCGCAATGTCACACCCCTACGACCATGCAGATGCGGGCGAATCAACCCTCCGCGGCGCGACAGACGTGGTCTCGTCCGAGATTGCTCACGAGGTCGCGGCCAGAGTCGCCATCGCAGGCATCGAAGTCATCGAAGCACGCATATCCAACTTGGCCTATGCCGCAGAGATTGCTCAAGCAATGTTGCAACGCCAACAGGCCGGAGCCATCATCGCCGCCCGCGAACTCATCGTCGAAGGAGCAGTCACGATGGTCGAATCAGCGCTCACGCGTCTCGAAGACGAAAACGTGGTCATTCTCGATGACGAACGCAAGGCCGCCATGGTCTCCAACCTGCTCGTTGTGCTGTGCGGCGACAGCCGGGCCACCCCGGTAGTCAACACGGGAACCCTGTACTGATAGCCATCGTGGCAGACCAAACCGAACCGAAGGGGCAGAAGCAGCAGACCCGCAAGAGTCTGCTGCTTCGACTCGACCCAAGCATCCACGATGCTCTCGCCAAGTGGGCAGCCGACGATCTGCGAAGCCTCAACGCCCATATCGACTACCTGCTTCGACGATCCCTCAACGAAGCAGGCCGCCTCCCCGCCCGAGTTCCGAACCCGCGCAAGCCAGGCCGGCCACGTGCGAACGCCCCACAAGACGACGAGACCACCTAACATGGCCATGTGAGCGAGAACCCCCCGACCAGCCAGATCGCGACGCGATGGCGCGCATCTGTTGTCTGGGTGCAGGACCTCTCCGCGGTACGCGTTTGGCAGCACTACCTCAACAACCGAGGCCCGCTCATGGCAGGCGGAATGACCTACAGTTCGCTGTTCTCCGTATTTGCCGGCCTGTGGATCGGCTTCAGTATTCTCGGCATCCTTCGCAACCGCGTAGGCACCGAGCCGAACGCTCTCATCGTCTTCATCAACTCCCAGGTACCAGGACTCATCGACGTGGGCGGGGGTGGGGTGGTCGACGCAAACGCACTCACCAACATCTCGACAACGCTCACCTGGACCAGCCTCGTCGCCGCCGGCGGCCTGTTGTTCACCTCAATGGGGTGGATGCGGGCCGGCCAGAACGGCGTGCGCGCCATGTTCGGGTTGATCGGCAAAGAACGCGGCCCGGTCATCGGCCAAATCATCAACTTTGGCTCGCTTATTCTCCTTGCCATCCTCATCGTCATCGGTGCCGCCGCGTCTGTGCTCACCCTCACAATCACTTCGGCGCTGCTGACATTCTTCGGAGTGGAGTCGAGTGCCTTCGCTGCAGTCTCCTCTCACGCCGCTGCTGGCGCGGTCAGCGTCGTCCTCGACTTCAGCATCCTCGTCATGTTCGTCTACGTGCTCGCAGGTGTTCGGCCGCGTTGGGGCCTTTTCTGGCCACGCGCGCTTGTCGGCGCCGGTGCCATCAGCGCGATCAAGATCGGTGGTGGCCTACTTGTCGGGAGTGCCGGGAGCAATCCGCTGCTTGCATCTTTCGCCGTATTCATCGGGCTGATGCTCTGGCTCAACGTCATCAACCAGACCTTTTTTGTCTGTGTCGCATGGATAGCCACGAGCAGCGCGGAAGATGCTGCCGAGAGATCGATGGCTCTTCCACCATTTCAACGGACGTAACAGAGACCACAAAGAACTCAACCACACAGGAACGAGGAACCAGCGCGTGGATCCAACCAACAACACCATCCGAATCGCGACCGTAAACGTCAATGGGGTGCGAGCGGCGTACCGCAAGGGCATGGCCTCGTGGATCGACTCCGTGGACGCAGACATCGTCGCCGTGCAGGAGGTGCGGGCTTCGCGCAGCGATCTCCTCCTGCTCGTCGGTGACGGCTGGCATGTGCTCAACGACGAGGCCACGGCGAAGGGCCGGGCCGGAGTCGCATTGCTGTCACGGGCCCCCGCATCCGCGTCCCGTACAGTGATCGGCGCAGACGACTTCGACAGCGCCGGTCGTTGGCTCGAAGCGGACTACGAGTTCGGCGGGGTGCCGCTCACCGTGGTGAGCGCCTACTTCCACTCGGGCGAGGCAGACACTCCGAAACAGATCGAGAAATACAAGATGCTCGATGCCGCCACGGTGCGGCTTGCCGAGTTGAACTCGGACGGTGCCCGCGTCGTCGTGGCCGGCGACCTCAATGTCGGGCACACGAAGCTCGACATCAAGAACTGGCGAGGAAACGTCAAGCACGCCGGGTTCCTGCCACAAGAGCGGGCCTACTTTGATCGTTTCTTCGGTGCAGCCGGGGCCGAGATCGAGGGCGCAGACGGATCGATCGGCCCCGGACTCGGGTGGGTGGACGTCGGCCGCCAATTCGCCGGCGAAGTCGACGGCCCATATACCTGGTGGTCGTGGCGTGGCCAGGCGTTCGACAACGGCACGGGCTGGCGCATCGACTATCAGATGGCCACTCCGACTCTTGCTGCGGAGGTCACCGACTACCGGATCGACCGTGCTGCGAGCTATGCAGAACGCTGGACGGATCATGCGCCCGTCATCGTCGACTACCACCTCGGGGGTTAGTGCGCTCGGCGCCGCAGGGTGCCGGCGGGCTTTTCTGCGGGTGCAACTGTCACTGTGACAGGAAAAACTCGGCCGCATAACGACTATGGCGCTGCCCGCAAGTTTTTCCTGTCACAGTGACGACGATCCTCCACCGCAGCACCCTGCGGCACCTTTTTCCACATTCCGACGATTGCGTCCCCGAGCGGGCTCAGCACCGATTACCTTCGACGAGCATGACCCTCTCGAACCTCCCGGGATATTTCTCTCACTCCCTCGTGACCCGTGCAGACTTCCTCGCGCTTGGGATCACCGCACACAACTTCGGGCGCCTCGTGGAACGCGGGGATGTGGTCCGTTTTCGACGCGGGAGTTATTGCCTGTCACATCTCGACTCACATTTCTTAGTGGCAGCACGCATCGGCGGAAAGGTCACGGGCCCCACTCTTTTCGGGCGCCTCGGCGCGTGGCAATTGCCCGACCGAGCGACCATTCACATCTCGGTGCCCCGGCACACGCACCTGACAAAAGTGCCGCGCGGTGTGCGCCTGCACTGGTCAGGCACACCTGGACGGTCCCTCGCCGAGGAGAAGGACACCGCTATCGCGCATGTTGCCGCGCTTCGCTCAACTCGCGACAGTGTTGCGGTACTCGACTCGATCATGCACAAGGGGATCATGTCGAGAAGCCAGGTTCTCGCCGCGCTTCATGCCACTCGACGTGGACGATACCTTGCGCCGATGCTCGACGCGACCGCGGAATCGGGCGTGGAGTCGATGTTTCGCTTGTGGTTGTTGAACCATCAGATTCGGTTCCGGTCTCAGGTGCGGATCGGAAACTATCGAGTCGACTTTCTCGTCGGTAAGACATTGGTTGTGGAGATTGTGGGCGAAGAGTTTCACGCGCCAAGGGACATGTTCGAAGCAGACGCTTCGCGCGAAGCATACCTGCAAAGTCTTGGATATCGGGTACTGCGGCTGTCGGCCCGCCAAGTCTTGTCTCGCATGGATGAAGTAGAGGCGGCGGTTCTTGGCCTCATTCGTTCGAAACGCCACAACCGCGGCCCTGCGCCAGCGCCCACGGCGCCGACAAGGCTGACCTCGAGCCGCGCTCGAGGAGCAGCTTTGCCTTTTTGGTCACCCTAACAGCAATCGCCACCTCGCCTTCAGGATCATGCGCGGTAGTCGCAGCCGCCGATCTCGCCCGAGCGACCGTCACTGAGACAGGAAAAACTCGGGTGCGGCCCCATAGTCGTCATGTAGTCGAGTTTTTCCTGTCTCAGTGACGAAGCACCAATCCATCGCGTGGATTGAACGGGATCTGCGCTCAGCACGCCCGAAAAGCTGACACCTGACTAGCGTCGCGTTGTCCACACAAGAGCCCGCAACTGGGCTCTGCAACGCGCCCCACGCGCCACGATTAAGCTAGAGGCATGACCAAACAACGCATTTTCTCAGGCATGCAGCCTTCGAGCGACTCACTCCATCTCGGCAACTACGTGGGTGCGCTATCGAATTGGGTCAAGCTGCAAGACGAGTTCGATGCGATCTATTGTGTCGTCGATCAGCATGCCATCACGGTTCCGCAGGACCCTGCCGAATTGCGCAACCGCACACGCACAACAGCGGCTCAGTACATGGCCGCAGGCATCGATCCCGAAAAATCTATTCTGTTCATCCAGTCCCATGTGCCGGCTCATGCACAACTCTCCTGGGTGCTTGGCACCCTGACAGGCTTCGGCGTGGCAAGCAGGATGACCCAGTTCAAAGACAAGACTGCGAAGAACGGCACGGAGGCCGCATCCGTCGGACTGTTCACCTACCCGGTCCTGATGGCAGCCGACATTTTGCTTTACCAGACTCATGTGGTTCCGGTTGGCGAGGATCAACGTCAGCATCTCGAACTGACTCGCGACCTAGCGGAGAAGTTCAACTCCAGGTATGGCGAGACGTTCACCATTCCCGACGGGTACATCCCCAAGGAGACCGGAAAGATCTACGACTTGCAGAATCCGACTGCGAAGATGTCGAAATCGGCGGAGTCGGACGCGGGTCTGATCAGGATGCTTGACGAGCCCAAGGCGGTTGCGAAGAAGATCAAGTCTGCCGTGACGGATACGGAACGAGAGATCCGGTTCGATCGCGAGACCAAGCCGGGGATCTCCAACCTGTTGACGATCAATTCGGTGTTCACCGGCAAGTCGATCGCCGAGCTTGAGACCGAGTATGCGGGCCGTGGCTATGGCGATTTGAAGGGAGAGCTCGCCGAGATTGTCGTCGACGCGCTGACTCCGTTCAGGCAGCGGACACGTGAGCTCCTGGATGATCCTGCCGAGCTGGATCGCCTGCTCGCCGTTGGCGCGGAACGTGCAGCCGCAATCGCCGAGGACACCCTCGCGACCGTTTACGACCGAGTCGGGTTTCTGGCGCGCGCAGTGCGGTAGTTGGCGAGGAAGATGAAGGCCGGCCCTCCGCATTAGGGAGGTTGTGGACCGCGGCCGTCAGGAGAGAAGCGTCCCGCATCCACCGCCTTGTGGGGCATGTGGGAACAACTAGGAGCGCGCGGAAGTGGTGAGTGCGAATTCACCGCGTAATCGTCACGATTCGGTCTCGGTGAACCTACCCGCTTGAGATTCATACTGGCCCTGGGTAAAGTGACTGAATAGGTAGTGGTTGCGTGAACACAAAATGTTTACGTAAACCTCTCACGCGTCAACTTCGAGGGAGAAGAGAAACTGTGACAACGGCGACACAGCCGATCGGCACACGCCGGACGAGCAACACCTCACAACGAAAACACCGCCGGAACTGGCGTGGCTGGCTCTTCGTCGGTCCGTTCGCTGCGGTCTTTTTGCTCGTCTTCATCGCGCCCTTGGCGTACGCACTCGGGTTAAGCCTCTTCGCGAACAGGATGATCGGTGGAACCGTCTTCGTCGGTTTCGGCAACTACCTGACGCTGTTCGCGGACCCGCTGTTCTGGCAGGGCCTGTGGCGCGTCATACTCGTGCTCATCGTGCAGGTCCCGCTCATGCTTGCCATCGCGATGTTCGTCGCCCTCGCCCTTGACTCGGGGCGCCTGCACGGGAGTAACTTCTTTCGACTCAGCATTTTCATGCCCTACCTGATCCCCACTGTGGTCGCCGCACTCATGTGGGGCTTCCTCTACGGCACGAACTACGGGCTCGTCGGGCAACTCAACGGCTTCTTCGGCACCAGTCTGAACCTCTTCTCCGCCGACTGGATCCTCGTCTCGATCAGCAACGTCATCACGTGGACATACATCGGCTACAACATGCTGATCTTCTACTCCTCCCTCAAGACCATCTCGCCCTCGCTGTACGAGGCCGCCGTGATCGACGGCGCGAGTGAGTGGCAGATCATCCGGGCCATCAAGATTCCGCACCTGCGTGGGTCGATCGCGATCGCGACAATCTTCTCCATCATCGGCACGTTCCAGTTGTTCAACGAGCCGAGCGTCATGCAGAAGATGGCCCCGAGCGTGATCACAAACTCCTTTACACCGAACATCTACGCATACAACCTGTCGTTCAACTCGGGTCAGCAGGGGTATGCGGCCGCTCTCGCAATCGTCATGGGCCTCGTGACTGTGATCATCGCCTACGTTGTCCAGCTGCGAGGTATGCGCACCGAAGAGGGGACGAACTAATGACCACAGCACCAGCACCCATACCAGCCGTCGCCCGCCGCAGCAGGCGAGCAGTCGGAGTCCCCCGCCCGCAGAAGAAGCGGCGCAGCTCTAACGCTCCGCGCAAGAGTTGGACGTTCACAATCGTCACCGGCGTCTTTCTGCTCTATTCGATATTCCCCCTCATCTGGCTGCTCATCAACGCAACGAAGAGCCAACAGGACTTTGTCAGCACGTTCGGGTTGTCGTTCGGCGGCTCCTTCGCGTTCTGGGACAACATCGTCGAAGTATTCACAGCCCAGAACGGCATCTTCACCCGCTGGCTGTTGAACACGCTGATGTACGTCGTCGTCGGTGCAGGGGGTGCCGTGTTCCTGGCGGTGCTCGGCGGCTATGGCCTCGCCAAGTACCGGTTCCCCGGCCGCAACGCGGTGTTCCTCGTGGTCATGGGCGCAATCGCCGTGCCAAGCGCCGCACTCGCCGTGCCGACGTTCCTCATGTTTGCGAAGCTCGGCATCACGAACACGCCATGGGCGGTCATCATCCCCTCCCTGGTCGCCCCATTCGGCTTGTACCTGATGTACGTGTTCTCAATGGAGTCGGTACCAACCGAACTGCTTGAGGCGGCGAGGATGGATGGTGCAAGCGAGTTTCGCACCTTCTTCCAGGTCAGTCTGCCCCTGCTTGCCCCAGGGATCGTCACCGTCTCGCTGTTCACGGTCACGGCGACCTGGAACAACTACTTCCTGCCCCTGATCATGCTCAAGGACTCCGCCTGGTATCCCCTGACCATCGGACTCAACCAATGGAACCAGCAGGCGTACATCGCCGGCGGAACTCCCGTTCAGAACCTGGTCATCATGGGATCCTTGATCACCATCATCCCGTTGATCGTCACATTCCTACTGCTGCAGAAATATTGGCAAGCCGGCCTCTCTGCAGGCAGCGTCAAAGAGTAAGTCCAAGGAGGCAGCACCGCATATCACGTACCCGCACAACAATGGCGTTAGCGCAAACATAGGAAAGGCAAGAAATGAAATTCCGTACTATAGGACGTGTCCTGGCCGGGGCGACCGCCGCCGGTTTGGCACTCGCATTGACAGCGTGCTCAAGCGGAACTGCGGCGAGTTCCGCAACCGCCGAAAGCTTCGACAGCAGCAAGCAGTACAACATCACGGTGTGGTCATGGGAGCCCACGATTGCCGCTGATTCTGACGTTCTGACTGCATTCAAGAAGGCGTACCCCAACATCAACGTCACCGTGACGAATGTCGGCTCAAGTGCCGACCAGTACACCGCGCTCTCCAACGCGTTGCAGGCAGGCTCGGGACTTCCCGATGTCGCCCAGATCGAGTACTACGCCTTGCCGCAATACGCGATCGGGAGCAACCTCGCTGACCTGAGCTCGTACGGCGCCTCTGATCTCAGCGACAAGTACACGACCGGCACATGGAACTCTGTCAACCAGACCACTTCCGAAGGCGTATCCGGAATCTATGGTCTACCGGTTGACTCGGGGCCGATGGCGCTGTTCTACAACAAGACCGTCTTCGACAAGGCTGGCATCGCCGATGCTCCGAAGACATGGGATGAGTTCTACGAGGACGCCAAGAAGATTCATGCGCTCGGCGACAAGTACTACATCACAAGCGACTCTGGCGATGCCGGGTTCATGACCTCCATGATCTGGTCGCTCGACCCAAGCGCCATCAAGGTCGACGGCACGAACGTCACCGTCGACTTCTCGAGCGAGAAAGTCAGCAAGTTCGTCTCGATCTGGCAGAAGCTCATCGACGAGAACCTCATCTCGACCACGATCGGCGGTTGGTCTGATGATTGGTTCAAAGGCCTCAGCGATGGGACACTCGCTTCGCTTGTGACCGGAGCATGGATGCCCGCAAACCTGATGCAGAATTCACCGAAGGCGAGCGGCAACTTCCGCGTTGCTCTTGCCCCGACAATCGACGGCACAGCGGCGAACTCCGAGAATGGCGGCAGTTCGCTCGCCGTTCTACAGAAGAGCGAGAACAAAGCTGCCGCCTATAAGTTCGTGGAGTTCGTCAGTGCAGGCGACGGTGAAGCGTTGCGCATCCAGGCAGGTAACTTCCCCGCACTGAAGTCCACCCTCGCGAACAGCGAATTCCTGTCATCCACCGGTGCGTACGCCTCGGAGGACCTGCTGGCGTACTTCGGCGGGCAAGAATACAACACGGTGCTTGCACAGGCTGCTGCCGACGTGAACGCCGGCTGGACGTATCTTCCGTTCCAGGTGGCCGCGAACAGCAAATTCGCCGACACTGTCGGCCAGGCGTTCAGCGGAAAGACAAGTCTCACCGACGGGCTCTCTTCGTGGGCCGACACCATCGTCGAGTACGGCAATGGCCAAGGCTATACCGTGACGAAGGGTTGAGCGGCACATCGCCCGAATAATGGATGTGGGCCCCGGCAACGTGTTGCGTTGCCGGGGCCCACTGCTCTCTGCCATTGCCCCGCTACCCCACCGCCGCTACGGCAGCCCGAGCCTCAAAGCAGGGCGAGGCGCTCGATCGAGGCAGGCCCGGTGGACTCGCGAATCACGAGTTCGGTCGGGACGCGGCGATGCTCGATTTCCTCGTCACGCTGATTGATCTGATGGTCGAGCAGTTCCATGAAGATGTCGCCAACTTTCTCGAAGTCCTGGGCAACCGTCGAAAGTGGCGGCCACGCGCACGAGGCATCCGGCATGTCGTCGAATCCGATCACCGAGATATCCTCCGGCACACGAATCCCTTTTTCGTGAAATGCCCGAAGCAGTCCGAAAGCCATCGAGTCGTTGGCCGCAAAAACAGCAGAGACGCGGGGATTCCGGGCGATAACCTGACCGGCATCGTAACCAGACAAAGCGCTCCAATCACCGCGCAGCACCTGCCCTGGCCGAAGTCCGTGCTCAGTCATGGTCAACCCCCACGAATACTCGCGCAGACCTGCAGAAAAGGATCCCTCCGGTCCTGCAAGATGCCAGATTTCGCGATGGCCCAAGCCGATCAGATATTCGGTCGCGATGCGTGCGCCCTGAGCCTGGTCGGTGTCTACCGTCGAGAAGCGCGATGTCTCGCTCGTCGAGTCGATCACGACGACGGGCAGCCCCGGTGGGAAGTCGGCCTCGACGCGGTCGATGAGCCGGGCCTCGAAAAGCACGGCGACGGCATCCACCGCCTCATCTGCAAGCCGGTTATATGCGCCCGATATGCTGCCCAACGAGCGTTCGGCGAGTTGGATCAGAGTGACCGAATAGCCGTGCTCGGCCAGCCGTCTGCTCAGTGCGTCGATGGTGCGCACGTTGCCATAGCTGCCGAGGGTGAATGTGATCACGCCGACCGACTGGAAGCTGCCACGCTTCAACGCCCGCGCAGCGCCATTGGGCCGGTATCCCACCTGGCGCATTGCGTCGATCACTTTGCGCCTAGTGGACTCTTTGACGTTGCTTGCGCCATTGGCCACTCTCGAGACGGTTTGCGATGACACTCCGGCCAAGGCCGCCACGTCTGCCATCGCAGCGGACCGCGGAACCGTGAACTGCGCCGGGGAATCTGGTAACGCAACCATATACACCCTCCTTATGGAACGAAACTCTAGCGATTCACCAGATTGAATCCAACATAGCGAAAGTGTTAGGGTAAACATAGTTGGTTTTGAGCGGCAAATCCTCCGCAGAGTCCGACAAAGCGACAACGTTGCCGCACAACACGGCGACCTACTTCAGAAAGTGAAATCCCGTGACAACGCCCCACACTTTTGCGATTGGTTCCGAAGATTTTCTGCTCGACGGCGAGCCATATCGAATCCTCTCAGGGGCGATCCACTACTTCCGGGTGCACCCCGACCAATGGCGAGACCGCATCCACAAGGCGCGCCTGCTCGGCCTCAACACCATCGAGACCTACATCCCCTGGAACTTCCACGCTCCTACGCAGGACGAGTTTCACCTCGACGGGCCGTACGACCTCGGCCGCTTCCTCGATGAGGTGGCCGCAGAAGGCCTCAATGCCATCGTGCGGCCGGGTCCATATATCTGTGCCGAATGGGACAATGGCGGACTGCCCGTCTGGCTGACCCGCAACCCAAACATCCGGTTGCGCAGTTCTGACCCGATCTTCATGGGCGCAATGGACAGTTACTTCGGCGCGATCGCTCCCGTCATCACTACACGACTCAAACAAAACGGCGGCCCCATCATATTGATGCAGGTCGAAAACGAGTACGGTGCCTATGGCGCCGACAAAGAGTACCTGCGCCAGCTCGTCGAGCTGTACAAGAAGTACGGTTTCGACGTCCCTCTGACAACCGTCGATCAGCCATTCGAAGAGATGCTCGTCAACGGCCGCCTGGACGGCCTGCACATGACAGGTTCGTTCGGCTCGCGGGCGGAGGAAAAGATCGCGGCGCTTCGCAAGTATCAGCCGACCGGACCGATCATGTGCAGCGAGTTCTGGGATGGTTGGTTCGACTCGTGGGGCATCCCACACCACACGACCTCGGCGGCCGTTGCGGCGCACGAACTCGACGCCATCCTGTCCAAAGGAGGCTCGGTCAACCTCTACATGCTCATTGGCGGGACCAACTTCGGCCTGACCAACGGTGCCAATCACAAAGGCCAGTACGTTCCGCTCATCACCAGCTACGACTACGACGCGCCCCTGGCCGAGGACGGCACCCCCACCGAGAAATACTGGGCCTTTCGCGACGTCATCGCCCGCTACGCACCGGTTCCAGACGAGACCCCCGCGATGCGGCGCACTCCGGCACCCGCCCTCACCTCGTCGTTCGACACCCGCATCCCCTGGGCGGCCCTGCTCGACCAGGCGGCTAAGACTCATAGCAACGCCGCGCCAAGCACGTTCGACGACCTGCTACGCAACGGTTATCTGCTGTACAGCCGCGAAATCTCTGCCGCAGGCGAAGCCGTCATCGAATTCACCGACCTCCGGGACCGCGCGCAAGCATTTCTGAACGGCGCCCTGATCGGCACGCTCGACCGCGACCACGGGGATCGCGTGCTCGCCCTTCCCCACGACGCGGCCGGCACACTCGAAATCCTCGTCGAGGACCTCGGCCGCGTGAACTACGACACTCATATCGGCGAATGGAAGGGCCTCGGCCCTGTTCTGCTCGATGGCAAGCCCCTGCTCGGCTGGGATGTGACACCAGTCGACCTCGACTACGCGCGCATCACCGATGCGGCGGAACGAACGGGGGAACACATTCGGGCCGACCATGGCGTCGGCGGTCCCGTGTTGTTGCAGGGCAGACTGAGCGTCGAGACATCCACAGACTTGTTTCTCTCGACCGAGGGGTGGGGAAAGGGCGTCGCGTGGATCAATGGATTCTGCCTCGGCCGGTACTGGAGTCGCGGCCCGCAAAAGACCCTCTACGTGCCCGCGCCCGTCGTCAATGCGGGCACCAATATCGTGACGATCTTCGATGTCAATGGGGCCGTGCCGGCGATCGTGACTGTGCCCGAACCCGACCTGGGCTATACCGAGGTATAAAACCGAGGGTCGGGCTGCCTGTGCCAAACCCCGGCTCTGCTTCGCTCACTCGCAATTGTCGCGTCGCAACGACTCAGAGCCGGGGTTTGGCACCACTGTGCGACTTCGCAGCAGAGTATGCCGACGAAATCATCTCGTCGAGAGTGTGACGCATCTCCCACTCCAGGTCGCGTGCGGCGAGTTCGCCGCTCGCCACGATGCGAGCCGGGTCCCCCGCACGCCTCGGCCCGATCTCAGGGGTGAAGTCATTTCCGGTCACTCTCGCCATCGCATCGATGATCTGCCTCACCGATGCGCCGTCGCCACTGCCGAGGTTGTATGCGGGCTCGATGGGTTTGCCGGCGAGCAGCCGGCGTGCGGCAGCGACATGGGAGTGTGCAAGATCGGCGACGTGGATGTAGTCGCGCACGTTCGTACCGTCGGGCGTCGGGTAGTCGTCGCCGAAGATCACAGGAGTGCGACCGCTCTCAAGGGCGGCGAACACGAGTGGGAATAGGTTGTGGGGGCTTGAATCGTAAAGGTCGTCCGAGCCAGAGCCGACAACGTTGAAGTACCTCAGCGAGGTGTGCTTCAAGCCGTACGCGGTTGCTGCATCAGCGAGCAGCCACTCTCCGATGAGCTTCGACTCGCCGTAGGGAGATGTCGGCGACTTGGGTGTCGCCTCGCTCACCACGTCTTCGTCCACGTTGCCGAATACGGCGGCACTCGACGAGAAAACGACCTTGTCCACGCCACGATCCCGGGCCGCTCGCAACAGGTCGACCATCGCGGTGACGTTTTGCGTATAGGTGTGGAAAGGACGCTTGACCGAGATTCCCGCGTATTTGTAGCCCGCGATGTGAATGATGCCATCAATGGGCTTGGCCTCGAAGGATGCGGCGAGCGCACCTGGGTCGAGCAGGTTGCCCTCGATGAACGGCACCTCAGCAGGAACGAATTCTCGGTGCCCGCTCGACAGATCGTCGATGACGACCGACTCGAGACCCGCTCCAGCGAGCGCGCGAACGACGTGCGAACCGATGTATCCCGCGCCGCCGGTGACCAACCATGCCATCTCTGTTACTCCTTCACATTCGTGCTGGCGAGGCCATACCCCGTCTAACTATTTCGTTGTCGGATCGCGCCGGCCGATCACTCTGATCGCTCGCCAGATGCGCCGGGCCTGCACCTCTCGGCGCCTACCCCCGTCGCTACCGCGGGAGATCGCCAAGCGCCACCTCTACGGCCGCCTCGTCCTCCGCCGAGAGGTCGGGCGCTGCGGCAGCGCGAATATTGTGTTCGAGCTGTGCTACCGACGACGCCCCGACGATGGCCGAGGTCACTCGCCCACCGCGCAACACCCAGGAAAGCGCCAGTTCGGCGATGCTCTGGTCGCGACTCGCGGCGATCGGCGCAAGGGCTTGCACAGCTGCGATCTTTTCCTCGGTCAGGTCACGGGAGTGCAAGAAGTGTTCACGGGCCGCTCGCGAGTCTGCCGGGATGCCTTTCAGGTATCGATCTGTGAGCACCCCCTGCTCGAGTGGAGAGAACACGATGGTCCCCGCGCCGATTTCTGAAAGCACACTCTGCAGCGACGGCGTACCCCGTTCAATCCACCGGTCCAGCATCGAGTAACGAGCCTGATGGATGGTCAGCGGCGTACCGAGGTCGCGCAGGATCCTCGCTGCTTCTGCGGTCTGCTCGGCGGAGTAGTTCGAGATGCCGACATAAAGTGCCTTGCCCGAGCGCACGATCGAGTCGAGCGCACCCATAGTCTCTTCAAGAGGGACGGTCGGGTCGAAACGGTGGCTGTAGAAGATGTCGACGTAGTCGAGGCCCATGCGGGTGAGCGACTGATCAATGCTTGCCATCAGATATTTGCGCGATCCGCCGTCGCCGTGCGGGCCGGGCCACATGTCGTAACCGGCCTTGCTCGAGATGATGAGTTCGTCGCGGTACGGCCGGAAGTCGGCGGCATAGTGTCGACCGAAGTTGGCTTCGGCCGAACCGTATGGCGGGCCGTAGTTGTTGGCGAGGTCGAAGTGATAAACGCCGCGATCGAACGCGTGCCGCAGCATGTCCCTCTGCACGGCAAAGTTGTCGTTGTCGCCGAAGTTGTGCCACAGGCCGAGAGATATGCGGGGCAGCCGCAGGCCTGACCGGCCGCTGGTCGAAATGGGAGTGCTCTCATAGCGGGCTTCCTCCGCCGTGTAGCTTGTTGCGATGTCCATAAGTCTTGTTCCTTTTCGGTGGTGATGGAGGTTCTTGCGTCTAGGTGGATTGTTGGACGGGATGTGCAGATGGCTGGATGCGGGCCAGCATGACAGCGTTCAGTGCTGGTTTGCGGGTCATCCGATTGCCCGGATCCTCCAACTGTGTGACACTTCGGCGGCCGGAGCGATGTGGATGAGGTCGGTCCCGCTGACAAACGCGTTGGGCGGGCACGTCATGGGTTCTATGGCGACCGACGGGCCGTCGGCATCGTTGAGAGCCCCCGTGTATACCTGAGCCCAGCGGAAATCCTCACCGAATTCGATCGACACCCCAAGACCGTCTGCGCCGGTGAGCGAGATAACGGCATGGCCCGAATGATCCCTCGTGATGTCGGTGTATGCGTTGTCGATGAAGCGTCCGTTCAGTTCGGGGGCAGCCCGCAGATCGAAGGTGCCGTCGCCGACATCCACTGGCACTAATTCTGCCGGGGCGAGCCGCTCGTCCACGGTGAGCACACGCGCCGCCTCGGCCGAGACGCGCCACGTGTCGGGGTTGCCTGGTGCGACGAAGTAGGGGTGGGTGGATACACCGTACGGCGCGGTCGCGGTGCCGGTGTTTGCGACCCGTACCTCGGTTCGCAAACCTGACTCGGTCAGGCTGTAGGTGACGGTGAACAGCAACCGGAAGGGGTAGGAGTCGCTTGCCTGCAGTTCGACGCTCAGCGTGACCTTGTCTTGGGTGCGCTCGACCAGCTGCCAGTCGAGCCACTGCACTAGCCCGTGAATGGCGTTGCCGAGTTCTGCCTCGTTCAGCGGAAGGGAATATTCTGTGCCGTCGACCTGATAGCGGCCGCCGATAACACGGTTCGGCCATGGTGCGAGCAACACGCCTCGATAGCCGGGGCGAACCTCTTCAGCAGCGTAGGAGAGGGTGAGATCTCGACCGCCGTGACGCAGGACGCGCAGACTTGCGCCAACGCTGGCGATGGTTGCGCTGTAGTCCCCGTGCGTGATGGTGTATTGGCTGCCCGAAATGGGTGCGGGCACTGCCTCAGTCGTGGCAGGTGCTGACATTGATGCTTCTCCTTCGATCAGAGGGCGTGCTCATACGGTCACAACCTCTATCCCGGTCTTCTTGATAGCTTGCAGTGCCGTACGCGATTGCGAGTCATCTTCGGTGATGAGCATTGAGGCGTCGGTCACATGACCAATGATCCCACTATCGGTGTGCCCGATTTTGCTTGAGTCGGCAACGATGACAACGCGCTCGGACGCGGCGACCATGGCTCGCTTGAGCTCCGATTCGGGCAGGTTGACGTTGGTGATGCCCGTGGCAGCATGGACGCCCGTGCAGCCGATGAAGGCGAGGTCGGCGTGGATGCCGTGAAACAGCGTGGATGCGTATGGTTCGACAAGGGAGTGCTGCCGCGGGCGGAGCGTGCCACCGGTCACTATTACGGTGAGCCGCGGGATCCCGGCTTCGAGGGTGAGGGCATGCGACAGACTGTTTGTGAGGATGGTGACGTCGACGAGTTCGGTGCGTGCGACGATCGCTTCGGCCACTGCCCCGGTTGTGCTCCCCACATCGAGGATGATGGTGTCGCCGTCGGCGATGAGGGAGGCGGCGACCGCGCCAATTCTGCGCTTTTGGGCGACATGCGACGCCACCGACTGTTCATAGGAACGTTCGTTGTCTGCATAGTCGGCGGTGAACATAGCGCCTCCGTGAACGCGCTTGACGCCGGCTTCGCGTGCAAGCACTTCTAGGTCGGTGCGAATGGTGACTTCCGAGACGCGATACTCACGTGTGAGATCGGAGACGCGAACGAATCCGTGCTTCTTGACCGTGTCGAGTATGACGGATCGCCGCACGTCTGCTGGCAAGGTCGTCGCTTTGATCGGTTCGGGCACATACTCATTGTGGACGCGGGAATCCACCTTGTCAATTATTCGCCTTACTTTCGGTTTCTTTCGATTATCCAGAACTTGACTTCCGAATGCGAAAGTGCATGAATTGTCTCATGACACAAATTGGTTCCAGCGATGATGCCACCGGATCCGCCGAACTGACCGTGACCGCGCTCGGCGCAGGAGTGCTCAAGAGAGCCACCCACATGGCCGACGGCCGGGAACTCATCTACTACGACGATCCAGACACGACGCTCCCGCCCGAGCGCAAAGCCGACACTCGCCAAAACGAGTCACGCCCCCCCGTTGCGCAAATGCGCCAAGACGCCCTCACCGGAGAATGGGTGTCCATCGCGGCTGCAAGGCAGAAGCGCGCATTCCTGCCACCGAAAGAGCTCGACCCGCTCGCCCCCGCAAGCCCCACCAATCCGAGCGAGGTCCCGAGCCGCTACGACGTCGTCGTCTTCGAAAACAAATCACCGTCCTTCGGGCCGGACATCGCCGCCCCCACAACATCACCGTCGGCGGCGCTCGCCGACCTGCGCAGCATAGGTCAGGGCAGGACTCTTCCGTCATTCGGCAGATGCGAGGTCGTCTGCTTCAGCCCCAACACCGAGGGCTCCTTCGCATCCCAATCGCCCACCCGCGCACGCACCATCGTCGAAGCCTGGGCAGACCGCACTACCGCGCTCAGCGCCATCCCCGGAGTCCAGCAAGTCTTCCCCTTCGAAAACCGCGGCCAGGAGATCGGGGTGACACTGCATCACCCACACGGTCAGATCTATTCCTATCCATACATCACACCGCGCACCGAGGCGCTGCTTCGCTCCATCGACAGCTATGGGCCGAACCTGTTCGCCGACATTCTTGCTCGCGAACAGGCGTCGGAACGCGTGCTGATCCGCGGCGAGCACTTCACCGCGTTCGTGCCGTTCGCCGCACGCTGGCCCATCGAGATCCATATGCTCCCGCACCGCCATGTCGCCGACTTCGCCGAGACAACCTCCGACGAACGCGACGAACTCGCACAAATCTACCGGCGGCTACTGCTCGGCATCGACGCCCTATACGAGACGCCGACGCCATACATATCGGCGTGGCATCAGGCACCCGTGCACACGGCCCGCGACACCGTTCGACTGATGCTGCAGATCACGTCACCGCGACGGGCGGCCGACCGTCTCAAATACTTGGCCGGCTCGGAGGCGGCCATGGGCGCCTTCATCGGCGATATTCCACCCGAGGCGCAGGCGGAGAGCCTTCGGGCAGCGCTCGCAACGGTTGCGGCTGACTAGACCCACTCCCCATCCATCGACCAGATTTCTTGAGGCAACCCCAGACTTGGCATCCAGGAGCACAACATTATGACCACACTTATCGAGAAGGCACAGGCCGGCTTCGCCCAGAGATTCGGAGACAGCGCACCCGACGGGGTCTGGTCGGCACCCGGGCGAGCCAACCTGATCGGTGAGCACACAGACTACAACGGCGGATTCGTACTGCCGTTCGCAATCGACCGGCGCACAGTCGTGGCCGCAAGGCTCAACGGAAGCAGCACATATCGAGTCGGAAGCCACATGTTCGATGACGTGGTCACTGCAACGATTGCGGATGTCGCGGCCGGCTCGTTGCCACGCTGGTCGACTTATGTGCTTGGGGTCGCATCCATCCTCGACGCGGACTCGCCAAGTGATCGACCGCGTGGAGTCGACCTCTTCGTCACCTCGGACGTGCCGTTGGGCGCCGGCCTCTCGTCGTCCGCCGCGCTTGAGAGCGCTGTAGCCGTTGCGCTCAATGACCTCTGGCACCTCGGACGCACCGAGACGGAGCTTGCACAGGTCGGGCAACGCACCGAGAACACGATCGTCGGCGCACCGACCGGGATCATGGACCAGTCGGCGTCGATCAAGGGCCGCGCAGACAGCGTGATCTTCTTGGACTGCCGCAGCCTCGAAACCGAGGTGGTTCCCCTTGGCTTCGCCGAGGCTGGCCTGGCGCTGCTCATTGTCGATACCCGCGAAGAGCACTCGCACGCGACCAACGGTTATGCGGCAAGGCGTGCATCGTGTGAGCTGGCCGCGAAGACTCTTGGCATCGACCTGCTGCGCGACGCGACAATGACGGACCTCATTGCTGCGAAAGGCAAGCTTGACGACGAGACGTTTCGACGCGCCCGGCACGTTATCACCGAGGATGCCCGTGTGCTTGAGACCGTTCGATTGCTGCGCGACGAGGGGCCGAAGAGCATCGGTCCGCTGCTCACCGAGTCGCACAACTCACTTCGTGATGACTTCGAGGTCACGACCGACAGGCTCAATACTGTCGTCGAGGCATCGCTTTCCGCCGGCGCCCTCGGTGCCCGGATGACAGGTGGAGGTTTCGGTGGATGTGCGATCGCCCTGATCGAGGAACCTGAGATCGACGCGGTGACCGATGCGGTGCGGTTGGCCTTCTCGGACAAGGGCTTCAGCGAGCCGACGATCTTCGTCGCGGTGCCGAGCGACGGGGCCCGACGCGACGTCTAGTTGAGTTGAACCGAGGCGAGCGCTAACCGAGCAAAACCCGACACCACCAGTTGTGCTGTGCAACTGAGCCGAGCAGAACCCGACAGAATGCGCTCGCATTTGTCGGGTTTTGCTCGGCTCACGAGTACGATCCCGAAGTCGGTGTCGGGTTTTGCTCGGTTCGGCTATGCGAGCTACCCAGCGGACGCCCGTTACCGCACAACCCGCACAACCCGGGCAGCGCCTGCTGGCACGGGCACCGTTCCAGCAGCGATCGCTTCGCCCGTGATCAATTCATCTATGGCGCCAGGGACCGCGACTGCGTAGTCGAGTTCAGAATGGTTGATCAAGAACTCATACGCTTCTCCAGTATCGGCAACCCGGGTGATCCGCTCCAAGTTCCGATGCACCTCTGAGGCAGTGTCAACGCCCGCCGCTCCGAGCACATCGTCTATCACGGCTCCGAGATCGTCGCCATGCAATGCCGTGGCGAGGTAATAGGCCCGGCCCGCTCCTACGCGGTTGACCGTCAGCGCCGCGCCGCCGGCGGCGGGCCCGTCCACAAACGTCTGCACCGCATCGGCAGTATCCAGCTTTATCTCTTCCGACCAGATCGTGCCTGAACCGCCGCCCGAGAGCTGCACCGCCTGGTCCGCGTAGAGCGGTAGGAATTCCGAGACGCTCAGGCCGAGCACCCCGCGCAGCTGCCCGGGATACGGTCCGACCGGGACGGTGTCCGTCTCGTCGACGATTCCCGAGAAATAGGAGGCGAAGAGCGTCCCCCCGCCGTCGACGTAACGTGCGAGGTTGGCTGCGGACTCGCCGGACACGAGATAAAGCTGCGGAAGAATCACGAGTGCATACCCGCTCAGGTCGTGAGACGGATGGACAAAATCCACCGTCACGTTACGGTGCCACAACTGCGCGTACATCGCATTCGTACGCTCGCGCGGGTCGAGGTCGATGCTCGGGTGCCACTCTTGGCCTGATGCCCAGAATGAGTTCCTGTCCCACACGATCGCCACCCGCGAGCGCACGCGAGAACCGCGAACGGGGGTAAGCCTCTTGAGCGCACCGCCAAGATCCACCACCTCGCGGTAAACCCTGGTGTCTGTGCCGCCCTGCGGAATCATCGCCGAGTGGAACTTCTCCGCACCAAAACGCGAGGCACGCAGTTGAAAGAACATGATGGCGTCTGCACCGCGGGCCATGTGCTGCAGGCTGTTGCGCTGCATCTCGCCTGGTCGTTTAGCGATATTTCGATCCCGCCAGTTCACGGCCGACGTCGAGTGCTCCATGAGCACCCACGGTTCGCCGTTCGCGTACGAGCGTGTCAGATCCGCCGCCATAGCGAGGCCGACGTAGTTGTCGCGCCGCTCGGCGTCGAGATAGTGGTCGTTCGAGATGATGTCCAGTTCGTCGCGCCACTTCCAGTAGTCGGTCGCGTCGGTTTCGCCTGCCATGAAGTTCGTGGTGACGGGCAAATCGGAATGCGCACGGATGGCGTCGCGCTCGATAGTCATGCATCCGATGAGCTGATCATTCGAGAATCGCGAAAAGTCGAGTTGCATGCTCTGATTGACCACGCTGCCGGAACGTCGCGGCGCATCGATCTCATCCCATTCTCGGTAGAGCTGGCCCCAGAACAGGTTGCCCCATGCCGTGTTGAGAGCATCGATGGTGCCATAGCGAGTCTTCAGCCAGGCGCGGAATGCGGCAACCGATTCGTCGCCGTAGCACTCCGATATCGGCACGCCGTATTCATTGTGCAGGTGCCACATGCGGACCGCGGGATGGCTGCCATATCGCTCGGCAAGGGTCGAAGCGACGCGTGCGATGGCCTCGCGATATGCGGCTGAGCTCGGCGATGCCATTCCACGTGATCCGTGCCCGAGGGTTACGCCGTCTTTGGTGACGACGCGCGCCTCAGGATGCTGTTTCCAGAACCAGGCGGGGGGCACGACGGTGGGGGTGGCGAGATCGACTCCGATCCCCGCATCGTCGAGCAGGCCAAGGATGCGGTCATGGAAGCTGAAGTCGAACTGGCCCTCCGCAGGCTCGAGCAAAGCCCACGAGAAGACGCCGACAGTGACGAGGTTGACCCCCATCTGCTTCATGAGTTCGATATCTTCGGTCCATGTCTGCTCAGGCCACTGTTCGGCGTTGTAGTCGCCACCGTATGCGATGCCCTCAACTCCATTGATCCAGCGCCGTTGCTGCACGTTCGACTCCTTAACCTGTTTACTGAGCGTTGACACTGTGCACGCTCTCAGCATCAGTATAGCCATTTATCACCTATAACATTTGGGCATTGGATTTTGACAAAGCATCCATTGCGGGGTAAGACTTAAACCGTTCACAGTCCGGCTCCGGCGGCATGCCTCATGCACAACGCACCTGTCGGCGAACAGCACAACGAAGTGAAAGCTTTCGACAAGGAGGACGAAATGCACCAGGGCCTGCGCACAACAATGGCCGCGGTCGTTACTACCATTGCTCTTGCCACTGCAGGATGCAGCGGCGCAGCAACGACAAGTAGCAATGCAGCACCATCCGAAGACTATTCGGCGACGAACCCAGCAAATATCACATTCTGGTCGTGGGTGCCGAACATCGACAAGGTCGTGGATCTCTGGAACGCCGACCACCCAGAAATAAAGGTCACCGTTCAAAAGCAAGATGGTGGCGACGCTCTCGTCACCAAATACCTCACCGCTATCGAAGGCGGCAGTGGCGCACCAGATGTCGTGCAAGCCGAATACCAGAAGCTCCCAACCCTCGTCAGCAAGAACGCTCTTGCCGACCTGGCGACCGTGGGCGCCGCAGACCTGCAGTCACAGTTCGCCGCAGGCACCTGGTCATCGGTGACGCTCGGAACCAGTTCCGTGTATGCGATCCCACAAGACAGCGGACCTATGGCGTTCTACTACCGGGCCGACGTCTTCGAGAAACTCGGCATCGCGGTGCCGACCACGTGGGACGAATACGCAGCAGCAGCCAAGAAAATCCATGAGGCGGATCCCACCACCTACCTCGGCACATTCTCATCGGTCGACGCCGGATCGTTCGCCGGGTTGTCCCAGCAGGCCGGGGCCCAATGGTGGAGCGTCGACAACTCGAATCAGTCTTGGGGCGTAGGCATCGACAGCGAAGCAACACAAAAAGTGGCCTCATTCTGGGGCGATCTCGTCGAGCAAGGCGTAATCGACAACCAACCGCAATACACCACCGCGTGGTTCAAGGCCCTCAACACGGGCAAACAGGTCGGTTGGGTGAGCGCAGCATGGGCACCCGGAGTTCTCTCCGGCAACGCAGCGGCGACTCAAGGCAAATGGAAGGTCGCTACATTGCCTCAGTGGGATGCATCTGCACCCGCCAGCGGAAACTGGGGCGGCTCGGCCGTCGCCGTCTCCTCTCAGTCGAAATACCCTGGGGCAGCGCTGAAGTTCATCACGTGGTTGAACACATCCACGGACGCGGCTCAGGCGCTTGTGGATGAGGGGGGCATCTACCCTGCTGCAACAGCGGCCGCAGCGGCAACCCTCACCGAGGCTCCGGAGTATTTCTCCAACCAACCGGACTTCTATGACGTGATCGCGAAATCGGCTGAAACCGTGGCACCATTCACCTTCGGGCCGAACGTGAATGTCGCATACCAGGCATTCTCTGACGCATTCGGCAAGGCAGCGGAAGCCAAGACAACGAGCGCTTTTCTCTCGGCACTCACAGCGATGCAAGAAAAAACAGTCACCGACTTGAAGAACCAAGGCTTCACAGTCTCTGAATAGGCATTGCGCGGCTGGGGGCGGGCCAACGGCCCGCCCCCAGTACCACCTCACCTCACTTCCACACCACAGACCGCGCGAACATCCCGCACAGATTAAGGAGAATCGTGTCTACCGCAACCGTTGTGAGAGCGAAATCCCGACGCTCCAACAGCAACACAAAAACCCAAACCCGTGCGGCATGGTTCATGATCGCCCCCGCATTCGTGCTCTTCCTGCTCTTCATGGCTGCCCCCATCTTTTACACGCTGTTCATCAGCTTCCAGCGCACGAAGGTGAGCGGTCTATTCGGCGGCACCCGTGAGACCATCTGGGTCGGATTTCAGAACTACGTCAACTCGTTTGACAGCGAGTTCCTTGCCAGCGTTGTTCGCGTACTTGGTTACGGATGCATTCTGGTTCCTGTCATGCTCGGGCTTGCCCTGACCTTCGCGCTCCTGCTCGACTCGCCACGCACGCGTTCGAAGACCTTCTCGCGCGTCGCAATATTTCTCCCCTTTGCCGTACCCGCCGTGATCAGCTCGCTGTTGTGGGGTTTTCTCTACCTGCCGTCGGTCAGCCCGTTCAGCTACATCCTGAACACATTCGGCATTCAAAGCCCGAACGTGCTCGGCCCGGATGTCATCACCTTCGCCATCGCCAACATCGGCATCTGGGGTGGCACCGGCTTCAATATGATCGTGATCTACACCTCGCTCAAAGCCATTCCGAGCGACATTTACGAGGCAGCACGGATCGACGGCTGTTCAGAACGCCAGATCGCTTTGCGCATCAAGATTCCCATCGTCATGCCGGCGATCATCATGACGTTCCTGTTCTCGATGATTGCGACTCTGCAGGTGTTTGCCGAGCCCATGACCTTGAAGCCGATGACGAACACCATCTCAAGCACATGGAGCCCGCTCATGAAAATCTATCGCGACGCATTCCAGAACTCAGACATCTACTCCGCCGCCGCGACCTCGGTGATCGTCGCTGTCGGCACACTGGCAATTTCTTACTTCTTCCTCGCCGTCGTTCAGAAGCGAGCATTCGGACAGGAGGAGCGCTAACCATGTCCACACTCACATCCTCTCGCACATCCCTTCGACGCCCGCACCGTGAGGCGCCATCGATCTTGGCCACCATGGTGCTGCTGATCGGGGCGCTGTACTGCCTGTTTCCGATTCTGTGGGTGCTTATCGCATCGAGCAAGAGTTCAGACGAACTGTTCTCCTCCTTCACCTTGCAGCCGAGCGTGCACTTGTGGGACAACATCGTCGCGCTTTCCAGTTACCGCGACGGTCTCTTCTGGCGTTGGATGGGCAACACGTTCATCTATGCCGGAGTCGGGGCGCTCGTCTCGACCTGGGTGTCATCGATCGCCGGGTATGGCCTTGCCAAGTTCAACTTCCGTGGCAAGACCGCCATATTCAACGTCATCTTGATGGGCGTGCTCGTTCCCGGCGTCATCCTCGCAATTCCGCAATACCTGTTGCTCGCCAAAGTTGGCCTCACGAATACCATGTGGGCTGTACTGCTGCCGCAATTCATTTCGCCATACAACATCTATCTCGCCCGCATTTATGCTGCAGGATCGGTACCTACGGACATCATTGAGGCCGCGCGTATCGATGGGCTGAGAGAGTTCAGCATTTTCCACCGGGTTGCCGTACCCATGATGGTCCCAGGTATGGTCACGATCTTCTTATTTCAGTTCGTCGCAATCTGGAACAACTTCATGTTGCCGTACATCATGCTCGGCAGCGACAAGTTGTTCCCGCTCACCGTTGGCCTGACGAGCCTGCTCAACCAGGGTGCCCAGGCCCCAGCGCTATACACCTTGGTGATCACCGGAGCGATGCTCTCGATCCTCCCCCTCGCAGCCCTGTTCCTACTGTTGCAGCGCTACTGGAGAGTCGATCTGGCCTCGGGGGCGGTCAAGGCGTGATCAAGGCATAGTCAGTCAGGAGGGCCATAATCAGGGCATACTCGACGCAGGCGAAGACAATCCGAGTGACACCGCGGGAGGTAGGCTCACATCATGGTTGACAAGCAGACGACAAACCGTCGGCCTACCATCAACGATGTGGCGACAGCGGCCGGGGTGTCGCGGGGAACGGTGTCGAGAGTGCTCAACGGCGGGCACTGGGTCAGCCCGGATGCGACCCAGGCCGTCGAGGCTGCGATTCGCAAGACCGGCTTTCGGGCGAACCCCCACGCCAGGAGTCTCGCCACGTCACGCACCGGGTCAGTCGCCTTTCTCCTCAACGAAACCACCGACCGCCTGTTCAGCGACCCAAATTTTTCGGTGCTTCTGACCGCAGCGTCCCAAGCGGTGGCCAAGCAGGATCTCGCACTCGTCCTCATCCTTGCCGGCACCACCGAAGAGAGGCGACGAGCCCGAGACTTCCTGCTCGGCGGCCACGTCGATGGTGTTCTCGTCGTATCGTGGCATCGCAACTCAGACCGCTCCCTGCTCACCGCTCTCACAGCGGCACACATCCCTGTCATCGCCTGCGGCATTCCGCTCGAGATGGAGAACAAGATCGGATGGGTCGCCGCGGACGACTACGAGGGCGCACGCGAGATGACGCGATACTTGGTCGGGCGCGGGCATACGCGTCTCGCAACTATTACCGGCCCGGAGGATCAGCCAGGGGGCATCCAGCGGCTCACGGCCTTCCGCGACGAACTCGGCGACGACTTCGACACTGACCTCGTCGCAAACGGCGACTACTCGCTCGATAGCGGCACCCGCGCCATGGCACAACTGCTCGACGGAGGCCGCCCCTTCGACGCCGTGTTCGCAGCCAACGACATGATGGCGGCTGGCGCGATCTCCGAGGCACAGGCTCGTGGGCTGCGCGTTCCGGAAGACATTGCGATTGCCGGATTCGACGACAGCCCTATCGCGCAGACCTGTTCGCCGAGCATCACCACCATGCATCAGCCGTTCGACCACATCACGACCGAAATGGTGCGGCTGCTCGTTGGTGCCATTGAGGGCGGCCGTCGTTCCACGGTACTTATTCAGACGGACCTGATCCAGCGCGAATCGGCCTAGCGGAGTCTGGATCTGACCGGGATCTGATCTTGACCCGCAGCCGCACCCATACCCACGAACCCTGAACCGAGCAAGACCCGACACCAAAGTTCGGCCAACGCCGCTGAACCGAGCAGAACCCGACAAAAGCGGGCTCGTTTTGTCGGGTTCTGCTCCGTCGAGGGCAGGTGCGTCGGGGCAGGTGTCGGGTTTTGCTCGGTTCACACTCGACGACCGCGGGCCCCGGGAATAGCACTAGTGCCATAATGGTTGAAGTTAGCAACGTGCTCACGGGGTCGGTGTAATTCCGAACCGGCGGTAAAAGTCCGCGACCCGCTTGTGTCCATTGGATGAAGGCGGTTGAGCCGGTGAAATTCCGGTGCCGACGGTGAAAGTCCGGATGGGAGTAAGCACGCGACGCAGGCGGTTCTTTCGTGTGCGTTGCAGCAGCCTCCTCCCCGTGGACATTCCGGATGAGTGAAGGCGGCAAAGACAACGATGGCGATCCAACATGTGAACCAGTCAGACCACAGTTTTGATGTGGCCATGGCCCGGGCACTCGAGATCTCGGCCGACGGCCCAACCTATGGTGTGAACCCACAAGTCGGTTGCGTCATTCTGCACCCGGTCACCGGGCAGATTCTGGCCGAGGGCGCACATCACGGTGTGGGAACCCCACACGCCGAGATCGCGGCACTCACCGCGCTCGCAGATCCTGAACTCGCCAAAGGCGCCATCGCCGTGGTCACCCTTGAACCATGCAAT
Organism: Actinomycetales bacterium; assembly: GCA_015654475.1. Lineage (GTDB taxonomy): Bacteria > Actinomycetota > Actinomycetes > Actinomycetales > Microbacteriaceae > UBA3913. The sequence continues at coordinate 82,252 of JAATGV010000023.1, forward strand.
CATCAAGGCCATACCGGCCCCTGTTCACAAGCACTCATCAAGGCCGGAATCGCAACCGTCGTCTATGGCGTCAAGGATCCTAGCGCCGAGGCATCCGGGGGCGCCGAGGCGCTCGACGCCGCGGGAGTCCGAGTCATCGAGGGCGTCCTTGCCGATGCGGTCGAACGCCACCTCAGGGTCTGGCTGACGGCGGTGCGACTGCAACGCCCATTCATCACCCTCAAGTGGGCCTCCACACTCGATGGACGCACCGCAGCACAAGACGGATCGAGCCAGTGGATCAGCAATCGCGAGTCGCGGGCTCATTCACACTTGTTGCGCTCCCAGGCCGATGCGATTCTCGTTGGCACAGGCACCGTCATCGATGACGACCCGGCCCTGACGGCACGCCACCCAGACGGCACCCTCTACGACCATCAGCCGATCCCGATCGTGCTTGGCCGACGCGATCTTCCTCCCGCAGCGAAGATATTCCAGTCGCCCATCACGCCCATTCGCTACCAGCAGCACAGCCCGAGCGAAGCCCTTTCGGAGATGTTTGCGCACGGCATCCGGCACGTGATCGTCGAGGGCGGACCGACCACCGCAAGCGCATTCATCGGCGACCACCTTGTCGACGAATTCACCCTCTACCTTGCTCCCAAACTACTGGGGGGCTGGCGCCTCGGCATCACCCAAATCGGGGTCAACAACATCGCCGGCGCGCACGAGCTCACCATCGATGTGCTTGAACGCATCGGTGACGACATCTTCATCCAGGCCACACCTAAAAAGGGGCCACGTCCGGAATACATTGTTGAGGCGATCTAATTGTTTACAGGAATAATCGAGGATCTCGGCACGGTCGCATCCATCTCGCTCGCTGGCGATTCTGGCGAACTGACGGTGCGAACATCAGCATCCGATGGGGTGGTCGCTGGCGATTCGATTTCGATCAATGGAGTCTGCCTGACCGCAACCGGTTCGGCGGATGACGCGGGCGAGCTCACTTTCGACGTCATGGGCGAGACGCTGCAGCGTTCGACCATCGGCGGCTTGTCGCGCGGCGATCGGGTCAACATAGAGCGAGCATTGCGCGCAGACGGCCGGTTCGGCGGGCATATCGTGCAGGGGCATGTGGATGCGGTCGGGCGCCTGCTCTCCCGCACAGCGCATGAGAACTGGCAGGTACTCAGATTCGAGGTGCCAAGCACCATTTCGCCGTTGATCGCCGAGAAAGGTTCAATCGCAATCGAGGGCGTCTCGCTCACAGTCAGCGCCGTCTCAGCTGCGGACGTGGACCCCGCGTGGATCGAGGTGTCCCTGATTCCCGAGACCCTTGAACGCACCGTGCTCGGCACATTGCCGGAGCATGCCGAAGCAAACTTCGAAACCGACATCCTGGCGAGGCACGTTGCCCGTCTTGCACATTTTTCATTGAGCGCTACTTCCGCAGTAGTAGCCGGAGGAGAGTAATTATGGCGTTCGCAACCCAAACCGAGGCACTAGACGCAGTGCGCGCAGGCAAGCCTGTGCTCGTGATCGATGACGAGAGCCGCGAAAACGAGGGCGATGCGATCCTCTCGGCCCAGCTGGCAACACCAGAGTGGGTTGGCTGGATGGTGCGTTACACCAGCGGGTATATTTGCGCCCCCATGCCCGACGAGATTGCGAACCGGCTGGGACTACCGCTTATGGTCGTCGATACCGAAGACCCTCACGGCACCGCATACACGCTCTCCGTCGATGCGGCCGACCGGGCGTCAACCGGCATATCGGCCACCGATCGCGCTCACACGCTCAATGTGCTTGCAAACCCTGCATCGACGTCAGCGAGCCTGATGCGGCCAGGGCATGTGCTGCCGCTGCGCGCGCTGCCAGGCGGCATCGCGACACGACGCGGACATACCGAGGCCGGTGTCGAATTGATGCGGCTGGCCGGGCTTTCGCCGGTCGCCGGAATTTCCGAGCTCGTGGATGACCACGGCGAGATGCTGCGTACCCCCGAGATTCTCGCATTCGGCGCCGAGCAGGGCGTCCTTGTCATCACGGTTCAGCAGATTTCCGAATGGGTGGCCGCCGCGACTCCTGCAAGCAACCCGATCGCAGCAGCCCCGCGCGTGCACCGAGAGGTCACGGCAAAGCTCCCGACCGAGTACGGCGACTTCGAAATCCATGGCTATCGTGACCTGCACGACAACCGCCTTCATCTTGCCCTCGTGTCGGCAACACAGCCGACCGGCGCCCCGCTGGTGCGCATCCACTCGGAATGCGCCACCGGCGACATCTTTGGCTCGCAGAGATGTGAGTGCGGGCCCCAGTTGCATGCCGCCATGCACGAGGTAGCGGAACACGGCGGCGCAGTTATCTATGTGCGCGGCCATGAAGGACGCGGCATCGGACTGTTGCAGAAGCTGAAGGCATACCGAATCCAGGAGGACGGTTTTGACACAGTGGATGCCAACCGCGCGCTGGGATTCGCCGACGATCTGCGTGACTACGGCTCGGCTGCCGACGTCGTTCGAGACCTCGGCTACACATCCATTCGCCTTCTCACCAACAACCCTGACAAGGTCAAGCAACTCGAAGAGTACGGCATCCACGTTGAAGAACGCGTGCCGCTCATCGTCGGCGAGAGCGCGAACAATGCGGCATACCTCGACACCAAACGCGAGAGGATGGGACACCTGCTTCCTCCATCTCACCTCGCAGCAACCGTAGGAGAAACACTATGAGCGGATCAGGCGCACCCACAATCAAGACCGATGGCACAGGGCTCAAAATCACGATCGTGGCATCCAGTTGGCACACGCAGATCATGGACGGTCTGATTCAGGGTGCGGAGACCGCCTTGCTCGAGTCGGGTGCAGAGTTCCAACTCGTGCGCGTACCGGGAAGTTTCGAGCTGCCGGTTGTTGCGAAGACGGCCCTGGATGCCGGCCAAGACGCGGTCGTCGCGCTCGGCGTGGTCATTCGCGGCGGCACCCCGCACTTCGACTACGTGTGCCAGGCGGCGACATCTGGACTCACCGAGGTGGCGATCGCCACAGGCAAGCCGGTCGGATTCGGCGTGCTCACCGTCGACAACGAGGCTCAGGCTCTCGACCGCGCGGGACTTGAGGGTTCGCACGAAGACAAGGGCCGAGAGGCCGCCGAGGCCGCAATCGCCACGGCCCGCGTCATCACGGCTCTGAGCGCGGGATAGGCGTTCCCGAGCTATCCTGCCCCGTATGACGCGACGGCAGGTTTGCGAAACTTCGACATGTGACATTGTCCCAATCATTACGGGCGTGTAACATGGATCGGTCGCCACAAGCGACTTTTTATTGCGCTTCCCCCGACGATTCTGCACGTCGTTGGTTGGGCAATGCCCTTTCCGCATACATATGCGCTGCCGCAACTCCCGGCCGCTTTGCGGGTGCGCACATTCAGCGCTGCACACGTTTACGAGTAATTCAAAAGAAGTGAGCAATTCATGAGCGCAACCTCTGTTGCCGCAAACCCGGGCGCCTCGCCCACCCCAGCTAAGCCAGCAAACCCCACCTCGCGCGTCGTCACCGCCAGCCTCGTGGGCACAACCATCGAGTTCTACGATTTTTACGTCTACGCGACTGCCGCAGTACTCGTGTTCCCGCAGCTATTCTTCCCCGCTGGCAACGACACCACGGCGCTTCTTCTCTCCTTCGCCACGTTCGGTGCCGCAATGGTTGCTCGGCCATTCGGTGCAGTAGTCTTCGGCCACTTCGGAGACAAGCACGGCCGCAAGGCGACCCTCGTCGCGTCACTTCTTACCATGGGAATTGCGACCTTCCTGATCGGGTTCTTGCCCACATTCGACACGGTTGGCGTCCTTGCGCCTGTCCTGCTTCTCATTCTGCGACTCACACAAGGCTTCGCGCTCGGCGGCGAATGGTCTGGCGCGGCGCTTGTGGCAACAGAGAACGCTCCTAAGGGCAAGCGCGCCTGGTTCGGCACCTTCCCCCAGGTAGGGGCCCCCATCGGGTTCATCATTGCCAATGGCCTGTTCCTCATCATCAACTGGGCGCTTCCCCACCCGGACAGCGCTCTGCTCCAGTCGCAAGCTTTCCTCGACTGGGGATGGCGCATCCCCTTCATCTTCTCCGCCGTGATGGTCATCATCGGGCTCTGGGTGCGTTTGAAGCTGGTGGAGTCAGAAGCGTTCACAAAGACCGTCGAGACCGGCAAGGTCAAGAAGCTCCCCATCGTCGAGGCCTTCCGCTCGTATTGGAAAGAACTCATACTCGGCACGTTCGCCATGCTCGCGACCTACGTGCTGTTTTACCTGATGACCGCATTCACGCTGACGTATGGCACTCGCACCAACAGTGTCGAGGCAGCGACAGCCACGGCGCAGGCCACAGCGGACAAGGCGGGCCTTCCGTTCGATCCGGCTGCATTCGCTGCGAGTTTTGCTCCTGGTCTCGGATTCACCTACACCAACTTTGTGCTGATGATGATCATCGGGGTGTTGTTCTTCGGTCTCTTCACATTGATCTCCGGCCCTATCGCCGACCTGATCGGGCGCCGCAAGTTGCTGCTGTGGATTACCGGGCTCATCATCGTGTTCGGATTCTCATTCCCCCTGTTCCTCGACAATCAGGCTGATCCCAAGTTCACGGGAGCACTCGTGATGGCCTTCCTCGTTCTCGGATTCACGCTGATGGGGCTCACGTTTGGGCCGATGGGGGCCCTGCTCCCCGAATTATTCCCAACGAGCGTGCGGTACACCGGCTCGGCTATCGCCTACAACGTGTCGTCGATTCTCGGCGCTGCGGTTGCCCCTCTCATCGCGGTCTGGTTGTGGACGGTCGGCCATGGATCAACGGTGTGGGTCGGCGTGTATCTTGCAGCTATGGGCGTGCTGACATTCGTGTCGTTGCTCATCGTCCGTGAGACCAAAGACGTGGATTTCGAGAAGTCGGATGAGCTTGTCGTGGAGGTCCTGCAGCCCTAGCTCGGACTGCCTCTACGTTTCATCCCTCGGTCTCACCCTGGCTCGCGAATGCGGCCGGGGTGAGACTTTTTTTGATCGCGCGAGGTGTGTGACGGCTTCGCGTCGGTCGTATGGCGGGCGCTTCGGAGCCGCAGCCACTGCCTTCGGCCGATCCCCATTCAGGCGAGTCACTCAAGACACACAGGAAACACTATTAACAATTGCCTCATGTGTCACATCCTGAGTAGCATGGGTTCACCGCCTAGCTGAGACGTTAAGGAGTTGTTGCCGTGAGCTCTCGACCGCGCCGCCACCGTGCCCGGTTGCTCATGGCCAGTACACTCGCCATCACAACGGCCATGCTCGGACTCACAACCCTGACCACCACGCCCGCGCAGGCCGCATCCACCCTCTTATGCTCGGGCGTCTCCTACTCGGTCTGCATCAGCAAAGGCTTCCCCGATGGCGGCTACGGAGCCAACAGTTCGACCAGCTACTGGCTTCAGTACCCCAAACACAACTGCACCAACTACGTCGCCTACCGGCTCATCCAAAACGGCATGTCCGACACCAAACCCTGGACAGGCACCGGCAATGCCCTCACTTGGGGCGAAAAGAACGCAAGCAAGACAGACTCCACTCCCGCGCTCGGGTCGATCGCCTGGTGGGGCAAAAGCAACACATCACCCCTCGGTCACGTCGCCTACGTGGAATACGTCGACGCCACCCAGATCGTCGTCTCCGAAGACAACTACGGTGGCACGTTCAACTGGCGAAGCATTCCCCGCACCTCAGGCAACAGTTCATGGCCAGACGGCTTCATCCACTTCGCCGACCAGACAACCATCTCCGAAACCCTGCCGGTTGGCTGGATCGGAAGCATCAAGAGCATCAAATACTGGAAAACCGATACGGCGACCACCCCGGCATCGACCACCAATCTCGCACCGGGCAAGCGCATCTACGTCACCGCACGCGTACTCAACAAAGGCGGGCAAACGTGGACGGATGTCTCTCTCGCAGCCGTCACGCCGAAAAATGCCGTAAAGACAATCGCAGACTCCACCTGGCCGACCACCACATCGACACCGATACAAATTGAACCAAGCGTTGCCCCAGGGGCAACCGCAACAATCGGATATTGGATTCAGGTGCCGCAGACGGCCGCGGCGGGCGCCACCATCGTGCAAAGCCTGAAACCAATGAGCGCGACTGCCGGATGGGTGACAAGCAATGCAAAAACCATTTCGCTGAGCGTCAAGAAACTCAAGACTTCGGCCACCATCACACTCAGTCGCGGGCTCGCCAAAAAGAAAAACTCTGGAGTCATCACTGCAAAGCTCGTTTCGAGCCAGGCCGCGGCCGCGGTTGCCGGGAATGTGCGTGTGAGGATTGACGGGAAGAAGCTGAAATTGGTCACCATCGCCAAGGCTGCCAAGGGCAAAGTGGTGGTGAAAGTGAAGGGGCTTCGTAAAGGCAAGCACACTGTCTCCGTCAGCTATGGTGGCTCAGCCAGCCAGTCCAAGGTGACCAAGACAATCAGCTTTCGCGTGACATCCACCAAGTGATGCCGACCGAGCAGTCCGGTTACGCGCCCCGCACCTAGTCCTGCCTGCTACAGCACCGCAGCACGAAGCTAAATTGGTCGCAATGCCTCGACGACACGAGCAAACTGCTCGGGCGAGAGCGCAGCACCCTCACGACGCATCCCACCAGTATGGATGCGCAAAAGCCGGTGAACCGAGACCCAACTGGGCCGGCCCTTGGCATCCCAAGCACCGACGCCGACCGGAACGAAGCCGTTGGCCTCTCCCCCATTCTCGTGGCTCGTCACGTGGAGGGCCAGGAATGTGGTGGGAGCCTCGCGTACCAAAATCAGCACAGGCCGATCCTTGCCGCGACCGTCTTCTTCGACATACGGCACCCACGTCCATACGATTTCGCCCGGATCAGGCTCACCGTCGAGGTCAGGCTGGTACGTGATGGCGGTCGGGTCGAGCGTGTCCCATGCGACCTCTTGCGTTGCATAGGGGCCGAACTGGCCGGGCGCGCCCGTCTGGCCGGCCTCACGCCTAGTGACTGATGCTAACCAGTTTCTCCACGCCATGGCACCAATCGTAGTGTGCCGCAGGCCTGCACTGAATGCCGCGATGCAGTTATCTCATCCACAAACCAGGCTGAGCCATCCACTTCGGGCTGATGCCGGCTCGTAACATACACAATTCCTTCACATCCACTGGCGAACCGGATTTTGCTCAACCTGGGCCTCAGTACTCGTCGGTCCATGGGCGCGCTTCCGTACCCTAAATGTTCATGACACGTGACTCGTCAGATGCCGAATACCAGGACATGGCCACACACAGCGTGTTCCTCACTCACGGGCTTATTGCGACGCGCGCACAGTTCGAAGCCGCCGGAATCCCGAAACACGCACTCGACCGTCTTGTGCACTCCGAGCGCGTCGTGCGGGTCGCTCGCAACCGATACGTGCCGCGCGGATTGGACCCCGCACTGAAATCCGCCGCGCTCCTAGGTGGTCGCCTGACATCGACATCGCTGTTCACCCATCTTGGGGCGTGGCGGCCGCCCGGCGAACAGACCCTGCACATCGCCGTTCCTCGTGGCGCCCACAAACGCACGTCCCCGCCTGCATCCGTTCGCATCCATTGGTCACGGCTGCCGGGGTTGATGCTGACTGAGCCTCACGAATCTGCTGTCAGGCATCTGCTTGCGAGTGTTCCGCGAGACGAATGTGTCGCCGTACTGGACTCGGTGATCAGAGGCCGCATCATGCTGCCATCTGAGGTTGACTGCGCACTAACGCAATGTGGCGCAAAGGGGCGAGAGGCTTTGAACATGATCGATGTGTCTGCGGGCTCTGGCGTCGAGTCGCTCATGCGCCTGTGGTTGAGAAGACGGCGTATCCGCTTTCGCACGCAGGTGCACATCGGCAAGTACTATGTGGACTTTCTCGTGGGCGACAGGCTGGTTCTCGAGGTGGTCGGCGAGCAGTATCACGCCGGCGCGACTGCGTTCGAAGCGGACGGCGCCCGCGAAGCGTACCTGCAGGGGCTCGGGTATCAGGTGTTTCGCGTGACCGCGCGCCAGGTGCTGAGCCGCCAACACGAATTTGAACATGCCCTGATGGCTGTGATTCGAAGGCGGCAACACGTATTCGGCCCCGTCATCTGCCCCAGCGACGGCTAATCTCGGGTCATAACGCACAATACGCATATAACCCCGCCTCAGCCGCCCGTGGGGCACGAGTCGCTACTGGCTTGTTGTCTGGTGACGCTCAGCGCAACGCACAACGTTCGTCAACAGCATCGCCCGCGTCATCGGTCCGATCCCGCCGGGATTTGGCGCAAGCCACCCCGCCACGTCGGCGACAGCGGGATCGACGTCGCCGATCTGGCGGCTCTTGCCGGTGACTGGGTCGATTTCGCGCGTGATTCCCACATCCACTACAACGGCACCCGGCTTGACCCAGTCAGCTTTGACCAGGTGGGCGGAGCCGGCTGCGGCAACAATGATGTCGGCCTTACGAGCCCGGGAAGGCACGTTCAATGACTTCGAGTGCAACAGGGCGACGCTCGCGTCAACCCCTCTGCGGGTGAGCAACAACGCAAGCGGTCGCCCGACCGTCGGTCCGGCACCGATAATGCATACAGCGGCACCCTCAAGCTTGATGTCATACCTGGTCAGCAACTCAACGATCCCGGCAGGAGTGCACGGCTGCGGTGTGCCGAGTTCACCCGTGGAGTCGAGAACGAGCGTGCCAAGGTTCATCGGATGGAGGCCATCGGCGTCCTTGGCTGGATCGATGAGGCTGAGAGCCTGAACGACGTCGAGACCAGCAGGCAGTGGCAGCTGGACGATGAACCCACTCACGCGCGGATCGGAGTTGAGCTCGCGGATGGCATCGTTGACCTGCTCTTGGCTTGCGGTCGCGGGCAGATCGATGCGAATGGATTCAACACCGATTTCAGCGCAATCGCGGTGCTTGGCAGCGACGTAGATCTCTGAGCCGGGGTCGTTGCCCACGAGCAAGGTGCCGAGTCCTGGCACAATCCCCCGTGCACGCAAGGCCGCTACCCGTGCGGCCAATTCGCGTTTGATCGTATTGGCAGTCGCCTTGCCGTCAAGCAGGGTGGCTGTCACGCGAGCTGCCCGCTTGCGCCAAGGCCGTCGTACAGGGGGAAGGCGTCCGCGAGCGCCCTGGTGCGCGCTTTGAGCGCCGCGATGTCGGGGTTCGGCTGCAGCGCGATCGCAATGATGTCGGCCACTTCGGTGAACTCTTCGTCCCCAAAGCCGCGGGTGGCGAGCGCGGGGGTGCCGATGCGCAGGCCGGAGGTGACCATGGGCGGGCGCGGGTCGTTGGGAACAGCGTTGCGGTTGACCGTGATTCCGGCCTCGTGAAGCAGGTCTTCGGCCTGTTTGCCGTCGATCGCCGCGTCGCGCAGGTCGACCAGGACGAGGTGAACGTCTGTGCCGCCGGAACGCAGGGTAATGCCTGTCGCTGCGACATCCGGCTGCGTGAGCCGGTCGGCCAGAATTTTGGCGCCACGAACGGTGCGCTGCTGACGGTCTTTGAATTCGTCTGTGGCCGCGAGCTTGAACGCGATTGCCTTGGCAGCAATCACGTGCATGAGTGGACCGCCTTGCTGGCCGGGAAACACCGCTGAGTTGATTTTCTTAGCGATGTCCGCGTCGTTGGTCAGGATAAAACCTGAACGCGGGCCTCCGATGGTCTTGTGCACGGTGGATGATGTGACGTGTGCGTATGGCACAGGGCTGGGGTGGATCCCAGCAGCGACAAGTCCGGCGAAGTGGGCCATATCGACCCAGAGGTACGCGCCGACCTCGTCGGCAATCGCACGGAACGCGGCAAAGTCGAGTTGGCGCGGGTATGCCGACCATCCGGCGATCAACACTTTGGGCTTGTGCTCGATGGCAAGGCGACGGACCTCATCCATGTCGACGAGGCTCGTCTCCGGGTCGACACCGTAGGCGACGACGTTGTAGAGCCGACCGGAGAAGTTGAGCTTCATGCCGTGTGTGAGGTGCCCGCCCTGATCGAGGGAGAGGCCGAGGATGGTGTCACCGGGCGTGGCGAGTGCGTGTAGCACTGCGGCGTTGGCCGATGCGCCTGAGTGTGGCTGCACATTGGCGAACTGTGCACCGAAGAGCGATTTGGCCCGCTCGATAGCCAGGATCTCGGCGCGGTCCACGACCTCGCATCCGCCGTAGTATCGCCTACCCGGGTAGCCCTCGGCATACTTGTTGGTCAGCACTGAACCTTGCGCCTCGAGCACAGCGCGCGGCACGAAGTTTTCTGACGCGATCATTTCGAGGGTGCCCCGCTGGCGCGCGAGTTCGTCGTCGAGGATGTCCGCGATCTCGGGATCGACCTCAGAAAGTGGGGCTGTGAACGTGGGTGAATGCACCATGGTGGTCCTCCATATTTAGGTGGGAAGCCCAGGCGCGCGACAAGTTCAATGGCACCGCTCCCCGATAGTGAACTATCTGAACGCCAGTCGCGGCACGCGATCATCCTACCAACGCTGCGCCAAGCCGTCGACACCCGCAACCCACACACGAACCGCGGCCGCCGCTCATCCGGCGACGGCAACCCGTCTCCCGAAACGCTACGAGGTCGCCACCGGGTCCGCATTGCCGCGCCGCCGCACCGTGTACGAGAAAAACAGCGCAAGCGAAACCAGGGCGAACACGCCGGCCGCAAGTGCGGTTGTGCGCACCCCCGCGCCCTGCACGATCAGCGCCCCCATCGCCGCTCCCGCACCGATACCCACGTTGAAAGAGGCGGTATAGAAGGACAGGCTGACATCGCGAATACGCATCGGGGCAACACGCAACATGACGGTCTGCGAGAGCATCGGAATCGCGCCGCCGACAAAAGCCATGGCATAAAACAGGGTGAGGGCACCGGGCGCGAACGCACCGCCCACCATCCACAATGCGGAGACAAGAACTACTTGGGCGGCCATGCTGACCAGTAGCCACCGGCGTGGGCGGGCCGCGAACAGCCATCCGCACAGCAGAACTCCCACTGTGCCGACAATGCCCTGACCGAGCAGAATCAGGCTAAGTGCGTCTTCCGGCATGCCGATCACATCGCGCATATAGGGGGCGACAAACGTCGAGAAGGCGAAACTACCGGCCATGAATGTGGCGATCATCAGGCAGATCACGACAACCGACCAGACGCCCTGGTCGCGTCGCCCGCCCGCTGACGTGCTCTCACTCACATCGCCGACGTCGCTCATGTCTTCCGCACGCATCACCGGTATGGACGATGTCACGATAGGCACGGATGAGGTGGCTGTTGACACCGGCATCGTAAGGATGTGAACGGACGAGGTCTGTGGATATGCCCCGCCAGCGCCGCCAGGCGTTCCTGCCCGGGATTCGTGGGGCCCGTGCACAGCAGGCAGGTAGCGCGTCAAGACGAGCAAGGCGACCGCGCCGATGGCAGAAACTATGACAAAGGAGGCGCGCCACCCGAAGGCGTGCCCAAGAAAGGTACCGAGCGGCAACCCAACGACCCCGGCCAACGAACTGCCCGCCGAATTGAGAGCGATGGCCTTGCCGACCTGGTCCGGAGGGACCAGATAGCTCGGATAGGCACCCACAACAGACCAGAACAGCCCGTGCGCCGCGCCACCGACCACACGGATGAGCGCAAGCACGATGAAGTTCGGTGCTGCAGCGGCCGCAAAGCCGGCAAGAGTTGCGACAGCCAACGCCGTCACGACGAGGGCCTTACGTGGCAGACGCCGAGTGATTTGCGTCAATGGTGCGGAGAAGAGCACGACAGCGAACGCGAACACGCTGACAAGGGCGCCGATGAGGGCCTCGCTCGTGCCGAAGTCTCGCGCGATCTGCGGCAGCACACCGGTTGGCAAGATTTCGACCGTGACCATTGAGAAAGAGCCCGCTCCAAGAGCACAAAGGCCCAGCCAGGGAAATGGACGCTCTATGGCGCGGTCAGCCATGGTATTGATCTCCTGAAATGAGGTTTCGCGGTGCAAATATCCGCTCGGGATCCGGGATTACGGCCTCATTGGCTTGCGACCGCCGACGGACCAAATCTCGCGCCGTCGGGAGGCATGCGCACGCCGGGAACCGCCATCGTCTAGTCTACGTTGTGTGCGATAAACGCATCCGGCGTGGCGTACGGCGCAGGCGGACATTGCCTGCATCGCGTCGTAGACACCGCCCCAGAGCAGTGCGATTGAGAGGTATCCATCATTTCCGCTCCGAAGCCGCCGACCTCGGCTATCACGGTTGCAACTGAACCACACCCTGGCAACCATTTGGTAATGACTATCGTGTGCCCCGATCGGCCAGGCATTGTGCACGCCGTCACGGGGGCCATCGTCACTGCCGGTGGCAATATCACCGAATTGCAGCAGTTTGCGAGCGCGGACACCGGTCGCTTCTTCATGCGCGTTCAAATCGACATGACTGGTTCGGACTCGTCCTTCACAGACGCAATGTCTCCGGTCGCGCTCGAGTTCGGCATGGACTGGATTCTCGATGTGGTAGGCCGACCAATCAACACGCTGGTTTTGGCGACAACCGCCGAACATTGCGTACAAGATCTTTTGTTTCGGCAGCGAGCCGGTCTCCTGCCCGTAAACATCGTCGGGGTGCTTGCCAACCAGAATGTGCTTGGAGAGTTGGTCGAGTTCTATGGCGTCCCGTTCGAGCATATGCCGATCAAATCCCAAGAGGACAAGGCTGCGTTCGAGGATCGAGTTCGCGCGCTGGTGGCAGAGCACGATGTCGAGCTGGTGGTGCTTGCCAGATACATGCAGATCCTTAGCCCGGAGTTATGCCAGGAGCTCGAGGGGCGGGCGATCAATATCCATCATTCGTTCCTCCCGGGTTTCAAGGGTGCGAATCCTTACCTTCAAGCGCATCGACGCGGCGTAAAACTCATCGGCGCCACCGCTCATTTCGTCACGGAGAACTTGGATGAGGGCCCGATCATCGAGCAGAACGTGACCCGGGTGAATCACGGAGAAAGCGCAGACGCGCTTCGTGTGATCGGCCGTGACATCGAGTCTCGAACGCTTCGCCAAGCCGTCGGCTGGTATGCCGAGCATCGCATCCTTCTCGACGAGCACCGCACCATCATATTTGAGTAGTCATGTTCTTTGAGTAGAGCGTTTTCTTCGAATGGGGAGTTCTCCAAGAAAGAGGCACCATGTCCGTCCCGGCTTCGTCTGCTTCGGCAGGTTCAGTAGTCATCCATTCCGTCACGCTCGTCTCTGGTGGCGTCGAAACGCCGGATTCCTGGGTCGAGTTTTCTGGTGGCAAGATATCCGCGCGGGGTACAGGGGGCACTTGGCGGTCGGACAATGGCGCTGACAATGCATCTGAGGTCGTCGATGGCACTGGCCGGTTCCTTACCCCGGGCTTCATCGACATTCATGGACACGGCGGCGGCGGGTTCTCCTACGACACGAATGCAGCCGACATCGAGAAGGCGCTGGCGACGCATCGTGCAAGGGGCACGACACGCCAAGTTCTGTCTCTCGTCGCGAACCCGATTCCTCAGCTCCTTGACCAGCTCACGATGATTCGCGGCGCCATGGCACATGTCCCCGGGGTTCTCGGTGCACATCTTGAAGGCCCTTTTCTCGAGATCGTGCACAAGGGAGCCCATGATGCGCGGTGGCTCAGCAATCCAGATCCCGAATCGGTCAAGACGTTGCTTGCCGCGTCGGACGGGGTTGTTCGGCAGATCACGATCGCGCCAGAGCTGCCGGGCGCTTTGGAGGCGATCGAGGGGTTTGCTCGTGCCGGAATTGCCGTCGCCGTCGGCCATACTGGCGCGAACTACGCGCTCACTCTTGAGGCGTTCCGTCGCGGCGCGAGCATCCTGACCCATGCGTTCAACGCCATGGAGCCGATTTTGCATCGTGCGCCCGGTCCTATCGTCGCGGCTGTCGATTCTTCGAGTGTGACCATAGAGGTGATCTGCGATGGTGTCCACGTGCACCCGAGTGTTGTGCGCATGCTCGTGGATTCGGCACCTGAGCGCATTGCTCTTATCACTGATTCAATGGCCGCCGCTGGCGCTGCCGACGGCGAGTATCTGCTCGGGTCTCTGCCGGTATATGTCGTTGATGGAGTTGCGCGGCTCGATAGCGGGCAGATCGCGGGTTCGACCTTGACTCTCGAACGCGCCATCCAGGTCGCGGTCAACCAGGTCGGCTTGCCGCTTGCTCAGGCGGTGGATGCCGCAACGCGGTTCCCTGCCCGGGCCCTTGGCATTGAGGATACATTCGGCACGCTTGAGCTTGGCAAGGCCGCGGATGCGGTGTTGCTCGGCAAACATCTTGGCGTCAAGCGGGTGTGGATGGATGGGGTTGCTTGTTGAGGTCGGCAAGGGTGTTGATGGGGTCGTCGAGGAAGCCCTGAATGGCGCGTTCTGCGGCACCGATGAGCACCATGGGTGGTGTCGCGGTTGCGCGCACGATGGTTACGCTGCGGCTGTCTGCGGCAATGACGCCTGATTGAACGCGGTCGCGGATGAGTTCGGACGCTCGGGTGTAGAGGCAGCCGAGGTAGCCGCCGAGCACGACGAGCTGCGGGTCGATTGCGTTGCACACGTTGGTGAGGCCGACGATGAGTGCCTCGGTCTGATGGTCGATTTCGGCGATTATGCCTGGTTCGCGCACGGAGGCGAAGTATGCGTCGAGATCTTCCACGTGCAGGTCGGCATTGGCAACGGCACAGAGCTTGCTGAGGCTTACCACCGTTTCGAGGCATCCGCGTCTGCCGCAATGACACTGATCGCCAGACATGTCGATGACCATATGTCCGAGTTCTCCTGCTGCGCCGGTGTTTCCGAACATGAGCGTTCCCGAGGTGATGATCCCACCCCCTATTCCCGAAACGCCGTTCAGGTACACCATTTCGGCGATGCCACGACCTTGCCCGAACGATGATTCTCCGAGCGCGCCAAGCATCGCGTCGTTGCCGATGGTGACGGGAAGCCCGGTGGCCTGGGCGAGCAGCGTTCCGAAGGGAACATCTGACCAGCCGAGGTGGGGCGCGTTGCGCACGTGTCCATCGTCAACGCGAATGACACCGGGAACTGCTGCCCCGATTCCGAGGAGCCGCATGCCTGCAGGCCGCATCTGGGCGAGTGCGTTCACGGTGAGCTCTACTGTCTGCTGCGGCCGCGGCGTTGCGGGCATGGGCACCCGGGTTGTCGCGATGATTCCTCTGCCAAACCCGATGAGCGCGAATGAGACTGCAGTCGTCTCCGGGTTCACGGCGAGCATGCCGATATCGTCTGCTGGTTCGACGACGGTGCTTGGCCGACCGACTGAACCGGCCGATATCCCGTTGTTTTCTCTGACGATTCCGGAGTTTTCGAGTTCGGCCACGAGTGTTCCGATGGTGGCGCGATTGAGTCCGGTCGAGCGCGTGAGCGAAGCCCGCGCCGTCGCACCATGACGGTGGATGAGTGTCACGATTGCGGAAAGGTTGCGCCGCCGGGTCTGGTCGTTGCTGTCAACGCTGATTCGTACATCTCCGATGGGTGTGGATTGTGGCGTTGCGTCCGACATGCCGC
>JAATGV010000021.1 GCA_015654475.1 Actinomycetales bacterium
AGCGGTACGCGAGCTGGGTTTAGAACGTCGTGAGACAGTTCGGTCCCTATCCGCTGCGTGCGTAGGAAATTTGAGGAGATCTGTCTCTAGTACGAGAGGACCGAGACGGACAAACCTCTGGTATGTCAGTTGTTCTGCCAAGAGCACCGCTGATTAGCTACGTTTGGATTGGATAACCGCTGAAAGCATCTAAGCGGGAAGCCAACTCCGAGATGAGATTTCCATGCCATTTATGGCGAGAGGCCCCCAGCTAGACCACTGGGTTGATAGGCCGGATGTGGAAGCAGGGACTAAAGACCTGTGAAGCTGACCGGTACTAATAGGCCGAAAACTTGATAACACTTTCATTGACTTCTGTCATGATGTTCGCGTCCACTTTGTGGTTCCCGATTTACGGTCGGGAACTGATTTCGCAAGAGATCGTACGAAACCATAAATCAATAGTGTTTCGGCGGCCATAGCGTGAGGGAAACGCCCGGTTACATTCCGAACCCGGAAGCTAAGCCTCACAGCGCCGATGGTACTGCAGGGGGGACCCTGTGGGAGAGTAGGACACCGCCGGACTTAATTTAGTCAACATGGCCACCAGCAATGGTGGCCATGTTGCGTTAACAAGTCACTGTCATAAACGCCAACCGGGAGAGAAAATGGACGACGCAGAGCGCGGTCGAAACGACCGAGACAACCACTCCTGGCGCGATGGCGGTAATGAACGGCCAAACCGGTCCTCCGATCGCGGAGGCAACGGCGGCAGTTCTGCGCGTCAACCCCGTCGTGAAAATCCATCCCCGAATAGTGCCAACTCCCGCAATAGCCAATCCGGCTCAGGACGTAGCAACGATGGGGCGCCACGTAACAGTGCACGGGACCGAGGCGGCTATGCTCCCCGCGACGGAGCCGACGACCGTGGTCGAGACCGTCCATACCGTCCGCGTGATGGCGCGCAGCGCGGCGCGCCACGCAACAGTGGAGCCAGCCGTGACGGCGGTCGAAGCTATCCCGCTCGTGACGGTGGAGATGCGCGGGGAGGCCGTGACAATTCGCGGGGATACGCCCCTCGCAACGGGGGCGACAACCGTGGCGGACACGGCGGGGAACGTAACTACCGTCCTCGCGACGCCGAAAACCGAGACAGGGGGAGCCGGGATACTCAAGGGCGCGGCTACGGCCCGCGCGACAACTCAGGATCTCGCGGCGGCAACGGGCACAGTTATGCTCCACGGGATGGCGGGAGCAGCCGCGAAGGCGGCCGGAGCTACCCGGCGCGCGATGGAAACGCTGGTCGGGACGGCGGCCGCGGATACGCACCGAGGGATCGCACTGACGGGCGTTCGGGTGGGAACTCGTATGGTGCTTCCCGCAGCGGTTCAGAGAATCGTGGATACGGCGGCAAGAGTTATAGCGGCGATGGCGCTCGTAACGCCGGAGGGCGCAGCTACGGAACGCGCGACTCGGGGCGCGGAAAGCCAATTGGCGTAGACGGCCGCAGCGGTGGGCACGATCGGCCACGGCGTGACAACGCTGCCCGCTCGCGGGGTGAGGTGCAACGCCGTGAACGGTGGGAGAATCCGAACCGTCCGAGCGAGAACCTGCCAGTGCGTGCCAGGCATAACGATCCTGAGATCCCAGACGAAGTCGAACCGAAAGACCTTGACAAGGGTGCGCGCGCCGAGCTTAAAACCCTGACAAAAGAGAACTCCGATTTTGTCGCCCGCCACCTCGTGATGGCAGGGATGCTGATCGATGAGAACCCGGAGCTCGCCCACCAGCATGCTCTTTCCGCTGCTCGTAAGGGCGGCAGAGTAGGCATCGTTCGTGAGACCGTAGGACTGACCGCCTACGCGACAGGCGACTTCACGTTGGCATTGCGTGAACTGCGCACATTCCGTCGAATCACGGGGCTGAACGATCAAGTGCCGGTGATGGTGGACTGCGAACGCGGGCTTGGCCGGCCAAAGGAGGCACTCGAACTCGGGCGATCCGTTGACCGCTCAACGCTAGACTCCGAGACCCAGGTCGAACTGGCCATCGCAATGAGTGGAGCACGGCTCGACCTCGGCGACGATGAGCAGGCCCTTGTCGAACTCGAGATTCCGCAACTCGATAAGAACACAGCATTCCGATACAGCCCACATCTGTATCGCGCATACGCCGAAGTGCTCACCGGTCTTGGGCGCAACGACGAGGCAGCCGATTGGATCGCACGTGCAGAGGTGGCCGAAGAAGCCTTCGGCATCGACGAAGACGGCTTCCCTCTGTCCGATGATGACGATCTTGACATTGAAATCGTGGAACTCATCGACGAAGAAGAGGAAGACGAACCCGACAACGAGATCGGCGAAGACCAAGCGGAAGGGCATGAAGGGCAGACAGAGTCACCGATTGAATCGACTGATGACGAGGGCGGCACATTGCCCTGAGCGCCGACGGCCGTCGTGTTCAGGAATTGGCGGCTTTCTTCTGCTTGAGGAAGATCAGCGGGAGGATCCAACCGCCAAGCGCGGTGATGATCCACAAGATGAGGGTGGCCAGCACCCAAGTGATAATCCCATTGACGACGATTCCACCGGGAAAGAATGTCGCTATCAGAAGCGCAACGAAGGACGACACCAATCCGATGCCTCCGAGCAGCGCCGAGGCATACTTGCGTGCCACATTGATGATGAACGGCGTGAGGATGCCCTGAGCGATGGCGAAGACGACTACGGCAATGACGAAACCCTCCACCGAGACCTGGAAGTCAGGCAAGATCAGTGCAGCCACAAGAATTGCGAGAGCCGCGGTGACGAGATGAATGGCGGTGCGAATGAGCAGTCGAATCATGCGCTGAGCGTATCACTTGGAGAATCTGTTCTCACGAAATCCTGCCGTTCGCACGAATAAAACCGTCCCGGCGTGGGATTCGAGGCGGGAGATCCGTCGAACTAGGCGGAGGTCTCGGCGGTGTCGGGCCCAGGCTCCTGCCGTGGGCGCCGCCAGCGCGCGAAGCGAAACACCCCCGTGGTGATCGCCACTCCGACAAGCAGGAATGCACCGCCGACCAGTTCCCATGCGTTCGGCTGCTCGTGCAGGGCGATCCATGCCGCAGTCATTCCGAAGATAGGAATGAGCAGCGCGAAAGACACCACCGAGCCCGCCGGATATTTGGCGAGCAGAGTATTCCAGATGCCGTAGCCGACGAGGGACGCCAGGTAGGCGGTGAAAAGCGTGGACAGGATCGCCGCCAACGACAGATGAGTCAGTGCAAAGCCGATCTGCGCTGGACCTTCGAAAATGAGAGACAAGACAAACATCGGCACGGGAACCACAATGGCCGACCATACCGTCATTGACAGGCCCCCGGCCGAGCCGGCGAAACGCACCACGATGTTTCCAATCGCCCAAGACAATGCTGCAGCGAGCGTGACGATGAAAGCGAGCACTGGGATCGACGCCTCGCGGCCGAGACCCACGACAAGCAACCCGACGAACCCGACGCTGAGGCCGACGATCTGCGCGACAGTTGGGCGTTCTCGGAGCGCGATCGCCGCGATCAGCACGGTAAAGATGACCTGAGACTGCAAGACCAGGGACGCGAGACCGGCCGGCATCCCCATCCACAAAGCCAAATACAACAGCGCAAACTGTCCAAGGGACATAAAGCCGCCCACGGTCAACAGCGACCACCACGGAATCTGAGGGCGCTTGAGGAAGAAGATCGCAGGCACGATAACCACGACAAAACGTAGCGTCAGGAACAGAAACGGGGACACCTCGCCGACGCCGATATTGATCGCAACAAAGTTGCATCCCCAGATCATGGTGACCAAGACGGCGAGCGAAACATGGCGAAGGGGCATCCACCTATCTTGCCTCATCGATGTAGGGGAGAATCGCAGCGGTACTGCGACATGCAATACGGCGCAGCTCGGGTGCTGTATGCCCTGCCGCGGTGCGAAGGGGGAGGGCCTATGCTGAGAAGTCGAATATTCTCCATCGTTCGGTCAGACTGCCATGCGCTCGCGGGCTAAAGGTCACACCGCGGATCGGTCGGCGAAAGTTGAATGAAGGTGGTTTGCAACCGGTGAGTTCCCCTCGTCCTACACGACGCGATGTGCACAGCGAGCGGCGACTACCTGAGATTCAGGCGCTCCGTGCGGTCGCTGTGCTCTACGTCGTCTTATTCCACCTCTGGCCCGGACGGTTGCCTGGCGGCTACGCCGGGGTAGACATCTTTTTCGTGATTTCAGGATTTCTGATCACCAGCCATCTGCTGCGGCAGGTCACGGCGACAGGCACAGTGCGGTTGCGAGAGTTTTGGGCACGCAGAGCTCGTCGCTTGCTGCCTGCAGCACTGCTCGTCGCCGCTGCGACCACCGTGGGAGTTTACCTGTGGGCGCCAAGGCCGGATTGGGGCGGCTATTTCACCGAAATCATTGGATCGGTGTTCTATGTAGTCAACTGGGTGCTCGCCTCGAACTCGGTCGATTATCTCGCTGCTGACAATGCGGCGTCCCCAGCGCAGCACTATTGGTCTTTGTCGGTGGAAGAGCAGTTCTACATCGTATGGCCGCTGCTTGTTTTGCTTGCAGTGTTGATCGCACGTCGGTTCGGCACCAAACAGCGGGTGACAATCGGCGTGGTGCTTGGGGCGGTAGTGACTGCTTCGCTGGTCTATTCGATCGTATTTACCCCGATGAGCCCTGCATCCGCCTACTTCTTCACCACGACTCGCGCCTGGGAGTTCGGCGCGGGCGGGCTGCTCGCGCTGTTGCCGCTGACTCGGCTGTCCCCAGGTTTCCGGATTTCTCTCTCCTGGCTTGGTTGGGGCCTGATCGCGCTGTCGGCGCTTGTGCTGAGATCGACGACGCCGTTTCCTGGATGGGCCGCTCTGCTCCCTGTTGCGGGAGTCGTGTGCGTCATCTACGCCGGCACCGTCCGCGGTGTGCTCTCACCTCGTCCGATCGTCTCGCTGCGACCGGTCCAGTACCTTGGCGACATCTCCTACTCCCTTTACCTGTGGCACTGGCCGCCAATCATCTTGCTGCCGTTCGCGCTTGGGCACTCGCTGAGCACGGTGCAGAAGGTTGTGCTGCTCGCGGTAACCGTGCTGCTCGCAGCATTGACGAAGACATTCGTCGAAGATCCCGTTCGGCACGGAGTGCTTGCACGGCGGCCCTCATGGAACACCTATCTTGCTACAGCGACGTCCATGGTGCTCGTCGCCGCGATTGCGGGCGGAGGCCTGTTCTACCTTGCGGGGGTTGCCAAGTCCGACGAACAAAAGGCGTCTCAGCTTGCGGGCAGCTCGTGCTTCGGTGCTGCGGCCCTTGCCCCGGACAATGCGGCACTTTGCTCCACAGATACCGATCTGGGATATTCCGTCTTGCCAAGTCCCGAGACCATCGAAGACGATGTCCCGAAAGAGCTGTACACCGATCAGTGCCGCACCAACGTCAAAGATTCCGCGGTGAAGAACTGCGTTTTCGCGGCACCATCCGGCACCCCGGACGCCGTTGTCGCACTTGTCGGAGATTCGCATGCTGCACAATGGTTTCCTGCACTGCAGGTGCTGGCCCGTGAACGCAATTGGGAACTTCACGTCTTCTTCAAAGCGGCGTGCACCTTCACGTCGGCCACACTGCTCACAGGCGGAGATCTCTGCACGACATGGAACACCGGTGTGATGGAAGCTTTGCCCAAGATCCCGAACCTCACGCTGGTCATCACATCCGCACAGACGAGCATCAAGGTCGAGACAAAACAAGGCGAAACCCAAGCAGCTGCATTCGCCAACGGTGTGTCGGTATGGTGGCAGCAACTTGTCCAGGACGGCTTCGACGTGGTGGCTGTTCAGGACAGCCCTCGAATGTCCAAAGACGCCATAGCGTGCGCGGTTCAGAAGGATGGGACGGCTGCGATGCTCGACTGCGGAGTGAAACGCGAAACCGCCCTTTCTCGGAGCGGGGTTCTGCCCTCTGCCGTGCAGTCGAGCCCAGACGTCGGGCTTGTCGACATGAGTGACTTCATCTGCAGGGAGACATTCTGTCCTGTGGTAGTCGGCAACGTCATCGTGTATCGCGACACAAGCAGTCACCTGACTCAGACATATGTCACGACGCTTGCGCCATACTTCGCCACAAAGCTCGATGCCGTGCTCGCAAAATCCGGTAACTAGACTTGTCCCTGTGACTGCTGACACCCACATCTCTGCTGACCGAACGCTCATCGACGGGTTCGACGTACTGCTCTTCGACCTCGACGGTGTGATCTACACCGGTGCACAGGCCGTGCCGTACGCCGTCGAATCGCTTAACCATGCAGCATCCACAGGCAAAAGGCTCGGCTACCTGACTAACAACGCCTCACGGACGACGCAGACCGTGGCCGACCATCTGAGTGAGCTTGGAATTTCGGCGGTGAGCGCTGCAGATGTGGTGTCGTCTCCGGAAGCTGCGGTGCCCTTGCTCGCCTCGCAAGTGCCGGCAGGGTCCGAGGTGCTCGTCGTCGGTGGCGAGGGCCTGCTGCGAGAAGTTGCCCGGGCCGGCTTCACGATCACTCGCACAGCCACCCCCAAAACGGCAGGCGTGATCCAGGGCTTTGCCCCAGACGTGACGTGGACCGACCTCGCCCAGGCGTCGTATGCGATCGAGTCTGGCGCCGTATGGATAGGCACCAACGGAGACTGGACCATTCCTCGAGAACAGGGAATCGCGCCGGGAAACGGGACCTTGATCGCTGCCGTGCACACTGCGACGGGTGCTTTTCCCGAGGTTGCGGGAAAACCGGAAAGACACATTTACGATACTGCGCGCGCACGGTTCGGGGCGAAACGTCCGCTCATGATCGGCGACAGGCTCGACACGGACATTTTGGGGGCAAATCGGTCAGAGATGGCGTCTCTGCTCGTGCTGACGGGCGTCGATACTCCACTCTCTGTGTTGCGTGCGGACCGTGACCAGCGCCCCACATACATCGGGCGAGACACCCGCACATTGAACGAGTACTACGCTCCGGCTGTCGTAAATGGGAACGTCGCGACGTGCGGTGAGACGGAAGTTCGGCTGGACCGTGCCGTTCTCACGGTTGTCGCCGGAGACCCGCGTGGAGTGGAGGCGCTTCGTGCGGCATGCGCCCTGGTGTGGAACTCGTCCATTCCGCCGACAGCGGTGCTCGTGCCGGATGGCCTCGGCATGGGCGGCTCTGCGTGACACATCCGCGGTGACCGTGGCAAGAGACCGCGGTGGGCACGTAGGCTTGTTGTATGAGCGAGTCAGAGGTGAGCAGAATCGTTGAGGGCGAGCCCGAAGCAAATGGGGATGTCGCCAACGCTGGAGAGACTGGGGAGTCTGGCCTCCACGATCCATCGCTCGCACGCATTGCATCGCTGCCGCTTGCGGAGCGTGCCGCCGAATACGAGAAGCTCCATGCCCGGCTCAGCGCTGAGTTGGAGAGCGCCATCGGGCAGGAGACGCTGCACTGAATGACGACATGCTGCGCGGCGGAAGCCACGAAGGTCAGCGTATGAGGCTTGATGTTGCGCTCGTAGAACGAGGGCTTGCCCGATCGCGCACCCACGCTCAGGCTCTGATCAGTACGGGGGATGTGTCAGTTGCGGGGGAGGACAACGTGCCCAAAGCATCGCTCGGAGTGACCGAGGCGACAGTCATCACCGTCAATGCCCCGGATGGGTATGTCGGTCGTGCTGCGGGCAAGCTTGCCGGTGCGCTCAACGACTTTCCCCAGATTTCTGTGACAGGTCGCGTGTGCCTTGATGTTGGCGCGAGCACTGGCGGATTCACTCAGGTATTGCTCGAACACGGGGCGGCGTGCGTGTACGCGCTTGACGTTGGGCATGGGCAACTGGTGCCATCCATCGCCGAAGATCCCAGGGTGCATAACGTCGAAGGTTTGAATGTTCGTGAGCTTGAAACATCGCGGCTGCCCGATCCTCGGATGGCCGAGCAGATCGACCTTGTCGTCGGCGATCTCGCCTTCATTTCGCTCACTATCGTGATTCCCGTGCTCGTGGAGCAGGTGCATGCTCGCGACTACGTCTTGCTCGTCAAACCGCAATTCGAGGTAGGAAGGGCCCGTCTTGGCCGTGGTGGCATCGTCACTGAGCCGTCGCTATGGGCGACCGCGCTGCGTGCGGTGATCGGTGTGGCGATAGATAACGGCCTTGTTGCGAGCGGCATTATTCCCTCACAACTGCGCGGCGGATCGGGAAATCAAGAGTTTTTGGTCTGGTTGCAACCATCAGACGGACACGATCGACCAGAATGGGACGCAATGATTGCCTCAGCGGTTGCTGGTGCGCAGAATTCTCAGAAAAGGGAGACCCGATGACGCACTCAACCCGGTATGTGCTTCTCGTTACGAACACTCGTCGTGACGAGGCCGTTGTCGCCGCCCGAGAGGCCGCTCGGCTGCTCAGCCGGTTCGGTATCTCCGCCCTTATCTCTTCCCAAGACGTGGACGGCCTTCGGGCTGCAGGGTTTCCACTCGACAAAGTCGGAGTTCTCGAAGAGGTCCAAGCCGAGTGCGAGATCGAGCTTGCCATCGTGCTCGGCGGCGACGGCACCATTTTGCGAGCGGCTCATCTGGTGCGGGAGCGCGCGGTACCTGTCGTCGGGATCAATCTCGGGCACGTGGGGTTTCTTGCCGAAAGCGAGCGTGCTGACCTCGTCGATGCGGTCACGGCACTCGCGCAGGGGGAGTACGACGTCGAAGAACGCACCGCGCTGGACGTCGACATTTTCGTTGACGGCCAGGTCACTTTTCATTCGTGGGCGCTCAACGAGGTGACCGTTGAAAAGGTGGCGCCGGCAAACATGGTCGGCATCGAGGTGTCCGTTGATGGGCACGACCTCACCAGCTTTGCCGCAGATGGCATCGTCATCGGAACCCCGACCGGATCCACCGCGTATGCATTCTCCGCAGGTGGTCCGATCATCTGGCCGCAGGTGGACGCGCTGCTCGTGACCCCGCTCAACGCCCATGCGCTGTTCGCACGGTCGTTGGTGATCCCGCCAACCTCATCAGTAATGATCCGTGTCGATGAGGCTGTCTCTCCGGGAGCGGGACGAGTGTGGTGCGATAGCTCGCGAAACGCAGAAGCACCAGGCCAGTCGAGCGTCGTCGTTCGGCGCAGCGCGAAGCCGGTGCGGCTTGCCCGGCTACATCAAGTCGATTTCGTCGAACGCCTTGTGAAGAAGTTCAACCTTCCCTCTGAGAGCTGGCGCAACCGGTGATCACTGAACTGAGCATCAGCGACCTTGGCGTCATCGAGAGAGCGACCCTCGAGTTCTCTCCCGGATTCACCGCAGTCACCGGCGAGACAGGTGCCGGAAAGACGATGGTGATTACCGCGCTCGAACTCATTCGGGGCGCTCGTGCCGACCAAGGTGCGGTGCGTGCCGGCGCCGCAGCAGCTACCGCTGAGGCTCGGTTCGAGGTAGAGCCTGACGGGAGCGTCGCTGAGGCCATCGACGAGGCAGGCGGCGAACTCGATGGCACGGAGCTCATCGTGGCGCGACGTGTCGGTGCAGACGGCCGAAGTCGTGCGTTTGCAGGAGGTCGCTCGGTTCCGGCCGGCGTGCTTGCCGAACTTGGCCATCGCCTCGTCGCGATCCATGGGCAAAGCGAGCAGTTGCGGCTTGCATCCTCCGCCTCACAGCGTGACCTTCTCGACAGGTACATCGGCGACGACGCGACGAGGCTGCTCAGTGAGTATTCCGATGTGTTCTCCCGTCGAAACGAGAGCAGGAGGCGGCTCGCAGAGCTGACAGCCGATCGGGCTGCCCGTTCTGCTGAAGCCGCTGCCCTGAGACAAGCGCTCGATGAGATCGCGGCCATTGCCCCGAATGCGGAAGAAGACCGGGAACTCGACCAACGTATTGCCGTTCTTAGCCACGGTGAAGACCTTCGACTCGCCGCTGCGGAAGCAGCGGCTGCTCTGATCTCGGAAGACTCTGACACGGTACCTTCCGACGCTATCGGGCTGGTCGAGATTGCCCGCAAGGCGCTCGAGCGTGCCGCCGCGGTTGATGAAAGCATCGCCGGACTCGCTGCGTCACTCGCCGAAGCTCGCTACGCTCTCGAAGACGTGAACACTGAGCTGACTCGATACCTCGACAGCTTCGACGCCGGTGGTCCCGGGGAGCTTGAGGCAGCCCTGGAACGACGGGCCCAACTGCGCGAACTGGCTCGCAGATATGGGCCGACCTTGGCAGATGTGATCAACTATGACGCTGCGGGAGTTGCCCGGCTGCTCGAACTCGATACAGACGACGAGACGATCGATGCATTGACCGAAGAGGTCAGCGCTCTCGACGCACAACTTGCCGCAGCGGCAGAACGTCTGACCAACGTGCGCGCTGAGGGAGCGCAGAGGTTTGGCGAGGCGGTGACACACGAACTTGCCGCGCTCGCCATGCCAGGCGCACGCATCCACATCGATATCACGCCGCTGGACGAGTTCACCGCAACCGGCGCAGACAGGGTGGAAATTCTCCTTTCCGCGCACTCGGGAGCCGATCCACGCCCCCTTGGCAAAGGTGCGTCTGGCGGTGAGCTTTCGAGAATAATGCTTGCCATCGAGGTGGTCGGCGCACACGCGGGTGATGTGCCGACATACATCTTCGATGAGGTGGATGCCGGTGTCGGCGGCGCCGCTGCCATCGAAATCGGTCGGCGCCTTGCTGTGCTCGCCAGGCACAGCCAGGTGATCGTTGTCACCCATCTCGCGCAGGTCGCTGCTTTCGCCGATAGCCAACTTCGAGTTCGCAAAGATGCGGACGGCGGCTACACCTCGAGTTCGGTGACCGCACTCGGCGATGACGAACGCGCATCGGAGCTCGCGCGAATGCTCTCTGGCCTCGACGAGTCCGAGACAGGCTTGGCCCACGCGCGAGAACTGCTCGATCTGGCTCGCGCGGCGAGCGCGTCAAACACTCTCAACTGAGATAGGATGGAGTTCCATGGCAGACGTGCATGGGACAAAGACCACCAAACATATTTTCGTAACTGGGGGTGTTGTCTCATCTCTCGGTAAGGGCCTGACGGCGGCAAGCCTCGGCAATCTTCTCACCGCTCGCGGACTCAATGTGGTCATGCAAAAGCTCGACCCCTATCTCAACGTTGACCCTGGCACGATGAACCCGTTCCAACACGGCGAAGTCTTCGTGACAGACGACGGGGCGGAGACGGACCTGGATATCGGGCACTATGAGCGGTTCCTCAACATCACCCTGAGCCAGAAGGCAAACGTTACGACGGGTCAGGTGTATTCGACGGTGATCGCTAAGGAGCGACGCGGGGAATACCTCGGCGGCACCGTGCAGGTGATCCCGCACATCACCGACGAGATCAAGCTGCGCATGCGCGCCCAGGCCGAAGACAACCCGCAACCCGACGTGATCATTACCGAAATCGGCGGCACCGTTGGTGACATCGAGTCGCAACCGTTTCTCGAAGCCGCTCGCCAGGTCCGGCATGAGCTTGGTCGCGACAACTGCTTCTTCGTGCACGTCTCCCTTGTGCCATATATCGGTCCGAGCGGTGAGCAGAAGACGAAACCGACACAACACTCGGTCGCGACCTTGCGGGGCCTCGGCATCCAACCGGACGCCATCGTGATCCGCTCCGACCGGCCGATCGGTGAGGGCATCAAGAGCAAGATCGCACTTATGTGCGATGTCGACAGCGAGGCCGTGATCAACTGTCCAGACGCCTCGAGCATTTACGACATTCCTTCGACGGTCAACGCCGAAGGTCTCGACTCTTACATTGCGAAACACCTAGGGCTCGACGTCGCCGAAGTCGACTGGAGCCGTTGGCAGCCTGTACTCGACGCGGTGCACAACCCCACAGATCACGTCACCATCGGACTCGTCGGCAAATACATCGACCTGCCGGATGCCTACCTTTCTGTGACCGAGGCGCTGCGCGCCGGAGGTTTTGCCCACCGTGCGACCATTTCGGTCAAGTGGATCGTCTCGGATGACTGTCTCGATCCGGAACAGTGCGCCAAACTGCTCGGCGAGGTCGACGGAATCTGCGTTCCCGGAGGATTCGGCATCCGGGGGATCGAGGGCAAGCTTGCCGCGCTCAAATTCGCGCGCGAAAACAATATCCCGGCCCTCGGATTGTGCCTCGGACTGCAGTGCATGGTGATTGAGTTCGCTCGTCACGTGGCCGGACTCGAAGGTGCATCGTCGAGCGAGTTCGATCCGGCGACGCCCAACCCCGTCATCGCGACAATGGCCGAACAGGTCGACATCATTGCGTCCGGTGATCTTGGTGGCACCATGCGTCTCGGCCTATACCCGGCAGTGCTTTCAGAGGGCACGCTCGTGCGCGAGCTTTACGGCGAGGCCGAGGTGGGCGAACGTCACCGGCACCGCTACGAGGTCAACAACAACTATCGCGATCAGATCGCGGATGCAGGCCTCGTGTTCTCGGGAACCTCGCCCGATGGGCATCTTGTCGAATTCGTCGAGTTGCCGCGCACGGTGCACCCGTACTATGTCGGTACCCAGGCTCACCCAGAGTTGCGCTCGCGGCCCACCAAAGCACATCCACTCTTTCGCGGTCTCATCGGAGCGGCACTCGATCGGCAGCGCTCGACCCGCTTGTTCGAGGTCAAGGAGTAGCGCCGGTGCCTGAATCGCTGAGCGTGCTTCGCGACACTGCCGTTGATAAGCCGATCATCCACGCGGAGCGCATTTTTGATGGCGCGATTTTCACCCTGGAGCGCGAGACCTTCGAGTACAACTCGGGCCAGTTGACCCGCGAGTTTCTGGGACATCCTGGTGCCGTGGCGATTGTCGCCGTGGATGCGGACGAGCGCATCGTCGTGATCAAGCAGTACCGGCATCCCGTTCGCAAGCGGATGTGGGAGATTCCCGCCGGGCTCCTCGACATCGTCGGGGAGGAACCGCTCGATGCCGCCAAGCGTGAACTTGCCGAAGAAGTCGACCTCACCGCAGACACCTGGCAGCCGCTCGTCACGATCAACAACTCTCCTGGCGGGAGTTCTGAGCAACTACAGGTTTTTCTTGCCACCGATCTGCATCCGACCGCTACTCCATTCGATCGGGAGGCCGAGGAATCGGATATGCAGGTCGGCTGGGCGCCAGTCGACGTTATCGTGGACGCCATCCTCGCGCGACGGGTGGGCAATCCCAGCCTCATCGCGGGTGTGCTCGGATATCTGGCTTGGCGTAGTAGAAGCTGACGGACGATGAATGAGGCTGACGTCGAGGGACTGCCTCAGCGCGGTAGCTCCCTACAAGCGGACGTCGACTATTACCTGAGCTATTTGTCTGCCGAAAGAGGGCTGTCGAGAAACACTGTCGACGCATATCGGCGCGACCTTGTGCTTTACCTCCACTACCTTGAGAGCCGCGGAATTTCAGATATCGGCGAAGTGACCCCAACCGATGTCGAAGGCTTCCCGATCTGGCTCGGCGACGACGAAGGTAGGGCCACTGCGTCCATCGCGCGGGCGGTCTCGACCATTCGGGGGTGGCACACGTTCGTCGTCTATGAGGAAAGGGCGCCATCGAACCCATCGGAGGACATCAAACCGCCGAAGCGCGCGGCGCATCTGCCTGAGTTCTTGACCATCGCTCAAGTGAATGACCTCATCGAAGCTGTCTCTAGTGACGACCCGACCGCGATACGTGACCGCGCGCTCATTGAACTGCTGTACAGCACCGGGGCGCGGGTGAGCGAAGCAGTAGGCCTCGCCATCGACGACATCGACGAGTCGAACCTGGTGAGATTGCGCGGGAAGGGCGGCAAGGAAAGGCTCGTGCCGCTCGGCAGCTATGCGCGCGACGCCATCGACGCCTACCTTGTGCGCGTTCGACCGCTGTGGGCGGCACAAGGCAAAGCCGGGCCAGCCCTGTTCGTCGGGGAGCGCGGGGCGGTGCTGTCCCGGCAGAACGCGTGGCTCATCCTGCAAAGAGCGGCCGAGAAGGTAGCGCTCGGCGTGGAGATCTCCCCACACACCCTTCGGCACACGTTTGCCACACACCTGATCCAAGCAGGCGCAGACGTTCGAGTCGTCCAGGAACTGCTCGGCCACGCCTCTGTGACGACGACTCAGCTCTACACGCACGTGACCATCGAGTCGCTTCGCGAGGTGTACATCACCTCGCACCCGCGTGCCAGATGAATGCCATGCGGTTCGACCCCGTAAAATGATCTGGACATCTCGGCGAAAGGAGAACACACGGTGAGTACGCCGTCGCGCATCACTGAGTCGCCACAGGTCGACGATGAGTTCGCCATCCCTGCGCCGCTTTCAGGCCATGGTCCTGCACGCATCATTGCGATGTGCAACCAAAAAGGGGGGGTCGGCAAGACCACCACGACGGTGAACCTCGGCGCCGCCCTCGCTGAATACGGGCGACGGGTATTACTGGTCGATTTCGACCCCCAAGGAGCGCTTTCCGCCGGTCTTGGAGTTGCCACAAACGATGTCGACACGATCTATGATCTGATGCTCGGCCGGGTCAAAGACACGGCAGCGGTCATCCAGCACACCGCCTCTGAGAACCTCGACGTCCTTCCTGCGAACATCGATCTCTCGGCTGCTGAGGTGCAACTGGTCAACGAGGTCGCCCGCGAGCAGACGCTGCAGCGCGTCTTGAGATCGGTCACCGGTCTGTACGACGTTGTGCTCATCGACTGCCAGCCGTCGCTCGGCCTGCTCACCGTCAACGCGCTGACGGCAGCGCACGGAGTGATGATCCCGCTCGAATGCGAGTATTTCGCGCTACGCGGGGTCGCTCTGCTCATCGAGACGGTCGAGAAGATCAAGGACCGGCTCAACCCGGCTCTGCAACTCGACGGGATCCTCGGCACCATGTTCGATCCTCGCACCCTGCATTCTCGCGAGGTGCTCGACCGGGTTCGCGAAGCGTTCGGAGAAAAGGTCTTCGATACCGTCATCCGCCGCACCGTCAAATTTCCCGATGCAACCGTCGCTGCCGAGCCCATCACCACATTCGCGTCAGAGCATGCGGGAGCAGCGGCCTACCGTCGCCTCGCTCGCGAGCTCGTTGCCCGTGGTGGTGCGCCATAGCTGAAAGCCCGTCAGACACAGAAAACGCACTGACGATGTCAGCGGTGCCTGCATCCGTCGCCGCAGAACAGGGCGCACAGGAGCCCGTCGGCTTCGCGCTGGATATCGACGGATTCTCGGGGCCATTTGACCTGTTACTCAGGCTTATCTCTCGACACGAGTTCGACATCGTGGAGCTTTCGATCGCTACGGTGACGGACGAATTCATCGGCTATGTTCGGCATCTCGACAAACTCGGTCGGCTGGAGGAGTCAAGTGAGTTCATCGGCGTTGCGGCAACCCTGCTCGACATCAAGGTCGCGCAGTTGCTGCCCCGCGGGGAGGTCGTCGACCCAGAGGATGTTGCGCTGCTCGAGGCGCGCGATCTGCTGTTCGCCCGATTGCTGCAATACCGAGCCTTCAAGAAGGCGGCCGAATGGATCGCGCTGCAATTGCTCTCAGAGTCTGGCCGCCATGCCCGCGAAGTACCGCTCGACCTTGGCGCGTACACGACGGTGCCCGAGATTCAGATTCCGCTAAGTGCGGAAGACTTCGCGGCGCTCGCGCTTGCGGCGCTGACGCCAAAGGAAATCCCGAGCATCGGTCTGACCCACCTGCACGCTCCTGCGGTGAGCATCCGGGAACAGGCGGCCCTTATCGTCTCCACGCTACGCCGGCGCGGGCACGCCAGCTTTGGCGAGCTCATCGCCGACACGACTGTGCGAGGCGAGGTCGTGGCACGATTTATCGCAGTGCTCGAACTGTATCGGGCCAGCGCCGTGAGCTTTGACCAAAGCGAGCCGCTTGGGCCCCTCGACGTGCGGTGGGTGGCACAGTCGTGGGATGACGAACGCCTCGCATCGCTTGGCCAGGACTACGACCACACGCACTCGGGAGGGGCGACGCCATGACGGATGTACTAGGCAATGGCACACGAGAACCGAACGAATCGTCCAAGAATGATCTCGTTGTAGACGCCGAACTGAGATCTGAGGCGGCCGGGCTCAGCATCGTGCCCGCCATCGAATCCATCCTTTTCGTTGCAGACAAACCCGTGAGCGCTGTTGGACTCGCGACCGTGCTGCAACATCCGTTGCCCGAAATTCAGGAGGCGCTGCGTGCGCTCGCGCAGCGTCATAGAGACACGGAATCAGCTATCGAACTGCGCGAGGTCGGGGGCGGCTGGCGGCTCTACACCAAGGAGGAGTTCGACTCGGCAATCGCTGCGTATGCGGGGGAGGAGGCGGCACCGAAGCTTTCGCAGGCCGCACTCGAGACTCTCGCCGTCATTGCGTACAAACAACCGATCTCCCGCGGCAGCATCGCGGCGGTCAGGGCCGTCAACGTCGACTCCGTTGTGCGCACCCTCGTGAGCCGCGGCCTCGTTCAAGAGGCAGGAGTCGATCCCGAGACGGGTGCCATCTTGTTCGAGACCTCGCCACTGTTCCTCAGTAAAATCGGCATCAACGCGGTGGATGAGCTTCCAGCGATCTCGCCCCTGCTTCCCAATTCGACGGAGGCGTTCGATGCCCACTGATTCCGGGCATGGACATGCGGCCGCCGGAGCCCAAAACCATGGCGGGCGGCGTGACGATCGGCGCATCCACAACGTAGAGAATCCCGAGGCGGACGGGGAACGCCTTCAGAAGGTGCTCGCGGCGGCCGGTGTCGCGTCGCGGCGCGCGAGCGAAGACCTCATCACTGCAGGCCAGGTGAGCGTCAACGGCCACATCGTGCGTCAGCTTGGGACCCGAGTGCACCCTGAGCGCGATCGGATTCGAGTGCATGGCGTTCCGATCCAAACCGATCTGAGCAAGGTGTATTACATGCTCAACAAGCCGGGCGGAGTCGTGAGCACAATGAAAGACGAACGCGGCCGGCCCGACCTCTCACGCTATGCCGATGACGTCGGCGTGCGGATTTTCAACGTCGGGCGACTCGATGAGGCCACAACGGGATTGCTTGTGCTGACCAACGACGGCGAACTCGCTCACAGGCTCGCGCATCCGTCATTCGAGGTCTCGAAAGTCTACGTTGCTCGAATTGCGGGAAGAATCGACCCGGCCACCGCGCGTGAACTCGAGGCAGGCATCGAACTCAACGACGGCCCGATCGTCGCGGACAAAGTGCACATAGTCGATACCTTCCGCAACGAGAGCCTCGTCGAGGTACGTATTCATTCCGGTCGCAATCGAATTGTGCGCCGGATGCTTTCCGCAGTCGGCCATCCGGTTGTCCACCTGATGCGTAAACAGTTCGGTCCACTGCATCTTGGAACGCTCCGGCTGGGGGAAATGCGGGAACTGACTACAGTTGAACGAGGGCAGATACTCAAACTTTCGCTGCGCACCGACCACGCAGCCCGTCCACCTGAGGAATGAGATATGGCAGTACGTGCGATCAGAGGGGCAATTCAACTGGAGAACGACCGGCGTGATCACCTGATCGCGTCCACCCATGAGCTGCTCGCGAAGGTCATGGAAGCAAACGACCTCGATCCGGCTCATATCATCTCCATCTTCTTCACCGCTACACCCGATGTGACCACCGAGTTTCCTGCACTCGCCGCCCGGCAACTCGGGCTTGGGGATGTGCCGCTGATGTGCGCCGTCGAGATGGACGTCGCCCATGCGCTGCCGAATGTCATTCGCCTGATGGCTCATGTCGAGACGGAGCGAACCCGCGCCGAGATCAAGCACATCTATCTGCGCGGTGCCGTGAAACTGCGATTGGATATCGCGCAGTGACCCCACGTACCAAGTCTCCGGTTCTGGTAGTCGGAACCGGGCTTTTGGGTGCAAGCATCGGGCTGGCGTTGCGCGCGCGCGGCGTCGACGTGCTGCTGACGGACATCTCGACTTCCAGTTGTGCACTTGCCATCGACTACGGCGCAGGCCGGGCACTCGAAGACGTCGACGAGCCTGCCCTTGTCGTTGTTGCCGTGCCGCCAGAATTCACCGCCGCAGTTGTCGTCGAACAGCTTGAGGCATGGCCGTCGGCGTTCGTTACCGATGTGGCGAGCGTGAAGAAGTCCATCCTCGATGACATTGTGGCAAGCGGTGTGGACGCGTCGCGTTATGTCGGGTCGCACCCGATGGCGGGTCGCGAGCGTGGGGGTGCGATGTCGGCACGCGCTGACCTGTTCGTGGGGCGCCCGTGGGTGGTCGCTGCGCACGAGACTTCGCTCGACGAGGCAGTGAACGCGCTTGAGCGGGTGATTCTGGATGTCGAATCAGTGCCAGTGCATGTTGCTGCCGCCGATCATGACCGGGCTGTGGCCTACGTCTCGCACGTGCCACAGGTGGTCTCAACGCTGTTGGCAAAACAACTTCTTGGTGCAAGTCAGCGAGCCATTGAGCTTGCCGGCCAGGGAGTGCGCGATACCACGCGAATCGCGGCAAGCGACTCGGAGCTGTGGCTGCAGGTCTTGAGCGCGAACGCCACTCCCGTCGTCGGGGTGCTTCGCGATCTTCAGGCCGATCTCGCGAGCGTGATCGCCAGCCTCGACAACATCGAGGCTCCTGGCTCGCGCAAGCTGATCGCCGATCAATTCGTTGCAGGCAACCGCGGCGTCGCTCGACTGCCCGGAAAACACGGCGTCGAGACGCGGTTCTCCTCCATTGTTGTTATGGTTGATGACCGGCCTGGCGAACTTGCCAGGCTCTTCGCCGAAATCGGCGAGGTCGGGATAAACATTGAAGACCTGCGTCTCGAACATTCGCCAGAGGCACCCATCGGCCTTGCCGAGATCTGGGTGGGCCCTGAACAGCTTGAGACGCTGATGGCCGAGTTGGAGGCGCGAAAATGGCGGATCGTTTCCTAGGTCGCATCGTCGTCGCCATTGACGGCCCTGCCGGATCTGGCAAGTCGAGTGTGAGCAAAGAGGTTGCGCGGCGCCTCGGCTTCGGCTCGCTCGACACAGGCGCCGCATATCGGGCGCTGACCTTGGCTGGTGACCGCGCCAAAATCGATCCACAAGATCCACCCGCACTCGCCGACTTCTTGAACTCCTTCGACTATTCGACCGTCACCGATCCTGACCAGTTCCGGGCCTCCGTCTCGGGGATCGATGTCACCGACGCGATTCGTGATCCCGAGGTAACCGCGCGGGTTAGCGCCTTTTCGTCGCAACCTGCCGTTCGCCACTTTCTCAATGACGTGGTCTTTCCACGAGTCATCTCCGCTTACCCGCATCCGGGCATCACCATTGAAGGACGCGATATCACCACCATCGTCGCACCCGATGCGGCCGTGCGGATACTGCTCACCGCGTCGCCCGAGGTCAGGGCACGCAGGCGCGGCCTCGAACTCGGCTCACCCGATCACGGCGCGGTCGCCGCCGCGCTGAGCACGCGCGATGCTCTCGACGCTGCCGTCGTCGATTTCATCCACCCAGCGCCCGGTGTGCACGTAATCGACACGAGCCATCTCGACTTTGATGAGTCTGTGCGAGCAGTCATCGACCTCGTCGAGGCATATTCAGCCACAACAGCCACAGGAAGGCTCACCCATGACTCCCCCTCATGACAATGAGAGCGGCCAAGACTTCGACCTCGACGCCGCAACCGATAACGAGGCAGAGGCGACTCATCTGGTCGAGACCCTCGCCGCAGAGTCAGACGAGGACGCTGAGAATCGGGCACGCTCGTTGCGCTCGGGTTTGAGCGATTACGACCTCGACGACGAAGACCTCGGCCTGCTCGACTCAGATGGATACGCCCTGCCGGGCACAGCTGCGCAGATCGCTCTGCCGGTGCTCGCCGTCGTCGGTCGACCAAACGTGGGCAAGTCCACGCTGGTCAATCGCATCATCGGGCGTCGAGAGGCTGTCGTCGAAGACACCCCCGGCGTGACCCGCGACCGCGTGAGCTACCCCGCAGAGTGGAACGGTCGGCACTTCACGCTCGTCGACACGGGCGGCTGGGAGACAGGCATCACCGGCATCGGTGCGTCGGTCGCCGAACAGGCAGAAGTAGCTATCGAGCTCGCCGATGCAGTGCTTTTCGTGGTCGACGCGACTGTTGGTGCGACCGGGGTCGATGAGCAGTTGGTTCGCGTGCTGCGCCGTGCCAAGAAGCCGGTGATGCTTGTTGCCAACAAGGTGGATGATGTGCGCACCGAGTCCGATGCCGCCGCGCTGTGGGGACTCGGCATGGGCGAGCCTTACCCCGTCTCTGGCCTACATGGCCGTGGCACCGGCGATCTGCTCGATGCGATTATGAAGATCCTGCCTCGCGAGTCGAGTGTGGCCAAGCCGGTTCTCGGCGGCCCCCGTCGTGTGGCGCTTGTTGGTCGGCCCAATGTCGGCAAGTCAAGCCTGCTCAACAAGGCGGCGGGCTCTGAGCGTGTCGTCGTGAACGATCTGGCGGGGACAACGCGCGACCCGGTGGACGAACAGGTCGAGATTCTGGGAAAGGCATGGAGATTCGTCGATACCGCGGGCATCCGCCGCAGAGTTCACCTGCAGCAGGGAAGCGACTTCTACGCATCGCTGCGCACCGCAACGGCCATCGAACGAAGCGAGGTCGCCGTTGTGTTGTTCGACGTGACCGAGCCGATCAGCGAGCAAGACGTTCGAATCGTAGACATGGTGATCGAGTCGGGGCGGGCTCTCGTGTTGGCGTTCAACAAATGGGATCTGCTCGACGACGATCGGCGGCGTTACATTGAACGTGAGATCGAGCAAGACCTTGCTCATGTCGCCTGGGCGCCAAGAGTTAATCTCTCTGCATTGACTGGTCGTCACCTGGAGAAGCTTGTACCAGCCCTTGAGGCGGCCCTCGATGGGTGGGACACCCGTGTGCCGACCGGAAAGTTCAACGCATTCCTGCAGGAATTGGCGCAGGCCCACCCGCATCCGTTGCGCGGCGGAAAGCAGCCCCGCATCCTGTTTGGCACCCAGGCATCTGCACAGCCACCCAGGTTCGTGCTGTTCACCACTGGGTTCCTCGACCCCGGTTATCGCCGATTCATCATTCGTCGTTTGCGCGAAGTTTATGGGTTCGTTGGCACCCCGATTGATGTCACAATGCGCATCCGCGAGAAGCGTCGTCGTTGACAATTCGATCGCGACTCGTGTTACATCGGGTTTCTTCACGTAATAAGCCGTTCACAATAAGGGGTTAACCTTAAGACAGTTGTTGCGATGCATGTGCGACCTGGCCGGGAGAGGCGAACCTTTTCTTCAGGGGGACGATCACCGCGGCAATGGGCTCCGCACCAGGGTGCCCACGTTTATAGCGAAGGAAATTGCATGGCCACCGGTACTGTCAAATGGTTCAGCCCAGATAAAGGCTTTGGTTTTATCTCTCCCGATGATGGAAGCGCAGATGTTTTCGCTCATCACACGGCGATTGCGGGTAGCGGATACCGCAATCTCACAGAAAATCAGCATGTAGAGTTCGAGGTTACCCAGGGGCCAAAAGGCCTCCAGGCAGAAAACATCCGACCACTCGACTAGACAACGAGGTTTTGAGCCTCAACGAAATGCCCCACCAGCGCCGCTGGGTGGGGCATTTTGCGTCTTGGCGGTGTCGGCGCGTTCGATAGGATGGACGGCGGTGCTGATATGACAAAAAAACAACTTATCGCCTTCGACCTCGACGACACTCTCGCCCCATCGAAGTCACGACTTCCCGATGAAACGGCTGAGCTTGTCGCCCAGTTGCTTGACGTGGCTCAAGTCGGGGTGATCTCCGGCGGCCGGTTCGAACAGTTCACGATGCAAGTGGTTGAGCCAGTCAGTGCGCAACCTGGCGTGCGGCTGGACAATCTGCACCTGATGCCTACCTGCGGCACACAATACTTCCGCTTCGAGGGTGGCACGTGGGAATGCGTGTATGCCGAAAACCTCACCGAGGATGAGAAGTCTCGGGCTCTGTTGGCACTAGAGGGCGAGGCCAAGCGCTTGGGTTACTGGGCGGCGGAAACCTGGGGCCCCATCATCGAGGACCGAGGTTCGCAGATCACGTTTTCGGCTCTCGGCCAGTCCGCGCCGATTGAGGCAAAACAGGCCTGGGATCCGACGAGCGAGAAGAAGAATGCGTTGCGCCAGGCTGTGCAGGCGGCGGTTCCCGACCTCGACGTGCACGCAGGCGGAACAACATCCATCGATATCACCCGGCAAGGCATTGATAAGGCCTATGGCATGCGCAAGTTGGAGGCGGTCACGGGGATTCCGCTCGACGCGATGCTTTTCGTCGGCGACCGACTTGACCCAGACGGCAACGACTACCCCGTCAAGGCCATGGGCGTGGACTGCGTTTCTGTCACCGGTTGGCCCGACACCGCAGCACTGTTGCGTGAGTTGATTCCGCAGCTCGCCGACACTGGCACGGCACGCTGATGCGGTGGACGACACCGATACTCATTCGCTGGTCCGACCTCGAC
This sequence comes from Actinomycetales bacterium, assembly GCA_015654475.1. Lineage (GTDB taxonomy): Bacteria > Actinomycetota > Actinomycetes > Actinomycetales > Microbacteriaceae > UBA3913. The sequence goes on from JAATGV010000021.1 coordinate 22,445, forward strand.
GCATACGGGCACGTCAACAACGTCTCTCTTGCCGAGTACCTGCAAGAAGCCCGCACCCGGCTCTTTCGCGAGCCCGAGTGGGACAGCACCCTGACCTTGGCCGAGAACGATGCGTTGACAATCGTCGCCCACCAAGAACTCGAGTATCGGTCCCAAGTCGCTTTCCGCGCTGAACCTTTGCTTGTGGATGTCTGGGTCACCAGAGCCGTCGGCGCGTCTCTCGAATTGGGATTTGAGATCGTGAACCAGACGCGCACCGAAAGCTACCTCGTCGGCACCAACCTCATCACCCTTGTGCCTCGCGGCTCATCCACGCCAAGGCGACTGACGGAAACCGAGAAAGCCGCTGGCGCGCACTTCGCCGGTGAACCAGTGAAGTTTCGGCGCCAGCGCAGACGCGAACATTGATTCCTATCCGCAACCTTTCAAACCGCAACCTCTCGAAGAAGACAGCTTCCATATGAATACGGATGTTCAACTCATCGCCTACGCTGATCGACTTGGCGGGAGTATTCCCGCGCTCACCGAGTTGATGCGCGGGCCGTTCGCTGGAGCCTTCTCCGGGGTGCACATCCTCCCGTTCTTCACCCCATTCGATGGCGCGGATGCCGGGTTCGACCCGGTCGATCACACGCAGGTCGACCCGCGGCTTGGCACCTGGGACGACGTGCGCGAGCTCTCGCGCAGTCACACCACTGTGGTCGACCTGATCGTGAACCATGTCTCGTCGGATTCGGCAGCCTTTCTCGATGTTCGTAAAAACGGCACCGCGTCTGAGTGGTACCCGCTGTTTCTGACCATGTCGAGCGTCTTTCCCGATGGCGCGACCGAGGAGCAACTGACTCGTATTTACCGCCCGCGCCCCGGTCTGCCCTTTACCCCGATCGTCCTCGGCGAGGAACTGCGCTATGTATGGACGACATTCACGTCGAAACAGATCGATGTCAATGTGAGGTCGGATGCTGGGCGCGCCTACCTCACCAGCATCCTTGACGCCGTCGCGGCAGCCGGCGTCAGCCTGGTCCGGCTCGACGCCGTCGGCTATGCGGTCAAGACGCCCGGCACCACAAGTTTCATGACGCCCGAGACGTTCGCCTTCATCGATGAGTTCACGGCTCAGGCCCGCGCCAAAGGCGTTGACGTCCTGGTCGAAGTGCACTCGTATTACCGGCGCCAGGTCGAGATCGGCGAACGCGTCGACCTGGTCTACGACTTCGCACTGCCGCCGCTCATCCTGCATTCGCTGTACAGCGGAAATGGTGAAGCGCTTGTCGACTGGATGCGCGTGCGTCCGCGCAACGCCGTCACCGTTCTCGACACACACGACGGGATTGGCGTGATCGACGTCGGCCCCGACCAGACCGTGCTTCCGGGCGAGGCCCCGCGACCCGGCCTGCTCGACGCGGCGCAAATCGACGCGCTCGTCGACGGCATCCATCAGCACACCGGCGGCGCAAGCGCGCGCGCGACAGGAGCAGCCGCATCCAACCTCGACCTCTACCAGGTCAATTCCACCTACTACGATGCCCTTGGCGCCGACGACCGTCGCTACCTTGCAGCTCGGGCGATCCAGTTCTTCACCCCCGGCATTCCGCAGGTGTATTACGTGGGGGCGCTCGCGGGCGGTAACGACCTGGACCTGCTGGAGCGCACCGGGGTAGGGCGCGACATCAACCGGCACTATTACACGCCCACCGAGGTGGCCGAGGAACTCGAGCGGCCAGTCGTGGCTGCATTGCTCGCGCTATGCCGGTTTCGCAACCAGCTCGAGGCGTTCGACGGCGACGTCGCAGCCGAGCTGGACGGGACGCGCCTGATCATGAGGCGCAAGGGCGTTGCCGTGCCCTCTGTGTCTGTCGAGCTGACCGTGGATCTGGCTTCAGGTGCCGCAGGCATCGATTGGGTGGATGCGCATGGTCGCCATGGCAGCAGCACCGATCTGCTTCGCGATCCCCCGGTCGTGGCTGCACGCTAGGGGCGACATCAGACCTGGTGCGATGCCTTCTCGAACGCGTCGACGAAACCGTCGACATCCGACATGCTCGTGTCCCACGACGTAACCCAGCGCACTTCGTTCGCCAAAGCATCCCAGTCGTAGAACCGAGTCGTTGCGCGAAAGGCGTCGGCGAGGTGGGCGGGCAGCCGCAGGAAAACCTGGTTCGATTCGCGTTTCTGTGTAAGTTCGAGCGGATCGATTCGTGAACTGTTCGACAACTCAGTGAGGCGATCGACAAGCAGGGCCGCCATCTCATTGGCATGACGACCGAGTCCAATGCCGAGGTCATCCGCCAGCAGAGCACTGATCTGGGCGCTCACGAATCGCGCCTTGCTTGGCAGCTGCATGAGGTACTTCTGAATATATTCTGTTCCGAGAATATGAGGGTTGGCCACCACGACTGCCTCGGCTGCCAGCGCCCCGTTCTTGGTTGCGCCGATGCTGAAGATGTCGACGCCCGCATCGACCGTGACGGCTTTCAGATCGCAGTCGAGGGCGGCGAGCGCGTTGAAGATACGGGCACCATCCAGGTGAACCATCATGCCGCGGGAATGAGCCCACTCGGCCAGCGCGCGAATCTCCTCCTGGGTATATACGGTGCCCAGCTCAGTGGTGTTGGCAATGCTCAGGGTGGTTGCCTGAGGGGTGTGCACGAAACCGTCATGCCAATCGATGGCCTCAAGCGCGTCGACTGTGAGCTTGCCGTCGGCGGACGCGACGGGAAGAAGCGGAAGACCGCTCAACCTCACCGATGCCCCGCCTTCGTCGCCGATCATGTGGCCGTGGCCGCTCGTGACGATCGCTCCCCAGCGCGGACTCGCCGCCGTCACGCTTACCACATTCGCGCCCGTGCCGGTAAGCACTGGAAAGACCTGTGCTTTCATTTCAAGCATTTCCGAGACCGTCGCGTTCAGTGCGCTGGTGTAGGCGTCATCGCCGTACGACGGCACGTGCGAGCGATTCGCGTCAATGATCGCCTGCAGAACGGCGGGGTGAATGGTGGCGTAATTGTCGCTTGCAAGATGCGTTTCGGGCATTGCTCAAGCCTACGCGTACGTGCGGGGGCTGGGGTCTGAGGCGTGTCGAGGATATGATTTGTCCATGAGTGAAGAAGTTGTTGAACCACAGGCGGAGATCGCGTTCTATGGGGCGGGCTGGTGTAGCGACTGTCGGCGCTCGAAGGCGCTGCTCGACTCACTCGGAGTTGCATACGTGTACAACGACGTCGAGCACGACCCGGTTGCGACAGACGAGGCGAAGGCGCTATCCGGGGGCACCCACATCCCGGTCATCAATTTTCCCGATGGCGCGGTACAGGTCGAGCCATCCGACGCCGACCTCACCGCGAAGCTCGTCGAACTCGGCGTGATCGCGTAGCAGCTCGATAGCCGTCGATCGCTGACTCAGGAGAACACATGGCCGAGCCATACACAGTGGTGCCCGGGGCGTATGTCGGCGGCCTTCGTTATGTCGACATACTTGGCGAGAGCGCGCGTGGGCGAGTTTTTCTGCACGGCGCGCACGTCACGTCCTGGGTGCCCGACGGCGCGGCCGAGTCAGTCATCTGGCTGAGCGAACGGGCGCAGTTCGCCGAGGGAGTCGCCATTCGCGGCGGAGTGCCGATCTGCTTCCCCTGGTTCGGGCCGGATGTCCCGCCTGCGGGCGGCCCCGCACATGGGTTGGCGCGACTTGTCGACTGGCATTTCGACGGGGTGGATGCGGCTGCCGATGGTGCAGTTACCGCTCGCTTCTCGGTCGATAGTTCGTCTGATGCACCCGATCCAGGATGGCACGAGGCCTTTCGTGTTCGCCCCGAGGAACTGGGTGAAGTGCGGTTTCGGGCGGTCTACAGCGTCACTTTCGGCGACACGCTGACGACGAGCCTGCGCGTAACCAATACGGGCGATCGCGCGCTTGGATTCGAGGCGGCCATCCACAGCTATTACGCCGTCTCTGACATCACCCAGGTCGCGGTGTCCGGGCTTGAAGGCATCTCGTATGAGGAGCGGGCGGCTGGGGCGGCACAAGAAGAGCGGCGGGATGTTGCGGAGGTGCGTTTTGCCGGCGAGGTCGACCGGCTGTACGCGCAGGCGCCGTCGCGGGTCACGCTGACCGATGCTGGGCTGGGCCGCACGATAAGGCTCGACTCATCCGGGGCGGCGGGCTGGGTGGTCTGGAACCCGCATGTGGCGAAGGCCGAGCGCATGGCAGACTTCGGGGACGACGAGTGGCGTGGCATGGTGTGTCTCGAACCCGTGTGCCTTGGCGAGAACACGGTGTGGCTGCAGCCGGGGGAGTCGCACACCATCTCCGTGACGACAACGCTCATCCGGTAGATCGCGCCGCCCGCCCAATAGGTCGCTGTCGAGTGGCAGTGGTCGTGGCGGCATATCCGACGCATGTGCTGTGCTGTGGCGGGCTGCCGAGGTTGTCTTAATTGTTGTCGTTTGTCATTTCGGGTCATAAGTTTTGGCGTGCGCACAAGTGCATGTGCATTGCCGATACGATGAAGAACCACATATTGACTGAAGGGGAATCACATGTCCGTACCTGTTCCAACATCGCAAAAGAGTTTCGTGGCCACATGGCTTCTCGCGCTTCTTCTGGGAGGGCTCGGAATCGACCGCTTTTATCTCGGGAAAATCGGTACAGGAGTGCTCAAACTCATTACAGCAGGGGGATTCGGAATTTGGGCGTTGATCGACCTCATCCTCACCCTGACCGGCAACCACCATGATTCCGCTGGTCTTCCTCTTGCCGGTTATCAGGAGAACAAGAAGATCGCCTGGATCGTCACCATCATCCTTTACGCCGCCGGTATCGTCATCGGCATTATCAGCGCGATCATCACCACGCTCGCGGCTGCGACGCTCATCGGCTCCTAGGCACAGCAGGACCGAGATAGTGGTTTATCCCAACTCATCGGCCTGGAGTCCCGTGAGTTCCGTGGAAGAGTGCTCTCGTTTCCTAGTAGTGTCGGCCCGGCCCGATGACGTGCCGCGGGCCGGCGAGCTGGCCTCCATCCGCTCGGCGACAGGACTGGCGACCGCACGCATCCATGCGCATCGGGTAGACGTCTCGGGATTGCCGGACGAGCTTTTCGGCGGAGAGTTCTCGGGCGCCATCGTGGGCGGCAGCCCGTTTATGCTGACGGATGCGGCAAGCCAGAAGTCTGAGGCTGCGTTACGCACGGAACGGGAATTGACGAGACTTGCCGAGTTCTCGTTGGAGAGCGGGTTCCCGGTGTTTTTCACGTGCTACGGCATCGGCATTGTCGGTCGGCTGCTCGGCGGCGCTGTGGACACGGATCACGCCGAGGAAGCAGGTCCCGTGTGGGTTACACGTACACCCGAGGCACGGAACGACCCGCTGACAGCGGAGTTGCCTGAGCGCTTTCTCGCGGTCACGGGGCACAAGGAGTCAGTCAGCGAGCTGCCCTCGGGCGCGACGCTGCTTGCAACCCGGGCGGAGTGCCCGGTACAGCTGTTTCGGGCAGGGGAGGCGCTGTATGCGAGCCAGTTTCACCCGGAGCCGACAGGTGCCGATTTCGCCGAACGGGCAAGGCACTATCAGACGTATGGCTATTTTCCCGCGGATGAGCTTGCGCGTGTGACCGGTGAACTCGAGGCAGCTCACGTCGTTGAGCCGCGTCGGCTGCTCGCTCGATTCGTTGAACTGTTCGGATAGCTGCTGGCGGCTGTTTGCCGGGAGTCAGTCGACGAATACGTTCGACACGAACCCATGCAATCGAGTGCGTAGCGTGTCGATGCGGCGCTCGATGAAGCCGCCGAAGTCGGCCTGCAAGTCGTGCGGACGGGCGTTGCGAATGGTCAGTGAACAACTGAAGTCGTCGCAGATATAGGTGCCGACCGTGCTGCCGGTGCGGCCCGACTCACCCGTCAACGGTGCGGTGAACAGCCGCACGAGGGATGCGGGCTGCTGCGTTCCGCACAGCGCGCAGATGTTGAGACGGTCAGGCCTCGCCGAACTCTGCGGTACGCGGAGCAGGATCGTGGTCAGCGTGGTGTGTTGGGGCGTCCCGGCTCTGCCAGCCTCGGCAGCGGAGCCACCGGTAGTCCCAGAGCCGTGTGATCCTTGGCTGATTGCGCTCGCATCCACCGCACCTATACCATTCGCGTCGTTCGTCTGGCGCCAATAAGTCATGTATGCCTGGCGCGGCGCACGGGTGTCGTGCCAGCCGAGGTAGTCGCGAGAATCCCAAAGGATTTCATGGAGCCCAGGCATGGTCATCTGCGCAGCGACATCGGGGCCAGCGTTGATGAGAGACGCACGAATCTCGGCTTCGGTAAACGGCTTCATATGAGTTCCAGTTTAGGGGCGCAACGGAGTGAGATGTCGAGCGTGGCCTTCGCGAACTGGGCGACTTGCCTCTGTTGAGTGCCCCTGCCTGCGCTGTGCATCGGCAAGGGAAGTTGCTGACATCGGGAATAAGCTTGGAACGTCAAGTGTCACACTTATAGGCGAACTTCCGTCAGCACGTTGGTGCGGACGTTTCGACCATATGCGTTTACAGATCAATAAAGAAAGTGTTGGTAGCAATAGTGGTTTACAAGGTCGGGTATATTATCGGCAGCCTCTCGGAGGGATCGGTGAACCGCAAGTTTGCCAAAGCTCTCGTAGGGTTGGCCCCGGAGTCTGTAGAGTTCGTTGAAATTCCGATCAAAGACCTTCCGGTGTACAACCGCGATTTGGATGCCGATTACCCCGCAGAGGCGGTGGCGTTCAAGGACGCCCTCAAGGCCGTTGACGCACTGCTTTATGTGACACCCGAGTACAACCGCTCGATTCCCGGCAGCCTGAAGAACGCCATCGACTGGGCGTCACGCCCATACGGTCAGGGTGGGCTCACCAATCCCTCTGCGATCGCCGGCGTTTCGGGAGGACCGATCGGTACAGCCGTGGCGCAGAGCCACTTGCGTCAGATCCTCGGATTCTTCTCGGCTGTGCTGTACGGACAGCCAGAGCTCTACATCCAGTGGACTGAAGAGTTGCTTACCCCAGATGACAGCGCCTTTGCTGAGGGGAATGTGGGCTTCTTCCAGGGCTGGATGGACGGATTCGTTGCGTTCCTCGAGAAGCAGCTCGGCTAGTCGTCTCGCTATGAAGTAACACCGATTTCGGTGGACGGAAAGAGTCTCGGGTTATGGCCCGGGGCTCTTTCCGTCGTTTAACCCCCAAACGCGCTTTGTCCTAGAGCAGTCCGAGTGGTGCAGACATAGCGGATATTGAGGTAAATGGGGTGGCGTCGCTGCGAGGGATCCCAGGGCCCGGGCAATTAGGCTTGGCCCATGACGAATCCACCTCGCACAGTCGTTTTTCTCGCCTTTCCCGACATGACGCAGCTTGACCTGACCGGACCCGCCGAAGTGTTTGCCTCCGCTGAGGGCTTTCGTGTGGAGTTGGCGTGGAAAACACTTCAGCCTGTGGTCACCGATGGTGGGTGGGCGATTGTGCCGACCGTGACGCTTGACGAGGCACCCCAGGCCGATGTGATCATGATTCCGGGTGGCGCAGGGGTCAACCCGCTGCTTGGCGATCCGGAGGTTCTCGATTTTGTGCGGCGTCAGGCGGCCGGTGCGCAATGGGTGACTTCGGTGTGCACGGGTGCGCTTGTGCTCGGGGCAGCGGGCTTGCTGCACGGCAAGCGGGCAACGACGCATTGGGCGTCTCACCAGTTCTTGGCAGACTTCGGGGCTGTGCCCGTGCATGAGCGGTTCGTGCAAGATGGCTTTGTGTTCACCGCAGCAGGGGTGTCGGCAGGCATCGACATGGGGCTGGCATTGGTGGGCGCGATCGCAGGTGAGACTGTCGTTGCCGACGCGCAACTCGAGATGGAGTACGAGCCTGCGCCGCCGTACGGTTTTGGATCGCCCGCCGCCTTTTCGGCGGAGCACGTTGATCGAATTGTGGACGGGGTGCGCGCGCGGCGCGGGCCGCTGGTTGAGGCAGCGGTGCGTGCACTGGGGGAGTGACCGAGCGCGGGGCGGTGTCCCGTTGCCCGGCTGCGGTTGATCGAAATGCAATAGTTGTGCCTGAGGGCAGCTGCGCCGGGGTTTGGCACACGGCTGCTGGGGCCGCCGCGCGGCGGTGCCAGATGTGAAGGTTGCGCAAAGTGATTTCTGCGTGCGCAACACGTATCACAGCGCATTGGTGCGCGGGTTCGACACGGTGCTGGTGTCTGATGCCCACACCACGCTGGACCGCGAGTTCAGGGGCCGCACAGTATCCGGGGCGGAGATTGTGGAATTTGCGAATATGTATGCGGAGGAGCCAGGATCGTGGACGGGAGTAGCGGGTTCTGTGGCGCTCGCGGCGGACGTCGTGTTTGCTTGAGGTGGGGCTTGCGGATGGTATTCAGGACGGTGCTTGGCCGTGCTGGATGAGGTGGGGCAGCAGCAACCGCTGCCGAAACTCCTCGGGCGGTAGCGGATCATCGTCGCCCCGTTCGACGAGGCGCACTATGATCTCGATGATTGCGTGCGCCACCTCATCGATGGGCTGGGCGACGCTAGGAAACCCGAGTGAGACGGAGACCGGGGTGCTGTCGAAGCCGATGACGGGTACGTCGATGTCGGCCAGGATTGCCCCGAGGGCCAGGGTGTCGCTCGCGCAGACGATGGCGTCGAGGCCCGGATGAGCCTGCTGTAGGCCGATGGCCGCTTCTTTCGCCCCGCTGATCCCCTCCGTGGTTGCGCGCTGCAGTGTGGTGACGTCGGCGCGAGTCCAGCCCGCCTCCTCCGTCATCGTGTCCCGCCACCCTCTGCGACGTTCGTCGCCGGTGCCGGACGGGCTGGGCCAGCCGAGGAACCCGATCTCGTGATGCCCGCTCGAGAGCAGTGATCGAGTGGCCTCGCGGATTCCGGAATATCCGTCGACATCCACCCAGCTGATCGCCTGGGACTCCTCGGCGGGCAGCCCCCACGGGCGTCCGAATGAGACGAACGGGACGTGTCGGCCCAGCAGCCATTCGAGGCGAGGGTCCTCATGAGTGGTGCCAGTGATGATGAAGGCATCGACGTCTGAGCCCGCAAGGAGATCCTGGAACTGTTCGATCTCGTCGTATGGGTCGGCTGCGGAGAACAGAAGCACCCGCAAGCCCCGCGTGCGGGCGTGCACGGTGACTGAGTGCAGGAGGGTATCCAGGATGGAGCCCGAGATGCCGTCTCCGGAAGGGGCGATTCTGATCGCAAGCGTGGAACTGGTGCGCGTGCGCAACCGGCGTGCCGAGGCATGCGGTCGGTAGCCGAGTTGGTTGATCACCGCGAGGACACGTTCCCGAGTGGCAGGTCGGACGACCTCGGGGGAGTTGAGCACGTTGGATACGGTCTGGCGCGAAACACCGGCCGCAGTGGCGACGTCGTAGATCGTTGTCATGGTGCCGCCTCTCGAAGTCGTTGGTATTCATCTTGCCGCGTCCGGACGGGAGGTTTGACAGCAATGGATGTGTTGAGTAGCCTAAAGGCGGAATTTGAACGATCAAATTCCGTTGTGACCGAACGGTCGCAAGAGTGATTCTCGAACCCGGGGAAGCGTAGTCTCGGGTCGATAAATGCACTGAGGAGAAACAAATGCAACGACGCATAACACGACCGCTTGGCGCGATAGCGCTGGCAGCGGTCTCAGCAGTGGCTCTGGTGGGGTGTGGTTCCGGCTTTTCCAGCGAGTCGGCAACCGGCAGCTCCACCACGCTCACCAACGATTCGACGGACGGGCTCACGGTCTTGATCGGATCCAGCTCGGACGCCGAGACGGCTGCTGTCCAAAAGGCGGTTGCGGACTGGTCCGCATCCTCCGGGGTCAAGGCCACCGTTCAGGTCGCCAGCGACCTTTCCCAGCAGCTGTCCCAGGGATTCGCCTCGGGCGATCCAGCGGACGTGTTCTATCTGCAGTCCGACTACCTCGCAGGGTACGCATCCAACGGGTCGCTGCTCGCATACGGGGATCAGCTCTCCAACAAGGATGACTTTTACTCGACCCTGGTGTCGTCCTTCACCTACGACGGGCAGTTCTACTGCGCTCCGAAGGACTTCTCAACTCTGCAGTTGTTCATCAACACGGATTACTGGAAGGCTTCGGGGCTCACCGATGCCGACTACCCGACCACCTGGGAAGAATTGCAGGATGTCGCAACCAAGCTGACGACCGACGACCACGTCGGCCTCACCTTTAGCGCAGAGTACGCGCGCGTCGGTGCATTCATGGTTCAGGCAGGTGGCAACCTGATGAACGCTGACAGCACTGAGGCCACGGCGAACACCGACGCGAACGTCACCGCTCTCACCGAGGTGAAGTCGCTCCTCAACTCCGGGTCGGTCAAATATGCGGCGGATCTTGGCGCAGGCTGGGGTGGCGAGGCATTCGGCAACGGCGACGCGGCGATGGCTATCGAGGGAAACTGGCTGGTAGGGAGCCTTTCGGCTGACTACCCGGATCTCGGCTACAAGGTCGTCGAGCTGCCCGCAGGCCCCGTAGGACAGGGAACCCTCCAGTTCACGAACTGCTGGGGAATCTCGCAAGACAGCGCAGACCAGGCCGATGCTGTTGCGCTTGTCGAAAAGCTGACAAGCACAGACGACCAGATGGCCTTCTCCTCCGCCTTCGGCGTGATGCCGTCCATCCAGTCGGCCGCAGATCAGTGGAAAGCCGAGAACCCCGACCTTGTCGCTTTCCTTGACGGAGCAGAGTATGCGGCAGGCGTGCCAACCGCCAAAGGCGCGTCGGATGTGGTGAGCGATTTCAATTCCAAGCTGGAGTCTCTCGCAACGGGCGACCCGGCGGCGATCCTCGCACAGACGCAGAAGAACCTCGAAGCAGCTCTCTCCGAGTGAACAGAATGACGATGCATCTTCGCGCGTCTCATCGCGCTGGTGGCTCTCGCCGTGCCGGGTCCGGTCTTCGGCACGGCGAGAGCCTGGCGGGGTGGATGTTCATCACTCCCATGGTCGTCATTCTCGGGCTGTTCCTGGTGATACCCGTCGGGATGGCGCTCTGGGTGAGCTTCTCCGACTGGGGCGGCCGTGGGAGCCCATTCTCTTCCGGCGTCGAGTTCGTGGGACTCAACAATTACGCTGATGTCCTCACGGGTGGAGGCCTCGCGCAGCAGGACTTCGGTACCTCGCTTCGTAACAACCTCTGGTACGTCCTACTCGTGGTGCCGCTCCAGACGGCACTTGCGCTCGGGCTCGCCGCCATGGTCAATAAGCGGGTGCTGCACGGGCGCGGGTTCTTCCGCACCGCCTACTACTTCCCGTCCGTGACCAGCACGGTCGCGATCACCGTGCTCTGGATGTTCCTGTTCAGCGCTTCAGGATCGATCAACAAGGTGCTTTCCTGGGTCGGCATCAATGGTCCGAACTGGTTCAATGACCCGGACGGAGTACTTCATACGGTGCTCGGCTGGCTCGGGATCTCGAACGGACCGGCCTGGATGGAGAACGCCGACTTCCTCGGCGTCTCGCTCTGGGACTGGATATCGGGCCCATCCTTCGCCATGTTCGCCCTGATCCTGATGGCCGTGTTCACGACGAGCGGAACCTTCATGCTGCTGTTCATCGCGGCGCTCCAGAACCTCAGCCCGGAAGTGGATGAGGCTGCGACCATGGATGGCGCCAACGCTTGGCAGAAGTTCTGGAAGGTGACCCTTCCGCAGCTCAAGCCGACACTGTTCACGGTGGTGACCCTGGGGATCATCGGCTGTTGGCAGGTTTTCGACCAGATCTACACCGGAACGCAGGGAGGCCCAGGAAAGACGACGGTCACTCCCGCCTATCTGTCGTACTCCACCGCATTCAATAACCAGCAGTGGGGGCGTGGGGCCGCGATCTCCTTCGTTCTATTCGTCATCATCGTGGTCCTCACCATCGTGCTGCGCTGGGCTTTCCGGGAACGCCCGCTCCCGCGGCGGCAGCGCCGGTACTACGAGTCGCTCGTAGCGAAGAAGAAGGAGGCACAACGGTGAGCGCGTTTGCCGTACATCGTCACCGCGAGTTCAACCCTCGCAGGGCGGCTGCATCCAGCTTGGTCTATGCACTTCTCCTCGCGCTTGCGGTCCTCTACATTTTCCCGTTCCTCATCCAGATCGCGACATCTTTCAAAACAGATGCAGACGCGGCGAGCAACCCGATCTCGCTCGTCCCCGAAATGTGGACCACCGCGGCTTACCGCAGGCTGTTCCTCAACTCGGACTTTCCCATCTGGTTGAAGAACTCGGTCATCGTCACGATATTCGTCACGCTCGGCCGGGTATTCTTCAACTCCCTTGCAGGATATGCGTTGTCGCGACTTCGTTTCCGTGGCCGCAACGTCGTGTATGGCGGGCTTGTAGCCGTGATGAGCGTACCGATGGTCGTTCTACTCATCCCGAAGTTCCTCGTGATCAATCAGGTGGGCATCTACGATTCATACGCCGGAATGATATTGCCGCTCCTCGTTGATGCCAGTGGCGTCTTCATCATGAAGAACTTCTTCGACTCCATTCCCGTAAGTGTGGAGGAGCAGGCCAGGATCGATGGCGCAGGATCCTTCAGGATCTTCTGGTCCATCGTGCTTCCGATGGCCCGGCCGGCGCTGGTGACCATCATCATCCTCTCCTTCCAAGGGTCGTGGAACGAGCTCAGTCACTTCATCGTCTCTGCCCAGTCTCCGGCGCTTACCACCCTGACCAAGGGTGTGGCCTCGCTTGCCAGCGGGCAGCTCTCCGCAGGCACCCAATATCCCATCAAGCTCGCGGCGGCGGTCATCATGACGATCCCGGTTGCGGTGCTGTTCTTCCTTTTCCAGAAGAAGATCATGAACTCGAGCGAAGGAGCCGTCAAGGAATGACCAAAGACGCTCCCGCTGCCGAGCATCCCAACCCCATGTCTGACGAAAGACCCGAGATATGACAACCAGCGTGCCCACCATCCTCGCAACCTGTGCGGGGATGGGCCCAGGGAGATGGCTCGACGCCTCTTACGGCAGGTTGATGCGCTACGCGGTCGAGCTCGCCGGGGTGACCGGCCGCGCGCCTCGCGTTCTTCACGTCAACACCGCGGGCGGCGACCAGAGGGCCGCGGAGGGCGACGAAATAGCGGCAGGCAAGGCGGCGGGCATTGAAGTGTCTCATCTGAGGCTCTTCCCGCACCCCAACGTTCCGGACCTGCGCGAGGCGGTGCTCTCCAGCGATGTCGTCTGGGTTGGGGGAGGGAGCGTCTCAAACCTTCTTGCGGTGTGGCGCGTGCATGGGCTCGACCGTGTCTTCACGGAGGCGTGGAGCAGTGGAGTCATTCTCGCGGGCATCTCCGCGGGTGCACTCTGTTGGCACACTTCGGGAACGACCGCCTCGTTCGGGCCCGAGATAGCCACCTTCCATGACGGGCTCGGGTTCATCCCGCACTCCCTTGGGGTCCACTACGACTCGGATCCGCAGCGTCAGGAGATTCACGAGGGCGCCATCGCCCGTGGCGAACTTTCGGCAGGCTATGCCCTGGATGAGGGGGTGGGGATCGTCTACCGCGGCACCGAGGTGGACGAGATCGTCGCGGAGAGCAGCGGAAACGCCTATTGGATCGAGCAGGACCTGGACCATGTTCGCAAGACAACCATCACGCCCGTACGCCTCGCGAATCACTGAACCAGCCAACACCCATCCCTCTTTTCTTAACCACTCCCTCACAACGGAATGAGTACAACTCCTATGTCTGACTCCAGCCTCCAGCCGTGGCTCCACGATCGCAGCATCCTCGTCTCCGCACCCGCCCAAGTCTGGTCGGACCCGAGCGGCGACATTGGCAGTCGCCCGATCGACGGCATCTATTTTGGGGATAGGCGAGTGGTGTCTGCATGCCGAATCGACCTCGACGGTGTCGCCCCGGTGGCGGTTTCCACTGAGCGCCTGAGCGCGAGTGCGAGCAGTTATCTCGCCCTTGCCCGCCAGTTCCCTGCCCCGACAGCTGACCCTCGGGTCGCCGTTGAGCGCCGTCGTAGCCTGCGTGCTGGAACTCTGCGCGAGCGGATCCTGCTCAGCAACGGACTCGATGAGGCGATCAACACCACGCTCCGGGTCACGCTCGTCGGAGCGGACGACGACATGCAGGCGGTCAAGGGCGGGGCGCCTTCCGTGGCCGCTGCCTTCGTCCCTCAGCCTGCAGGCCACGCGCGCCTGGACTCGGCGGGCACCATCGCGATCCTCGATGCCCCGGAGGCAGAGCTGAGGCACGACCGTGCGGGCACCGAGTTGATCTGGCGTGTGACTGTTCCTGCAGGAGGCGAGAGCACGCTTGAGTGGACGCTGGAACTCTCGGGCGCATCCATCGTCACCGCAGCGCCGGGCAGCGCCGAATGGGATGGCATCCATGTGACATCGGGGGACCCCCGCCTCGGTCGCTGGTTGAATCGCTCGCTGAGCGACCTCGCTGAGCTGCGGATGGCCATCGTCGACGAACCCGAAGACGAGTTCCTTGCCGCGGGCGCGCCCTGGTATTTCACCCTATTCGGACGAGACTCGCTCTGGGCAGCCCGCTTCCTCCTGCCCTTCGGAACGCGGCTTGCGGAAGGGACCCTGAAGACCCTTGCGCGCAGACAGGGACATGCAGTCGTGCCGCAGACGGCGGAGCAGCCAGGCAAGATCCTGCACGAACTCCGGGCTCTGCCCGTCGAAGCCGGCGGAGGGAAAATGCTTCTGCCACCGCAGTATTACGGCACCATCGACGCGACATGCTTGTGGATCTCCCTCCTCGCTGAGTCTTGGGATTGGGGAATGCAAGAGGAGGCCGTCGAGCGCCTTCTTCCGGCTCTCGAATCGGCGCTGGATTGGATGAGCGGCTACGGGGATTCTGATGGGGATGGCTTCCTCGAATATGAGGACGTGAGCGGGCACGGGCTCGCTAACCAGGGTTGGAAGGACTCCAGCGACTCCATCCAATGGCGTGACGGTCGCCTCGCCGACGGGCCGATAGCCCTCAGTGAAGTCCAGGGATACGCGTATCAGGCGGCGCGTGACGGCGCTCGTCTGCTCGACAGGTTTGGTCGTCCGGGGGCGGATCGTTGGCGCGAATGGGCCGACAGGCTCAAGGAACGATTCAACTCCACCTACTGGTGCGACGACGAGTTGGGTGCATATCCGGGGGTCGCTCTCGATGCGAACAAGCGTCTCGTCGACTCGGCCACCAGCAACATGGGGCATCTGCTTGGTACAGGAATCCTCACGTCGGATGGTGCCGCGGCTGTGACCCGTCGGCTCGTCTCTGCGGAAATGAACTCCGGATTCGGAATTCGTACGATGTCGGACAGGTCGGCAGGATACTGGCCGCTGAGCTACCACGGAGGCTCCATCTGGCCGCATGACACGGCGATCACGATCAGTGGCATGGTGAAAGAGGGATACCTTCGCGAGGCTGCCGACATCGCGGAAGGCCTTGTCTCCGCTGCGGAGGCGTTCGACTACACGATTCCGGAACTCTACTCGGGGACCAGCCGTTCTGAAGCAGGCGTTCCGGCCGCCTATCCCGCGGCCTGCCGTCCCCAAGCGTGGTCGGCTGCGTCCGCTGTCGCAGCGCTCACCGCGCTGCTCGGCATCAACCCGACGGAGCGCTCGGGGCTTCGCACGACCCCGGTGGCGCATCCACTCGCCCGTGACATCAACGTTGTTCCGGGATTCCGAGTCGGTGCGCGATCGTTTCGGATCGCGGACTCGGTGGTCGGGGAGGGTGGTGAGTAGGGGCTGAGTTGGGTTTGAGGCCGGGCTGGGCTGGGCTGAGTTTGATTTGGTCTGGTCTGGTCTGGTCTGGGTTTGGCCGGTGGCTGGATTGACTCATCACTTGCTTAGGGAGCGAGGCCCGGGTCTGGGCGTGTAATATTGCTTAGGTTGTCGACATGTTCGACGACTGACGGGCTGTGGCGCAGTTTGGTAGCGCACTTGACTGGGGGTCAAGGGGTCGCAAGTTCAAATCTTGTCAGCCCGACAGATGCGATAGCGGGAGACCATAAAATGGTCTCCCGCTATTGCGTGTAGGTGGTCTTGCAATGGGCCCCTGCGGTTTCGGGTGCGCGCTTGAGGCGAAGCGTCAGCTTCGCTTGGTTGCGCGCGACCGGCGCAGGGAGCAGCCCGACCACTTGGAGGGCATCCGCGCTACGCGGGTGCCCTCCAAGCATTGATCTAGGTTGCGGGGTCTTCTCCCGTGATTTTCCGGGGATTTGTGGTGGTTGGGCGTCGTCGTCCGGCAGGTTTTCTGGTGCGTGCTCGATGGCTGCCCTGAGCCGATCTGTGGATAACTTTCGGTCCGGGGCGCCCGGAACTGTGGAAAGGGGGACCAGAATTCGTGCCGGTGCCGTGCCCGTGGCGTGACGGGTCATATGCCGCGCGGGCGTGTGGGTTGTCGTGGCGGGCCTGACGACGTTCTCCCGCGTCGGAGAGGAAGGCGTTGGCCTGTTCGGCGGCGGCGAGATTCCGGTCATCAGGGTTGAGGTAGCCGCGAGTGATCTCGATCGAGGCGTGACCGAGGACCTTCTGGAGGATCTGCAGGGGAACCCCGGCGTCGGCCATCCAGGTGACCCCGGTGTGCCGGAGCCCGTAGCGAGCCGGTTGGCCAGGATCGAGGCATTTTGCCAAAACACCTGATCCACGACATAGTCCGTATCCAGATGCAGGGTCGTAGTGGTGACCCAGCCCTCAGGCTCGCTTCCACACAACGTGTTCGGACCGAGCAGAACCACGTAGCCCACGTTCATGGGTTTCTCGACCAACTCGCTGAACACGATGGCCGATCCCGACCGAACGACGATCAGCTTCACACAGTCATACGCCACCGGAGCGCTGACAGTATGCATGGTGAGGGTGCGCGCCAGAACGGGCACAAAGTTCGGTTTGCCGGCAGGGAAAATTTGAGTTGCCGACATGTGTGCGCACTCGAGTCGGATGTGCCCATGTTTCCTTGGACGCGCTCACAGGTCGCGACGGGCGTATAGCAGTGTGGCCAGAACGCTCGACGCGGTGCCGAGGGCGGCGAGGATCGCAAGTGCGGTGAGGGCGAGCCAGCCAGGGCTGGTGCCTTGCAGCCAGCCGAGCAGGGTCATTCCGGCGTCGGGGAAGGCCCATCCTGCGAGGACCACGGCGACGATCGAGACGGCAGGGACAGCGAACCCGACCGTGCGGGCACGGGTGGCCCCGAGGGCGAAGTAGGCAGGCAGCTCGACGGCGAGCAGGGCGCCGACTATCGCGGCGCTGCCGGCGGCGAGTGCCGCCGCGATTGCCCAACTCAGCTCGACCCTGAGCACGAGGGCAGTCAGTGGGGCCAGGATCAGGCCGACCGCGGTGAGCGCGATCAGCAGCAGCAGGCTGGTCGCGTAGCGGCCGGAGACAACCTGGCGGCGGGGAATGCCAAGCGCAGTGTAGAGGCTGTCGAGCTGGCCGCGCTCGTCGTTCCCGAATAGGTACTGCGGGGCGATGATGACCGCGAACACGGCGGCCGCGGGGATCATCGCGTAGGGGCTGCGGGTTGGCAGGACCGCGGCGACGAGGATGATGACGGCCGGGATGATGAGGTTCCGCGCATAGGGGCGTAGAGAGCGCAGGTCCAGTCCGATGAACCGGGCGATGGTCCTCATGTCAGTCCTCCTCGTTGGTGCGTCGCTGGTGGTGGACGACGATCTGCTCGATCGTCGGAGCTTCGATCTGGACCTCCGAGCTGAACGCGGCGGAGTCGGCGATGCGGATGACCCCGTCGAAGCTGCCCCGGCCTCGGCGCAGCCCGCGGATCAGCGGCGTGTTGCCGGGTGTCAGGTCGTCCAGGGCTCCCTGGACGTAGGCGAAGTCCTGCACGAGGTCGTCCAGCGCGCCCTGGTAGATGATGCGGCCCGCGTCGATGAACACGAGGTAGTCGGCGAAGTGCTCCAGGTCGCTGGTGATATGGGTGGAGAACATCAGCGAGGCGTCCTCGCGGGCCATGTGCTCGCGCAGCAGGTCGACCAGGTCGGCGCGGGCGGCGGGGTCGAGTCCGCTCGTCGGCTCGTCCAGGATCAGCAGGTCGGGATGGTTGCCCATCGCCAGCGCGATCATGAGTTTGTTGCCCTCGCCGCGGGAAAGCTCCTTCACCTTGGCGTTGGCGCGCAGCCCGAAGCGGCGGCACAGGCGATCGAACCATGCCTGATCCCAGCCTGGCCGGAAGCTCGCGTAGATCGCGGCGGCTTCGCGGATGCGCCAGTCAGGGAGCAGGAACGGCTGGTCGAACGCGATCCCGACTTCGCTTGTCGGCGGGATCGTGATGCGGCCGGCGTCGGCGCGGGTCAGGCCGAACAGGGTGCGTAGCGTCGTGGTCTTGCCTGACCCGTTCGCGCCGACCATCCCGGTCACGAAGCCTCGCGGGATGTGCAGGTCCAGCGGCCCGAGGATGAAGTCGCGACGGTGCTTCACCAGCGCCGTCGCCTCGAGGACGTTCCCTGTCGTGTTCATCGTTCCCATTCCTCCGCGATCATCTCGGTCAGCTCGTCCAGCGACACGAGCCCGGTATGACGGGTGCGGGCGACGACCTGCCGCAATCCCTCGCGCGCACGCTCCAGCGCCCCGCGCCGGGCCTCGTCCGGGTCGAGCTGAGCGACGAACGAACCCTTGCCCGGCACGTTCACGATCAGACCCTCGGCGGCCAGGTCGTTGTACGCACGCGTCGTCGTGATGAGACTGATGCGCAGCTCGCTGGCGAGCACCCGTAGCGACGGCAACGCGGTCCCGGCCGCCAGCTCGCCGGCCATGATCTGCTGCCGAACCTGCTCCACGATCTGCTCGTAGAGCGGGACGCCGGACACCGCCGAGACGATCACGCGCATACCTGACGCCTCCCAACATGCCTACTGTATATGTTCAGTATAGACAGTAAGTGGGCGATCGGGCGATCTTTCGGGGGATTTATCTGTTTCTTTGGGTGCGATATCTCATCGCTCTGAGAGGGCCTCTGAGCGCCGCCAGCACGCCCGCGGACCCCCTCGTCAGCCCGCCTCAGAGCCACCACGCGTCTTGCAAGCGAGGCGCGCCGCCTGACTCGTCAGACGTCGGAGATAAAGTGCGGCTATGACGAAGCGGCGACCCAGACAGCAGCCTCAACCGACCGAAGGCAACGAATGGCTCAGGCGTCTGGACCGCATCTCGGAAGCGGTCGATGCTCGGCGTAGGCGTGCGGAGAATCCAATGTCCTCTGAGCCGGGAAGCTCGCAGCCGATTCAGTCGACGGATTAAGTGTTGAGAACCCCGTGTGGTATTCGATGTGCATCATCTTTGCCGATTCGCACGAGTGGGTCGACGGGCAACTCGATGCGCTTCTCGACATCGAGGTCAAGAACAACGTCTCGCGGAATGGTTCTGGAGATGCAGTTCCCGTGTACTCGCTCGCCACCTCCCCGCGACGCGGGATCCCAGAGCCGTCTTGGAACAGCTCCGGCACGCGTCCGAGGAACCATGTGTAGGAGTTGTCTGGGTTGAGCGTCGGGAAGTGCACCTCACCGTTGAAGGTCTCGTTTACCTCGGCGAAGTGCCCGCTCATCATTCCGGGCTTGAAGAACTTCTCTAGCGACGTGAATGGCGGACTCACGCGTAGCCGAACATCGCTTGCAGGACTCACTCCGATATTTCGCACGACGATGTAGAGCGTGCCCGTCGCCGATGCACCACGGTCCTTCTGAACGATGCGACTAGCTTCCAGGGCAACCTGAACCCTGGACCTGACGGCCTCAATGTTGACTTGGCGGGCCAACTCGTTCGAGGCGATCAATGCCTTGTTCGACTGATCGACCTGTCGAATCTGGTACCACGCGAATCCCAGTGCAACGAGAGCCGATGCCCCGAAAACGGCCTTCATAGTCCAACTTTATCGGCGATGTGATGCGGGCCTTGCGATGTCTTCGCAGGGTATGCCTCGAACACCTACGAGCATGACGGTTTCGATGCGCGTGATGAGCACGAGCACGGGGGACGGTTACAAGTACCTGCTGCGCACCGTCGCCTCCGGTGACGGCGATCGGGACCTCTCGACACCCCTGCCCCGCTACTACGCTGAAGAAGGCATCCCGACCCCCCCCGGTGGCTCGGATCAGCTGTGCCCGCGCTCGGCAGTGGTGCGGTCGCGGCAGGTGATCAAGTTACCGAGACTCAACTCCAGCTCTTGGTTGGCATGGGCCGTGATCCCGTGACCGGTGACCCGCTCGGGTCTGCGTATCGGAACTAACTATCCGACAGCGACCGAGCGCATCCAGCAACACGCCGCCAAGCTCGATGGCGACCTCGGCGTGACCGAGGGGGCGGGCGCGGTCGCTGCAATCGCGGCCGAGGAGTTGGCGAAGGGGTCGCGGAAGGAGGTTGCAGGGTTCGACTTCACGTTCTCGATTCCGAAGTCCGCGTCGGTGTTGTGGTCGGTGTCGGATGCGGGCACGCAATCGCTGATTGAGGATGCGCACCACTCAGCGGTTGCGGAGATGGTTGCGTTTATGGAACGAGAGGTTACCGCAGCCCGTGTCGGCGCTGTCGGACGCAACGGGGCGGTTGCGCAGGTCGACGTGACTGGGCTGATCGCAACCGCGTTCGACCACTACGACAGCAGAGCAGGTGCCCCCCACCTGCACACGCACGTCGTGATCTCCAATAAGGTGCAGACCACTCACGACGGGAAATGGCGATCCCTCGACGGCCGACCCCTGCGCGCAGCAACGGTCGCACTGTCGGAACTGCACGAAGCAGTGTTCGCCGACCACCTCACCCGCACCTTCGGCGTGGAATGGGAAGCCCGAGAAATAGGGTGCGACCGAAACCCTGCATGGGCGATCGTCGCAGTGCCGGAGGAACTTGTCGTCGACTTCTCATCGCGCTCGCGGCAGATCGAGCAAGAGAAGAACCGGTTGATCGCCGAGTACGTCGAGCGTGACGGCGACCCTCGCCCACCACAGTGATCAAGCTACGCGCGCAGGCTCCGTGACCCTTACGAGCGAGTGACCCACGGAGTCAGTCCACACCGCGGTCATCCAGAGTGTGGGCTCTGACCCCTGTGTTCGACTGAGCTTCGCACTCAAGACGACACTGACTCGGCGGTGCAGCTGCGCGGACGATGGGAGAATGGGCTACGCGCAACGGTGCAGAGCTGCGCCCCGTTCTCGGGCTGGACGCCTGACGGCAGAACGACAGAACGACAGAAAGGAGCCGCATGGTTACTTCTATCGATCTGGAATACCCGTTCAGGGGCAAGTGGCTTGTGCAGAACAGCCCAGCCAACCGGGTGCCCAGCCACGGCACAGCATTGCTGGCCACGTCCTACGCAATCGACTTCGTTCCCGGCGATGGCGCCGGACGCACCGCGCCCATCACGTTCGGTTCCCTCGTGCGCCCCGAACCACCAGAGAGGTTCCCGGGCTTCGGGCGCACCCTGCTGGCACCTGTCGAGGGGATCGTCGTCGCCGCGCACGACACCGAACCGGACCATCCTGCATATCGCGGACTACCGTCTATCGGCTACGCCCTCACCCAGCAACGCCGAGCCCAACCAGGGTGGATAGCGCTTGCCGGTAACCACGTGCTCGTCGAGACCGATGGTGTCGTGGTCGCCCTCTGCCATCTCCAACAAGGAAGCCTGAAAGTCCAGACGGGACAGCTCGTGCAGGTAGGCACCACGCTCGCACTCTGCGGAAACTCCGGCAACAGTACCGAGCCGCACGTTCATGTCCAAGCGATCAACACCCCTGACATCGAGCGCGCCAACGCCGTGCCTCTGTCGTTCAAGGGCTCCCTGCCCCGCAACGGAGAGATCATCGACATCCCCGAGTAGAGGCATCAACCTCCGCGGTGAACGCTGAGTTCTCGCCGTTCGCCACAAGGTCAAGAAATCGTGCGGCGGAATCGTCCGAGCCTGGGCGATGCGTCCTGAGTCGCCGGTAAACTGGAATTGCGCACACGATCATAGGTGAGTGTGTACGCAGTTCCAGTCTACCGGCATCCTGGTCGCAAGCGGCTCGTTGCCCTCATGAGCGTGTTCGAAACAACTCATGCGGTTCACGTCTACATGGGTTCGATGTTCTCTGCGGTGAGGATCGTCAGGGACTGTGTGAAGCTCTGGATTGTGTCGCCGAGAGGATCGAAGTAGGCGCGGTCGGCGTGCTCGACTGCGGCGTTCGCACGGTTCACGAGGCTGACTCCGGCGGGTGTTGGGGCGAGGGTCTTTGCTCTTCCGTCGGTCGGGTGCGCGAGGCGTTCGATCAGGCCTTTGCGTTCCAGGGTACGGAGCACTTGTGAGGTCATCATGGGATCGGTCGCGGCGCGAGTTGCGAGGTCGCGCTGTGTGACCGGGGTCTCATGATCCATCGAGGTGAGTACTGCCAGGAGGACGAACTGCACATGGGTCAACTCGAATGGGGCGAGCGCGGCCCGGATGGTGCGTTGCCAGGAGTTCGTGACCCGCCACAGCATGAGCCCGGTACTGGTCTGCGGGTCGGGGTAGGCGGTGTCGAGTGCGCCGGTCATGCTCGCATCGCTGCTTTGATGTTCTGTACGTCGTGGGCGTCGAGCGGTACGAGTCCGTAGCGAAGCCGGTAGCCCCAGTTCGGTTCCCCGGTCAGATGAAGGCGGGTGCGGAGTTCGGCGAGGGGCACGGGAGTCGTCGCGAGGTAGTCGATGCGTCGGCGGTAAGGGGTGAAGTCACCCTCGTCGGCCTGCCAGATTTCATCATCGGCGACGACGCCGATCGCGGTGAAGTACTGGTACGGGGTGCAGTCGCCACGCTGCTGCGTTGGAGAGTAGTAGATGAGGGTGTCTCCGGGTTTCATTCGCGCCAGGGGTGCGCGTTTGCCGTGGTTGATCTGTGCGATGCCGAGTTCGACACCGCGACGCACATGCGCGGCGGAGACGACCCCCAGCCATCCGCGACTCATGCCGCGTCCAAGTGTGCGAGCAGGCCGATGACGCTCGACCGTGCTGCGTTCCTCAGGCTCCGGCCGAGAATCCGTTTCCACAGGGGTGCGGGCATGCCCTCGATCCGCACGACAACCTCTATCAAAGCCTCATCATCCGGTGCCGGGGTGACAACGTGATCGAAGACGAGCTTCGCCGCTAGCAATGGTGAGGTGTCCGTGAACACTCGACCGGGTTCGAACGCTGTCACCGTGAACGACGAGGCCGGGCCAGAAGCTGGACGCATCCGCCCCCGAGCGCCGACCCTCGCCGGACCCGAGAATGTGACTTCCCGAACCCCTGCATCCCAATCCGGCCAGCTCTCAGGGTCAGCCCATAGAGAGAACACCAGGTCGAAATCATGAGATGTCCGTGCCGAATATGAATCAAGAACTACCATCCAACTAGTATGCGCACTTATTATATAATATGCAAACTCACAGGCCGCGTGTCGGCCCGCCCCGATCCGGATCGGGGCGACGGATGTTGCGTTCGAACGGTTCACGCTGCCGTTCCCGCTGTGCCGACTGTCGTCGTATCTGCTCCCGCTGTGCACGCTTGGCTTCGATGCGCCGCGCGGCCTCGTTGACGGGGAGGTCCCGGAGTGCGTCTGCCTCGGCATGGGCCACGGCTGCTCTCGCTTGGGCGTCGCGGGCGTTGCGCAGCGCGGTCTAGGCAGCAATCACGCTGAGGCTGGTCAGGTGCGCGACGTGTTCTGGCGTCGGCGCACCGGGCGGGAGGACGGAGAAACAATCCGAGACAGCAAGCTTGGTCGCCAGGCTGATGAACTCGCGCAACTCGGCGGGCGTCGCTTGCACGCCGTGCTCGGTGGTGATGCGGGCGATGTGCTCCTGGACCGTGTGCTGCGTCCACGCAGAGGATGCGGCGGCGTGCGGTCCAGGGCCGTGATGCAATCTCCTGCACGGCCAGGTCATCCACCGACACCATCGGTTGCACCGGATGGTGTTCGAGGCCTGCGGAGTCATATCCGGCCTCGCGGAGTTCCTGCCGACACCATTGCTTGTTCTTCAGGTCGGCGGGCTTCTTCCCCGGCCGCTGATGCATCCACGCGATGCCCTGCAACCTCGCCGTCATCACGGGGCCGGGTTCCTCTTCCATGACGCTGAGTACGCGGCGCTGACGCTTCGGATGCGCGACCGGGTAAGCCCCGGCGAGGTGTTTGACCGACTCGCGACGATGGGGCTTGTCACCCTGCACGCCGACGAGGAGCAGGCCCGCGAGCACATCACCACTCACGCTCGCGGCGGGCAGGCGATCATCGTCGCGACGAATGACGAGGCGGCGGCGTTGAACGAGTGCATCCGCACCGGCCGTGTCGAGCGCAGAGAGGTCGATGACGCGCTGACGGCGACCGGCAGCGACGGCCTCCCCATCGGTCGGGGTGATGTTATCCAGACCCGCAGGAACGACAGCGATCTGGGCGTGGCAAACCGGCAGCAATGGGTCGTGCAGCACGTCACCGATGACGGCACCCTCTACGTCCGCGAGGTCGGTAGCGGCCGCAAGAACCCCCACACCGTCACCCTGCCCGCCGAATATGTGGCAGAGCACGCGCACCTGTCCTACGCGGCGACCGCGTACGGTGTCCAAGGCGCAACCGTTGCCGCCTCGCACACGGTGCTGACCGAGGCGACGAGCGCGACGGGCGTCTACGTCGGCATGACCAGAGGTCGCGAGACGAACCGGCTTCACATCGCCGCCACGGACATGGCCGACGCCAAGGCGCAGTTCATCGCCGCGATGGAACGCGACCCGGCTGACCGGGGCCTCGACCACGCCACCGCCCAAGCCGTCGAGGCCGTGCACGGCCTCGTCAGCGACGGCCCGGTCCGGCTCGTCACCGAAGAACTCGCCCGCCTCGATCAGGAGGCCGAGCGCGCCCAGAGTCAGGCGGAAAGGTGGGAGCGGATCACCGCACGCCTTGATGCCCAACGCGACGCGCATCGCGCCGAAGATGAGCAAGACGCCGCCGCGATCCACGCGGCCGAGCAGGTGCGCGCCGAGCTCACGGGACCGCTCGTTGAACAAGCAAAGCAGTACGGCACGGCTTACCTCGATGCCGTGGAGAACGAAGCCGCGACCAGTGCTCGAGCCTCGACTGTCGGCAGATTCGGCAAGCGCAAAGTCCGCGCCGAGCATCAGGCCGCCAAGGAGCAGGCGCAGGCTCAGTGGGAGTGGGTACGCGACGGCTGGTGCGGTGAACCGCCCCGTACTCGCCTGGCACTCCACACATGGGCGGCGCAGGCAGCGGCACGGAAGGCCGAGGACGACCCCCGCGTGAGCGATGCCGTCCGTGCTGTCGAAGCAGCGCACGCCGAACGCAGGATGACTCAGCAGCGGCACCGCCGGGAGCGTGTGGCATTGCTGTTCATCGAACTCGGAGCCGACGAAGCCCGCCGCGACCAGTTCGGAATGCGCACCACCAACCCGCACCGCAACGCCCAGAACGCCCGCACGAGAGCCGCTCTGAACCGCGCCGAGGCCGACAAACTCCGCAGCCTTCCCGTCAACGACGCCGCCCGGCGCATCGAGGCTAACCGCGCCGAACAGGAGCACAAGCGGCAGCAGGCAGCACGGCGGGCGCGACAGCTCCACGAGCCGTTCGAGCGCGACTCTCACCCCAGCAATTCGCGACGGGAAGGACCGGGGCGCGGGCTCTGACGCACTATGCGGTCGTGGACTGCTCTCGAAGCCAGGCCCTGATGCGGCGGCGCGCGTTGGCGTAGGGCGAAGAAGTATTGAACTGGATCATCCTGCCTGCCGTGTACTTCCCGTACCACGGCTCTCCATACAGTTCCTCGTCACTGAGTCCGGTAATGAGGGAGACAACGCCGGACTTCGCTTGCTCGAAACGCTCAAGCAACTCGGGCCACGACAGGTCAGCGTAGTCGCGGTAGAAGCGTTGAGCGAGGTCACCGAGCTGATTCCAGGTGAGCCCCGGAACTGGAAACTCGGGCTCAATCCCACGGCCCCGCAGCTCGTGCCAGGACAGCACCGTTTCGTTCCAGCCGATCAGATACGCCACCAGATCAGCCGGGCTCATCATCGTTTCGGCCTTGTGCCCTGGCAATGACGTCTCACGCGCCCGCGTCTCCGGCACCCGGACAAGATCGCGGGCAAGCTTGCCGTATCCGTCCTCGACGGCGTACAGCAACTCGGCCTTGGACTGCGGAACCGCCAAGCCATGCTCCATTCTCCGGTTACGTGTCTTCTCCCAGTCTCCCATTGTACGCTGACCGCCCGGGAGAGAGGCCAGCGACCTCCGTGCGGTCAACGCATCACCGGCGCTTAGGCGGCATGTCCGTGAGTCGCCAGTAGACTGAAACTGCGCACACGCGCAGGATCACAGGTGAGTGTGTTTGGGGCACCTCGGCTATGCAAACGGCTTATAGGGCTCAAGGGATCACGACCGATACTGCGCACACGGTGGCGACGTCTCGGTCGACGCGGGAGAACTTCTACGTTGCCATGACCCGCGGACGTCACGCCAACCACGCCTACGTCGCCATCGACCAACCCGACGACAACCACGACCAGGCCCACCCGAGTGAGAACCCCTATGCCACCGCCCGCTCCGTGCTCTACGGAGTCCTGCAACACGCCGGCGCGGAACTGTCCGCGCACGAGACCATCACCGCCGAACACGAACGCTGGGGCTCAATCGCCCAGCTCGCGGCCGAGTACGAAACCATCGCCCAAGCTGCCCAACACGACCGCTGGGCCAACCTCCTCCACCGCAGCGGCCTGACGGAGCAGCAAGTCGATGACGTATTCGGCTCCGACGCCTACGGAGCGCTATCCGCGGAACTCCGCCGAGCCGAAGCCAATCACTACAACACGGACGTCCTGCTCCCGAAGCTTGTTCAAGCGCGATCACTCGATGACGTCGACGATCTCGCATCCGTGATTCACCACCGTGTTGAGCGTGCGACCTCGCGCCCGGCAGGGTCCGGGCGTACTCGTCGGGCGCCGCGTCTGATCGCCGGGCTCATCCCGGAAGCAAACGGGCCAATGTCCACTGAGATGCGGCGATCCCTTGACGAGCGACGGGACCTCATCGAGCAACGGGCGGAAGCGTGTCTCGATTCCGCTCTGACGAGCTCGGATGAGTGGATAGCCGCGCTCGGTGGGCAGCCCAAAGAGGTTCGCACCGCAGCGGCTTGGCGGCAGCAGGCGATGATCGTCGCCGCCTATCGCGACCGCTATCGCATCACCGGCCGTGCTCCGCTCGGCCCAGCACCTCAGATGATTTCCCAGAAGATCGAGGCGGCCCGTGCGCGGCAAGCCGTCGAGGCCGCCAGAGCTCTCACCGGCAAGGATGCGGCACACCGCACCTCACCCACACAGACCGTGGACCCGCTGCGCTTGTGACGTGCGGGTTCAGATGTCGGGACCGCCGGGGTAGAGCTCACTGAGGATGCCCACGACCAGGGCCAGCAAGGCTTCGGTCTCCTGGGATGTGACGGGAGGGTGACCACGCACGACCGTCAAACACCGCAGCCTCCCGGCCTCTTGAGCTGTGCTTGGCATCAAGCGTCCCGTATCGACGAGGCGAGTCAGTGCGGTGCCGAGATCATCCGATGTTGCGGGGGCGCCGCAGTTGGCGAGCATGTCGGCAATGGCGGATCGCGCCACCAGTACTGCCGCGAGGTCTGATCCCGCCCGGTGGCACGCCCAGGCCTCTGTGACCATTGCGTCGATCTCCGGTGGAACCTTCCGTGGAGCCTGGCGAACCACCGGGGTCTTATTCGTTCGGGGCGGACGGGACGGCGGCACCGACATGGGCTGGAACTCCATCTTGCCCAGTAGAGCCGCAGCCCCCTTCGCGTGCGCCTTCTCCTCGTCCGAGAGCGCTGGTTCTTCTGCCTTCTTGCGGGCGTTCTCCGCAGCCATATGGATGACGAGGTGAGCTAGCTTTTCCAGATCGATCTCGGGCGGGCGAGGGCCTGCAACTCGTACTTGCGACCCTTCTGCGGCTTGCGTGATGGCTTGATCCCGGCTTCATGGATCGCTTCTAGTCGTGCGGCCTCTGCCGTGGCGTGCTCGAACGCCCGCTCGTACACGCCCCACCGCTCCATAGCCTCGGCGACCTTGTCGGGTTCGGTCTCCTTCCATAGCGTGGTAGTCCTCAAGAGCGTCAGCGTCC
Organism: Actinomycetales bacterium; assembly: GCA_015654475.1. Taxonomy (GTDB): domain Bacteria; phylum Actinomycetota; class Actinomycetes; order Actinomycetales; family Microbacteriaceae; genus UBA3913. The sequence goes on from JAATGV010000021.1 coordinate 50,522, forward strand.
AAAAGCTGGTCCTTGCTGGGTTGAAACGCATAGTGCAGGGCCCGCTGATCGTTCGGGTCCAACCAGACCAACGCGAACCCATCCTGTGCCCAGTCGGCCTTCATGATCCGGCGGCGGTTGATGAACTCCGCATCCGACAACGAAGCGGTGGCCAGGGCAGACTCAGGCCCGGTCTCGATCAGCGGCTCCAGTATGGTCCCCGCGGGCGGGTAGGCATGATGCTCGATCCAGTACCTGCCCAATGGTGTCAGCCAGGCCCGCCACAGCTTCCCGTACTCGCGGTCAAGATGGATCAGACCCCGCCCCTCCAGTGATGCCGCGGTCTGCCGGTGGCGTTCGACGGGCTCCTCGCCAGGGCGACAGCCAGCGGCGATCCACTCCAGGACCGCCTTCTGACGTTCGTTCATCGCTGACCCCACACCACAATTCTCCCGCAGACACCCCCTATAAGGCCAGGGTGCGCTACCGCTGGGCTAAGGCCTTCCAGCTGTCCGGGGCTGTCGTACAGTGGAAGACGAGGCGGCCTCTCTATGTGCGCTGTCGCTCGTCGCGACAGTATGGCTCCACCGCTTGCCGGTGAGTCCTTCAAGGTTCTTGTCGCCGAGACCACGACAGGACTCCGCCATGCTCCACCTCATCTGGACCCTCAGCGTCCACACCCATGACTTCTTGCGCCGCTACATGCCCACCAACCGGCTCCTCGACGCGATCCGCACCCGCCGCGGCCTCAAATGGGGCGTTCCCGCGATGCTCCTCGCCATCCCATACCTCATCGCCGCGGTCATCCTTCGAGACCGCACCGAGAGTGGCGGACCCGGATGGCTGAACCTCATTGTCCTGCTGTGCATCTGGAACTCGATGAAGCTGACCATCATGGGGTCTGTCAGCGTGGTTCTCTTGCTACGGGTCAAGGCGCGTAAGCACGTCGAACGGGGAAGCACCTGCGTTAGCGCGCAGGCAGTGCGCCGAAGGAGCGGTTGGGGTCGCTGCTTAGCAGAATCCGACGCAATGGGCGGAACCCCAATGTCGGTCGTGGCAGCTACCGTTGGGGACAACGACCAAACGCCGAGCCGAGGCGTGCGCCAACAGGCGCCGGTAGACTACCCCTGAACGCCCAAGCTTGAGAAGCCCGAGGAACGATGCCGATGTCCAGTCTGAACTACCGTATGGGGGAGCTTTTCAGCGGCCCCGGCGGCATGGCTCTCGGGGCTCGGGTCGCGGCACAGTCCGTTCCCGGAGTCTCACTCCGGCATGCTTGGGCAAATGATTACGACTTGGATACCTGCAAGACGTACCTGCGGAATATCTTGCTGCCTGAATACGGCAGTGACGCAAAACTGGAAGATTCAGCGACGGATATCCGATCAGAAGGCGGGGCTGTTGTCCACCAGAATGTACACGATCTAGATATCGATTCACTCGGGGAAATTGACGGATTTGCATTCGGGTTCCCGTGCAATGACTATAGCCTCGTTGGCGAATGGAAAGGACTGCACGGCGAATACGGGCCTCTTTATAGCTACGGAGTCAAGGTTTTGGCTTCAAAGAAGCCCCAGTGGTTTGTCGCCGAGAATGTATCTGGACTCCGAGGCGCAAACGAAGGCAAGGCGTTCAAGCAAATCCTTGAACATCTTCAGAAGCTCGAGGATGGACTGCGATATAGAATCGTTCCCCACCTTTACTCTTTTGATGAGTATGGTGTTCCCCAACGACGACAGCGCATCGTTATTGTGGGAATTCGCGAGGATCTTGACGTAGATTTTCGGGTACCAGCGCCCGAGATCTATGCGGACGTTGACGTTACTGCAAAAACGGCACTTACCAGTCCGCCCATAGCAGCAGGTGCTTCGAACAACGAGATTTCTCAGCTGTCTGCTCAGGTTGTTGAGCGCCTTAGTTTCCTGCGGCCCGGCGAGCACGCATTTTCTCCGCGTGCGCTTCAAGAGATGCCGAAACGACTGCATATCAACACACGTACAACAATTAGTACAACATATAAAAAACTTGAACCCGATAAGCCGTCATACACTGTTACCGGCGGTGGCGGTGGCGGTTCATACATCTATCACTGGGACGCAAATCGGGCGCTTACGAACCGGGAAAGGGCGCGTCTGCAAACGTTCCCGGACGATTTCGTCTTTGAAGGACACAAAGAAAGCGTTCGGAAGCAAATTGGAATGGCAGTTCCAGTTCAGGGGGCAGCAGCTATTTTTACCGCACTCTTCAAGTCTTTTGCAGGAATTCCTTACCCGTCCGTTGCTCCAAACATCGAATTTAATAACGCTTTCGCGCTGGAACAAAGCCACGCAGAGTAGATAAAGCGCGGACCAAGGAGAGACGATGAAGTCGGAGATCATCCAGCCGAACGTCAATTTGCTCGAATCCATGCGCTCGGTGGGTTACTCGCTGGAAGCTGCCGTTGCAGATCTGATCGACAACTCGATTACTGCGACAGCGCGCAATATCGTTATTGATGCAGATGTTGTCGAAGGCAAGTACGTTGCAGTTCTGGATGACGGATGCGGTATGTCATCTGAAATCGCTCGGGAGGCGCTACGCCTCGCCGGTGCTACAGGCGACCGCGACGCTTCAGATCTTGGACGGTTCGGGCTCGGCTTGAAGACAGCTTCGCTGTCTCAAGCACGTTGTTTGACCGTAGCCACGAAGCGGCATGAGGTAGTGACGGCACTGCGCTGGGACATTGACTTCGTGCGCGACTCAGGCGAATGGCTCCTCAACGTTCTCGACAAGACGGATACGTGCACGCTACCCTTGTGGGCCGAACTCAACGCTCAGCCAAGCGGTACCCTCGTGGTCTGGAATGATCTCGACCTGCTTCTAGGCGACACGACCACACCAGGCGTCTTTCTCGCGGAGCGACTCGGTGACGTCCGCTCCAGTCTCGCCCTCGTTTTCCACAGGTTTCTTGCGGATCAGCGGGGGCGCCTCAACATCACAGTGAACGGGATCACACTACATCCAATTGATCCGTTTCTGTCCGGAAACCCCAAAACCCAACGCACGGCGCTTGAGACCCTGCGTATCGGTGGTGCTGACGTGAAAGTGGAGGGGTTCACTCTTCCGCACGCATCTGCGCTGACACCCGAAGAACGACGACGTCCGGATCTCGGCGACGGAATGCGGGACGCTCAAGGGTTCTACATTTATCGGAACCGGAGACTCATCTCTCACGGGCACTGGTACGGTCTCGCGGGCATGAATGAATTATCGAAACAAACGCGTGTCAAGGTAGACGTGCCGACAAGCCTGGACGCGCTGTGGCAGCTAGACATCAAGAAATCCCGGACAGAGCCACCGCCCTCGTTCAAGTCGCGACTTAGACAACTGATCGATCCGATTCTGGATCGCGGTCATCGCGTCCACACCTTCCGAGGCAGAACTGTACGCACCGACGTCGCGCACGTCTGGACGAAACTCAAAACTCGTGAGGGTTTTCTCTATGAGGTGAATCTCGACAGCCCCCTTGTAGGATCGGTTCTGTCCCATCTTGATCCGGAAGACGCCGAGCGCATCGTCGGGCTATTACAGACGATCGCCACCACTTTCCCTGTCATGGACGCATACCTTGAGGCTGCTTCGAACGTGCCAGTCGTAGCAACTAGGCCAGAGCGCGAGATGATAATCGCTCGGCTCCGGGACATGCACCAGTCAGGCCTCTTCGATGAGGCCCCCGATGTGGCACTCACACAATTGGCCGGTGTCGAGCCGTTCAACACTATCGATGATCTGCAGTCGCTTGTTGATTTCGTCTGGAAGGACAACCATGTCACTGAATGATCGTCAATCTGAGTTCAAGGCGTATCTCAAAGAACAGTTCTTCAACCGAAGCCGGCCGTTGACGTTCGATGAGCTGGAGACTAAAGCTGCCGGCTTGGCCAAGCTCATGTTCGAGGGGCTAAGCGCGATCGAGATCGACGAAGTCGTGAAAGAACTCACCCTAGAGCACACAGTTAAAATGGCGCGGGGCGACTCGATCGTCGACAAAGCGACTTTTAAGCCTTGGATTGCACAACGTCGCAACGAGACTGAGACCCCCCGGTGGGACGCCTACAAGAAGCTACTTATCAGCCGCGACTGGGAAGCAAACGTAATTACTACGCTCGACAAGCAAACTGATGATGTTGTTGAGCTAATGGGCGATCCTGCACAGACTGATGGAACGTGGCCTAGACGGGGTCTGCTTATGGGCGAGGTTCAGTCTGGCAAGACAGCGACCTACCTGGGAATTCTCAACAAGGCACTCGACTACGGATATCGCGTAATCATCGTTATTGGTGGTCACACTGAGAACTTGCGGCAGCAGACGCAAGCTCGATTCGATACAGATCTTCTCGGCATCGATTCGGAGACCTGGGAAGACGGCATCAGCAACGCGGCAATTCGACGAGTCGGTGTTGGACAGATTTCCGATCTTCACTCTCATCTGATGACGACCGTTCGCCATGATTTCTCTAAGTCCAAACGCGGTTCCAGCATCACTTGGGTCGAAGGCGAAATTCCTACCGTGTTCATCACCAAGAAGACCCCATCACTTCTGAACAACATCCGGACCTACATCAAGAGCCAGGCACCCGGAGGTCGACTTGACATCCCTCTCATCGTCATCGACGACGAATCGGACTGGGGAAGCCCGAACACGCGCGCAAAGGACGACCCAACGAGCGTCAACCGCGCGATCCGTGCGCTTCTCGATGTATCCACACGGAGCTCATACCTCGCCATCACAGCTACCCCATTCGCCAACATCTTCATCGATGATCAGGCAGCCTTCGAGTATACAGAGAAACCGGGTAAAGGCGAGCCAGAAGTCGAAGATCCTGGAACAATCCTTAAAGACCTATTTCCGAGCGATTACATAAGAGTCATGTCTCCGCCGAACACATACCTCGGGATCGGAACATACTTCCCAGAAGGCGGCCACGCCGCGATCAACACCGACGTTGATGATTGCCTTCAAATCATCCCGATCAAACACAAGAACCACCACCCCGTTGTAACGCTCCCGGAATCGCTCAAGACTGCGATGATCGAGTTCCTTCTAGGAACCGCAGTCCGTCGCATCCGAGATCAGCAGGCCAAAGCCGCATCAATGCTGATCAACGTCTCTCGGTTCAAGAGCGTGGAGGCCAGTGTCGCAAAGCTAGCCGAGGAATTTCTCGACCAGACCGTTGCCGTCATACTCAGCGAGTTTGCCCGTCGAGTTACGGCACGAAGCGCTGCCGCCGAAGTAATTCAGGAAGTCTGGACCGTTCGATTCGCAAATGTGACCGACGTCACCTGGGAACAAATCGCCAAAACACTCGTTGGTATTGCCCAAGAGTTCCGTGTCGATCTCATCAATGGCGACACTGCGAAGGAACGAGCGAAGCGTCGAAAGCTGATGACGGTAGCGGAACGTGAGACTGACGATCTTGTACCGAAGGTAGTTGTCGGCGGCGATATTCTCTCACGCGGCCTCACTCTCGAAGGACTTCAAGTGAGCTACTTCGTCCGCGAACCACGCACGATGGACACGCTCATGCAGATGGGGCGGTGGTTCGGTTATCGCCTTCGCTTCGACGACCTCGTGCGCATCTGGATGCCCGAGACAACGCGCGCTGACTTCGAGCACTCGGCTGAGGTCACGGAGGAGTTGCGTGACACCCTCCTTGATATGAAAGCGCGAGGCCTCACCCCCCGGGATTTCGGGTTGCGAGTACGTGTTCATCCAGACAGTGTTGCCATCGTTGCAGCTAACAAAGGACGAGACACAGAGGTCGTAGAGATCGGACCGATCGTCTGGCAGAACCGACTCGCTGAGTCCTATGACCTTACTGGGAAGGCGTCAGTCGAGGAGCAAAACCAGAAGGCTGTCGAAACCCTAGTCGCCGAGCTAGAAGCCTCGGCTACTGTGAAAACAAGTGGTGGCTTCGACTCCTGGAGTAACGTGCCCCTCGACGTAATCCTGAACTTCTTCGGAACCTTCCAGGGCGACCGCGAAAGTCAGTGGTTCGGACCAGACAGCGCTCTCTCCATTACCGACGCCTTCAAGTTCACCCCCGGTAACAATCGGTGGGCTGTCGTCCTGGTGAGCAGTAGCGGCGGCGGTGCTCGGCACCAACTTGGTGACATCTCGGTGAACATGAGTCGACGAAACAAGATGGGACGTAACCGCTCTAACGGACACATCCGTCTTGACCGTCGACGGGTCTCTTCAGGAACCGATGTTGCAGGTTCGCTCACAGCATCCGAGCGAGAGGCAATGGACGCGAGACCACTCCTCACCGCGTCAGGAAAGCCGATGACACCGCAGGCGCGGACGCTCGCCTGGATCGACCACCCGATACTGATGATCTACGTTGTTACTGCCGATGATACGAAGGATCCAGAGGATTCCGATCTCGAAAAGGTCGAAGCGGGGCTTACTCGGATTGCAGTAGCAATCGCATTCCCCAAGATGGCGCACGAACAGATCGAACACGCGGAGCGACATTCAAAAAGCTATCGAGTCAACCAAGTCTTCTGGCGGGCGTACAACGGGTTCGTGGATGACGAAGGCGACGATGAACTCGAAGTGGATGACGTCTGATGGATGTGTCCTCTCTAAGATCAGTATTCGGACAGGTACTCGCAAGCACTAGCGGGCGAATGATCGTCCTTGGCCAGACGCCTTTCATGTTCGCTGCGGTCAACGATGATGGCCGCGCTGCACTCTTCATTAGAGTTTCACTCACACCCGCGCAGGTTGTTAGCGACGGTCAAGGTTTCTCCGTGAGCACTACTCGGAGCGGCAGCAATGACTACGTTCAGATCACCGCCACCGACGGCGGACTCCCGTCCCTCTTCTTGAAACTAGTCGAGTATCTTCTGGAACGCGTTTCAGCCACGAGATCCACCCATGAAGGCGTCGAAGCCCTGATCCGCTCAATCGAGGAATATCGTCGCTTCGTCGGACATCGGAGGGGCAGACTCTCTGAATCCCTAGTTCGAGGAACATTCGCCGAACTCGTGCTTTTACGCACGCTCATTACTGCGGGTATGAGCGCGGAAGACGCCGTCAGGGCATGGCGTGGTCCCTGGGCTAAAGCCGGGCTAGGTGTTCACGACTTCACCTTCGCTGATGGTCGTGGCATCGAAGTGAAGTCCACACATCAACCACCGGGTACGATTCGCGTCTCGTCCCCGAGCCAACTGGTTCCCTCAGGACAAGCACTCGACCTCCTCGTTCTCCCCGTTGAGGATGCTCCGATCGATTCGAGTGTAGCGGTGCCCTTCCGTCAGTACGCGCAACAGCTTGGCGAACTGTTGGGCGGCACAAGTCCTGCTGCAGCCGAGACCTGGGATGCTGCGCTCGACGCGCTAACGCTCGATTTGTCAGATGAGTGGTATGACAGATACTGGTTTCTCCCTGGCGATTGGTTACGATTCCGAGTCGAAGATGGTTTCCCACACCTCGACATCCCTTCTCTGTCCGCCGGAATCATCGATGTCCACTACTCGCTTGAACTGCTACGGCTATCTCCATTCGTTGCACGATTCGATGCGTTGCTGAGTGAGTTCGGAAGATTATGAGTAACGAGATCGATGATCTCCGAAACGAGATCAAGGTCGCAGCGGTCGCTGGCGATGGGGCTTTCGCAGTCGAAGCTTTCGCTGACGTCTTCGCGGCAAGACTTGAAGACGTAGAAGCGGTGGCTGATCTGAACATCGAATCCCTCCAATGCAACGGTCCGCGCGGTAAGCGACTTGAACTACTTGGGTATGCAGAGAGCTCGATCGAACAGTCTCTAGTTATTCTTGCTGGCCGATACTTCGGACACGATGAAACACTCACCATGACGGGTGCGAAGGACGCTATCGGCCGCGCGACGGGGTTCGTGGAGGCGGCCGCCAGCGGATGGTTGACGAAAAATCTGGAGCCCTCATCTCGTGAGTGGGAGTACGCGGACTACTTTTCGAAGCAGATCGCTGACGGCAGGATCGCGAAGATCCGAGTGATCCTTGTCACCGATGGCACAATGAGTGACCGGATTCGCACCATCGAAAGTGATGTCGTAGCTGGTCTGCGCACAACCTACGAGGTATGGGATCAGCGGAGAATCATCGACGCTGCGCTTCCTGATCGCGGGAGCGAAGATATCCAGGTCGATTTCACGAAGTGGATTCCCGACGGTCTCCCGTGTTTGGTAGCTGCCGGGGACGACGAGACAACGCGGACCTACCTCGCTGTCATTCCCGCCAGCGTGCTTGCAGATGTCTTTGATGAATACGGCAGTCTCCTTCTGGAGTCAAACGTCCGCACGTTTCTGAGCGCACGAGGACAAGTCAATCGTGGCATCCAAGCCACCCTTGCTTACGAGCCAGAGCGCTTCCTCGCATACAACAACGGCCTGACTACGACTGCGACTGAAGTGGAACTTGGGAGTTCTCCGCAGGGGACGACGATCCGGCGCCTTCATCGGTGGCAGATAGTCAACGGGGGTCAGACAACGGCATCTCTTGCCCATTTCTTGCGAAGCGACAAGAGCAGAAATGTGGACGGCGTCTCAATCCAGATGAAGCTTGTCACCGTCAGCGATTCGGACT
>JAATGV010000030.1 GCA_015654475.1 Actinomycetales bacterium
CACACGCGGGGGTGTTTCCAGACACCCCGATAGACCGTTCATCCGAGATAACTCTTCCCCGCACACGCGGGGGTGTTTCCGTGCATCATGACGACGGTCCGGGATCGTGGGACTCTTCCCCGCACACGCGGGGGTGTTTCCTGAAGAAAGATTGTGCAGCGGTCGGGAACCCACTCTTCCCCGCACACGCGGGGGTGTTTCCTGTTCGAATGAACCCTACGATTCGGCTACTTACTCTTCCCCGCACACGCGGGGGTGTTTCCGTATTGCGTACACCGATGGCGGCAGAAGCTGACTCTTCCCCGCACGCGCGGGGGTGTTTCCACATGGTAGACACGATAGAGATAGGACAAGAACTCTTCCCCGCACGCGCGGGGGTGTTTCCGCGGCGATCGCCTGGAAAGACCTGCTTGAGTCCTCTTCCCCGCACACGCGGGAGTGTTTCCCCCACGGATAGCGACGTGTGCGGCACAACTGCTCTTCCCCGCACACGCGGGGGTGTTTCCATTGGCGACAAGTCGTATCGGTCCCGTTTCGGCTCTTCCCCGCACACGCGGGGGTGTTACAACGTGCAAATCTGTACCCTGGCAGACCGCGATCTCTTCCCCGCACACGCGGGGGTGTTACCTACCGGTCAGCTCTCGCCTTCGACGACATCATCTCTTCCCCGCACACGCGGGGGTGAGCCCGGAATCTAACTGCTTGGCTGGATCGCATTGTTGTGTTCCGCTCACGGGCAGGACAAACTGCATCACACGAAAATGTGTGTTGCTTGTCTCTCTATGCATTTGTAACGAGACTCGGCACACGTCTGCGCACGATACGAAACTTCGATACTTTGAGAGACTTTGCCCGCGCCCGAGATGAGACACTGAGGTATCCGGGCCAGATAAACGTGTTTGCTTTCGACATCCAACCCGGCCTCTGCTCACAGCAACACCGCCGCCCCCGCGAACGCTCCAGCCTTCAAGTCGGCGAGAGCCCGATCTGCCCGATTCAGCGGGTACCGAGTGGTCGTCACGCTCAATGGATGTTGCTCCGCGAACCGCAAAAACTCGACACCGTCGGCCCGGGTGTTCGAGGTGACGCTACGTACCTGCTTCTCGTAGAACAACTCGTTCTGGTAGTTCAGCATCGGCACGTCCGACAAATAAATGCCCGCAATCGACAACACTCCGCCCCGGTCGAGCGCCCGCAACGCAACCGGAACAAGCTCGCCTACCGGCGCAAACAGCACCGCGGCATCCAGTTTCTCTGGCGGTTCCGCGTAAGCGCCCTGAGCTGAGGCGGCGCCAAGTGCCAACGCGAGTTCCTGGGATTCCGACTCACGTGTCATCACGTGGATGCGCGCGCCAGCAGCCAGTGCGACCTGCGCCGCGAGGTGGGCTGAGCCGCCGAACCCATAAATCCCGAGCCGCCATCCATCAGCTCTGCCAGACGGGAGGCCGGCCCGTTTCAACGCCCGAAATCCGATAATTCCGGCGCACAAAAGCGGTGCCAACTGTTCATCGTCATATCCAGCGGGGAGGCGGTAAACAAAATCGGCGGGGGCCACCACAAACTCCGCATAACCGCCGTCCGCATCCCACCCCGTATACAACGAGTTCGGGCACAAGTTCTCGTCTCCGCGCAGACAATATGTGCACACCCCACATGTGTGCCGCAACCACGCAACGCCCACTCGATCGCCTGCAGCAAAGCCAGTTACCCCAGCGCCCCATCCTTCGACAACACCCACCACCTCGTGCCCAGGGGTGACATGGGCATGGTGCACAGGCAGGTCGCCTTCCGTCACGTGCAGGTCGGTGCGGCACACACCGCACGCCAAAACCCTGATCAGCAATTCTCCGGGGCCAGGATTCGGGATCTCTTTTCCCACCCAACGGAGCGGTCCGGACTCGATTGGACCTGGACTGTCGACCTGCCATGCATGCATAAGTGCCATCGTTACCACTTCCCTATCCCGAGTGTATGCCTCTGGCCAGACTGCCAGGAAGGAGGCCGGGCAGTACCTCGTGTAAGGGAACTGACGGGGAGGCGGATGCAACCCTGCTACCAACCGATTCGAGCACGTAAATGCGTGCGCGGCCAGAGGATAGGTGCACTAGCAGGCGCCTGCCGCGATCCACATCCTGATCCTCACCTGACGCTCACCTGATCCTCACCTGGTTCGATTCACTTCGATTCGCGTTTGCGGCGGTAGGAGCGATACAGACCGAACGCGACAGCGAATGTCGCCAACGCCAGGCTCAGAAGGGACGCGGCGTTGGCATCGATAACCTCAGCAGCGCGCAGCACAAGAACGACTCCAAGCAACGCGAGAACGATCACTGGGCTCAACTTCAACAACACGAGAACTCCTCTGAGTGGTTGGCGGGCGTGTCTGAGCCTATCGAAAATGCAGACGCCCCCAATCGGCGGGAGCAACGATCGAGGCGCGGGCCGCTCGCGGCCAATACCTAAGGGAGATCTGCTTGCCTGTGAGCAATCGTTACAGGCATCGGGTGGGGGCGTCTGCATTATGTCGAGCGCGCATCGACCGCACACGCTGGCGCACACGCTTGGGCGCACAAGCGGGCTAGCTCATCGTCCCTCCGATGGCGCCCCGCGCGGCGAAGCTGCGACTCGCGCCCGAATCCGACTAGTCGACACTCGACAAAAGCGAGCTCGCCGAGCTAACTAAAACTGTACGGACACACTACATGTTGTGGTCGTGTCGCAGACCAACCACTAGGTATTGTGGTTACACCAAGTCTTGCTTATGCATCCACTCACCCCTATCACGAGGAGAAACTCGCCATGTCCGCGACCCCAAACACCCCACAACCAGCAGCAACCCCCCTCAACGTGGACGTTCGCGAGACCATCGGCGAGTACCTCGACCGCAGCGACTGGCGCATCAACGCCAACGCAAACCAGGGCTATTCGCTCGGTGGCATGATCCTCAACTCCTCGGGCAAACTGATCGCCAACTACTGGCTCTCAGAGGTTTACCCAGAGGCCATCGGGGAGGCGCATCGCAATGGGTCGCTGCATATCCACGACCTCGATATGTTCTCGGGATACTGCGCGGGCTGGTCGTTGCGCACCCTTCTGCAAGAAGGCTTCAACGGCGTGCCAGGTCGCGTCGAGTCGTCAGCGCCCAAGCATTTCTCCAGCGCATGCGGGCAGATCGTCAACTTTCTCGGAACCCTGCAAAACGAATGGGCAGGTGCGCAGGCATTCTCGAGCTTCGACACCTATATGGCCCCCTTCGTCCGGCTTGAGAACCTCACCTACGACGACATCTACCAAGATATGCAGGAGCTCATCTTCAACCTCAACGTGCCTTCACGGTGGGGCACCCAGACACCATTCACCAACCTCACCCTCGACTGGGTATGCCCCGATGACCTCGCAGACGAACGCCCGATGATCGGGGGCAAAGTCGTCGATTTCACATACGGCGAACTGCAGTCCGAGATGGACATGATCAACAAGGCATTCATCGACGTGATGACGCACGGCGACGATCAGGGCCGTGCCTTCACTTTCCCGATTCCCACCTACAACATCACCAAAGATTTCGACTGGGATGGCCCGAACGTCGACGCGCTCTTCGGCATGACAGCCAAATATGGGTTGCCCTACTTCCAGAACTTCATCAACTCTGACCTCGATCCGCACATGATTCGCTCCATGTGCTGCCGACTGCAACTCGACCTGACAGAACTCTTGAAGAGGGGCAATGGATTGTTCGGGTCGGCTGAACAGACCGGCTCGCTTGGTGTCGTCACCATCAACTGCGCGCGTCTCGGCTACGAGCACGCCGGAGACAAGGCGGGTCTGCTCGCCGCGCTCGATGAACTGCTTGAGCTTTCAAAGACCAGCCTTGAACTCAAGCGCGCGGTCATCGGGCAGCACATCGACCAAGGCCTGTTCCCATACACGAAGCGCTACCTGGGCAACCTCGACAACCACTTCTCGACCATCGGCGTCAATGGCTTGAACGAGATGGTCCGCAACTTCACAGGCGATCAGAATGACATCAGCAGCCTCGACGGTGAAGCTTTTGCACTGGAAGTGCTTGAGCATGTTCGCGCCCGGATGGTCGAATTCCAGGGAGCCACCGGCCACATGTACAACTTGGAGGCGACGCCGGCCGAAGGAACGACCTACCGCTTCGCCAAAGAAGATCGCAAGCGTTACCCCGACATCCTGCAGGCGGGAACGGCCGAAAACCCGTACTACACCAACTCATCACAGCTGCCGGTCGGGTTCACCAACGACCCGTTCGAGGCAATGGAACGCCAAGAGGCGCTGCAGGCTAAGTACACCGGTGGTACCGTCCTGCACCTCTACATGGGCGAGTCGATGTCGTCGTCCGAGGCGTGCAAAACCTTGGTTCGCCGCTCACTCGAACGGTTCCGACTGCCATACATCACCATCACGCCGACGTTCTCGATCTGCCCGTCACATGGTTACATTTCGGGCGAACACCACTTCTGCCCCAGCTGCGATGCAAAGCGCGGTACGTCGGCGTCGAGCCCGGCCGAGGATCGTCAGGAGTGCGAAGTATGGACGCGCGTCATGGGCTACTTCCGCCCCATGTCGTCCTTCAACATCGGCAAGCAGGGCGAAGCTGCAGAGCGCGTGTATTTTGATGAGCGCGTTGCGCGCGAGGTGATGGATACGGCAACTGCGTCTGGTGCCACAGATCCTTCTCGCGTTGAGGTAGCCACGGCCTGAGCGCCAGAATGCGCGTGTGAGTGCGCGAAATCGTGGGCCACTTGTCGTATGTCGACAAGGATGTCTGCGATTTCGCGCGCTGCGGCACGATAGTCGTCGATCTTGGCGACCTGAGACGAGTCTTCTTGAGAAAGGCCTGCCCCAGGCATCCACGCGCCTCAAGCGAATCGAAAGAAAACAAAAGTGACTTTCGCGTACATAAAATATGCGAGATCCAAAAAAGGCCAGCACAGAGTAGCAATACGCCCTATGTGGGCAGGTGCACATCCTGCCATGTGCGAGACATCTATCGGCCTTGTTAGAGGTAACCAACAAAAATGACTTCATCTGTAAGCGAGAGTACATTCGTGACCATGATCGACGAGGAAACTGCTCCAATCATTCACCGGCCTCGGTCGCAATCGGCGACAAGCCTGCGCATCGCGGGTCTCACGCCTATGTCCACCGTCGACTGGCCCGGCAAACTCGCCGCGACCATCTTCCTGCAGGGCTGCTCATGGGACTGCTTCTTCTGTTCGAACACTGAGCTGCAGGACCCACGTGTCTCCGGGGAAATTCCGTGGCGCGACGTTCTTGATTTTGCACGCAAACGCCGCGGTCTGCTTGACGCGTTTGTATTCTCAGGGGGCGAGCCCACCATGCAGCGGGGTCTGCTTGAGGCCATCGTGGCCACGCGCGCGCTCGGCTTCAAAATCGGGTTGCATACCTGTGGGTCTTTTCCGACTCTCTTGAAGCGCGTGCTGCCGTATGTCGATTGGGTTGGTCTTGACGTGAAGTCGCTTCGACCTGAATACGTTGCCGTCACCGGGCGCGAGAAGAGCGACTCGGCGACATGGCGCAGCCTGGCGCTGGTTCTTGAGGAGTCGAACCGCCGACAGGATGAGCCGGGTTCTAGGCCGTTCACGTATGAAGTCCGTACAACGGTGCATCCGGGTGTGATGGGCGCCGAATATCTCGCCGAACTTGCCGAAAGCCTCGCTCACGAAGGAGTCACGACCTACGCGGTGCAAGATTTTCGGCCCGATGGCGTGCGCCAACCAATGCCACGGCGTGGCTTTTTGCACGACGCCGATTATGAGGCTGTCGGCTCGGCTGATGTCAGCTTGATCAATCCGCAACTGTTCAAGAGCTTCGTACATCGCGTGCAGTAACCGGCACGCATCCCACCGATAGAGCGATCGTATATTTTTACGTTGTTGTGAGAACAACGTTGTTGCGAGAACGATGACCCTGCCGCAGTGCTCGCGGAACAAGCAAACAGCACCGTAGCCCCACTCGGCGCAACAAACATTTCCACTCGACTCACCCTCCCGCTGTGCAGACGCCTATGCCGGCGTTGAAGCTAACAGAGGAAATGCCGGCACGTGGGGAGAATACTGGCTCAGACCCCCAGCATTTCCTCTGTTAGCTTCAACGTCCGCCGGGTGCGGCTACAGAATGCCGCGTTCCATCGCGAGAGTGACGGCGCGGGTGCGGTCGTTGACGTCAAGTTTTTCGAAGAGGCGCAGCAAGTGCGTCTTCACCGTAGCCTCAGAAATGAACAGTCGGGAGGCAATCTGCGTGTTGCTCAGCCCATCGGACACCAGCCGCAGCACCTCGATTTCGCGCGGCGTCAACCGGGGGGCGGCAGGCACACGCACCCTCGCCACGAGCATCTCGGCGACAGAGGGAGCAAGTGCAACCTGGCCATCGGCCGCCGCCCGCACTCCCGCGATCAGCTCGTCTTTCGGCGCGGCCTTCAGCAGATAGCCGGTAGCACCGGCCTCGATCGCCGACAAAATGTCTTCGTCGGTTTCGTATGTGGTGAGCACCACGACCGTCACACCAGGAAACTCTGAATGGATGCGTGCTGTCGCGGCTACCCCACCCATCACCGGCATCCGCAAATCCATCAGCACGACGTCGGCCTCAATCTGACCGAGCAACTGCAGCGCCTCAGCGCCGTTGGCAGCCTGTCCGACAACTTCGATGTCGTGCGCAGACGTAACGATCGAGACGATGCCTTCCCTGACGATGGGATGGTCATCAACGACGAGAACACGAATTGTGCCGCTGATCACTGTGGCAAGCCCCCAAGTGGCAGTTGTGCGACGGGCACCGCTTGTGCAGCGGGCAGGTGGATGCTCAATCGGGTCCCATCGTCGCCAGACGTGATCTTGAGGGTTCCGTTACTGAGCGCGAGTCGGCTTGCGATGCCGGCCAACCCGTAGCCGCGCTCGGTCGCCGCGCTCACCTCGTCGGGAAAGCCGATCCCGTCGTCGGTGATGGCAAGAGTGATTCCGTCAACGGTAGTCACCTCGACGAGCACTGCTGCGGCCTGCGCGTGTTTGCGCACGTTCGCCAACGCTTCTTGCAGACAGCGCAACAGAACCACCTGATCGGGCCGGTCGATGGCATCCAGTTCGCCCGAAATCTCTGTACCTACACGCAGGTCTGTCTCTTCGGCGAACCGTGTGCACAGCCGCGAAATCCGATCGGCGAGGCCGTCGGCGCCGACTTCAAGCCCGCGACCCTCGGCGATCAGCGACCTCGTCTCGGCGAGTGCCTGTCTTGCGGTGCGCTCGGCAAATGCCACGCTTGTGACCGCAGCCTCGGGGTTGGTGGCGACCTCTTCCTTTGCGCGCTCGGTCAGCATCACAACAGCAGTAAGGGTCTGGGTGAGGGTGTCATGTATCTCGTGGGCGAAGCGCTCCCGTTCTCCGGCGGCTCCAGCCCGGCGATGAGCCTCGGCCAATTCTTTGCTGACCGAATCCAATTGTGCCTGCAGACGACCTTTGGCAAGTGAAGCATCTGCGATCGACGAGATCCACGTGCCCATGGTCATACTGAAGGCAAGAGAGACCACTCCGCTTGTCAAACCGCTCCAAAAGATGGCTGGACTCGTCTCGGCGACGGCCCGTATCGTGAACCCAATCACAACGGCGGCCGCCACAAGGGCGTTGACAACCCACGCCGTAGCGGCAAATTTTCGCGTGTGAGATCTTGTCCACTCCCACGCGTACGGATAAGCGACAGCTTGGATAATCGCCATCGTCGGCTGAATGGCACACAAGACAGCGACGGCGACGATGACGATCGCAAGAAAAACGAAACTCGCCGGGCCAGGCCTAAACGCGCGCGAACCAAGAATCAGGGATCCGACAGCAAGCACCGCGAGGAAGGCATATCCCACGGCGGCGGCAGATGGTGACACATCCGTGCTGACTGCCAGCAGAAGCGCAAGCAGTACGGCAGTGGCAGGGAAAACAATTCCCCACCATCCGCCGGGCACGAACTTGATGATGCGCATGGCCTAATTCTTGCGTATCCAACGGAAGGTGACGCGTGCCAAGACAAAACCGATGACAAACCACAGGCCGAGTGCGAGCGCGACACCCGCGAGGTTCCACGAACCGCCTACCTCAAGTGAGGCAAGATCGTCTGGCAGGAACACGAAGCGCATGCCCTGCGCCATCCATTTCAGGGGGAACACCGCCGCAACGTTTTGCAGCCACTCAGGCAGCTGGCTGAACGGCAGGTACACGCCCGAGATGAACTGCAGAACCAGAACAACGGGGGTGATGACCGCGCTGGCGCTCTTGGCACTGCGCGGAAGTTGGGAGACCCCGATGCCAATCAGCGCGCTCGTAATAAGGCCGAGGATGAGGATCCAGGCAAACGCCACCCATCGGTCAGCGCTGGTTGGCAGGGCCACTCCGAAGACGAAGTGACCCACGGCGATCAGGATGACCGACTGGGCGATTCCGGTGACGAGCACCTGCCCAATTTTGCCGATGAAGTAGGAAACCGGGCTGAGCGGGGTGCCGGCAAGGCGCTTCAGGGTGCCGTCGTAACGTTCGTTGGCGATGTCTGTCCCCAGGTTCTGAACTCCACTGGTGAGGATTCCTGCGGCGATCATCGCAGGCAGGTAGTACGTCGCCGCATCAAGGCCTGGGCCAAAGCTCATGCTGCTGAACGCCGTCGAGAAAATGGCGAGCATGACCATGGGAAAGAGGAACGTGAAGAACATCTGGTCGTTGCGGCGAAAATACCCGCGAACTTCAAATGCGGTTCGGCCGATACCGAGTGCGAATGTTGGCATGAGGAAGGTTCCTTGTATATGTGGAGGTGGGCTCAGTGGATGGCGGAGGCTGTGGCGGGCGAGGGCGAGGGCGCCTCTGGTTGGGCTGCCTTGATGATCTCGAGATAAATGTCTTCGAGACTGGGGCGAACGATCTCGAGACCCGTGGTCTCGCCAAGCTCGGCGTACAACCTGGAAACGAGCGCACCGGGTTCATTGGTGCGCGTCTCGTGATGTCCGGAGGAGTCGCTCCATCGCACGAGCGGGGTGCGCGCCTCCGCTCCGCCAAGCGTTTCAATCGCGCCTTCGGCAACGTTGCGCCCTCCGGCGATGACAACAGCCCGATCACTCAGATGCGCGGCTTCGTCTAGGTAGTGGGTGGTAAGGAGCACTGTCGTGCCGGTGTCACGTAGGCCTTCGATCAGAGTCCAGAACTGACGGCGGGCCTCGGGATCGAAGCCGGTGGTCGGCTCATCGAGAAAGAGAATCTCTGGCTGGCCGATGATGCCGAGCGCAACATCCACCCGCCTCTTCTGTCCGCCCGAAAGCGAGGAGACCCGGGCCTTGGCCTTCTGTGCAAGCCCGACGGCCTCGATCGTTTCTTCGACCCCGCGCGGGGTGGGATAGAAAGTGGCGAAGTGGCTGACGATCTCGCGTACGGTCATTTCTTCCGCCACGCCGATCGATTGAAGCACGATGCCGAGTTTGGCTCGCCACGCGCGACCCGCACTCGTGGGGTCTTCGCCGAGCACGTGCACCACTCCGCTTGTGCGGTCTCGATAGCCTTCCAGGATCTCGATGGTGGTGCTTTTGCCTGCCCCGTTTGGCCCGAGGAGGGAGAGGATCTCTCCCCGCTCGACAGTGAAGCTGACGTTGTTGAGGGCAAGGTTGTCGCCGTAGCGCTTGCTCAGGCCGTCGATCTCTATTACCGGTGAGGATGTGCTCATGTATCCATCATCGGTAAATGCCATCCCTGCCACGAGCGGGTGACTGGTGGATTTGCGCGTCCACCGGTCGGTTGACGCTGGACGGTGGAACGACCGTCACTACGACAGGAAAAACTGGGGTCCAGCGCAGATAGAGCAATGGCCCCCAGTTTTTCCTGTCGTAGTGACGGCGCGGATTGTTTCCGTTTGCTTCTTGCAGTTTCAGTTTGCGGCGATGGGTTTCTGTTTGCGTCGACCGGCTTTGCTGGGGTGCCGGATGGTGTACGAACATGAGTCTCGATATCACTTGCAAGGAGGAACTGGGATGAATTGGCCCGCATTGGCAACGCTGGTTGCTGTGGCTGTGGTGGCAGTTGGGATCAACGTCTTGCGCAGGCGGCATGTCAACTTCAGCGTGGTTACGCTTATCGCGCTTGCTGCTGGAATTCCCATCGGTCTGATCGCTCGCACGAACGTCGAATATATTGAACCGATTGGCAAGATCTATATCAACATTCTGCTTGCCTGCGTCGCACCTCTCGTATTGGTCTCGGTTATTTCGGCGATAACGTCGCTTGGAAGCATCGAGAAGCTGCGCAGCATCGGACTGCGATCAGTCTTCTGGCTGCTCCTCAGCAACGCCCTTGCAGTACTTTTGGCTCTTGGGCTCGGCCTCACATTTCAACCAGGTGCTGGGGTCCATAGTGAACTCGGCAGCACGTCGACGTCCGTTATCGAAAATTCAGTGCAGGACTTCGGTCAGGTAGTTGTGGGCTTCTTCCCCACCAACATCGTTGAAAACTTTCGGGCAAATGACATCATTCCCATCATCTTGGTGGCGGTTGTTCTCTCGGTTTCCTACCTTGTTTTGTCTGCTCGCAAGCCCGAGGCCGTGAAGCCATTTCGCGATGGCAGCGAAGCACTGAAACTGGTGATTTTCAAAGCCGTCGGCTACGTGATTCGACTCACGCCGTATGCCATCGTGGCTCTGACAGCTACGACGGTGGGAAACAGCACGAACCTCGGCGGACAATTCTGGTCCCTTGTGGGTCTGCTTGCTCTCACTTGGACTGCCTGCTTCCTTCACACCTTCGTGCTCAATGGTGTGTTGCTTCGCACGTTTGCGGATGTGTCGCCGGCGAAGTTCTTCCGCAAAATATTTCCTGCTCAGGTCACCGCCTTCACCACACAGAGCAGTGTAGGCACGTTGCCCATAACAACAACCCAACTCACACGCAAGGTGGGGGTGCACCCTGAGATCGCCCATTTCGCGGCCCCGCTTGGCACCACCATAGGGATGCCGGGATGCTCAGGGATTTGGCCGATCTTGGTAGCGGTGTGGGGCATAAATGCATATGACATTCATTACACCTTCGGTGCATACGTGGTGCTTGCCATTCTGGGAATTGTTGTCTCGATCGGGACTGCGGGAGTTCCCGGCACAGCGACCGTTGCGGCGGCGACCGTGTTTGCTGCGGCAGGGCTTCCTCTTGAATTCGTCGCTGTAACACTGCCCATCAGCACCATCGCCGACATGGCTCGAACGATGACGAATGTGACGGCTGCTGCGGTGAGCGCCACCGTTGTGGCACGACAAACCCGCCTACTCGACGACGAGATTTTTGAAGGACGCGCGGAGTTTGTGGAAGAGGACGAGGCGGTGTCCGCGAGCGTCGCGCCAGAGGGTGGGGCTAGCACCGGAGTCGGCCAGACCACCTCTGCGCCTGTTGATAGCAAAGATTTGGAGAATGTACGATGAAGCGCCTTGCCCCTGTCCTATTCGTCGGCACCGCGACCTTGGTCGTCACCATGTCGTGGGCGTACCCAGCTCAAGCCACTGAGGTGACCAACCCCGCCGACAACCCGGCACCGGTCACTGTCGTCGTTGATGGCCAGACCTACCACGACGGCCTTGACACTCTGCCAGGATTCGACGACGAGGCCTGCACGGCGATCCCGGGCGTCACCTACGACTATGCGAACAACGAGATCGAGTATTCAGATGGCCAGGTTGTCACGTGGACTGAATGGAATCGTATTGCGGGTTACAAGGCGTGGCTCTCCAGCCAGGGGGGTTCTAGCTCTGGATCCTCAGGTAATGGGTCAGGCAGCGGCTCCGGCTCATCGAACGGTAGTTCAAGCGGCGGATCGAGTGGATCAAGTGGGTCGAACGGCTCTGGCGGTTCGAAGAGTTCGAGCAACTCGGGAAGTTCGAAGGGCTCGAAGGGCTCAGGCAGCAAGTCGATCAGTTCTAAAAGCTCGAAGGGTTCCACTGGCTCAAGCAATTCCAGTGGTTCGAAGAGCAGCGGCAAGAGTTTGAGCAACTCGAAGAGCACAACGTCGAGTTCTGCGGCTACGTCGCCGTCTGCCGGCATCGGCTCAGGCCTGGATGCCTCGATGACGATTGATCCGAGCTCGGCAGCTTCTTCGCCTGCGGGCGCTCCAGCCAGTGCGTCGGCGAGTGCTCCCGGCGGTGCTTCCGCGTCCGATCCGGCGACCGCCACAGGCACAACGCAATACGTCCCGGCCGAGGCTCCGTCGGGTGAGATCAATGCTGTCGCCGCAGGTTCCGAGACCGATATCGGCGTTGGCGCAGGCAGCAGCAGTACGACGGCGGCGGGCATCGCCATTCTTTCAGCGCTCGTGATCGGTGGACTGGCACTGCTCGGGTGGCAACAGCTGCGTCAGCGACTCGTGGCCTCGCACATCATCAGGAGAAAAAAATGAGCGTCGCACCGCGTGGCCTGGAGCTGCGTCGGGCTCGACGTACTTCGAACAATTACGCATTGAGGAGCCCCCGTGGCAACCGCTACGGCCGGATGCCCAGCGGCCGAATGTGCATCTAATCCACCCCCCCCCGCAGCACCAAGACACCCCCACTTGAAAGGAATACCATGGCTCATCATGCCCAATTTTGGCGTGCGGTCTCTGCGCTGACGGTCACTGCCCTCAGCGCGACTGCCTTAGCCGCCGGCCCTGCAGCAAATGCCGCGCCGATACGCAGTTCATCGACAGCGACAGACACCACCTACCTAGCGGACACGCTTGGACTACCCACCAACACCGTTGTGGAAACTCTCACGTACGACCGCTTTCAGTGGCTGCTTGAGCAGCCAGGAGACTTTGCCATTCTGATTGGGGATCCGGCCGAGGGTACGAACTTCAGTGCTCAGGCACAGGCCGTTGATACCGCAGCCCGTGCGGCCGGCGTCGGCACCGTGTACTGGTTCGACCCCAACCTCTCGGGCAGTGTGAAAGTGGGAAACTACACTGAGCCAAACCTGGACATTCGTAATCCCGCTGGCATCACATCCATCGATGCGAGCGCGAGCGCTATCTATGGGAAGGCCTGGACAAGCCTGATCGGACAGCACCTCGGCAACGGGCTCAAAGCCACTGTTTCGGGGGCGAACTCCGAGTCGGCCACGGTCGCCATTGCCTCTGATCCTTCGGTGATAAATGATTTTGCCGACCCGTTGTACGACTACTCGGCGGGCACCCCGGCCAACGCGACGGATAGTGTCTTCTTCGTCTACAACAAAGACAACACCACCGGATCGCCGATTCGAGCTGACAAGATCGTCGATGGCATCGATCTCGACACCATCGCGCCGCAGGCATACACGAGCGAGGCCGCGAATGTGCTCGCTACGGTTGGCGGCACAAATATCGACGAAGTCAGCGAATTCGAGTTCTGGAAATCAGAGATCAACGCCAAGCACGCTGCGCAGGCAAGTGCAGGCCCCGTTGTCGCCGGCGAATCGATCCTCGATGATGCAGACAATGCCGATCCGTGGGCGATAACGCAGCTCACCTATCCAGAGCTGGTGCATCTGCTCGCGTTGAAAGACACGACGAACAATCCAAACTTTGTCGTGTTCTTCGGCGGAACATGGTGCCCCAATACCCGTGCGGTGATCAAGGACGTCAACGCGCAGGCGCAAGCGAACAACACCACTGTCTACAACTTCGATACCGTGCTCGATGGTGGCACAGTCGGTGGTGCCACGACCAGCGGCACCAACCCCATCCAGGTGCGCAACAATGCGAACAACGGGTCGGTGAAGAACTTCTCTCCGTCCTTCTTATACGGCGATCTCGTTCGCACGTATCTTAAAAACCTCGTAACCCAGTACGAGCCGAACACGGGTACGCGTGTCCTGTACTATCCGGGCGGCGATTACACTGCTACCGCAGATGTGGTTCGCAAGCTCCAAGTCCCATTCTTGATCAACTATCAGCGTGGCACGGGCAGCAACCCATCGAGCACCTCGGTGAAGCGTCAGTGGATTCAGCAGAATACTGACTCGTCGACCGGGTTGCCGACCTTCACGGAATACATGTCACAGTTCTGGTACACGCATCCGGAGGCTGGCAGAATCGGGCTGACCGCCGCCAAGTTCCCGTTGGCGCTGACCATTCCAGGCTTGGCCGGCTTCGACTGGAAGTCGCCGACGTACCCTAATGCGTCTGTGCATACGGATGATTCTGCCTACTTGGATCCAGCGGCAACGGACGCAACCACCACGCCGGCTGCGCTGGCTGCGGCGCTTGCTGCAATTCCGAGCAACGTGCCACATTCCACTGCTGAAGAGGTGACCGCATCGCTGGCTGCGGCGCAGGCATCCGTGCCCGTCAATGAAACGCTTGTCAGCAACCTCACGATCGTCAAGGACGACTGGGCCCTTGTCCAAACTCGCAAGGGCTCGGTTTCGGATGCGCTCGCCAACGTTGCTTTCGGCCTTGAAGCTGTTGCAAAGCTCGATACGTTCTTCGGTGGGCTTCCCGGCGCGGTGACATCTACTCAGACCGTCAGCGCACCTTCGGTTGCCTACGGTGTGGCTCCGTCGGTGACGGTCGCCATCGAGAACGCGTATGGAAGGGTCCCATCGGGCACGGTTACGCTAACGGTCGGTGGTGCCACCTACACGCAGCAGGTCTCGGCCAACGCTGCGTCGTTCAAGCTGCCGAAGCTTGCGGCGGGGTCATATGGCTACACGCTCAGCTACCCCGGCGACTCTCAGCTCTTGGCCTTCACTAAGACTGGGTCGTTGGTTGTCACCAAGGCAACGGTGAGCAAGGTTGCGACAGCATTCGCGAAGCGTCCGACAAGCACCGCGGCCGGTACGGCCAAGGTAACGGTCACGACTCCTACCGGCCTCGCGAAAGCCACGGGCAAGGTCACTGTGACACTTGCAAAGGGTTCGACGAAAACCAAGGTCACCGGCACGTTCTCTGGCGGATCGGCTACGATCTCGGTGCCGAAGCTGGCTGCCGGAACTTGGAGCGTTGCAACGGCATGGCCGGGCGACACAAATTACAAGGCCGTATCCACGACAAGCACTCTCACTGTGGCCAAGGCAAAGGCCACCAAAGTGGTCGGCACCGTGTCCAAAAAGCCGACAAGCAAGAAAGCCGGTGCGTACAAGGTCACGGTCGCTACTCCCGCAGGCTTGGCAAAGGCGACGGGCAAGGTAACCGTCACGTTGAAGAAGGGCTCCTCCACCAAGACCATACGTGGATCGCTTTCCAAAGGCGTGGTGAAGATCACCGTGCCGAAGCTGGCCAAGGGCACGTGGAGAATCGTGGTCGCATGGCCGGGCGACGCAAACTATCTCGCCGCTTCAACGACGGGAACCGTCAAGGTCACCAAGTGAGTCACCACTCGGTCCCGCGTTACGCGACTGGGTCTGAGTAAAGTGCGTGGGGCGTCGCTCATCAACGTGGGCGACGCCCTTCAGCTTCGTGCCGAGAGGGCTTCTCTCCACCGCACGCGCGAGCCCATGCGAAGGATGGATCGCTCATAGATGCGTGCCCCCAGAAGAGACATTCCGATGGTCGCGAGCACAAGCAGTACCAGCGACATCACGATCTGCCAGGATGTGGCGACTCCCGCTGCGATCGCCATCGGCATGAGAATGGCCGAGAACGGCGGGATCATGCTGACGATCGGAATCCAGGCCGCGGTGATGTCTTGCATCCCGAAGACGGCTGCAAAGTAGCTGATCATAATGAACATGGTGAGTACCGTGGTCGACTGCCCGATCTCTTCGACCCGTGAGACCACGGCCCCCGCCCCTGCGTATGCAAACGCGTAAAACAGGTAGCCGGGGATGAACCACGCGACGCATAAGGCGGCAATGCGCAAGATGTCCCCATCAAAGGCGATGTAGCCGGCAGTCGATGCCGCCGCCACACCAGCAACCAGCAGCAGGGCAAGCTGCATCAAACCAACTGCGCCGATACCAACCACCTTGCCGACCAGTAATTGTCGCGACGAGACAGTTGAGAGCAATATCTCCACGACTCGGCTCTGCTTTTCCTCGACCACGCCCTGAGCCACGGTGCCTCCGTAGGTCAGCAATTGCATGAACAGCAGCAAGCTGATGAAAAAGGAGACGATCGTGAGCACCGTGTTGACGGGGGCGGTGCCGACCAGCTGAACAACCGGTGCGGCAGCCGCCACGGTCGCATTCAACTCTGGAACGTCGACACCTGCAGCCTCGAGCGCCGACGTTTGGGCGGCGGATTGGATCAGGGCCGTGATCTGTGGAACCAACTCGGAGCTTGTATCGCGGTTCGTATAGAGCACGGTTTTGCCTGCTTCGACAACGAGACCAGCAGACGCTGCATTCGATTCGACCGCATCTTCCACTGCCTGAGAGCTTGAGAGAGCTGTAATCGAGAGGTCGTCGGAGGCAAGTGGCGCTACGGCGGACTCGAGTTCCGAACTGGCAACTGCGAGCGTCTCGGGTCCGCTTGGTGCCAACGACGAGATCAGTTTGGGTGCCAAACCGGCGGCAGCAAAAATCAGCACCATGACGAGCGTCGTGATAAGGAACGACTTCGAGCGAATGCGGGTCGAGATCTCGCGTCCCGCGATCAAGAAAGTGGTGTTCACTAGGCGATCGCCTCCTTATAGAGTTCGGTCAGTCGTGCGCGGATGGGGGAGAACTCTGAGACGCTGCCCGCCGCAACTGCGGCACTGAGCACGCGAGCAGGATCCGTGTTGCCAATGTTGACAACAATGCTGCCCGCATCCACCGACTCGATCACAACTCCATCAAGCGCGTCGAGCCAGCCCTCGGCAAGCCCGGGAGTCGTGATCCGATACCGCTTGGGGCTTGCGCCTCGCAACTGCTCGACCGTGCCGTTGGCGACCATGTGGCCTGCCTTGATGATGCCGATATGGTCACTCAAATCTTCGACGAGTTGTAGTTGGTGAGACGAGAACAAGACAGGCACTCCGCGGTCTGCGATCTCGCGCAGCACGGTGCTCATCACATCCACGGCAAGCGGATCGAGTCCGCTGAACGGCTCGTCGAGCACGAGGATCGCCGGGTTATGCATGAGCGCGGCCGCCAGTTGAACTCGTTGCTGGTTGCCGAGGCTGAGGCTGTCGACGATGTCCCCGCGCCGCTCGTCGATGCCAAGTCGCTCTGTCCACGTCTGCATGAGTGACGTAGCTTCACTCCTACCTATTCCGTGTAGTCGGGCCAGGTAGGTGAGTTGCTCGCCGATTTTCATCTTGGGGTACAGCCCGCGCTCTTCCGGCATATAGCCGATGGATCTGCGCACATCTCGCGTGATGGGGGAGTCGCCGAAAAGCACCTCACCAGAGTCGAGAGAGAGTACCCCCAGAATTGAGCGCATTGTCGTTGTCTTGCCGGCGCCATTGCTGCCGGCGAAACCAAAAATACTGCCAGCGTCAACCGTGAACGAGACGTCATCGAGAGCTTTAAGGGCACCGAAAGACTTTCGTAGGTTGCGGACATGAAGGCTAGGCGTCATTGCGGGGCTCACAGGTCGAGCATAGCAAAGACATCTTTTTCGTTGATCTACAAGATATTCGCCCGGTATCCAGGTCTGGATGGCACCCTGGATGGATGCAATTGTTCACCGACGTGATCCTCATCGCTTTGGCGATCGGTGTGATCGTGCATGGCGCTCGCCGGGGTGTCATTGCAGCCGCGGCTTCTGCCGTTGGAATTGTGGGCGGAATCTGGATCGGAATTGTCGTTGCCCCCGGCATCGTCGCTGCGGCGAGCAGTGTGTGGGCCCAAACGCTTCCGCAGGTGTTTGCCGTGACGATTGTGGCTATTGCCGTGGCGATGTTGTGCGCCGTCGTGTGCACGGCTTTGGCTCGTGGCTTGCGGCGGCTGGTCACGCGAATCCCTGGCGGACGCTTGGTGGATACGACTGCTGGTGGATTGTTTGGGTTGGCAACCTGGGCGCTGGTCGTATGGCTTGTCGCTGGTCTTGCCGCGTCAACAGGAATGTCGGCGTTGATTCAGGTCACGCAGTAGTCGAACGTTGTGTCAACGCTCAACCGAGTGGTGCCACTGTCGGTGGGCGAAGTCTTCGGCACCGTCGACGACGCGTTTGCGGCGGCCGGCCTTCCAGAAGTATTCAGTGGCGTCGAGGCGCCCATTGTGGCGGTTGGCGACCCTCCTGCATCCACTCCGGCCGCGGTTGCTGACGCCAGCTCTTCCGTTGTGCTTGTCACCGCGCAAAAAATGTCGTGCGGCATAGTGTCGACGGGGTCTGGTTGGCCGATGAACTCAACGGAAATCGTCACGAATGCGCACGTCGTTGCTGGGGCATCCACCGTCACCGTCACCGATCCGCGCACGTCTCGCAATTTCGAGGCGAACGTCGTGTACTACGACCCGGAACTTGACATCGCTGTGTTGCGTGTTCCAGACCTCAACGCCGACGCATTGACTGTTGACGATGAGGCGGCGGCCCCTGGCGACGACGTATATGCGGTTGGATATCCTGGCGGCGGCCCGCTCACCATCACTCCTGGCCGAGTGCGGTCAGTTGTGCAGGCTGTCGGGCTCGACATCTACAACACGACGCCCGTCACCAGACAGGTGTACTCGTTGCGGGCAGAGATCCGCGCAGGGGATTCCGGCGGTCCGCTGCTCAACAGCGCCGGGGACGTGGTTGGTGTGGTGTTCGCCCGCTCCACTACCGACACTGAAACCGGGTACGCCCTGACGAGCGCCCAGGTCAACACCGCTCTTGAAACGGCAGATGTTGCCGTGGCGGCGGTGTCCACCGGCGCGTGCAGTTCGTCATAATGTTGGATGGATCGGCATTGATAATCGGCCGACATGGGATTTGGAAACCTGGCGCAGCATTCTGAAGGCGAGCAATAGTTTTGATGGCATGGTCATCAAACGGTGTAACTGGTAGGGGGTGGGGAGCGCGTGACGGAGAAGTCGAGTTTGACTTTCAGGATTGCAGCGGTGGGGGCGGTTGTTTCTGCCACCGGTATCGTCCTGATAGGAAATCTTACGGAGCCGGTTCGAGTATGGACCGCGTCGACTGTTGTTTATTGGTCGCTATACGGGGTTTTTCTTGGCTTTTTGTTTGTCGTAGCCACCGGCCTCGCTGGCCGCTGGGGTCGTACACTTTCGCGGTTGGCTCGGTGTGCCCAGTACCTGACAAATTGGAGCGCCTGGGGAATGGTCGCCGCATTGGTGGTGAGTTTAGTGAGTCTGGGATGGTCAGATGAAGAGACTGGGGACAGTGCAGTTTCGATGTGGATTGCTGTCATACTCTTAGTCATTTCCTTTACCGGTGTGGTTGTTTTCGGAGGAATAAGGCTTTGGCTCACTCGATCGCGCGCGGAAAAGTCGAGCTGACACGCAACAATGGCCCCGACGCCGAAGCGCCGAGGCCATTACCGTAACTGGATGCGGAGCGCCGCCGACTACAATTTCGGATCGACGAGGATCTTGACCGCAGTCTCGTTGTGATGAATCAGAGTGTCGAAACCTTCGTCGACGAGGTGATCCAGACCAATCTTGGCCGTAATGAACGGCTTCAAGTCGACTTTGCCCTCCTGCACCAGTTTGATGGTTGCAGGGTGGCTGTTGACGTAGGCGATCGTTCCACGAAGGTCAACCTCTTTGAGGACGAGCTTCTGCACGTCGAGCGACGCAGGATGACCCCAGATCGAGACGACCACAATGACACCTTGTGGCTTGACCGCATCGAACAGAGTGTCGAGTACGACCTGAACCGAAGTGCATTCGAATGCGACATCTGCGCCCTTGCCGTCAGTCAGCTTGGCAACCTCATCCACCACGTCCTGCTCGGCTGGGTTGACCACGTAATCAGCGACACCCGAGTCGAGTGCCTTCTGGCGACGGAGCGGGCTGAGCTCTGAGATCACGACCGTCAGGCCTTCCGCCTTGAGCACTGCGGCGGTGAGCAGACCGATTGGGCCAGCCCCGCCGATGAGTGCCAGGTCGCCGGCCTTGGCTCCTGACCGCTGGTAAGCGTGGTAGCCCACAGAGAGAGGCTCAATGAGGGCAGCCTCGTCGAGAGGGATGTCGCCTACGGGGTGCACCCAACGGCGCTTGACCGAAAGCTTCTCCGACAGTCCGCCGCCACGGCCCCCCAGGCCTATGAAGTTCATGTCTTTCGACAAGTGGTAGGACGGGTTGTTCTCTGACGTGTCGACGTCGTCGTAGAGGATGTAGGGCTCGACGACAACATGGTCGCCCACCTTGAGATCGGTCACGCCTTCGCCGAGTTCGTAAACCACACCAGACATTTCATGTCCGAGCGTGATGGGGGCAGACTCACCAGAAATGGGGTGAGGGTGACCGGCCGGTGGTACAAAGATCGGTCCATCAACATATTCGTGCAGATCGCTGCCACAGATGCCGCAATATGCGACAGCGATTCCTACTTCTCCCGCGGCGACAGTCGGTTCAGGGATGTTCTCGATTCGAATATCCCCGCGGTCGTAATAACGTGCAGCCTTCATTGCAGTGGCCCCTTATCAACAGATCGGTCATCTTGTGGATGACAGGTTGATCCTCATCGTTGAGGACAGCCGAACGGAAATATTTGTCCGGCACCCAAAGTGTAAGTCTGTTTCCTTCTGCTGTGGATCAAGTGCGTTCTGGAGTCGAGCGTGGCCTGTTCTTGGGCTGGCTTGGGGCGCGCACTTCGCCAGCATCCATTCATTGGCTCATATCCACCGCCCCAGAGGCCAAGTATTCCTTTGAACGTCGTAGCAAATTCACAGGAGTCACAGCCAAACTAGGGGCTGAAGGCGCTATCCTGCCCTGAATTGAGCACGGAGTAGATATTCTTAGAGGCGTTGCCCCAGCGACCTGCATGTGGCGGTGCCCCCGAGCGAGGAGACTCACAGAATTATGGCTACGGAGCCTCTATCAGATGAGGGAGGGAACGTCCTCCGACCGCAACGCTCGTCGTCGCATGCCCGAAGTGCTGTAGGGGTAGCCCAGCATGGTCGGCTTGGCTCGGCCGGCGGCGGGCCGATTGCCATTGTCAAGTGGTTCGCCATTGGCCTCGTTACGGTGCTTGCCGGAGTATCTGTGCTCGCGGCTGTCGCCGTTGTTCAGATTTACAGCCAGTTCGGTTTTGTCGACGACGGCAACGTCATCGCCGCGCCGACCGAATCGAGTGCTGCGACCATCGCAAGTCTCGATGGTGGTTTCAATTTCCTTGTGGTCGGCACCGACACCCGCGAAGGGCAGGAGGGTCATTACACTGACGCGACCAAGACGTCCAATCTTGCCGATGTGATCATCCTGTTGCACGTGTCGGATGACCACAAAAGCGCAACCGCTGTGAGTTTTCCTCGCGACCTCATGGTGCCTATCCCCTCGTGCCCCACAAACGATGGAACCGGTGGCAGCTATTCGGCGATGTCCAAGCAACAAATCAATTCGAGTATCACCTATGGCGGTGTTTACTGCACCGTATTGACCATCGAAAGTCTCACCGGACTCGATATCCCTTACTATGCTCTGATCGACTTCAACGGCGTGATCGAAATGTCGAACGCCGTTGGTGGCGTGAGCGTGTGTTCCACTGCCTCGGTTCACGATGTCGATTCCGGCTTGTGGCTTGATGAGGGGGAGAACACGCTGAAGGGCAAACAGGCGCTCGCGTTCCTGCGAACAAGGCACGCGTTTGGGGATTCGAGCGATTTGTCGCGAATCAGTGCACAACAGGTGTTCTTGTCCTCATTGATGCGCAAAATGACAAGCGCGGGCACTCTGACCAACCCGGTGACGCTATACGCGCTCGCTTCGGCTGCGGCAGAGAACCTGAAGCTGTCGAAGTCCCTTGCCAACCCTTCAACCATGGTCTCGATGGCAAACGCGTTGAGTGGCGTTGACTTGGACAAAATGTTGTTCATCCAGGCGCCAACGGCGGCCGACCCGGAAAACTCGAATCGTGTGGTGTTGTCTTCTTCCGCGGATAAGGTGTTTACCGCATTGAAGAAAGACCGGCCGGTGAAGCTCGCGGAGGATTCGACAGGCAGCGGGGCCGTAGTGAACTCAGAGAGCGCGTCGTCTAGCGCTTCGGAGTCGCCATCGCCGTCAAGTTCCCCGAGTGCTTCCGCATCGCCCTCGAGCTCAGCAAAGGCGACCACCTTGCCCGAAGGCGTTACCGGTCAGACTGCGGCAACTGAGACGTGCGCCAAAGTGCGACAGAACTAAGCTTTTCGGTGCGATGGATGCCGGGCAATGCGGCTGTCTGCCATCCGCTATGATTGCTAAGGCCCTCCCCGCTTTGGGGGTTGGAGACGTCGCATAGTCCGGCCTAGTGCACCACCCTGCTAAGGTGGAGGCCCCTTTTGGGGCCCGAGAGTTCGAATCTCTCCGTCTCCGCAAGTTTTCTCTTGGTCAGAGTTTGCCCTCGTGGCGGTTTCTTCTGCGCATGCGTGTTCGTGTGTGAACCGAGCAAAACCCGACAGCCTGTGTGCACTGTCTTGGCCGAACCGAGCGAAACCCGACAAATTCTGCCCGAATCTGTCGGGTTTTGCTCCATCCAGTGACGGGGAGGTGGAGGCTGGTGTCGGGTTTTGCTCCCCTTGCCTGTGCGGCCTGGATGCTAGAGTGCCGGCTTATGCTGCCGAGGCACAGCCTCGACGGAGTTGTAGAAAAGGGTGAAGCGGGCTTCTGGCTCTTCGCTCAAGAAACTCCCCGCGCGACAGCCGTTTCGTTGGCCGCTGGATGCATGAGGTTGCCGATTGTGCTCAGAGGGTGCTAGCATCGCTGGAAAGTTGAGAAATCGATTTAGTAAAGGTATCGATGATGAGCCATCGCCAGCAAGCAGTGACGATCAGTGATGTCGCACGCCTTAGCGGCGTATCGCCGGCGACCGTGTCACGAGTGCTCAACGACGGAATCGGCTTCTCCGAGGACACCGGCCGGATGGTGCTCGATGTGGTCGCGAGGACCGGGTATCAGGCGAATGGCATTGCTCGTGCGCTGCGGGTGCTCAAGTCGGGCACGGTGGGGCTGGTAGTCCCCGATATCACCAATTATTTCTTCTCGCAGGTCGTCGAACATGTCGAGCGCGAGTTGTTCGCCGAACGATATTCAACGATCATCTGCAACACAGGTCGCGATGCTGAGAAAGAGAACTCTTACCTGAAGAAGCTCGACAGCAAGATGGTCGACGGGTTGATCCTGATCTCTGGCAACCCAAGCACCTCACAAGACGTCGAGGTGCCGAACCTGCCCATCGTCTGCGTTGATCGTGAGATCGCCGGCTCCGAGTCGACCACGTTCGTCTCCTCTGATCACGAGCAGGGCGGTTATTTGGCGACCGCAGAACTTATCGCTAAAGGCACGCGTCCAGTGGTTCTCACCACGGCGTATGAATCGACGAGTTCATCCGCCCGAATCGCGGGCTATCGAAATGCGTTGCGTGCGCACGGAATTCCGGAGTCGGATGCTCGCATAATCCGAGTGCAGGCTGCCGAAGGAGGAACCAATGTGTCGGCTGCTTTGGACGATGAGGTCTCGGCGATCGTCGCCAATCTTTACGCCGAACGCACTGAGGCACCCATTGGTGTTTTTGCGACGAACGACACGCTAGCGGTGAATGCCGTGAACGCGGCGTTGCAACGTGGCATTCAGATTCCGCAAGAGTTCGCGATCGTCGGGTTTGACGATTCATTGATCAGCAGAGTCGTGCATCCGCCGCTGAGCACTATCCATCAGGATGTGCCGAAGCTCGCGCAGGTGGCATGTGCGAATCTGATTAAGTTGATGGCCGGTGACGACCTTCTTGAGAAGCGGACTCGTATCCCGGTATGGCTGGAGAGCCGCGCGACGACGTGATCGGGGGCGTGGGAGCGCGCTAAACAACAACCGGAGAAGGAGAGGAACAGGCACAAAGAGAAATCGATTACTTAAAAATACAAGTTTGAAGAGAAATCGATTACGTATCCCGCACAGAAGCGCTCGTAAGAGAGTCGAGCAGCTCGCAGATCGGCTCTGTTTCGGGAGAACACTGATTAATCAAGACGGCGATCGAAATTCAATGAAGAACGAAGATATGAGGAATAGCATGGAAAAGGTATTGGGGAAAGAGATTCTTGGCCTCGTTGGCGGGGCAGAGAACCTGAACGCGGTGACACACTGCGCAACACGGCTCCGTCTGCAGGTAAAAAACAAGGGAAATATCGACTCGGCCACGCTTAGCGCACTCCCTGGTGTGCTGAGCGTGCAGGATACAGCGGGGCAGCTGCAGGTTGTGATCGGCACGACAGTGGGCGAGGTCTATGACGACTTCGTCAAAGGGACCCCGTTCGCAGCCGGAGGTGCTGCTCCGGCGACCGAGGCTGCAGGTTCGGGCTCCGAAGGCGCCCAGAAACGCCGCGTTGTGACGATGCTGCTTGACGCAGTCTCGGCCATCTTCACGCCGCTGCTCGGTCTGCTCGCTGGTTCAGGCGTGTTGCGCGGGCTGGTGTTGCTGGCGGTCAACTTCGGGTGGCTGTCCGACACGTCGAGCACCTACACGATTCTTTATCAGACATCGAACGCAGTGTTCTATTTCTTGCCTATTCTGCTGGCGTATACGAGTGCCGAGCACTTCAAGACGAACAAGTTCATTGCGATGGCCGTGATGGGAACGTTGATCACCCCCAGCGTTATCGCGCTTATGGGAGATACCGGAAACGGCACGGTGACCTCGTTCTTCGGGTTGCCCATCGTGTTGATGGACTACACATCCACCGTGTTCCCGGCGATCCTCACGGTATGGGCGCTGTCGTACCTGGAACGGTGGCTGACCAAGGTCGTCACCCCCAACCTGCGCCTGCTCGTCGTTCCGTTGGTCTCGCTCGTTGTCATGGTCCCGCTGGCAGCAGGGGTCATCGGCCCAGTTGGTGTCGGCATCGGTGACGTACTCGCTCTCGCCATCAACTGGCTGCTGACTAATGTGCCCTTGCTTGGAGGCATCCTCCTCGGTGGGCTGTGGAACGTCTTCGTGATGTTCGGCGTGCACTGGGGATTCGTGCCGGTCATTATCCAAAACCTGGGTGCGCTCGGCTACGACTACATCCTCCCCCTCGCGGCGATCTCCAACTTCGGCATCGCCGGTGCCGTTCTTGGGTTCTTCTTCCGGACCAGGGATAAGAAGATGAAGACGTTCTCGGTGTCGGCGCTGATCTCGGTATTGATCGCCGGTGTCACTGAGGTCTCCATCTATGGAATCGCCGTGAAGTTCCGGCGGATCTTTATCAGTGCCATTGTCGGCGGTGCAGTCGGCGGTGCATTCGCTGCCGCATTCCACACAACAGGTATCGCTGTCACCTTCGGCGCGTTGACCACGCTGCCAGCATTCGTGGGAGACACCTTCTGGTACTACGTGATCGGGATCACGATTGCCTTCGTGGTATCGCTGGTCATGACTCTTGTTTGGGGAACCGGAACAGCGAGGGACGAGAAGGTTGAGGGTGCGTCTGATGACGGTGCGCACTCCCCGAGCGCGAAGCCGACAGTCGAGGTGCTGACGAACCCGGTCAGCGGCGAGGTGGCCGATCTGGCCGAGGCTTCGGACCAGACGTTCGCCTCCGGTGCGCTCGGGCCGGGGTTTGTGGTGCGACCTAGTGATGACACATTGGTCTCTCCGGTCGACGGCGTCGTGAAATCGCTATTTCCTACCAGCCATGCGATCGGTCTCGTATCCGATGATGGCGCCGAAATCCTGATCCATATCGGGGTGGACACGGTCAAGCTCGACGGGAAGCACTTCGACAAATTCGTAGCTCAGGGTGATCGCGTTCGCAAAGGACAACCGCTGCTGCGGTTCGATCGCGCCGCAATCACGGCTGAAGGATACGACATCAGCACCTTCGTCGTGGTGACGAACGGTGCCCACTATGCGGAGACTGCGCTGATGACCGCGGGTCTGCTGGATGCCGGAACCGAGGTGTTTTCCGTGACGACTCAGGGCGCCTGAACCAAATTCACAAAACCTGGCCCGCGCCCATCACGGGACACAGAGCCGGGCTCGCCATCCACATGACATCCAGATGACCATCAGGTGGCGAACCCGGCTGAACCCAAGAAAAAAGAAAGGAAGAGCTCATGAAGATTGCTGTTGGTAGCGATCATGCCGCCTACCCGTTCAAGCTTGAACTCATCGAATACGTCAAGGAGCTCGGGCACGACGTGACCGACCTCGGAACCCGCAGCGCGGAGCGGACCGACTACCCGATCTACGGCGAGAAGGTCGCACGTGCCGTTGTCAGCGGGGAGTATGAGCGCGGTCTCGCCTTCTGCGGAACCGGTGTAGGGATATCCATCTCGGCGAACAAAGTGCCAGGTGCCCGCGCGGTGGTCTGTAGTGAGCCGTATTCTGCGATGCTCTCACGCGAGCACAACAACACCAACATCTTGTCGCTCGGTTCGCGCGTTGTCGGAATCGAGTTGGCGAAGATGATCATCAAGATCTGGTTGGAGACGGGATACGACGCGGGTCGGCATCAGCGTCGTCTCGATATGATCTCGACCCTCGAAGAGGGGGGCACCTGTGGTTGAGATCATCCCATCGTTGATGTGCGCAGATTTCCGCAATCTCGAAAAAGAGGTGCGGGATCTGGACGCCGCGGGCTCAGATGCCTACCATCTCGATATCATGGATGGCCGCTTCGTGCCCAACTTTGCACTCGGCGTGCACGATGTCGAGGCGATCCGCGCGACGACATCCCGCAGGCTAGACGTTCACCTCATGGCTGAGTCGCCTGAAGACAGCGCCCCGCTGTTCACGGCGCTCGGCGTTGATCGGATCTTCGTGCATGCCGAATCCACCCGGCAACTGCATCGTGTCGTCTCGGCGATCGTCGCCGCGGGCGCCCGTGCCGGCGTGGTGCTCAACCCTGGCACGCCGGTTTCTGCTGTTGAGGAGGTGCTGGACGTGATCGACGCCGTGCTGCTCATGGCGGTGAACCCCGGATATGCGGGGCAGCCGTTCATCGACAGTACGGTAGACAAGGCTGGCCGGCTCGCGAACTTATTCCGCCAGCGCCAGGTCGAAAAGCAGGTTCTTGTCGACGGGCACATCAACACCGACACCGTTGCAAGACTGGCTCGTCAGGGTGTGACCGGCTTTATCGCCGGTACCGCAGGACTCTTCCGAGAGCCACGTGATTATGCCGCACGGATCGCTGAGCTGCGGGCGTCGGGCAACGCTCAGGTGCTGGCCGGATGATTCCCTGTAGCTCGCTTCGGACACACTCATATGCATGCACGACCATCAAGTAGAAGGACAGATACACAATGACTACGTCACCACGCTTTCCCGAGGGTTTCCTTTGGGGGAGCTCGACCAACGCGCAGCAGTTCGAAGGAGGGTGGGACGCCGACGGTAAAGGGGTATCGATCTCCGATGTGCGGCAGGGCCTGCAGGACATCGACCCGCTCGCCTCCGACTTCTCTGGGTTCAAGGTCGCATCCGATCACTACCATCGTTATGCCGAAGACATCTCCCTCTACGGCCAGATGGGCTTCGGCATCTACCGGTTCACGATGGCATGGACGCGCATCTTCCCGAACGGGAATGACGCCGAGCCTAACGAAGCCGGGCTCGCCTTCTACGATGACATGCTCGCCGAACTCGAACGCCACGGCATTGCGCCGGTGGTCACTCTGTACGCCTATGATCTGCCGCAGAGCCTCGTGGATCAATACGGCGGCTGGCGCTCACGGCAATGCATCGACGACTACCTGCGTTACGTGCAGACCGTCGTGCAACGCTACAAGGGGCGGGTCAAATACTGGGTGCCCTTCAACGAGCAGAATGCGATCATTCTCGACCCGGACTACATGGTCGGCATCCACCCCGTCGACCGTACCGAGCATGCGATGATCACCCACCACTTCTCGCTTGCGTGGGCGAAAGCGACGGTGCTTATCCATGAGGTCGATCCTGAGGCAAAGACCGGTGGCAATATCTGTAATACCTGCGTCTATCCAGAGACGCCTGACCCCAGGGATGTTGAGGCGACCGACGAGTTCGCGCAGTCGTGGGGATACGCTTTCGGCGACTTGTTCGCACGCAAACAGTATTCCGGCTTCTTCCGCAAGATTTTCGACGATGTGGATCTCGATGCCATCGTGACTGACGATGATCTTGCGGTGATCGCGGCGGCCGAGCCCGACTTCCTATCCCTGACCTACTACATGTCGAATGTGATGTCGGCAAAGCTCAATTTCCGTGACCAGGGCATCAAGGTGCTGACCTCAGTGCCGAACCCGTACCTCGAGCAAACCGAATGGGGCTGGAACATCGACCCTTATGGGTTCAAACACTTCCTGCTCGACTTCTCTCATCGATACCAGATGCCGTTGCTCATCCTGGAGAACGGGCTGGGGCACCGCGACGAACTGGAACCGGAAGGCGTTGTGCACGACGACTATCGGATCAATTACCTGCGTGCGCATATCCAGCGCATGAAGGAGGCAATCGATCTTGGAGCCGACGTGATCGGCTACCTGACCTGGTCGGCGACGGATCTCTACTCAACGCGGGAAGGGTTCGAGAAGCGATACGGATTCGTGTATGTGGATCAGGATAATAACCTGCGTCGAATCCTGAAGAGTAGCTTCCACTGGTATAAGAAGGTCATCGCCTCCAACGGCGCTGATCTCAGCTGAATTTGCAGAGTCGGTGTGTCCGAACAGAGCAAAACCCGACAGATCCTGGCCGAATCTGTCGGGTTTTGCTCTGTTCAGGGAACAGGCTGACTGCAATTCTGCGTAGGAGTGTTCCCTAGCTGGCACTTCTGCATCGCCCACCCCTCGCACTGACCTCCTCAGTCGTCGCGCACGACCGACGAAACCGACAAGGGAAGTTGCCGGCGGCCGGCAGGATCCGGCGCTCCCATGCCACCATGCGAAATGCCCGAGCCTCCGCCCGACGTCTCCATCGCCCCGAGTGCATCGGGGGCGGCACCGATCAGGTCCGTCAATGCGCATCCAGCGCCCACAAGCTGCCTGTCACGCTCCGCCCCGGAACCCAGCTCGCCGCCAACCTCATCCAACCCGTCCGCGAACTCGCCGCGGCCGTTCTGCATCACCGCCGTGGAAAGCAGCAAACGGATCCGGTTCAGCTGGTTGACGGCGGATGCGCCCGGATCGTAGTCCACAGCCGCAACGTTGGCCTGCGGATAGCGGTCCCGCAGGGCGCGGAACATGCCCTTGCCGACCACATGGTTGGGCAGGCACGCGAATGGCTGCGCGCAGATGATGTTGGGGCAGCCATGCTCGATCATGTCTACCATCTCGGCAGTGAGATACCAGCCTTCGCCAGCCTGGTTGCCCATGCTTGCGATGCCTGTCGAGCGCGCCGCCATCTGCTTGATTGGCCGCCCCACATCGAACTTGCCGTTCGTTCGCGCAAGGGCTGCATGCGCCGGTTGCTCATAACGCTGCATGGCCCAAAGCACCACCGGCTTCGACCAGCGCATCAGACCACCGATCCCGAGGTTGTCGTGATTCCACTTTGCGCTGGCCATCGTGTACTCGAAGAATTGCAGCAAACCGGGGAGGACCGCCTCGCATCCTTCCTCCTCGATCACCTGGACCGCATGGTTGTTGGCGTCGGGATGGAACTTCACCAAGATTTCGCCCACAAGCCCGACACGAGGCTTGCGCGGGATGTCGCGCAGCGGCAGCGCATCGAACTCGGCGACAGATTGGTCGATGATGCGCCGGAAGGTGGCGTGGGGTCCAAGGGCCGGTGCCTTACCAGTGCCGAAGAAGGCCTGCCCGATCTCGTCCCACCTGCGGTAGAGAGCCATCGAACTGCCTTCCTCTGCCTCGTAGGGGTGCACGCGCAGCAGCATCTTCTGCAGCATGTCGCCGTAGACGATGGCTTGGGCGGCCCGGTGGATGTCCGTCAGCGTCAGACGGAACCCTGGGTTCTGCTCGATGCCTTGTGCCGAGACGGCGATGACAGGCACTTGCGGGTAGCCCGCATCCTTGAGGCCGCGGCGCAGGAGCGATGCATAGTTGGTCGCACGACACATGCCGCCGGTCTGCGTAATGGCTACGGCCGCATGGTCGGGGTCGGCGCGTCCGGACGTGAACTCCTCAAGCAGCTGGCCGATCACGACGATCGATGGATAGCAGGAGTCGTTGTTCACATATTTGAGGCCGGTCTCGTTCGACTCGGCGGTTGCATGCTCCAGCAGGCGCACGTTGTAGCCGGAGCGTTGCAGCACTGGAACGATCAGGCGGAACTGGATGGGCGCCATCTGCGGGGCGAGGATCTGGTAGCCCTGTTCGCGCATCGCCTCGGTGAATACGGCCCGCGGCTGCTGGGATGCAGGATGTGTGCGGCGTACGGCACCCGAAGTGGCCGAGTTGCCTGGCTTGAACCCGGTTGCTTGTGGCGTCTGAGTCGCGGTGGGCCGGCTTGCGCTGGCCTTGTTCGGACTGCTTTGCCCAGTGCGCGGTCTGCCCTCGCGGGTTGGCCCAGATGATCGTGTCGGCCTAGTCGCGCGTGCCGGTCCGGTTGAGCCGGCAGACTTCACGGAGCGTGCCGGACCCGTGGAGCGAAGAGGACCGAGCGTGTTTGTGCGCGGCACTGCCGCCTCTGCGGCGCGTCGGCGCTCGCCGATGGCGGCCGCGAGGGAGCGCAGCCGAATGCGAGCCGCGCCAAGGTTCGAGACTTCGTCGATCTTGAGCGTGGTGTAGACGTCGGAGTGCTCCTCCAATATTTCCTGCACCTGGTCGGTGGTGATCGCGTCGACCCCGCACCCGAAGGAGTTGAGTTGCACGAGTTCGAGGTCGGGCTCGTCACCCACTCGCGCGGCTGCTTCGTAAAGCCTCGAGTGGTATGACCACTGATCCTGCACTCGTAGTGGGCGGTCAAGGCGGCCGTCGCACACCGAGTCTTCGGTGAGCACCGCCATGCCGAGCCCATTGATCACCTCGGGGATGCCATGGTTGATCTCGGGATCCAGGTGGTAGGGACGTCCTGCGAGCACGATTCCCTCGACGCCGTTGGCGCGCATCCACGCAAGCGACTCCTCGCCCTTGGCGCGAACCTCCGCCTTCACCGCGGCATCCTCCTCGTACGCCTTGTCGACGGCAGAACCCATCTCGTCTTTCGATATATTCCATTCGCGGAATACATCCACCAACCGGCCCACAAGGTGTTCGGGCTTGGAAAGGTTCACGAAAGGAGAAAGGAAGGTGACGCCTGGCTGCATGAGCCGTTGCATGTTGTTGCGGATCACCTCGGGATAGGTGGCCACAACGGGGCAGTTGTAGTGGTTGTCTGCGCCCTGTGTTAGCTCCTGCTCGTAGCTTACGCACGGGTAGAAGATCGTGGTCAGCCCGCGCTCAAGAAGGTCGTCGATGTGCCCGTGCACGAGTTTGGCCGGGTAGCACACGTTTTCGGAGGGGATTGTCTCGATTCCGCGCTCGAACAACTCATGGCTGGAGCGGCCGGAGAGCATCACCCGGAATCCGAGCTGGGTGAGCAGCGTGAACCAGAATGGGTAGTTCTCATACATGTTGAGTACGCGCGGGATGCCGATGTCGCCGCGCGTCGCTTTCGCCTCGGTCAGGCGGCGGTAGCCGAACACTCGCTTGTACTTCCAGTCGTACAGGTTCGGCAGCTCTGACTTCTTGGGCAGACGCTCAAGCGAGGCGCCGCGGTCGCAACGATTGCCTGATACGTGCCGTTCGCCGTTGCTGAACGTCGAGATGGTCATCTGGCAATGGTTTTGGCACAGGCGGCACGTCTTCCGCGTCGTCTCCACCGAAAACTCGGAGAGGTCGTCGAGTTGTACGAGCGACGACTGGCCGTTGCCGTCGTCGTGCATGCGGGCCGTGAGCGCCGCTCCGTAGGCGCCCATCAGCCCCGCGATGTCGGGCCTGACCACTTCGCGGCCTGTGAGCAGTTCGAACGCCCGCAGCACCGCGTCATTGAGGAAGGTGCCGCCCTGCACCACCACATGTTCACCCAAGTCGGATGGGCTCTTCAGCTTGATCACCTTGTACAACGCATTGCGCACGACCGAATAGCTGAGACCCGCGGAGATGGCGGCCAGATCGGCCCCCTCCTTCTGGGCCTGCTTGACCGAGGAGTTCATGAACACCGTGCAGCGTGTGCCAAGGTCCACCGGTGCTTCAGATGAAAGCGCCGCCGTGGCGAAGGAACGCACATCGCTGCCGAGTGAGGCCGCGAAAGTTTGCAGGAACGAGCCACAGCCTGAGGAACATGCTTCGTTGACGGAGATGGAATCCACCGTGCGGTCTTTGATCGTCAGGTATTTCATGTCCTGGCCACCGATGTCGATCACCGACGTGACACGGGGCTGCAGGGTTTCGGCCGCTCGGAAGTGAGCCATGGTCTCGACTTCGCCCTCATCCATCCGCAGGGCCGTCTTCACCAGCCCCTCCCCATAGCCGGTCGAGCAAGCGCGGCCGATCACCGTGCCTTCTGGCAAGGCCTCGCGCACCCGCTTGACGATTTCAACTGCGCCTGCCACCGGATCCCCTTCGTTGGAGGCGTAGTGGCTGAAGACGATCTGGCCGCTCCCGTCGATCACGATGGCCTTGATGGTGGTGGATCCGGCATCAATGCCAAGCCAGCACCGGCCGCGTGCTTCGGATGTGTCGATGCGGGGCACCGCTTCCGCGGCATGACGCTGCATGAACTCGTCGCGCTCCTGCTGGTTCGCGAACAGTGGGCGCATGCGAGCGGAGTCGGCGTCGACTTTCGCTGCGTCGAGCCGGGAGATGATCTTCGTCAGCGGGGTCGGCGCACCGTCGGCCATGAATGAGGCGCCGAGGGCCACGTAGAGTTGAGCGTCGTCAGGGGAGACGAACGCATCCACCCCGTTGAGCATGCGCTCATATGCGTGGCGGAGCTCGGGTAGGAAGTGCAGCGGGCCGCCAAGGAACATCACGGTTCCGCGGATCGGCCTGCCGTTGGCCAGCCCAGCGATGGTCTGGGTGGCGACCGCTGTGAATACGGAGGCGGCGAGGTCTTCGTGCGCGGCGCCCTGGTTGATCAGTGGCTGCAGATCGGACTTCGCGAACACCCCGCAGCGCGAGGCGATCGGGTAGAGCTGAGTGTAGTGGGAGGCCAGCTCGTTGAGGCCGCCCGCATCCGTCTTGAGCAGGCTGGCCATCTGGTCGATGAATGCGCCGGTACCGCCCGCGCATGTGCCGTTCATCCGCTGTTCGGGCGTGGGATGCAGGTAAGTGAGTTTCGCATCCTCGCCACCCAGTTCGATGATGACGTCGACCTCGGGATGCAGCTGCCTGGTCGCTTCAGTGCCAGCGATAACCTCCTGAACGAAGGGAACGCGTAGCGCGTTGGCCAGTGAGAGTCCACCCGAACCGGTGATAGCGGCGCTGACCACACACCCCGGGTATTGCGACTCGATGTCTGCCAGCAGCTTGCGCAGTTCGGCCCGCGAATCGGCGTTATGTCGTCGATAGTCTTGGAAGAGCACTGTGCCGGTGCGGCCGGATGGTGTGCCCGCTGCCGTTGCGTCGATATCAGTGTCGCCGAGTATCGGCAGGTCGTCCCTGAGCACCGCTTTTACGGTGGTGGATCCGATGTCGATGCCGAGCCGTAAGGTTCCGGCCGCGCGGATGGGGCTCCCGGTTCCGGTGTCCATCGCACCGTCGTCGCGTTCTGGCATGTCGCCTCCTAAGAGGAATTGCCGTCCGGTCCGTTTGCCGATATCGGCTCCAATACAAAAAGTGTATGGAAATTCGGACAATGTTTCCACGGTGTTGAAATTAGACTTGTGGGCATGAATGGACCAGAAGCCGGAGCCCCCGAAACCAAGTGGCCGAAGCAGGATGACGACGCCACTGAGATATCCGGGCCTGTTGAAATAGAGTCGGTGACCCAGCCGGTTCAACCCACGGATGCAGTGTCTCGACGCGCTCGCGGTCCGCACGGCGCGCGCGGAGCGGTGCGGGAAAGCATTCTCGCGGAGGCACGACTCCGGTTCGTCCAGGATGAATACGACGCTGTCACGCTGCGCTCGATCGCGCGTGCGGTGGGCTGCGATGCTGCTCTTGTGTCGTACTATTTCGGGTCGAAGCAGGAGCTCTTCCGCGAGGCGATGCGTCTGCCCGCGGACCCAGCAGCCACAGTGCTCGCACTGCTCGCAGTGGGCACACGCGGGGCTGGCGAGCGGATCGTCCGCTTTGCGCTGCGCACGTTCGAAGAGACCCAGACGGCGGGAACCATGGCTGCACTGCTCAAGTCGCTCACTACGGATGCGATGACAGCCCGCCGCCTTTCGGGATACTTGCGTGACGCGGTCTTGGGCAAGGTGGGGCGCGTGATGGGCGCACCTGACTTCGCCGCACAAGTGGAGTTGTCAATCTCCTTGATGGCTGGGGTGGCCCTCATGCGGTACATCGTGCGGCTTGAGCCACTGGCCTCGATGTCGACCGACGAACTGGTGGCCCAGCTGGCACCTTTTGTGCAGTTGCGCCTCGATCTGGCCGGGCGTAGCTCGCACTGGTGACTCTCAGGCGGTAGGTGATCGCCGCTGAACCGAGCAAAACCCGACAGCCCGGCGCTGCTGCCTTCCTTCAACGGAGCAAGACCCGACAGATTCGGCCGGAATCTGTCGGGTCTTGCTCGGTTCAGCGGCGAGGAGTGGATGCCGATGTCGGGTTCTGCTCGGTTCAGCGCGCTCGGGGTGTCACAAACTACCGAGCACCTCGTCGATGATGCCGAGCCCGCGGCTGGCATCTTCGGCGGTGATGACGCAGGGCGGCACGACGTGGATGCGATTGTCGGCAATGAACGGAAGCAGCCCAGCATCCAGAAGCCGACTCTTGATCATGCCCATGGTGCTGGCTTTCAGCGGTGTGCGCGACGCCGCGTCCTCGACAAGTTCGATGGCCCAGAAGACGCCACTGCCGCGAACCTCGCCGATGAGGCTTGGGTATTGCGCCGCGAGCGTGGCAAGCGCCGGAGCGATGATCGACTCGCCGATGGTCTTCGCGTTCTCGATAACGCCCTCGGCCACGAAGGCGTCAAGGTTGGCAACGATTGCCGCCATCGCAAGGGGGTGGCCCGAATACGTGAGACCTCCGGGGAACACGATATCGTCGAAGTGGTGCGCGATCGGGTCGTCGATGATGACGCCTCCGGCGGGCACATATCCCGAGTTCACTCCCTTCGCGAAGGTGATCAGGTCGGGGCGTACCCCGAATCCATCCAGCGCAAACCACTCACCGGTGCGCCCGAATCCAGCCATCACCTCGTCCAGTATCAACAGAATGCCAAACTCGTCGGCGAGTGCACGAACGCCTTCAAGATAACCAGCTGGCGGCGTCAGGATGCCTGCCGTGCCTGGGATCGTCTCAAGCAGGATCGCCGCAATGCTTGTTGGGCCTTCGCCCTCGATGACCCGGCGCAAGTGCTGTAGCGCGCGGGCGCTCTCCTCGGCCTCGGTGGTTGCGAAGAACTCTGAGCGGTACAGATACGGCTGGAAAAAGTGCACGTGGCCGCGAGCGAATTCGTTGGGCACTCGTCGCCAGTCGCCAGTGGCGACCACAGCCGAGCCCGTGTTTCCGTGATACGAGCGGTATCCGGAAAGGATCTTGTCGCGTCCGGTGTAAAGCCGAGCTAACCGGATCGCATTCTCGTTCGCGTCAGCGCCGGCG
Source organism: Actinomycetales bacterium (assembly GCA_015654475.1). Lineage (GTDB taxonomy): Bacteria > Actinomycetota > Actinomycetes > Actinomycetales > Microbacteriaceae > UBA3913. The sequence goes on from JAATGV010000030.1 coordinate 35,670, forward strand.
TTCGTGAAAAATACTTTTCCGAAGCCTTCGGGAGCGTGCTCCAGGATGCGCTTGGCCGCTTCCCCGCGCGCCCTCGCGGCGTGGGCGGGTGCGATGGTGGCAAGCTTGGCGGCCTGTTCTTGAATGGCAGCAACCACCTTGGGGTGCGAATAGCCGATATTCACGTTCACCAACTGGCTCGAGAAGTCGAGCAGCGCGCGACCGTCCTCGGTGAATACTGTGGTGCCTTCCGCATGGTCAATGGACAGCGGGTTGAGGCTTGCCTGTGCTGACCAGGAATGGAAGACGGCGGTGCGGTCGAGGTCGAACGTTGTTGACATGGTGAATTTCTCCGAATGTGCTTGCGCGAATTGAATGGTTGGATCGGTCTAGTGGGCTGGATGGTCTGGACGTCGCAGCCCTGACCACGGTGGTGCACGTCTCTAGACGTGGGTGCCGACGTGGGCTACTAATTTGTTATCCTGTTGCGTAAACATTTCTTCGGTGTTTCGACTCGTGACGTCCGCGTTACGTTCTGCTGCCGCGAGATACGCACAGGTGCTCTCACGCTCGACGGAATTTTATGAAAGGCAGCCGGTGGACACTTCCCACATCGCGCAAGCAGTTGACGCCCCGACGCCGCGAGGCATCGCCACTGGTCTCTCCACGCTCATTCGATCAGGCGAAATTCCGGCCGGAACACGGCTACCGACCGTGCGCTCGCTCGCCGCTGCCCTTGGCGTCAGCCCCGCCACCGTAAGCCACGCATGGCAGGCGCTCGCTACGGCAGGCCTCATCGCGACGCGGGGGCGAGCAGGGAGCACTGTTCTTCACCACGATGCTCCATGGCTCACGCCGAGATCGCTCCACCTCGCCGATCGCGGAGCCCCCGGATACGACGCCCTGATCCGCCTCGACCTCGCTGCCGGGATCCCTGACCCCAACCTTCTTCCGGACATCACCGAAAGCCTCGCGCGTGTGGTGCCGCCCCATGCCGCGACCTCGCACTACCTGCAACCCCCGCTTCTCGCCGAACTCGAAGCCCCTCTTCGAGCCAGATGGCCATACCAGCCCGAGGCCTTGACCATTGTCGACGGTGCCATGGACGGCATCCAGCGCGCCCTTCACCTCACCACCAGATACGGCGATCGGGTGCTTGTCGAGAGCCCCGGATTTCCGCTTCTCCTCGACCTGGTTGCCCAGATGCATCTCTCAGCGGTGCCTGTGGCGATGGATGAGTCCGGCCTCCGACCCGATTCCCTCCGCTCTGCTCTCGAGACAAGACCTGCGGCGCTGGTCATCCAGCCCCGTGCACAGAATCCCACCGGTGTATCGATGACAGCGGCGCGGGCCGAGACGCTGAGCGGCATCATCGCCAATCATGGGAACGCCAAAGACACGGTCATCATCGAAGACGATCACTCGTCCGGCATCGCCCTCGCCGCAACCGTCAGTCTCGGTCAGTGGCTGCCCGAGCGCACCATCCACGTGCAGAGCTTTTCTAAATCTCATGGCCCGGATCTGCGCATTGCGGCGCTTGGCGGAAGGGCCGACATGGTTGGCCAGATCGTTGCGTATCGGGTGCTCGGACCTGGCTGGACTTCGCGCATGCTTCAAGCGATCCTCTACGATCTGCTCACCGAACGAACGCCGACCCACGTCGTGCAGGACGCACGGCGCGTCTACCACGCCAGGCAACGCACTCTCACAGGCGAACTTGCCACGGCAGGCATCCATCTTCACCAAGCCGATGGCCTCAACCTTTGGTTGCCGGTGGCCGACGAACGGGATGCACAGACCCAGCTTGCCGCACATGGAATCCGGGTCGCTCTCGGCAGCCCATTTGTCTCGACGCCCGTCGAAGATGGATCTGTCGCGGGGCCATTCACCGGGCCACACGTACGCGTGAGTATCGGGATGCTCAGAGACTCCATTCCCGAAGTGGCCGCCATTCTTGCCACTGTCGCGGAGGTTCGCGACCACCCTGTCGACTCGCAGCCGAAACAAGTAGCGGACTAACGTATCGCGGCTGAACCGCGGCTGTCAGACGCAGCCAATGTTGTTCTGTCTAGGCCCCCGCTTGCCCAGAAGAGGTCCGCTAGGGGCCTGTGCCTACCGAGTTCGGTGTTGCGCCTAGGGCTGACGCTGTTGAGCTTGAGTTCGGGCTTGATGTAGAGCTTGGTGTCGCGCTGGTTGGCGGGGTTTCTGGCACGAGCCGAAGGATGATGGTGCCGGCGGCGTCCCATAAGTAGAGTTCGTCGTCAATGACGCCGATGAAGCTGGCTTGGACAAGCGCCCTGCCCATATCGACCATGCCGTCGCAGCTGATCTGGGTGGTTGGACCTGAGGTGGCGAGCAGCGCCCCCTGCGTGTTGGCAAGCCACCGGCCTGAGGCGGCGTTGCATCCATCAGAGCCGTCCCATGCCCCATCCGCCGTGAATTGAAGGAATGGTGGTGTCGGCGCCACATGTGGGCGGCCCTCCTGCACCCACTTCCCTTCCAACTCTTCGAGGGTTGTAGATGTGGGCGGTTCGAACGCGGCTGTGGGGGGCGTCGCCCCTGATGTTGGCGAAGCTGTCTTGGAGTCTGGGTCTTGCAGCGACACGAGCGTTGCGATGTCTGCGCCGGCGCTATTGGTCAGCGTGACAGTTGGCGTGCTCGACGTTGTAAGAAGCTCGAATGTTGTCGCGGTGGTGAGCCAGGCGACAATCTGAGCGGGCACCCCGATCTCTGTGGTGGCACCTTTCTGGGTGTCGCAGTTGGCACTCCAGGCGTAGACGCTGCCGAGGAACATGCCTCGAGAGTTCGCACCCCACGAGCCACTGATTGTGCCGCAGTCTGCGGTTATCTCCGCGGTTCCTCGGCCGGTCACGGAGGCTTCGAGGCGCACTGTCGTGCCATCGGCTGCTGTGCCTGTATCAGTGACGACCCAGGTGCCAGTCAGCGTAGCCGGATCGGGGGCCGCACTTTCACTTGGGCTGGCCGAGGGCGACGCTGAGGAGATTGCCTGAGTGCTTTGCGCGGGCACAACTTGCGTGCACGCCGCCACCGCAGTCATGAGGAGTGCTGTGGCCAGCGCGGCAGTGGCACGTGTGATGTGGTGGCGCATGGGCAAGTTGCTTCTAAGGGATTATGGCTTGGCCGGTCGCGAGTTCTCGAAACAGCGCTGCGGCTGAGGCGTCATTGACGAGACCTTCGTAGGTGCGAACGGGGTAACTTGTGGTGGGAACGCCTTCTGCTGGGCGAACGTCGACGTGTGTGACGTCGTAGTTGTTTTGGTGCAGCCAGTCGGCCATGCCGTAGTCGGAGCGCGAGTCGCCGACGGTGTACCAGGTCTGGGGGATCGAACCGTCTTGCTCGAATAGTTCGAGTGCGCGTTGCGCTCCGAGCGCCTTCCCGGTGAGGGCGAGTTCGATGTCTGTGGAGATAATGGTTGGCTCGATGCGCACGGTGACGTCGCCGTTCGAGGCGGGATAGTCGATGCCTTGGAGGGTGGCCCCGAGGCCGAGCGCGGCGAGTGCTGCCAGCGCTTCAGCGTTGAATGCTGCCTGTGCGGGGTAGTAGTCGTCGAAGGCGATGCCGGGGATCATCTCAAGTGAGATCATGGTGATTTTGGTTTCGTCGAAGAACATGGTGTCCGCGTACTTGTCGTGGACGAGGTCGCGCATGGCGGTGACGAACCTGGGATCGAGGCCAATAGCTGGGTCCGTGTGTGCTGTTCCATGGCCGGTTGGTGTAATGCTGGCCCATGTTCCGCCTTTTTCGCCGATGGAGTGGGTGCGTGCATTGGCTTTCAGCCCTGCTTCTCTGAGCGGTGGGATGACGACGTCTGCTACGAACTCGAGCGACCTTCCCGTGTTGAATGCGATCGGTATCCCGGCGTTCGCCATGTTCGCTAGGTCTGTGGCGATGCTGGGGATGTCGAGCTTCCTTGTGATTGGGCTGGCGATGGGGCCGTCGACATCCAGAAGGAGACCGAAGGGGGGCTGGCTGTGTGTCATCGTGTTCTAGCTTTCCACACTTGGCACCACGGTGTGGATGCCGGTTGGATTTCTCAGGTCAGGCGCGGTAACATGATGAGTCGGTTATGCGCCCGTAGCTCAGCTGGATAGAGCGTCTGACTACGGATCAGAAGGCCGGGGGTTCGAATCCCTTCGGGCGCACCACATTGACGAGACCCCCTTTTTAGGGGGTTTTGTCGATTTTGCTCGTTCTGATGAGAAATTATGAGAACTCCTCGGGTGGGCCCCAGATCTGCTGATTTTGTTGCCTACGTCCGCATGCCAATACTGAGCGGGGGCTAATCAACGAAGATTTGTCGCAGGTACATGTCTCGTTCAAACGTTGTAATAAGTTCGCGCCGGGTGGCTAGATCGAAAAGCTGCACGGTTTTGACGACGCGGATCTTCTCATTGTTCGCGCGCATTGCGGCATCGCGATCATCGGTAAGGAAGACTGCGCCGCTGAAACGGTTACGTACCACGACGATAGTCTCGGCTTCGCCCATGTTTTTTTGTGCACCATCGCCGGGGCGTAACATGGACTCTCTTACGATTCTGATTTCCTGGTACTCGGGTTTCTCTGGATAAATGGGATCTCCGAGCATTTTCCAGGTTCTTTGCAAGGATGGATAGGTGGGGATCCAATCGCTGAGCTCGTTCGCTACGGAGGCACACCATCGACCTTTGCCATTCAGGAGTAGTTCCAGCAGGTCTATGCGCCCGATTTTGGCGAAGTACACGAGAACATTCGTATCTGAGAAGAAAAGCATTACTTAGGTAAGCAGAGAATCCAGCTCACCAATGGTGAGGTTGGGTGCAGTGTTCAGTGTCCCAAGGTCGATGGCATCGGGGTCGATGCCGAGCATCCATGCCAGACCGTAGGGAAGTAGTTGCCCGCTTTCGATTCCTTCCATGTGTGCTTTGAGTAGTGCTGCTGGGAACCTGCGGGTAGCCGCTTCATGCATACGCTCAGTGATTACGTCACTGAGCAGTTCGGTAGTGCGTCGTTGATGCAAACGCAGGAACCGCTGAGTGGAACATGCGGATAACTCGTTGTGAATCGTCGGTGCGACCGGGAGGTGAAGATACTCGAGACGGATATCTAGTGACTTAGTGGAAACACCCCAGTCCCAGAGAAGATCGGCGACGTGAGAAAGCGAGATCGTCTGCCAGTCAATCAGGGCCAGTGCCGACTTGGGTAGGAGAAGCTCCGCAGCGAAGCCATTTGCGGCATGCTCACCAATGCTGGTTGTTTCGTTATTACTATGATCGTCGTGGGCGAGGTGGCCTAGTTCATGGGCAATGGTCCAGTTCTGGTGAAACCAATTCGTTCCGGCACTTAGCACGATAACTCGGTGCCCGTTCAAAGTGAAGGAGAACTCGGAGCGGGTAGACATGGGGACACGCACCACATCGACGCCCAGTGCCGCCTCAACCCGATTCGCAAAATTCCGCGGGAAACCATCCCCGAGCGCACCCCGAATCTCATCGACCCGCTCAGGCAGTGGAAAGAGATCGCTCCCCAGATCGGGATATGCCTGGCGGTAGAGCAGCGCAAGCGTCTCAAGAGTTGGATTCTCCGCAGAAACATCCGTTTCTGGATATCCGTTGTCGTGCGTGTGCCTAGCTGCGAGACGAAGCGCGAACGGATCGGGTTGCCCGGTGGCCAACTCATGCATGGATACGCCGACCTTATCGGCGATTGCGGCTAACTCCAGCGTGGAAAATCCTCGCTCGCCCTTCATGGCGCGCGATAAAGCGTCGGGAGTCATCTGAATGCTCTCGGCGAATTGTTTGAAAGTGATTCTCGGGGTGAGTCGTTCGATCGCGTCACGAACCCGACGACCAATCGTGGCGTCCATACCCATAGTCTAGAGCAAAATTGGGGAAATCCCAATAGGCGATGGTCGGGCTCAGACGGCGCGAAAAGCAAGTTTGTAAGTTCTGAGTTAGGGCAACTGCCTTCATGTCGGCAGCCTCCGTAGCGGCAGTTATCCGCCCGTAACGGCCTGGTGGGCAATATCAGGTGGCGCCAGCCCGAATGCTGCACGCCACTACCGGCAATGCCCCCCACAACTGTGATGCTGTGGGGGCATTGCGTGTGTGCGTTCAGTATCTTGGCGCTTCTGCCGGCGAACGCGTGTGCCTGGGCTTGTGGCCGAAGGGCGAAGCCGACCCGCGTTCTTTGTAGCCTGGGCGAGATTGACCGCCTATTGGTTACCGGTGCTCAGACGGTGCTGCAGTCGCTGCTTCTTTCCGGGTGGAACGTATCTCGTACATGCCGACGAGGACACAGATGACGGCAATCCCGGCGACGATAGCTGCTACGCCGGTCGGGCCGAGTTGGTAGAGCAGGTTCGAGAACCCGGCACGGCGACCGCCATCGCGCAACTCGGTTGGAGCCACCTGCTCCCAGACAGGGGTGAAGCAGAGAACTGCGACAACGATCGCCACAGCGGCCGAGCCGAACCATCCCCACGGGGTGGTTGTGTTGTTGGCCTCATCTATCATGGCTGCCCGGACGTCTTGTTCGGTGCTATTACTCACTTTGCGTCACTCCTGTGTTGCGTCGTGCCCTGTGTAGTCGTGTTGCAGGCCAGCGCGGGGCACGCGGGGCAGCGTAGTGGGGAGCCCCTGACGAACGTCTCACCCGCTACGCTGCACGCCCGCCCGGGGCCGCCCCTCAGTGCTGTTGCCTGCGCCTGGCGGCGAGAATGAGGAAGCCGATGGCAGAGAGGCCTAGTCCTGCTATGCCGACACCAACCGCACCGAGGCCAGCACTTGTGTTCTTGAGCTTTCCTGGGATCGCAATCTCGGATCCTGCCGACGACGAAGGCTGGCCGGTCTTGGAGGGGGACGGCACTGGGCTAACCGTTTCCGTGGGACTTGCGGTCGGGGTAGGCGTCGGCGTTGTCGGTGGAACCGCAGTGGCCGAGGCCGTGGGGCTCGCGGTCACGCTCGCCGTAGGGCTCGGTGTCGGTGTCGGTGTGGCGGATGGAGTCTCCGTAGGGCTTGGTGTTGGTGTTGGCGTTGGCGTGGCCGAAACTGTCGGGGTCGGCGGGATCGCATCGGCCACCGTCACCGGGTTTGAGGTAATGGCGCTTGGTCCGCCGTTGCGCATCAGAGCTTGGCCCGTGAAAATCTTGGTGGTGGATGTGCCACAGGTCGTCGTCAGCGTGAGTTCAACCGTGTAGGTGCCTGCCGTGTTGTAGACGTGCGTGGTTGTCGCAGTGTTTACGGTTGCCGTGGTGCCATCGCCGAAGTCCCAGTCATATGTGCCGACCGGGCACATCGATGCCGTGCTGGTGGAGGCATCGAACGCAGTCGCACTGCCTGTGTTCGCTGGTGTCGACGTGAACGCGGCAACCGGTGCTTGGTCGGGAGCGAACGACACGGCAGCTGGCATAACGCCTTGCTGCTCCGGGGTGTCAAGGGTGCCGTTGGCGGTATCGAGGAAGTTGAGCATATTAGAAAGGACAGCGCCCGGACTCGAGGGCGTTCCGCCTGTGAGTATTGCGGTGCTATTGCCAGCGGTCAGGGCGAGGTTGGGAAAGACGGTGGTCCCAGTAGTCTGAGGAAGGACCGCGCGCGTAAAGTTGTGCGTGGTGGTGTCGATCGTTACGTAGCCCATCCCTCGGTCCATGCCGTATAGGGTCTTGCCGTCGGTCGATAGGGAGATATTTGATGGCCCGAAGGTCGCACCGTAGTCATCGCGCGAGATAGACCATAACTTCGTTGCGTCGCTCGTGTTAAGAACCGTGAGTACTGCGGCGGTGCCGGTAGGCACCACAGCGTGGCCGATGTAGAGCGTGCTGTCGTCAGGTGACACCTGGAGGGCCTGCGGGTCAAGGCTGACCGGCGTCGTTCGCGTGATAGTCATCGTGGCGGCGTTGAGTTCGACAATGTTGTTGTCCGCATAGCCCGCCACCCATATCTTCGAACCGTCTTGAGACGTGGCCACACCGCCGAGCTGACCACCGACATCGACGCTGCCGAGCACGGCTCCGGTTGCGGTCTCAATGCGTGTGACAACACCGTTGACGCCCGCCGTGTAGAGATGCGTTCCGTCTGGGTCCAGTGCAATCATGGGACCACCGATGTATGCGTAGTTGCTGCCGAGTGGGATCGTGGCGAGCACCACGTGGGTTGTCGCATCGACCTTGTATACGGCTTGGGCATCCGACGAGTTGTAGTAGAGGGTCTTCGCATCTGGTGAGACGACGACCGCATTCGTGTAGTTGGGCAGTGCAATCGTCGACCATGTCTGGGTCGAGGCATCGAACCACGGAGCGGAAAAGCTGTCGTAGTCGGCAAGGTAGATGTTCTGGCCGATCGTCGTATCGGCTGGCACAGCAGCCACCGGAGATGCGACCGCTAGGCCGAGAGCGCCTAGGCCGAGTGCCAGCGCCACGCGAACGCGCGTGCGGCCAGACGTATGGACAAAAGTAGATCGCATGAAAGCCCCCTGCAGGGCGATGTGATTTAAGAAGAGTGCTACGTCAGCGTTCATCGCCGACGTGCCGACTGTTACCCCAGAGAAGCCCGCCCAAACTGCTCCCCCAACAGCTGCGCTTAGGCTAGCTGAAGGACCAGTGCGTGTCAAACCGCACTATCCTTACGTCATGCAAGGCTATTCAGCACAACAAGTTCGTGATGCAGAGAAGCCACTTCTCGCCCGCGGGGTTCCGCTTATGGCTCGCGCCGCACGTGCATTGGCCACGACGATCTGGCAACTTCTCTCAGACGACAATGCCGAATCGGGCCCCGTTCTTGTGCTGGCCGGGCCAGGAAACAACGGTGGCGATGCATTGTTCGCTGCGGCCGAGCTTGCATCAAAGGGCGTCGATGTCGCGATCGCGCCGGTGGCAAAGACCATTCACGGTGCCGGGCTGAACGCCGCTCTCAGCGCAGGCGCACGCCTTATTGCCAGCACCGTCGACGACGCCGAAGCTGTTGCCGAAGCGGTCACCAATGAAGCAGCGGAGGTTCGAGTCGTCGTCGATGGCATCCTCGGCACTGGCTCCGCGGGCAATCCTGCTTTGCGCGGGAATGCGCGCGCCACCGTCCGTGCGCTCATTGCGCAGCGACAAGCGCAGCATCAACCGTTTCAGGTGGTGGCCGTGGATGTGCCGAGTGGGCTAGACCCCGACTCGGGTGAGGCTCCAGATCAGGTTGTTCTGCCTGCGACGGTGACCGTCACATTCGGAGTTTGCAAAGCGGGCCTGTTGCGCACAGACGGGCCACGGCTCGCGGGCCGGGTCGAGGTCATAGACATTGGACTCACTCCTCAATTGGAGGGAGTGAAGCCGGTGTACACGACCATCTGACAGCCTCCCATAGCGCTACCGGCGCACGAAGGCGCTTACCCTGACCGCTACCCTGATTTTGCTCTGGGCTACCCTGAATTTGCGGGGACCTTTTACAGAGCGAATAGCCGGGTCAGTATCATGAGAGCGGGTGCAGGCGAACCTGCTTCCGTGAAAACACCTGGAGGTTTTACATGTCTGACGCGGTCCTTATCGGCGTAGCAATCGACTATGCGGGATTCCCGCCCGTGGCAGACCAAGTGACGGTTTTGAGCGCTGCCGGTGCCTCGAAGGTGGTCACGTTGTCGCCGATGACGTCAGAAGACTGGTACTACCAATTACACGGCATCTTCGACGAGGCGGGCTCTGGCGGTGGCCTCGCTGTTACTGGCCTACAGGCATTTGGCTTGACCGCGCACGATGTTTTAGCCGCCCTTGCCGATGTCGTCAATAGTGGGCTGCGACTCGTCGTTGTCGACGCGGATATCGATACGGCCGCAGATGCTGCCGCATTGCGTGGCATCTCCGCAGTGATCGCCGCAGTGGACGAGGGCGGTCTCATCCGAACTCGCGCCATCATCGACTCGCTCGTCCCTGGCGAAACGAAGAGCCCGCCCAAGGCTCGGATGGTAGACGCCGCCGATTATGTTCGGGCAACTCAGGACTAGCGCCGCCATGCCCGCCGCGTCAGGAGAGTTACTGCCACGTACGCGCCGCGCACATCCACCAGTTCACCTTCGCACTACTTACCGCCCTCTAATCGAGGAGACAGGCCATCATGAGTACACCGAACACACCACGACACTCGGCCGCGCCCATCGGGACCGCGATAGCCGACGTCGATTCGTCAGCAGAAGGCGCAGCCCCGATCGCTCGCGCTGAAGGGTTGCGCAAAGAGTACGGCAAGGGCGATACCCAGGTCAGGGCACTCGATGGCATAGACGTGCAGTTCGGCAGGGGCCAGCTCACCGCGATCATGGGCCCATCGGGTTCAGGAAAATCGACGCTTATGCATTGCATGGCTGGGCTTGATCGGCCAAGCGCAGGCTCGGTCTTCATAGAAGACGAAAAGATCAGCTCCTACTCTCAGAGCGCCCTGACCAGGCTGCGCCGCACGCAACTGGGCTTCATCTTCCAGTCATTCAACCTGGTGCCTACCCTCACAGCCCGCGAGAACATCGTACTTCCGCTCACATTGGCGCGTTCCAAGCTCGACAAAGAGTGGTTTGATCTCATCATTGACGTAGTTGGGTTGTCTGACCGGCTCAGCCACCGTCCGGACGAACTTTCAGGCGGACAGCAGCAGCGGGTCGCGTGCGCCCGTGCATTGATCACGCGCCCATCCATCGTCTTTGCCGACGAACCGACCGGTAACCTCGACTCGACCTCGGCAGCAGAGGTGCTCGGCTTCCTCCGTCGTTCGGTTGACGAATTCGGTCAGTCCATCGTCATCGTCACCCACGACCCTGGCACGGCAGCATACGCCGATCGCGTCCTGTTTCTTGCTGACGGTCGCATTGTAGGAGACATCGACCACCCGAGCGAAGACCAGTTCATCGATGAGCTCCGCGTGCACACCGCGCGCCGTCAGCGCGCTGCCCACCATGCCGATTCTGATGGTGGCGCTGGCGCTGGCGCACCGAGCACGTCGATCGCGGAAGGCTAGTCGCCATGTGGCGTATTTCGTGGCGTGGTGTGCGCGAGCACCCGGTGCGCTTTTTGCTTTCAATTCTCGCCGTCGTTCTCGGCATCGCCTTCGTGACAGGCACGTTCGCCCTGCGCACGTCGCTCTCCGACACCTTCTCTGCGATCAGCGGCAGCAGCTACGAAGACGACATCTATCTGACAACTGCGGCGTCGTCGGATTCGAATGTTCAGGGGATGGGTACTGCTTCAGCGGGAGTCCCCCTTACGGTGGCCGACTCGCTCGATGGGGTGGATGGCGTCGCCAGTCACCAGTTGGGATTGAGCGGCAATGGGGTGCTTGTCGGTGCTGATGGGACGGCGGTGACCACGAATGGTGCACCGACCTTGATGATGGTGCTTGCGCCGAATCTGTCGAGTGTCACAGTGCTTTCAGGGAATATGCCGACGAAGCCAGGTGAGATCGCGCTTGAGGAGTCGGCGATGGAGCCTTCTGGCCTCGGAGTCGGTGACGAGACGAAGATAATTGTCGGCGGCGAAGTCACCCCGGTCACCGTTGTCGGTGAATGGCGTTACTCGACCGCGACGTTTGGCGCCGTGCTCGTCGCCATTGATCAGGAGACGGGCGAGGCGGCGTTTGCCCCACGAGGACTTGTGCCAAACATCGGCGTCACCTTGAGCGCGGGCGCGGATCTCGACACCGTCATGAAGAATGTGGCCAACGCTGTTGGTAGCGATGTGACGGCTATCGACTCAGATGAGGGCGGCTATTCGGTTACGCTCAGCGATGGCACCGGAATCGCGGTGCGTTCTGGGGCGGATCTACGCGCAGAACTCGCTAAATCCATTGACGACATCCTCGGCTTCGTAAGCGTGTTTCTGCTCGTCTTTGCCGCGGTGGCACTGTTTATCGGTGGCTTCCTGATCTCGAACACGTTCACCATGTCTGTGCGTCAGCGCATGCGGGAGTTCGCGGTGCTTCGTGCGATTGGTGCTTCACCATTACAAGTGTTCGTGTCGGTCGTGACCCAGGCTGCCATCGTCGGTCTTGCAGGTGGCGTTCTCGGCGTTCTTGGCGGGTGGGGGCTGATCTCCCTTGTCCAGGCCGTTTTCGCGTCGATGGGCGCTTCGCTGGCCAGTGGTGCGCCGATCACCATTGAAACGGTGGTGATTTCAATGAGCGTAGCCCTTGTTGTGAGCATCGTCGCCGCGGCCATCCCGGCTCGGCGGGCCGCAGTGGTTCCGCCTGTCGCGGCGATGCGCGAGAAGGATACGCCCGAACGTTCGCTCACCGTTCGGGGGATCATCGGTGGTGTCGTCGTGATCGCCGGGGTCGGTGCCGTGATCGCGGCAGGCATTGCCGGTGACGGATTCGGTGCGCTACTTGGTGTGGGTGCTGCAGCCCTGCTGCTTGGCGCACTTCTTGTCGCCCCGGTGCTGGTGCCGGCGATCCTGGGCGCGCTCCGACCGTTGCTCAAACGCTTCGCCCAGCCCATCGGACCCATCGCGGTCTCCAACGTCACCCGCAACCCACGTCGCACTGCAAGCACGTCAAGTGCTCTCATGATCGGCATGGCGCTGATTGGCGCAGCAACGGTGCTAGCCTCATCCACCCAGGCATCCCTCGCAGATTCCGTGATGAAGTCGGCGGTTTCGGATTACGTGCTGACCGGCCAACTGGGGTCAATCCCTGATGCTGTGCCCGAATCGATTGCACAAGTCGATGGCGCTGGCGAGGTTGACTCAGTGCGCAGTGCATATGCGCAGGTCGGCAACGATCGTGTCTCTATCAGCACGGCCACCGACGGCACTTGGCAGCGGTCTCTCACGTTGCCAATGGTCTCTGGCGACCTCGACACGGCGATAGCAAATGGCGACGCCGTGTTGTCGGAGTCTGCTGCGAAGAACCTTGATCTGGCGGTCGGCGACACGATTACGTTGCAGGAGATGGTCGCTGCACCCCAAGCAGGTGCTGATGCACCGGCCGTTGCCCAGCCGGTCGATGTGTCGCTCGTGGTTGGTGGCATTCTGAGCGACAGCTCTATTCTCTCTACCGATGTGGTGGTGCCGACGGATGCGTTCGCCGATCTGACGGCGCGAAGCGCATCCAGCGTTTTGGTTGTGCTTGTGACGGCGGCAGACGGCACCTCTCTCGACGAACTGCACACCCGCCTCGTCGATGCGGTCAAGCCGTTCTACGTCGTGAGCGTCCTGACTGCAGAGCAGTGGACCGGTCAACTCGCTGATCAGGTCACTCAGGTGCTCAATATTCTGTATGCCTTACTCGGCATATCCATCGTGATCGCCATTCTCGGCATTGTGAACACGTTGGCGTTGTCGATCATCGAGCGCACCCGTGAGATTGGGCTGATGCGTGCCGTTGGCATGGGCCGGTTGCAGCTGGCTGGCACCATTACGGTGGAGTCGGTGCTGATCTCGGTATTTGGGGCTGCGCTCGGTCTCGTGATCGGCGTCGGTGTTGCCTCGGCGCTTCCATCTATCCTGGCAAGTTCGGGTCTCGGCACACTGTTCATCCCGTGGGGTACGTTGTTGCAGATGCTGTTGATTGCGGCGGTCGTAGGTGTGCTTGCCGCGCTATGGCCTGCGGCTCGGGCAACTCGGTTGCCTGTTCTCGATGCGATATCGAGCGGCGAGTAGGGCGCAACCCGATACGCATCCCGTGCTGAACGGAGCAAAACCCGACAGATCGGCTTCGGTTTGCTCCCCAAAAGGCAAATACGCCGTCAATCTGTCGGGTTTTGCTCCGTTCAGTTGATTCGACGAAGCTAAGGCCGGTGTGTGAGCGCCGCAGCAATGCGGGTTACAGCCTCTTCCGCGATGGCCGGAGTCGTCGCCATGCAGAGTCGAATGAAACCTTCGTTGCCACGGCCGCAGCTTCGTCCATCGGTGACAGATACCTGTGCATGCTCGCGCAAATATGCGTCGATGTGTTCGGGAGGGTCATAGGCACGCACATCGAGCCACGCCAAGAAGGTGCCTTGCGGGCGGGCAAAGCGAGCTTCTGGAAGCAACTGCGCGAGCTGCGTGTCAAGGGCTGCCATATTCGAGTCCATCAGTTCTGTGAACTCTGTAAGCCAAGGCTGCCCGTCGCGATAGGCGGCCTTGTTGGCGACGACGCCGAGAATGCCGGTTGAGAACGATTCCCATGCGCCGGAGCGGTCGAACGCTTGTGCGTCGGCAGGGTTGGTGAAGATCAGCTGTGCGCACTTGAGCCCGGGCATGTTCCACGCCTTGGATGCCGACGTGGCCGTGATCGTGTGAAGGGCTGTGGTTTCGCTGACAGACGCATACGGGGTGTGGTGCGCCTCGCCATACACCAGCGGTGCGTGGATCTCATCGGAAAAGACCCGTGCCCCGGCCGCGTCGACGACGACGCTGAGCTCCTCAAGTTCATCGCGCCGATACACTCGCCCAGTCGGGTTGTGCGGGTTGCACAGAATGAACAGAGAACCAGGCACCAAGGCGGCCGAGATGGCATCGATATCCATCGCCCATTCGCCGTCTCCCTGGATCAGTGGAACCTCGATGACGGGGTGCCCAAGCGCTTTGCTCAGTGGAATAAAGGGCATATATGCAGGGGTTGCGATGACGACCGGTGCCCCATTGGGGACAAAGTGCGTGATCGCAACGTCGAGCGCTGAGAGGACATCGCCGACAAGGCGGATCAAGTCTTGGTCGATGGCGAATCCGTACTGATTCGCATACCAGGCAGCACACGCATCCGTGGTCTCTTTGGCGAGTGCGGGGTCAAGGTAACCGTAAGCCTGCCGATCGACGGCCTCTTGAATAGCTGACTGGATGACCGAAGCAACGCCGAAATCGCTTTCAGCGACCCACATGCCGAGGGTGTCTGGATAGAGAGTCCATTTTTTTAAGCCGGCTGCACGTTGGGTCTCGGGGGTGATTTTGGTGATATCCACCACACTATTGTCTCGCACCATCGCACCGTCTCTGGCACTGCGGTCTTGGTCGGTGTCGCTGTATGACGCGGGCACTGCCTCAGCGAAACTTCGCATGTCCGCGACCGGGGTTACCATTGCGGGATGACTCACCTCTTTGACCCGATCACTCTGCGTTCTCTCACGATCCCCAACCGCCTATGGCTCTCGCCGATGTGTCAATATTCGGCGAGCGATGGTGTGCCGAACGACTGGCATCACGTGCATCTGGTCAGCCGGGCGATTGGTGGTTTTGGTCTCATTGTCAGCGAGGCGACCGGCGTGCTGCCGGAGGGTCGGATCTCTCCTGAAGATGTGGGTATCTGGAACGGAACTCAGGTCGATGCGTGGCGCACGATCGTGTCCGCGATCCATGGTCATGGTGGCCTTGTTGCCGTGCAGCTCGCCCACGCGGGCCGCAAGGCGTCGACATATTCTGGATGGCGGGGGAGTGGCAGCGTTCCGGTGGATGCCGGCGGCTGGTCCACTGTCGCACCATCTGCTGTCGCGTTTCCTGGCTACGCCGAACCGGTCGAGCTTGACTTGGCTGGCATCGACGCGGTCGTTGAGGCCTTTGCCGCAGGCGCCCAACGCGCCATGGACGCAGGATTCGATGCTGTCGAGATCCATGCGGCTCACGGGTATTTGCTGCACCAGTTCCTTTCGCCGCTGTCAAACCTGCGTACGGATGAGTATGGCGGTTCGCTTGAAAACCGTGCACGGCTACTGCTGAGAGTGGTCGAGGGCGTGCGCGCGGTCATTCCCGACGGCATGCCGATGTTGGTTCGCTACTCTGCGACCGATTGGACGGACGGCGGACTCGTTGCCGACGACGTTGCTACGGTTGCGACCTGGGCCGCATCGGCGGGCGCAGATTTTGCAGACGTATCGACGGGTGGCGTGGTTCCCGCCGATATTCCCGTCGCCCCGGGATATCAGGTCCCGTTCGCCGAACGTATTGGCCGCGACGGCATTCCTGTCTCGGCGGTCGGGTTGATTACTGAAGCGCAGCAGGCCGATGCGATTGTTGCTGAGGGGCGCGCCGATGTGGTGATGGTGGCGAGACAGGGCTTGCGCGACCCGTATTGGCCGCGGCGTGCAGCATTTGAACTCGGCGTGCCTGCCGGGTCTGACTGGCCAGTACAGTACGCACGCGGTCGCTGGTAACTGGAGTCGGTGGGCATAGCCGACAGGTGTGGGAAGCAACCGGAATTGATTTCCGCTAAACAGGTAACCAAAATTCGTGGCAAAACTAGTGATGGGCCGGTTCGTTGGGGGAAACGACCGGCCCATCACCTCTTGCACCAAGAGTGTGTCCTGCAATCACATTGTCCCGATTGCCACAGCTAACAACCTGAACAAGATCCAATTTATAACGGTTTGGTAACGGGTGCAAGCTGGCGAGCTTATCTCTCGGCCAGCTCACAGCAATCGCGCGCTGAGCCAGACGAGGAGCTCGCCCCCGCCAGCGTTCGCAAGCGTGGTCGGCGCAGCAGACTACGTGATCGATTCACCGGTCTTGTGGACACCGCGACCAGCGACCGACACTAGCGACTCCTACGCAGCAGCTTTGACCTGAACGTCGGCGTGGCGATCGTACCGGTACCCCGTTCCCCGAACGGTGCGCACGATGTCCTCAAAGCCGCCCAGCTTGGCGCGCAGGCGACGCACATGCACGTCGATGGTGCGCTCGTTCGGCGCATCCTCGTCATCAACGCTCCATAGCTCTGAGATCAGTTCGGCGCGCTCTACCGTGCGCCCCTCGTTGACGATGAGGTGTTGGAGAAGCCGAAGCTCTTTATAAGTGAGCGCAACGATGTCGCCATCGATGGTGACGGTGTTGCGTGTGAAGTCGACGACAACGCCACGAGGTGTGGATGCTTCTCGAGCGCGACGTGCCGCGAGCGCCGACGGGTCCTTGAGGGCCTGGCGCACGACATCCACATCCCGACCACCCGAGTTGCGAGGAGCGAGAGCCACTGTGGCATAGCTTTCGGCAACTGGGACGAGCTCTGCGAGTCGGGCTCGCAGAGCTTCGACGATGGTGGGGAGGGTTACTCCGGCGGCAGCCGCAGCGAACTCGTCGACTCCGACGTAGAGGGCGAAGCCCCGGGCCTCGGTGGTGGTTGGTACTACCCGCAACCCGGCCTGCTCGGTCTCTATGGGTGCTGGGGTGGCGGGCTTGCGGGTGAGTCGGGTATCGATGGTGGTGAGAGTCATTGGTGGCAACTTTCTAGCTGTGGTGCGTTGCGAATACCCGAAGCACTGATGCCCTGAATGCGGGGAGCCAGATTGTGGCCCTAGAGTGCGGAAGTGGGGCTATCGCATTGCGGTAAAACGAATGTGTATGGGAAACGACGCGATTCTCAACGAGTGAAGGTGAGAAGCGCCGGGCAAAGCGGGTGACCGAGAACCGGTCTGAGATATCGCTTTAGCGGCACATTCGACAGCACATGTCAGCATTTGGGGCCATCATCATGGCCAAGGATCCGTTCACCTCTTTGAGGGACACCGGAAGCAATGCTGTTGTTGTCATGGATTTAGTATCGGCAGCATTTGGGGCCATGTCAACTTTGCGGGGCGTTTCGGGCGAGGTCGTGTGGCACGTGTGACGAAATGTTTCACGATAGGGAAGAAGTTGGCTGCCCTGGGACGCGGAGGGCGCGACGACATCCATACCAGTCAAAAATCCGACACATGCTGCTGCGGTGAATGGCGCGAACTACACCGTTCCGTACAGCCGATCGCCGGCGTCGCCCAGGCCGGGCACGATGTAACCGCGCTCGTTGAGGCGTTCATCCAATGCGCCCAAGACGACCTTGAGGTCGATGCCTTCGGTGCCCTTCTCGACCGCCGTAAGGCCTTCAGGCGCCCCGATAAGGCAGATGGCCGTCACATCGCTTGCTCCACGCTTGGTCAGGTAGTGGCATGCTGCAATGAGGGTCCCTCCTGTAGCAAGCATCGGGTCGATGATGAAGCACTGGCGGCCAGACAGGTCTGTCGGCAACCGCTCGGCATACGTGTATACCTCAAGCGTCTCTTCGTCTCACATCATGCCCAAGAATCCAACCTCGGCCGAGGGAAGCAAGCGCGTGATGCCTTCGAGCATGCCGAGGCCCGCACGCATGATCGGCACCACAAGCGGCAACGGCTTGGCTATCTTTTTGCCGGTTGTGGTAGTCACCGGCGTTGTGATGGCGACCTCGGTGAGCCGGATGTCTCGGGTCGCCTCATACGCGAGCAACGTGACGAGTTCCCCCACCAACTGGCGGAAAACGGGAGAAGGCGTTGCCTCATCGCGAAGAACGCTGATTTTGTGGGAGATGAGTGGGTGGTCGGCTACATGAACTCGCATAGGCTCAGGCTATTAGATTCGAATGTCAGCGAGGTAACGTGACGCTCCCCTTTGACTCATCATTCCTGAAAGCGATGCAAGAGGCCCTCGGCGAGGCCCAGTTGTGCGCGCCGTCTGGCGACGTACCAGTTGGTGCCGTCGTGGTGGACGCGGCCGGCCAGATCGTTGGCCGTGGGCACAACCGCCGCGAGGAGCGCAACGATCCGACGGCGCATGCCGAGATCGAGGCGCTGCGTGAGGCAACAGCGGCAGCTGGCGCGTGGCGATTGCCCGAGGCGACCGTTGTGGTCACATTGGAGCCCTGCATCATGTGTGCGGGGGCGCTCGCCGCTGCCCGTGTAGCCCGTGTCGTTTTCGGGGCGTGGGATGAGCGGGCCGGTGCGGCCGGATCGGTGTATGACGTACTGCGGGATGGTCGCTTGGGCAACTCGGTTGAGGTCATCGGTGGCGTGCGGGAGCAGGAGTGTGCCGGGCTTCTGCGAAACTTTTTTGCGGATCGTCGCCCATAGGGTCCGCAGTCAGTTAGACCAGTTCGCGATCGATGTCTGGTTCGAGATAGATCACGCGGGCGATCGGCACGGCTTCGCGAATTCGTGACTCTGCTGCATCGATCGTGTGAGCCACATCTGCGGCCGACGTGATGCCGGGGACCGCTATTTTCGCGGCGACAAGCAACTCATCTGGACCGAGATAGAGAGTCTTCATGTGGATGATTCGGGCTACCCCGGATGTGCTCTTCATCGCCTCTGCGATCAAGGTGGCGGTATCGGGGTTCGCTCCCTCGCCAATGAGCAGGCTCTTCGTCTCAATGCCGAGCACAACGGCCACAACCACAAGCAGAACACCAATGCAGAGGGTGCCAATACCATCCCAGAGGCCATTCTCAGTGATCACGGTGAGGCCGACGCCGGCAAGAGCGAAGACAAGGCCGGTTAGCGCCGCGGTGTCTTCGAGAAGGACGACGGGAAGTTCGGGCGATTTGGCCCGGCGAACAAAACCCACCAAAGAGATGTCTTTCCGATAGGGCTTCGACTCCTTGAGGGCGGTGCGCAGCGAGAACGATTCGAGCGCCATCGAGATGACGAGAACGGCGACGGCCAGCCACCAAGTCTCTAAGGGGTGAGGGTTCCCGATCTTCTCGATGCCCTCATAGATGGCGAAGACGCCGCCGACACTGAACAAGATGATCGAGACGATGAAGGCATACAGGTACCGAACCCGGCCATAGCCGAACGGATGTTCAGGGGTCGCGACCTTCTTGGCACGTTTGCCGCCGATGAGCAGCAAGATTTGATTGCCAGAATCCGCGAACGAATGCACCGCCTCAGCGAGCATTGATGACGCACCTGAGACGAGGTAGGCGATGAACTTGGTCACGGCGATGCCGAGGTTGGCGAGGAGGGCGGCGATGATCGCGCCAGTTCCCCCGGATTCTGTACTCATATCGACATGGTAGCGTGAGCGGCGAAACCCAGCGCTTGGCAACTCGTAGATACTACGCACCTGGTCCGGATGCGCCCAATACACTTGACGCATGTCAGCATCCACTCCAGCAGTTTTTCCTAAAATCGCGGTTCTTGGCGCAGGCTCGATGGGCCGGGCCATCATGCATGGCCTGATGTCTGCCCAGGTGCAAGAGATCGTGGCTACTGTGCATTCGGTGCCGTCCTCCCTGCGCCTCACCGACGAATTCGGTGGTCGAGTGACCGCGCTTTCGGTGGATGAGACCTCGACAGCGAATATGGATGCAGTGCGCGGGGCCGGGGTCGTGCTTATCGCCGTCAAACCGCGTTACATCGTCGAGTTGCTTGGCCAGATCGCTACCGCACTCGCTCACGACGCCATCGTGGTGAGCGTCGCCGCTGGGGTGAAGCTCGAGACGTACCAGCGGCTTCTGCCGCAAGGCACGGCCATCGTTCGTGCGATGCCGAACACCCCATCGATTGTTGGCAAAGGGCTTGCGGGAATTGTCGTTCCAGAAGGTGTTTCGGCGGAGCAGGCGGTGCTTGCGCGTGCGTTGTTCGAATCGGTCGGTTCAGTTGTCCAGATTTCCGAAGACCAGATCGACGCCCTTGGCGCGGTATCCGGGTCTGGCCCGGCATACTTCTATTACTTCGTGGAGCAACTCACCGAGGCCGCCGTGCAACTCGGCTTCGATCAAGCCACGGCGGCACTACTTGTCGAAGCGGCGTTCACCGGCTCCGCTGCGCTGCTTGAGGCAGGGGATAAGTCGCCAGAGCAGTTGCGCAAGCAGGTCACGTCCCCAGGCGGAACCACCATGGAGGCCGTCGCCGTTTTCGAGTCGGCAGCTTGGGCAGACACCGCCAAGCGCGCGTTCGACGCTGCCATCGCCAAGTCGCAGCTACTCGGTTAGGCAAGGTTGAAGCGTCGGACGCCGTCGCGTGTGCAGCACCGCTGCCTGCACAACTCGTGTCGGCAGCTACCGATCGAGCGCGGCAAACTCTTCGATGTCGCTGATTCTGCCTGAGACGATGATGAGGTCGTCGGCCGTGAGCACGGTCTCCGGGGTCGCATAGGTGAACTCACTGCCTGGCGTTCGTACCCCGACGATCGTCAAATGGTACTGGGTGCGCACCGCCGAGGCCGCGAGAGTTACATCCTGGACCTTCTTGGGCGGGGTCATTTTGGCCAAAGCGAAGTCGTCGGCAAACTCTATGTAGTCGAGCACTCGACCGGCAACGAGGTGGGCGACGCGGCGCCCTGCTTCCGCCTCCGGATAGACGACATGGTGCGCTCCAATGCGGCTCAGGATCTTTCCGTGAGACTGGCTTATCGCCTTCGCCCAAATCTGCGGAATCTTGAGATCGACCAGGTTTGCGGTGATGAGAACGCTCGCTTCAAGATCAGAACCGACCGCAACGACCGCAATCGGAAACTCCTCAGCTCCAACTTGAATAAGCGCATCCAGATTGCGCAGGTCGGCCTGAACGGTGTGCGTGAGGCGCTCCGACCATTTCTGTACCAGAACCATATCGGTGTCGACTCCGAGCACTTCTCGGTTCTGTCGCTGCAGTTGCCCCGCTGTCGCGGCGCCAAAGCGGCCAAGTCCGATAACCAGGACAGGGGCGTCTGCCGGAATTTTATCAACCAACGATCGGCCTTTCTTCGGGGCGATGGAACAACTGTCGATGCCGCTTTGCGGCGAGGGCCGCCGCAAGGGTGACGGTTCCCACCCGTCCTGCCCACATTGTCACAGACAATACGATGATTGCAGGATCGGGCAGAGAAGCGGTCAGACCAGTGCTCAAGCCACTTGTCGCGAATGCGGAGATGACGTCGAATAGCACGAAGTCGAGTGGCGCCTGGATGAAGAGCAAAAGTCCGAAGCATGAGAGGGCCACCGTGATACCGCCCCAAAGCAGCACGCTCACGGCCAGCCGTAACACGTCGCCCGGGATGCGACGCTCAAATACCTCGATCTCGTCGATCCCTCTGGCCTCCGCGCGGGCGGCGAGAAATAGCACGGCGAGCGTTGTCACCTTGATCCCGCCAGCGGTTGACGCCGATCCTCCGCCGACGAACATCAGGATGTCGCCCATGAGCAGGCTCGAGGTGTGCATCGATCCGATGTCGATGGGAGAGAAGCCGCCCGATCGGGTCATCACCGATAGAAAACCGCCCCACAGCATTCGGGTGCCGGGCTCTTGGCTTGCAAACGTTGCCGGGTTCGCCCACTCGATCGCCGTGAACGCGATCGTTCCGACAAGAAGAAGAACGCCGGTCGTCACAAGCGTGAGCTTGACGTGCACGTTCCAGCGCCGTGGAGTACGCCACTGCCGAAGCACGACGAAGATGACCGGATATCCGATGGAGCCGAGGAACACGCCAATCATCACAGCAATTAAGAACCATGGATCCGTACCGAACTCGGCCATGCCCGATTCGAACGGCAAGAACCCGGTGTTCGTAAAGGCGCTCGCCGCAACGTAAAGCGATTGCCACGTAGATTCCCATATGCTGCGACCTGAGAGCAGCAGACGCGGGAAAATGGCCAGCGCGATTGCCACCTCGATGACGAGGGAGCTGATCACGATCGTCCACAACATTCGCGTGATGTCTCCAAGCCGCACAGCCTGGCCCTCGCTGACGGGGCCGGCGTGGATGCGTGCGGCGTTGCTGTCGCTTGCAACCATGAGGCGCTGTTTGAGGCCGAGCCGCCGAGTGACGACCAGGCCCAATACGGACGCGAGGGTGAGCACGCCGATGCCGCCCAGTTGTACGGCGAGCACGATGAGCAAGTTGCCGAAAAACGACCAATGCGTTGCCATATCGACAACGGTGAGGCCGGTGACGCTGATGGCGCTTGTGGCGGTGAAAAGGGCTTGCGGTAGCGGGGTGATCTGGCCGTTCACGCTAGATATCGGCAGCGAGAGCAGCAGGGTGAACAAGGCGATGAGCCCCGTGAACACGGCGATGGCGAACTGTGGCGGTGAAAGTCTGCGGGTATCGGCACCGGCGATTCGCATGCGCCTACCTCGCGTGCGGGTGCCCTGAGCATCCATGTTGTTCACCCCGTCTCCTCCAGCCTCATCCGGCGTGACGACAGATTTCAGAGTTGCCGATGACCCATTTTGTCCTATTTCCTGACCGCTATGCGCCTTATTTTGCTCTGCACCTCCCGCAACAGCATTTGATTGACTAGCCTGAGGGCATGCCTAGCACAGTATTTGCCCTCATTTCGGATGACACTCGCCGCGAGATTCTCACGGTCTTGCGGACGCACGCCCTGTCGGGCGACGCAGAATCAGGTGTGAGCGTGGGGGAGATCGTCGAAAAGCTAGGGCTCAGCCAGCCCACTGTCTCCAAGCATCTCAAAGCCTTGCGGGAGGGCGAGCTTGTTTCGGTGCGTGAGGTTGGGCAGCATCGCTACTACTCGCTTTCGGCGAAGCCGCTTAATGAGGTAGCGAAATGGGTTGCGCCTTTTGTGGCTTCCAATGTTCTTGAGGACGCCAAGGGCGCCGCCAAAAAGGCTGGCAAAGCAACGAGTGGTGCTGCAGAAGAGGTTCTCGGCTCTGAGCGCTATGAGCAGGTTGCTGCATCGGTCGGCAAGATTGGCGCCGACGTCTCGCATGCCTTTGATGTCGCGGTGGGTGCGGTGACAGAGAAGGTCGTCGACCCGATCAAGAGGACATTCTCCCGCCGGTAAAGCCCTAAACCGGTGGCGTGCAGTTGAGCGCCCAGGTCGTTTTGGTGGACTCCATGGCCGGAATTCAGGCATCGGAGATTCTGTTCGCTATGAGTTGCTTGTCACATTAGTACCTGTAGTAAACTTCAATCACTTTAGCGTTCCCGGTGTGAATCCGGCTGTCTTTAGGGGAGTTTGAGCCGGTATGGATCAAGGTGTGCGCGACGTAAAGTTCTTGACCGTTGCTGAGGTGGCCGACACGATGCGCGTTTCTCGCATGACGGTGTACCGTATGGTGCACTCTGGTGAGCTGCCCGCTATTCGTTTCGGTCGTTCGTTCCGGGTTCCCGAGTCGGCTGTCGTCGTCGCTCTGCAGCAAGATGTGAACAAAACTGCCTAAGATCTTGAGGCCCAGTTATGTACTGCATTCGCAGGATGCTCGGCCCGTAGGCTAGACTGTCCCGAGGTTTCGCGCTAGACGCGCAACCATTCGACTTTTCAACATGTGAGGTTAGCCGTGGGCTCAGTTATCAAAAAGCGCCGCAAGCGGATGGCAAAGAAGAAGCATCGCAAGCTTCTCCGCAAGACACGCCATCAGCGCCGCAACAAGAAGTAGTCGGCGTTAGCTGACAGCATTTCGAGGGCATCGGCTTCGGTCGGTGTCCTTGTTTGTTTTTGGGCGGGGCACCATTGCCCCAGCGACGGCTTAAATGGCATCACGTGCGTATTGTGCGTCATCTACCCATTTAAGCCGCAGTTAGGCCGCATACTCGACCAGACTTCTACTCACTCGTCGTTGCGGGCCCACTTTTTGACTTCCGGTTGCGGAAGCGCCGACGGCTTCTTGGGAATCTGACGATCGGCCAGCTGTTCTCAGCGGCAAGAATGGTGAGCTTCGCGTCTGGGTTGGTCGCAACAGGATTGCCGACAACCTCCAACAATGTCACGTCGTTTGACGAGTCCGAGTACGCGCTCGATGCCGCGAGGTCGTAGCCGCGTTCAGTCGCGAGTCGTTTGGCGGCTTCCGTCTTGGCCTCGGCGTGCAGCACTGACCCGACGAGCTCGCCCGTGAAAACCCCATCTTTCTGCTCGGGAACCGTTCCGAGCGCCCCGGTCGCACCAACCGCGTGGGCAATCTCGCGGGCGATCTGAATGGGTGTTGCCGTCAGGAGCCAGACATCTCGGCCGGCCTCTCTCTCCTTGGCTATGAGCAGCAGAGCTTCTGGCCAGATGCGTGGCACAACATATCGCGCACAGATTTTTTCGGCCGCGTCTTCGAGATCCTTTGTCGAACGCCCTGCGATCATTCGAAGTGCGCGACTCTGCAACGACTTGACGTGCTTGGGGTTTTCTCCGACGCGTTTGAATCGAAACTGTTTGTAAGCGAACTGCCATAGGTCCCGAAACCCGAGGGAGCCCTCTTTGACGGCGCCTCGGCCAAACATGAACAGACTGGATCCGTGTACGAGTGTGTTGTCGACATCGAAAAAGGCGGCCGCACCGGCGGTGCCAGTATTGTCGTCTGCGGGTGGCACCGCACGCTGTGTACTCATCCGCGCCATTCTATCGGCGCAATAGGAGTATCGGCTGTCGCCTGTACGCGGGCTGCGGCCTCATGTGTGGATGCCAGCGGCGCCTGCCGTGCCTGCCCTGTGCTGCTGCCAGCTTGTCACGCGACTAGGGCGGCTCGGCGATACACGGTCATAGACTTTCCGCATGAGCCAGGTGAGACCTATTCTCGTGACCGTCATCGGCAAGCCGAATTGCAGTCTGTGCGATTCGGCTGAAGCCCAGGTGAGTGCGGTTGTTCGTGAATGGCAGCCCAGCCATCCCGACCACCCTGTGGAAGTGTCCACCGTCAACATGTATGACGACCCCGACCTCATTTCGCGCTACTCCGAAGAAGTGCCGGTGGTGCAGATCAACGGAAGCACCCATACGTACTGGAAAGTGGATGCAGACCGCCTCTCGGCGGCACTTAATCAAGCGGCAGAGGCATAGCCTTCATTCACGCCGGGTGTCCAGCGTGCACTGCGGCCTCAGTCGAACCCGGTATGGGAGCGCGAAGGCGGGCCGGCAGAACCAACTCCCTAGGGATGCAGGTGGTTCGGCCCACGGAACAGGTATGTCGTTTCACGAATCGACGGCAGCTTCAGCATCAACATGAGCACGCGGGCCAAGCCCATTCCGTACCCACCGTGCGGCGGCACGCCATATCGGAAGAAGTCGAGGTAGGTCTCGAGCTCGGCCGTATCAAGGCCCTTCTCGGTGGCCTGCTCCGAGAGTACATCGACCCGGTGCTCGCGCTGGGCGCCTGTGGAAATTTCGGTGCCGTTGTAGATCAGGTCGTAGCTGTTGGTCAAGCTCGGGTCGTCATCATGGCGCTTGTGATAGAAGGGGCGAATTGCGACGTCGTAGTCGGTGACGAAGACAAAATCGTGCCCATATTTCTCTTTGACATAGGCCGAAATACGGCGCTCTCCTTCGGGATCCAGGTCGCCGTCCGCCCTGGGAATGACGTAACCGCCATCGGCAATGATCTGCCGAGCCTCCGCGAGTGGAATGCGCGGGAACGGCAAGGTCGGCACCTCGAGCTCGAACCCATACAGGGCCTCGATCTCGGCTCCGTGCTTTGCCTTAACTGCGGCGAAGGCGGCGGCGAGGGCCTCCTCGTGCAGACGGGCGACATCTTCGTGGCTGTCGATCCAGCTGACTTCCATGTCGATCGAGGTGAACTCGGTTGCGTGGCGGGATGTGAACGATGGGTCGGCACGGAAGGCCGGAGCGATCTCGAAAATGCCACCGAATCCGGCAGCCTGAGCCATTTGCTTGAAGTGCTGGGGGCTTTGGGCCAGATAGGCGGTCGTCTCGAAGTACGGCACTTGGAACAGCTCGGCGCGCGATTCGGACGGTGAAGCCATCAGCTTGGGGGTGTGAATCTCGATGAAGTCTTTGTCGATCCAGTAGGTGCGCAGCGCGTGCTCGAATGTGGTCTGGATACGGAAGATCAGACTCTGCTCGGGGCGTCGCAAGTCGAGGAATCGCCATTCGAGGCGCTTCTCAATGGTCGAGTCGTTGGCGATGGGGATCGCACCGCTTGCCTCACCGACGGTGGTGATGGCATCCAGCTGGATCTCGACGCCGCCGAGCTTGACCTTCGCGTTGTGAACAAGGTCGCCCGTGACCTCGACGAAGCTGCCTGCAGGAAGAGCCGAGATCAGATTTGCCCGCTCGTCGTCCTCGCCGTGGCGAACATTGACAACCTGAACGGCACCAGACTCGTCCCGGATGATGACGAACTGAACATTCTTCTGATCTCTGACCCGGTCAACCCAGCCGCCGATGGCGACGGGCCCGTCCGGCGAATCGATCAGGTTCTCTACAAGCACGCGGTTCTTCACGAGGAGTCAGTCTACCGACTTCCCAGCCGAAAACGTCTGGCTATCGCCTAAGCTGTGGGTTTGTGACAGAGAAGCGAATCCACCTGATCCGGCACGGCGAGGTTTACAACCCCGAAGGCGTGCTCTACGAGCGCTTGCCCGGGTTCAATCTCTCAGATCGTGGCCGTGCCATGGCTCGCCGCACCGCCGAGACATTAGTCGCCGCTCAGACACCACTCACCCGGCTCTACGCCTCGCCCCTTGAACGGGCTCAGCAATCGGCGCAACCGATCTCGGAGCTCTTCGAACTACCCATCCACCCAGAACCTCGCATCATCGAGGCGGGCAACCGGTTTCGGGGGCGTCGCAACTTCGACAGCGCCCGTGTGCTCCTGCAGCCCCAAATGTGGCGCTATCTCTACAACCCTCGGATCCCGAGTTGGGGCGAACCATACGTCGATATGGCGCAGCGCATGATCGAGGCAATGGATGAGGCATGGGCCGCCACTGACTCGGGTGATGTCGCGCTCGTGTCGCACCAGCTGCCCATCTGGACAGTGCACCGGTATCTTGCGGGCGAAAAGCTCTATCACGATGCGCGCAAGAGGCGGTGTGCGCTCTCAAGCGTCACCACATTCGAGCGGGATGACAGCACCGGTGTCTTCGTCGAGGTGGGTTACCGCGATCCGAATTCAGGTGTCGATGCCATTGACGAGGGGGCGGTGTGAGGACGGCCGCGGTTGCGGGGGGTCTCGTTGCTCGCGCTCGGCGCACTATACGTGCCGCCGTGCTTCTCGGTTGCGTCGCTGCGCTGCTTACCGCGTGTTCGGGGGCTGATCCCCTATCTGAACAGTATCGTTCCGGCACAACCAAGAATTACGTCGCTGGCGACGGCAGCGTGCTCGAGATCGCGCAGGCGAATCGTGGAGCGTCTGTAGAGTTCTCCGGCACGACGCAAGACGGCTCGACAGTGGGAAGCGCCGACTTCCTTGGTGCTCCGCTTGTCGTCAATTTTTGGTATGCCGCATGTGCGCCCTGCCGCGTGGAGGCCGCCGACTTGAATGCCATTCACGATGAGACCGCCCCCAAGGGCGTCGAGTTTCTCGGCGTCAATGTGCGTGACGGCGCAGATACAGCGAAGGCGTTCATGAAAACCTTTGCGGTCTCGTATCCGACTGTCATCGACCAGACCGATCGATCTGGTGGCGTGCTTTTGGCGTTCTCCAACTATGTCGCTGCGAACACCGTGCCGACGACCATCGTCCTCGACAAACAGGGTCGGGTTGCGGCCCGCATTTCCGGCCTTGCCGACCCAAGCACGCTGCGTTCGCTCGTCGACACCGTTATAGCGGAGAAGTGACGTGGGCTCTGACCTGGCAAATACTGTTCTCAACGGTGGGCTGCTCGCTGCGCTCCCCATTGCGCTGCTCGCCGGCCTCGTCAGCTTCGTGTCGCCATGTGTTTTGCCGCTCGTGCCCGGCTATATCGGGTATGTGACAGGCGCGACGACTGCCGAGCCTTCTGCGGGTGGATCGCGGCGCTCGCGCTCCGTGCTCGGTGTCGCTTTGTTTGTGCTCGGGTTTTCGGCCACGTTTGTGGCCATTGGCGTGGGTTTCGGGGCGATCGGGTGGTGGCTTTACGCCTATCAGGACATCATCACGCGGGTTCTCGGAGTGTTGGTCATCATTCTCGGACTCGCTTTCATCGGGTTCTTTTCTGGACTCCAGAAGGTGGTAAAGCCGAGCTGGCGACCCCGCATCGGGCTGGCAGGGGCTCCGCTGCTCGGTGTTGTGTTCGCGATCGGTTGGAGTCCATGCACTGGTCCTGTGCTCGCCGCGATCAGTGCTCTCTCGGTCACCACCGGTAGTGTCTCGTCTGCCGCAATCCTCAGTTTTGTTTACTGCGTCGGCCTCGGATTTCCGTTCTTGGTGATGGCTGCCGGCTACAACTGGGCAAGCCGCAGCCTGGCCTGGGTGCGCAGGCACATCCGCCTTATCAACATTCTTGGTGGGCTTACGCTTGTGGTCTTGGGAATCCTGCTCGTCACGGGCATCTGGAACCAATGGATTCTTGCCATCCAGGGGGTGATCGTCAGTTATGTCCCAATCATCTAATAGACCGCCCTCAGGCGAGACGGCAGGCGACGCCGGATCCTCAGCGCCGGAATCCGGCAAGTCAGGCTCAACATCCAGTCGCCCGACCAAGCCTGTGGGCAGTGGCTCCGGCGGCTCCAACGGCTCCATCAATCAGCCTAAGCTCGACCTCGTCGGGTGGGTCCGGTTCGCATGGCGGCGACTGACCTCGATGCCAACAGCGTTACTGCTGCTGCTTCTGCTCGCGCTGGCCGCAATCCCTGGCTCGCTTGTGCCGC
>JAATGV010000027.1 GCA_015654475.1 Actinomycetales bacterium
AAGCCCGCGCCGTCGCACCATGACGGTGGATGAGTGTCACGATTGCGGAAAGGTTGCGCCGCCGGGTCTGGTCGTTGCTGTCAACGCTGATTCGTACATCTCCGATGGGTGTGGATTGTGGCGTTGCGTCCGACATGCCGCCCGCCTTTCTACCGAGAGAGTACTTTCCCAATCGTGCCATGATCTGATATGTTGCTGGTAACAACATTTTCACCGACGAGGCTGGAAAAAGGAAATCGATCATGTCATATACCCCAACCAAAGCAGACAAGTTCACTTTCGGGCTTTGGACAATCGGCTACAACGGGACAGACCCGTTTGGCGGCCCAACTCGCGCGCATCTCGACACCGTCGAGGCGGTCACACGACTTGCCGAACTCGGCGCATACGGCGTCACATTCCACGACGACGATCTGTTCGCCTTCGAGTCCACGGATGCCGAGCGCCAGCACGAGATCGATCGGCTCAAGGGAGTCTTGGCCGACACTGGACTCGTCTTGCCCATGGTGACGACAAACCTGTTCAGCCATCCCGTGTTCAAAGACGGTGGGTTTACCTCAAACGACCGCGACGTGCGCCGCTTCGCCCTGCGCAAGGTGTTGCGCAACGTTGACCTCGCAGCCGAACTCGGCGCCACGACATTCGTCATGTGGGGCGGCCGAGAGGGAGCAGAATACGATCTGTCGAAGAACATTCGCGCGGCTCTGGAACGCTACCGCGAGGCAGTGAACCTGCTCACCGAATACGTCATCGACAAGGGCTACGACATCAAGTTCGCCATCGAGCCGAAGCCGAACGAGCCTCGCGGCGATATTCTGCTTCCCACTGTTGGCAATGCTTTGGCGTTTATCGGCTCCCTCGAACACCCCGAGTTGGTTGGCGTCAACCCTGAGGTTGGGCACGAGCAGATGGCGGGTCTCAACTTTGCCAGCAGTATCGCTCAGGCGCTGTACCACGGCAAGCTGTTCCACATCGACTTGAACGGTCAGCGCGGCATCAAGTATGACCAAGATCTGGTCTTCGGCCACGGCGACCTCTACAACGCATTCGCGCTCGTTGATTTGCTGGAGAATGGTGGGCCGGACGGTGGGCAAACCTACACAGGCCCCCGCCACTTCGACTACAAGCCGAGCCGCACTGAAGACATCAACGGCGTGTGGGATTCTGCCGCCGCGAACATGCGCACCTACCTGATCCTCAAGGATCGTGCTGCTGCGTTCCGCGCCGATCCCGAGGTCCAGCAGGCCCTCTCCGATGCCAAGGTGTTTGAGCTGGGCGACAGCACACTGGCCGCCGGTGAAAGCTATGCCGATCTGCTCGCCGACCGCAGCGCCTACGAAGATTTCGATTCTGCGTCTTATTTCAATGGCCACGGTTTCGGCTTCGTCAAACTCCAGCAGCTCGTCACCGAATACCTCCTCGGCGTACGGTAGGCCACGTCAGATGCCGACGCTGGTAGCCGGAGTCGACTCATCGACTCAAAGTTGCAAAGTACTGATCGTCGACACCGAGACGGGTGTGGTGGTTCGGCAAGGCCGGGCATCACACCCGCCAGGCACCAGCGTCGACCCCGAAGCGTGGTGGCAGGCGTTGCAGGCTGCAATCGCTGACGCAGGTGGCATCGCCGATGTCTCTGCGATATCGGTCGGTGGCCAACAGCACGGTATGGTCGCGCTCGACGCAGAAGGCCGGAGCGTCCGCGACGCCCTGCTGTGGAACGACACGCGTAGCGCACAGGCCGCTGCCGACCTGATCGCCGAGTTCGGGGCCAAGGCACTCGTAGAGCGCACGGGAACTGTCCCGGTTGCGTCGCTGACCAGCAGCAAATTGCGCTGGCTGCGCGATGCCGAACCCGAGAACGCGGCCCGGGTTGCTGCGGTCGCGCTCCCCCACGACTGGTTGACCTGGCGCCTTGCCGGGTACGGGCCTGCCGAAGCCTCACAGAGAGGACCCGATCTCGAGGCCCTCACCACCGACGCCTCAGACGCGAGCGGCACCGGCTACTTCGATCCATCCACCGGCAAATACGATCGAGATCTGCTCGTGGCAGCGCTCGGGCACGACGCCATCGTCCCGCGGGTCATCGCTGCAGGAGAGCGGGCAGGCGAGACTCCCGCGGGCATCGTGCTTGGCCCAGGGGCGGGCGACAATGCGGCTGCAGCGCTGGGTCTGGACGCCCACCCTGGTGATGTTGTGATCTCAATCGGCACCTCGGGAACAGCATTCGCCGTTACCGACACCATCACCCCGGATCCCACCGGAACCGTGGCTGGATTCAGCGATGCGACGGAGAACCGCCTCCCCCTGGTTGCCACGCTCAATGCGGCTCGCGTGATGACGACGATCGCCGAACTTCTTGATGTCGATTTGGATGAACTGGCCAGCCTCGCGCTCGCCGCACCTTCCGGATCGGCGGGGCTCACCCTCGTGCCGTACTTCGAGGGCGAACGCACGCCCAACCTCCCCGAGGCGACCGCGACGTTGGCCGGGATGACCATGGCATCGACCACGCGAGAGAACCTTGCACGCGCCGCCATCGAAGGGATGCTATGCGGCCTTGCCGCGGGCGTCTCGGCGCTTGAACGCCAGGGGGTCACGCCGGAACGCATCCTGCTCATCGGCGGTGCTGCGCAAAGTCTCGCGGTCCAGTCCATCGCCGGCACCATCTTTGCGCAGCCTGTTACCGTCCCACAGCCGGCGGAGTACGTGGCGCTTGGCGCCGCGAGGCAGGCAGCATGGTCGCTCAGTGGCGAGAGGCCCTCATGGCCGATCGCCCGCGCCGCAAGCCCCAAGAGTGCACCGCAACCGGAGATCCTCGCAAAATATGCTGCGACCGCATCCAGGATTTACGGGATATAGGGCGCGCGCCGCCCCGCCTGAACGGAGCAAAGCCCGACACGATTCAGCGAATTGTGTCGGGCTTTGCTCCGTTGATGGGCGGTATGGACGCAGGCCTGTCGGGTCTTGCTCCGTTCAGCGTGACGGTATTGGGGCACTGCTACTGATGCTCCCGCTTCGGGCAACATCCGCATACCAGGCGAAACTGGTCTTCGGGATCCGCTCAAGCGTGTCGTAGTCGACGAATACGACGCCGAACCGCCGGGTATACCCGTATGCCCACTCAAAGTTGTCGAGAAGCGACCAGACGAAATATCCGCGCACATCCACCCCCTGTTCGATGGCGCGCGCCACCGCAACGAGGTGGCGGTGCAGGTAGTCCACCCGAAGCGGGTCCAGCACTTCGCGCCCGCCGGACGCCGAGGCTGTGACGACATCATCGAACGCCGCACCGTTCTCGGTGATCATGATCGGCTGGTCGGGCAGCTCGTCGTGAAGCTCAACGAGCATCTGCTCAAGTCCCGACGGCTCGATGTTCCACCCCATGGCCGTGTACGGCCCGGGCTGTTGCACGAACTCGACATCGTCGGCGCCTGGCCACGGGGTCGCGGCGGTCACCCGGTGCCCGTGTTCCTGCTGCTTTGCCGCTGTGCCATCCCAATGCCTCACGCGATTCGTCGAGTAATAGTTCACGCCAAGGAAGTCGAGAGGCTTGTGGATGATTTCCAGGTCGCCATCCCGTACGAACGACCAGTCGGTGAACTGTCTCGTTGTGTCGATCAGCAGCTTGCCGTACCGACCATGCAGCAGAGGGTCGAGGAAAGCCCGGTTGCCGAGGGCGTCGATCTTCGCCGCAGCCGCGAGGTCTTCGGCGTTGCTCGTGTCGGGAATCAGGGCGTGCAAGTTGAGTGTCACCGAGTACTGCGGATCGTTGGTGACGACGTCGCGCAACGCGTCGATCGCGAGCCCGTGGCCAAGGTTGAGGTGGTGCACTGCCTGCAGCGCGTCGGCCGGATCGGTTCGCCCTGGAGCATGCGCTCCAGAGCCATACCCGAGATAGGCGGAGCACCAAGGCTCATTCAGCGTCGTCCAGGTGGCCACCCGATCGCCGAGCACACTGCCGACCACGCGCGCATAGTCGGCGAACGCGGAGGCGGTGTCGCGTTCCGGCCAGCCGCCAGCGTCTTCCAGCTTTTGCGGAAGATCCCAGTGGTAGAGAGTCGCCACCGGATCGATTCCCCGGGCGAGCAACCCGTCGACGAGTCGATCGTAGAACGCGATACCTGCGTTGTTCACCGCGCCGCGTCCGGCAGGGACGATGCGCGACCACGCGATCGAGAACCGGTA
>JAATGV010000004.1 GCA_015654475.1 Actinomycetales bacterium
AACCGGTGTTACCGCCGTGAGAGGGCGGAGTACTAGGCCGCTATACGATGGGGCCGTTGCGACATCCACCCAGAAAGTGGACAACTCAACGATTATGCCACACGTCACACCGCAGGCGCCACTCAGGCAGCGAACTGGCTGCCATGCGAGCTACTGCGCGAGTGCCGATGCGGGAATGCTTCCCCGCCGGGACCGCAAGCCGTTAGGCCCGCCGAAACTCAACACGCGTACCGTGCCAGGAACCGTCGACAAGGTGTCCAGCACATCATCGGAAACTTCGGCAGACACATCCGAGACAACATAACCCGTGTCACCCCATGTGCCGAGCACCTGGGTCGAAATGTTCACGCCCAACTCTCCGAATGTCTTGTTCAAAGCCGCCATGACGCCAGGAATATTCTTGTGCAAATGGGCTACGCGGAACTGACCGAGAGACTCGGAAAGCGTCACACTGGGAATGTTGACGCTCATCTCGGTTGCTCCCCGAGCCACATAATTCGACACCTTGCCAGATACGAACTCGGCGATGTTGTGCTGCGCCTCCATCGTGGAGCCGCCGATGTGTGGAGTCAGGATGACGTTCGGCAATCCGACAAGCGGCGAGACGAACGGTTCTCCCGAAGACTTCGGCTCTTGCGGAAAGACGTCGACGGCCGCCCCCGCAATGTGACCAGACTTGATCGCATCAGCAAGTGCATCCACATCGACAACATGTCCACGGCACAAATTCAAAAACAAGGAGCGGGGACGCATCGCAGCGAACTCCGCGGCACCAAAAAGATCCTTATTGCTCGCCCGGCCATCGACATGCAACGAAATCACTTCAGCGCGCCGCAAAAGCTCGTCAAGCGTGCTGACCCGCTCGGCGTTGCCAAGTGCAAGCTTCTCGGCGATGTCGAAGAACAACACACGCATGCCGAACATCTCGGCAATCACCGAAAGCTGAGAGCCGATATTGCCGTAGCCTACAATACCGAGGGTACGGCCGCGAACCTCGTGCGAATGCAACGCCGACTTGTTCCAGACCTGCTTGTGCATGTCTGAGTCTTGTACGGTGAGACGTCGAGCCATTGCGATGATCTCGGCAAAGGCAAGCTCAACGACCGAGCGAGTGTTGGAGTACGGCGCATTGAAAACGGTGACACCACGGTCGGCCGCAGTGATCAGATCGATCTGGTTGGTACCGATGCAATAGGCGCCGATGGTGAGCAGGTTGGATGCCTGTGGTGACTGCAACACGCGCGACGTGACGTGTGTCTTGGAACGGATTCCCAGCACATCGACACCATCGAGGGCGGCAATGAGCTCGTCCTCGTCGAGGGCCCCCTTGACATTCGTCACCTCGAATCCGTTGGCTTCGAGCACCTCGGTTGCAAGAGGGTTGATGTTTTCGAGAAGTAAGGCTTTCACAGTAGTCCCAACGCTAATTGACACGCAGGATTCAATTATCGCACCTTCAGGCATGTCAGGATGGATGCATGACGAATACAGATCGCACTAAGCCCGAGATCGAATTCACGCCCGGGCCGCCACCAGAGATGCTAGAAATCACCGACAAGATTGTTGGAGACGGCGAAGAGGCCACCTTGCAGTCGACAGTCGACGTGCACTACCTCGGAGTCGGTTTCGAGAGCGGAGAAGAGTTCGACTCTTCGTGGAGCCGTGGAGAATCCATCAACTTTCCTCTTCGCCAACTCATCAAAGGATGGCAGATGGGAATCCCCGGTATGAAGGTTGGGGGTCGGCGCGAACTTGTCATTCCCCCGCACCTTGCCTACGGCGTTGCCGGCTCAGGTCACCCGCTCAGTGGGCAGACGCTCGTCTTCGTAATCGATCTGCTCGGAGTGAGCTAGCAGAGCGAGCTGACAGAGCACTCACAGCACGACATAATGGCAACGGGCCCCGCCCATCCGACAGGATGAGTGAGGCCCGTTGCCATTATGTTTCTTGTCTTATGCTCCTAGTGAGACCAGAGTTCGCTCCTAGGAGTGAAGCCAGAAGGCCACGGAGTCCGTCTAGCGGGACTTCATACTCACGGCCTTTGTCGTGTAGGTAGGTGCATAAGTCACGCCGGAAACCTTGAAATAGGCCTTGCCTTTTTTCTTGATTTTTCCCTTTTTGACGACGATTTTGGCAGTTCCTGAGGAATTGACCTTAGCGGTCGCGATCTTCTTATACTTCTTTTTTCCGCTAGCCTTGTAATACACGGTGACCTTGGCGCCTCGGTAATAATCCTCGGTGATGAGTCGACCGGTGAACTTCTTGCCGAGTTTTCCTGACAGGTAGTAATTAGTCGAGGCCCGCGAGACGGCCGTGCTGCCGACGATCGTGAACTGGGCGGTAGTCGTACGCGTGACCGTGTCATATTTGTTCGTTGTGGTATTCCACGTGCGCTTCGTGACCGGAACGGTGACTTGGTAAAGACCGGGAGTGGTGTAGTAATTCAGGTTGAAGTAAAGGCCGAGATTCGCGCCGGGTGCGACCTGCGAATACGTGTAACTTCCCATGAGTACCGGTTTTGAAGCTTTCGATGCGGACACGCGCGACTTGACGAGCGTTATCTTCGCGGATGTGTAGTCGGCTGCATAATCCCCGTAATACAAGTCGGTGGTTTCGGCCTCTCCGACGAACTTGTATGAGAAGTTGACCTTCTGGGTAGATTTCGGCAAAACGTATTTCGTCTTAAGCCCGGAAATCACTGGATTCGAAAAAGCTACCGCATTTGCGGGTGCCGCCGCGACGAGGCTGCCTGTCGCAAGGGCAACCGCTGTCAGAATTCCCGCGAATCGGGCCTTGGCGGACGGTGTGGATGTGATGGACATACTAGTGGTAAACCCCTATGCTCATGCGACTCGGGGAAAACCACAGTTGTAGCGCCCCCTCGGCGGCTGTGTTTTTCCATGCTAATAGAAGAGAAGATCGTTCCGCAAACATTGTAGGGTTGCGACATACGATCTGCAGGGTCAAATGCGCGACCGAATTGACAAACATCAAGCAAATGAAAGATGCCGACCGGCAAGCGCTGCGCGCCCACATCCACAGGACTAGGCGCCCTCGCGGCAACGATTTTTGGCGAACGAAGTCTCGGCCGCGAATGGACCGACTAGCGTGTAGCCCTCAACGCTTCGTCAAACACATCGAGCGCCTCAGCCAATTGCACGTCGGTGATGACAAGCGGTGGCAGGAACCGAATGACGTTGCCATCGGTGCCGCACTCCAGCACAACAACACCGTGCTGCGCCATGTACTCGATCACTGCATCCGCGGCGTGTGCATCGGGCTTAGTTGTTCCAGGCACCACGAACTCGGCAGCAACCATCGCGCCGCGGCCCCGCACGTCGCCGATACGCGCATCGGTCTTGGCAGCCGCACCAAGACGTGCCAGAAGGGCCTCTCCGATGGCGCGGGCCTTAGCAGGGAGATCGTCGTCGATCATCACATGTACTGTGGCGAGGCCGGCGGCAAGTGAGATGGGGTTTCCGCCATAAGTACCGCCAAGCCCACCTGGATGAGCCGCGTTCATGATCTCGGCCCTGCCTGTCACAGCAGCAAGCGGGAGGCCGCCGCCGATGCCTTTCGCCATCGTAATCAGATCGGGCTCGATTTTTTCGAACTGCGAGGCAAACATGTCGCCGGTGCGTGCGAAGCCCGCCTGAACCTCGTCGGCGACGAAGACCACGTCATTCTCATTGGCCCACTTCACAAGGGCCGCAAGATAACCAGGGGCGGGAACAATGAATCCGCCCTCGCCCTGGATCGGTTCGATCACGATCGCCGCGAGATTGGCTGCACCGATCTGGGTTTCGATTTGATAGATGGTGCGTTCGGCCGCTTCTGCGCCTGTGAGGCCGTCACGGAACGGGTACGACGCGGGAACGCGATACACATCGGGGGCGAATGGGCCGAATCCGGTCTTGTAGGGCGCCTGCTTTGCTGTCATCGCCATCGTGAGATTGGTGCGACCATGAAACGCGTGATCGAACACCACGACTGCAGGCTTGCCCGTGTACCGACGCGCGATCTTTACTGCATTCTCGACAGCCTCAGCGCCAGTGTTGACAAACATGGTGCGTTTGTCGAAGTCGCCGGGAGTAATGGAAGCAACCAGTTCGGCCAACTCGATGTAACTCTCATACGGAGTGATGCCGAATGCGGTATGTGTGAACGCCGCGACCTGGTCTTGGACAGCCTTGACCACTTTCGGGTGTGCGTTTCCCACGCTCGACACCGCGATGCCCGAGCCTAAGTCGATCAGGCGATTGCCGTCGACATCCGTCAAAATCGCGCCATCCGCACTCTCAACGAAGACGGGAAACGTGACGCTGACTCCATCAGGCACACTGCGGCGCTTGCGCTCGAGCAGAGCGGCGGATTTGGGACCAGGTATCGACGTGGCGAGAGAGATTTCAGGCATAGCAACAGTGTAGGTCTCCGCGGCATGCGACCGACAATCGCACGGTCACGCGAGGTGCGTGAACATCCATCAGCAATTGGCGAAAGCAGGGGACAGGCAGAACTGACGGCGGCTACGCTACGCCTCAATTGGCGAGCAGGGCCTGCACACGTGGGGCAACCTCAGTGGCAAAGAGCTCGATGCTGCTCAACAGCATCTCGTGGGGCATTCCGCCATTGGCATATTTGAGATCGAACCGTTGCAAGCCAAGTGAGTTCGCGTCTTGGGCGATCTTCTTCGCCACCGTGTCCGGCGAGCCGACGAACAACGCACCGCCACGAATCTCTGCGTCGAAGCGCTCTGGCGTCGGTTCTTGGCCCCAGTTACGCTCGCGACTGAGTTCGCCGAAATAGTCGCGGAAATACGGCCAGAACTCATCGCGGGCAGCCTCATCCGTCTTGGCGATGTAACCCGGAGAATGGGCGCCAACCGGTTGGCTCGGGTGACCGACGCTGGCAAGAGTTTCGTGATACAGATCGACGAAAGGCCGGAACCGCGCCAGCGCGCCGCCGATGATGGCCAGCTTCATCGGCATGCCGTACTGCGCGGCTCGAATAACGGACTCCGGGCTGCCGCCGACAGCGATCCACGTAGGCAAATGGCCTGAAGCAGTTGGCGGAAACACCTGCTGGTCATAGAGAGGAGCGCGCTTGGAGCCCTGCCATGTGACGGGTTCCTCAGCTAAAAGGCGAGCGAACAAGTCGAGCTTCTCGTCGAAAAGCACCTCATAATCGGCGAGGTCGAAACCGAAAAGGGGGAACGCCTCGACGAAAGAACCCCGGCCGAGAGTAATCTCTGCCCGACCATTCGAAATAGCGTCGATCGTGGAATACTGCTCGAAAACTCGCACAGGATCATCAGAACTCAGCACCGTAACGGATGAGCCGATGCGGATGTTCTTGGTGCGTGCTGCGATGGCAGCCAAGATCGTCGAAGTCGCACTCGCCGCGAAATCTGCACGATGATGCTCCCCGATGCCAAAGTAGCTGAGCCCGAGTCGATCGGCTAGCTCGGCTTCCGCAATCACATTTCGGATGACCTGATGCATGGGCAGCGGGGTTGCCGATGCATCAACGGTGACATCACCGAAGGTGTCGAGGCCAAGAAGCAGAGGAGTGGTCATATGAAAGCAACGATATCATCGCGTGCCGCACTTCAGACGGATGAACCCTTGATCATTGCGGTGGATGCAGGAGCAGCAGCGTCTGTGCGGGCGGCCCAATACTAGATGGAGGGAGCGCCGGAATCGGGACTTGGCTACGACCTCTTTGCGGCTGAGTGCGTGTCGGACCCGGCTGATACGGTAAAAAGATGTTCCCGCACAGAGCCCACACCGGTAGCGCACGTGTTCGGCGCGCGACGAGATTTCGCTTTGCAGGTCTCCGTATGCGTCGGAACCCATCGCGCGGTCTGGCGATGGCCTTTGCCGCATTCGTGGCAGCGCTCGCGCTCACATCCATTTCTATGCCGGCCGGCGCGACGGTTGGCGACGGCGGTCAGGCTCGACTTGGGGCGGCAGTTCAGGTTTTACCCGGTGATGTCGATGACTTCGATTTCGATTCGTTTGATGCGCAATACCATCTCAGTCGTGCCGATGACGGCACCAGCCAGATGGGAGTGACTGAGACCATCGTCGCCCGGTTCCCTTCGTACGACCAGAACCGAGGCATCGTGCGCACCATCCCCACAAGATACAACGATGTCTCTACCGATCCGAACGTAACCAGCGTGACTGACGGTACCGGGGCCTCCATTCCCTACACTGTTGATCACGACGGAGGCCTCAAGCTTTCGCTCGGCGGGGACGACTATGTGCATGGTGTGCAGACCTACGTGATCACATACACCGTGAGCAACGTGATCCGGTCGCTAGGGGACGGCAAGCCGCAGGAACTGTACTGGAACGTGAACGGCGTCGGCTGGAGCCAGATTTTCAAGGCTGTCACGGCCACTGTGACTCTCGATAATGAACTGCTGGATGCATTTAGCGGCGATGTCGCCTGCTATTACGGGTCCCACGGTTCTACCAGCACGTGCACACACGACGGCGATGCGTCGCGGGGATTCACGTTCAGCAAAAGTTCGATTGGTACTGGTCAGACACTCACCCTTGCTGTGGGATTTGCTCCCGGCACGTTCGTGGTGCAGGAGTCGACCAGGTGGGCGTGGTGGGCATCGTGGTTGCCTCTCGGTGCAAGCGTCGTGGCGCTTGGGGGTGTCGTCGGCCTCGCGATCAGCCGTCGGCGGCGCTGGCATGACGAGCCGGGTCGTGGCACGATCGTTCCCGAATACGTGCCCCCGGGCGGTGTCGACCTCTTGCTTGCAGGAAACGTGGCAAAGCGAATGAGCACGGCTGTCCCCGCCGTGCTGCTCTCCCTCGCTGTGCGCGGACATGTGCGGGTCAACGCGAAAGGCCGTGACGGCTCCAAGTTTTCGGTGACTTACGTCGGAGCTCCGGACAGCGGCGGTGCGGCTGACGGGCGAGATGAAGTTCCCTATGCTTTGCCCGATGACGGGGCAAGCGGCTGGCCGGC
Organism: Actinomycetales bacterium; assembly: GCA_015654475.1. GTDB lineage: Bacteria > Actinomycetota > Actinomycetes > Actinomycetales > Microbacteriaceae > UBA3913. The sequence goes on from JAATGV010000004.1 coordinate 6,988, forward strand.
CCAGCAACCGACCCCTGAAATTCCGGCACGGATGAGCGTGGCCGAAGTCGAGCTGATCGTTGCTCTATTCGGCGTGATGCCCGTAGCAGGCCAGACGGTGTCGCTCGACGGTCCTGACAGTGCGCGGGGAAGCGCCGTAAGCTCACTCACTTCGCGGCAAGGCGCGCGGGCGCTGCAACTCGGGTTGCGCAAGCGGGCGCACGGCAACCTCGGCGCCGCGCCAACGCGCGTGGTCGCAGCCGGTTTCGTCGTGGCCATCGCTTCCAGTGTGGCTGGCTTCGTCACATCGGGCGCGACCACTCCTGTCAGCGTTGCTGCGGTCTTCGTTTCAGTCGTGACTGTCGCTCTTACCATCGTGCTCTATGCGCGGCCGCGGGTACTCACGCGTTATGGCAAGCTTCTCGCCGAATATCTAGACGGCAATGCGATGTACATCGACTGGGCGGAGGAAGATCGCTTGGCCTTTCTACAAGGTGCCGTTACAGCCGAGCGTATCGGGCCTGAACAAAAGGTCGCACTCTACGAGCGGATGCTTCCTGTCGCAGTGCTGCTTGGCAAGGAGAAGACCTGGGCCAAAGCTCTTGCAGAAGCCTTTGCTGACGTCGCGAGCCAACCCGAATGGTTTGTCGGCGCTCCCGGAGTACGCTTCACGCCGGCCCTGTTCGCCTCACAGGTGAGCAGCATGACGGCGTCGGCGCGCGCATCAGTATCGTCGCCGTCGAGCAGTGGTGGCTCAGGATCGGGAGGCGGCGGATTCGCTGGTGGCGGCGGGGGAGGCGGCGGCGGGGGAGGCCGTTAGCTGAGCTTCAGCAGTGCATCCTCAAGCGCAACCCAGCCGAGCATCGCGCACTTCACCCGTGCCAGAAACTTGGACGAACCAGACAAGGCCGCGGCGTCCTCGAAGACCTCGATATCGAGCTCTTTCTTGCCGCGGCTGCGCATCACATCGCGAAACTCGTCGATCAGTGTGCGTGCCTCCGCAACCGGTTTGCCCACCATCAGGTCGGTGAGCAGCGAAACCGAGGCTTGCGAGATCGAACATCCCTGGCCATCCCAGGCGACAGAGACGATGCCCTCACGCGCTGGGTCAAGCTCCACCTGCACCGTCAGCTCGTCGCCGCAAGTGGGGTTGTACTGGTGCGATGCGGCACAATGGTCGGCGTTGACGGTGCTCTGTGTCGCAACCGCGGCGGTTGCCGAACCACCTGCCGCGAGTTCAGTGTGCGCGGCCGCGGTCTGTACAGTCGCGGTCTGCGTCGAACTGGAGGATGCTGCGCCAGCGGTCAGGCCAATAGCAGAACCCGCAAGCCCTGGCTGGTATCCGTGCCTCGCCTTTGCCGCATCGATAATGATGTCCTGATACAACGACTGCAACTCTGGTGAACTCATCGCGCCACCACACCTTCCCGGGCGGCACCGGTCACCCCGAAGTACGACCGCACCTCCGACATAGCCTGCAGGAACACATCCACCTCGGCCTCCGTGTTGTACAGGTAAAAGCTTGCCCGCGTCGAGGCAGTCACGCCAAAGCGGCGATGTGCCGGTTGCGCGCAATGATGACCGACGCGCACAGCGATGCCGCGATCGTCGAGAAACTGACCGACATCGTGCGCATGAACGCCATCGGTGTCAAAAGCGACGAGGCCGCCACGAGGCTGGCCTGGCGCTGGGCCGAGGATGCGAACGCCGGGAATCTCGGCGAGCCCGGCCATGGCACGCTGGGTCAGAGCCGACTCCCATGCGTGGATACGGTTCATTCCCGTGTGATCGAGATAGTCGACAGCCGCTGCGAAGGCAATTGCTTGTGACACCCGCTGCGTGCCGGCCTCGAAACGTTGCGGCGCCGGAAGAAACTCGGCATGATCCATCGTGACAACTGTGATCATCGATCCACCGGTCAGAAACGGCGGCATCGCATTGAGCAGCTCAGAGCGGCCATAAAGCACGCCAACTCCGGTCGGGCCAAGCATTTTGTGGGCGCTGAATGCCGCAAAATCGACATCGAGCTCGCCAAGGTTGATCGAAAGATGCGGGGCGGATTGACAGGCGTCGAGCACGACGAGCGTGCCGAACGGATTACCGCTATTGCGGGCAAGCCGAATCAGATCGCCGATCGGGTTGATGGTGCCGAGCACGTTCGAGACGTGGGCGAACGCCAGTATGCGCGTCGCGGGCCCTATCAGGTCGGTCGCGACGTCAAGACGCAATGTGCCATCGTCACCGATAGGGATGAACTTCAAGGTTGCTCCGGTGCGGGCCGCCAACTCCTGCCAAGGGATCAGGTTCGCGTGATGCTCCATCTCGGTGACCACAATTTCGTCGCCCGGACCGATCCTGAACCGGTCGGCCTCGGGCCCGCCACGACCGAGGCTGGCGTTCCCCACCGAATACGCAACCAGATTGAGCGCTTCTGTGGCATTCGATGTCCACACGATCTCGTCATCGGCTGCCCCGACAAAACGCGCCACCCTCTCGCGAGCCTGCTCGAAATAGTCGGTCGCCTCGGCAGCAAGGGTGTGCGCACCACGATGCACAGCCGCATTGCGTTGCTCATAAAACTCTTGCTCAGCCTCTACGACACTGTTGGGGCTCTGACTTGTCGCACCAGTGTCGAGATAGACGAGCGGGCTGCCGTTCACCTCTCGGTGCAAAATCGGAAAGTCGTTGCGAATTCTGTCGACCTCGTCGGCGCTAAGGATCCCTGGGGCAGCATCTGTCATGATCCTCCAACCCTACGTGTGTCTTGCGCATCATTCATAGTGAAACAAAACGTCTGGTCTCTTGAGAACATTCCGCCGCTTCTCTCTGAATATTGATCAGAGCGGGATGCCGGGAGCAGACCCCCGGCCCGGATGGCCCATGAGCGCATCCAGGCGCGCCGACCTGCGTAAACTTGAAAGGCACTATTTCGGCCTGCCGCAGTGTTGCGGCGACAAGGGAGCACCAATGCTTGCAGCTGTTGAAACCGGTGGAACGAAGATCTTCTGCGCGGTGTCGCGGCGAGACGACCCCCATACGCTCGTCGACTCCATCCGCATCCCCACCCAGCAGCCGGAAGTCACGCTCGCGGCCATCAACGAGTTCCTTCTCAAACATCATTCCTCAGAAGGGCTCGATGCTGTAGGGGTTGCCTCGTTTGGTCCCCTAGACACGTCGCCCGGATCATCCACCTATGGATACATCACCACTACACCCAAAGCAGGTTGGCTCAACATCGACCTGCATCGTGCGCTTGACGGCCTCGGCAAGGTTCCGGTCGGCTTTGTCACCGATGTGACAGGATCGCTGCTCGGCGAGCGCGCTCTTGGCGCCGCCACCGGGCTTGACACGGTGGCCTATGCCACGGTCGGCACGGGCGTCGGGGTCGGGGTGATGGTACAAGGCCAAGTCGTGTCCGGGCATGGTACGCCGGAACTCGGACATATTCTGGTGCGCAGACATCCACAGGACACTTTCGCCGGGTTGTGCAGCTACCACGGCGACTGCCTCGAAGGTTTGGCGAGCGGCCCGGCAATCCAGGCGCGCTGGGGGCGGCCGGCGGAGGGCACGGAGCGGGAGATCATCGCGTATTACGTGGCTCAGCTGGTGGTCGCCGTTACGCTCGCCATTGCTCCTGCACGGATCGTGATCGGTGGCGGGGTGGCCAAAACGACAGGGTTGCTGGATGCCGTGCGCGAGCAGGCCGGAACCCTGATGGCCGGGTACGTCGGGGCATCGCACCCGATTCAAGACCCTGCGAGCGATTACATCGTGTGGCCCGACCTCGGCGACTTGGCGGGCGTGCACGGCGCACTCGTGCTGGCGGAGTCGCTTCTCGCCGAGTGACACTCGTGCACCGGCGCGGGCGTGGCTCTGGGTCCGACGTCGGACGCGGTGGGAGGATTCGAACCTCCGTATCCGGATTTATGACACCCGTCCCTGGCCTCTTGGGTACACCGCGCTACGCGTAAGACGATAGGCGGATGGCGCGGCGCCGTCTAGCAGTGTTGCGCACAGTTTCTGCATGTTGCGTAACACGGCGGCCGGTTGGTGGTGGACTCGCGTGCAATTTTTGGTGTGACCGCGTCTTCGTGGGTGTGTTTTGGGATGTGGGTGTGGATGTGGACGTCTGAGCGTGGATGTCGGCCCATTGCGAATCTTGGGAGAGCTTTCGGGTGCTCGGTGGGATCGCGGTGTCCGGGCGGCCGTCCGCGTCAAGCGTGCAGTTGGGCGTTGAGCTCGATGCCTTTTCCACGACGGCGCACGGCTTCGACGGCGCCGCTTTGCGAATTGCGGCGGAACAGGACGTTGGGTTCGCCACTGAGTTCAACCGCCTTCACGACCCGCGTATTCTCGCCGTCCTGGAAGCTCACTTTGGTGCCCGCGGTCACATACAGACCGGCTTCCACAACCGAGTTGTCTCCGATGGATATCCCCACCCCCGAATTTGCTCCGAGCAATGCGCCTTCGCCGATGACAACCCGTTGTTTGCCGCCGCCCGACAATGTGCCCATGATCGAAGCACCGCCGCCGATGTCGCTTCCATCTCCGACAACGACGCCCTGTGAGATGCGGCCCTCGACCATGGATGTTCCGAGAGTGCCCGCGTTGAAATTGACGAACCCGGCGTGCATGACGGTGGTTCCCGGAGAAAGGTGAGCGCCGAGGCGCACCCGCGCCCCGTCAGCGATGCGCACTTTGGCCGGTGAGACGTAGTCGAGGAGTCGCGGGAACTTGTCCAGACCGAGTGCGAACACCCCGGCCGCGCGCAGATGGCCGCGCCGCCGATCGAACTCGGCCGGCTCGATCGGTCCGCGGTTGGTCCACAGGTTGGTAGGCAGGGAGGGGATCAAATTGTCGAGGCTGATGGTGTTTGGCGCGACGACGAGATGAGAGAGCAGATGGAGACGAAGATAAGCATCCGCGGTGTCGGCCACCGGTTCATCCACATCGATCTGCGTGAGCACCACAGAACGAGTCACTCCAAGCACACTGTCGGTGCCGGCTTGCGGTTCCAGGTCTGCGGCGAGGGCCTCGGGATCTTCGGGCGCCCGGCCCAGGTGCGTTTTGGGAAACCATGCGTCGAGTACGGTGCCTTCGCTTGTCATAGTTGCGAGGCCAACGCCCCATGCAGTGCGTGTGCTCATGCATCCCAGCTTATGGCGACTTTGGGCACGCCGTTGAAACGTCACCGTGTGCGGGGTAGGTGCTGTGGGCTGCATCCTGCAACTTTGGCCATAGACCAGTTTTCGCGAACAACTTTGGCCGTGAAACTAGGCGTGTCGCCAAAAGTATCCGCGAAGTTGCGGGGGGCCGCGGGGAGGGCGGCGTCAAACTAGGCTAGGTGTATGCAGGCATCCCGCATCGACCTGACCGCGCCCACAGAATCCATCGCCAAGACTTTGTGCGATATCCCGTCGGAGTCCGGCGACGAAGCCGCGATCGCCGACGCCATCGAGGTGACGCTCAGCGACTTCCCGCACCTTTCGCTTGTACGCGACGGCAACGCACTCGTCGCGGCAACGCACCACGGCAGCGCCACTCGCATCGCCATCGCTGGTCATCTCGATACGGTGCCCATCAACGGCAACGTTCCCTCCACGCGTGAGCAGCGGGATGGCGAGCACTGGTTGGTTGGCCGGGGAACGGTCGACATGAAGGCAGGCGTCGCAGTGCAGCTCAAGCTCGCCGCCGAACTTGCCGAACTCGCCGTGGATGTCTCTTGGATCTTCTACGACAACGAGGAGGTCTCTGCAGAACTCAACGGTCTCGGCAGGCTCTCACGCAATAGTCCAGAGGTGCTCGACGCCGATTTCGCGGTTCTCTGCGAGCCCACCTCGGCGACTATCGAAGGTGGTTGCAACGGCACCTGTCGTTTCATCGTGCGCACGCGTGGGGTAAGGGCGCACTCGGCGAGGGCCTGGGTCGGGGTCAACGCGATTCATGCGGCGGCACCGGTTCTGGCGGCGCTGGCGGAGTACACGCCGGAGACTGTCAACGTCGAGGGGCTCGACTACCGCGAGGGGATGAACGCGGTGCGCATCGGCGGTGGCGTCGCAGGCAACGTGATCCCCGACGAGTGCTGGGTAGAAGTCAACTACCGGTTTGCCCCGTCGAAGTCGGAGGACGATGTACGTGCGCTTGTCGGTCAGCTGTTTGGTAAGTGGGATGTCGAGTTCATCGATTTTGCGGCTGGCGCCCGGCCCGGCCTTGACGCGCCGATCGCGGCCGGCTTCCTCGCCGCTGCTGGCGGCGTCGCTTACCCCAAATATGGCTGGACGGATGTGGCCCGATTCTCGGCTCTCGGCATCCCGGCAGTCAACTTCGGGCCGGGCGATCCGTTGAAGGCTCATGCTGACGATGAGGCTGTGCCGATCGCGCATATTTCGGCCTGCGAATCGGTGCTTCGCGCATGGTTGCAGAATGCGCGATAAAATGGGGCCATTAGTTTTCCCGCAAACCGAAAGGGGACTGGCATGGCGGCAATGAAGCCTCGAACTGGAGATGGACCAATGGAGGCAGTTCGCGAAGGCAAACTGATCATTGTGCGAATCCCCGCAGAGGGTGGTGGCCGTCTCGTCATTTCGGTCAACGATGTTGAAGCAGGTTTGCTCCATGACGCATTGAGCGCCGTGGTCAAGTAAGGAGTCTGGAGGGGGTTTGCGCGCCTAACGCTTGACTGTGGTTAACGCCGCTTGACGATGACGAGCGCGCCGTCGCCCGTCGAGACGAGGCTCGCACGAACGTCATCACGGCTGACGATGCTATCGAGCAAAGCACGATATGCGTGTGTCGCGGCGTCGCGTGCCGTCGGGTCCGAAGTGCGATCAGAATTCAGGACGTTGAGCACGATGATGACGCCTCGCGCTGTCGTCAATCGGGTCGCATGCTCAACGTACTCCAGCACGTTTTCGGCGTCGGCGTCGATCAGTACAAGATCGTAACTGTTGTCGGCAAGTTTGCCGATCACATCGAGTGCCCGCTTGGCGATCAGGCGTACCTGCCTGCTCGCGATGCCGGCCTCGTCGAAAGCCTTCCGCGCTGCGTCCTGGTGAGAAATCTCGGGATCGATTGTGGTGAGCACCGCTGAGGGGGCACCGTCGAGCAACCAGAGGCCGCTCACGCCCGCGCCTGTGCCGAGCTCGACGATTGCTTCTGCAGACGTCGCGGCCGCGTAACTGGCGATCAGGGCACCTGTCGCCGGTGACACACAGCGCACGCCGAGTTCGCTCGCACGTGCACGGGCGCTGGTCATTGACTGTGGCTCCACTGGGAAATCTTCGACGAACTTCCAGCTTGTCACCTTGTCAGCCATGCCTCACCCTTCCGTTTCTTGTAGCCTACGGCAGGCACGCGCCCGGCGTCGGCTAATCTGTCTTTATGGGTTTCAGTCTCGAGAAGGTTCTCCTCATCCTGCTTCTCGCTGCGCTGATCGTAGGGCCGGAGAGGCTTCCAAAAATTACGTCGAGCCTCGCGGCGCTCGTTCGTCGTGTACGTGTGTATGCAGACGACACCAAAACGCGCCTCAAAGAAGAGATGGGCGACGAGTTCGAAGACATCGACTGGCGAGACCTCGATCCGAGAAAATACGATCCGCGGCGCATCATCCGCGAGGCTTTGAGTGAGCCGCTTCCGCAGAAAGAGCCATCATCGTCTGCCACATCTGCGGCAGTTGCTCGGGTGCTTGGGGGCAAGGACGCAGAGAAGCCGATTCAGCTGGACGCGGTCGGCGGTTCTAGCGCGGTGAGCTCCGGCGTCGCACATGATGACGATTTCGACGCCGATTTTGATGCCGAACCGTCTTTGCGCACTGCCGCCGATGATCTGAAGGCCGCTTCATTCGACGACCAGGCGACCTAGCCCGACCGTTCTGATCTCACATCCCCACGCCGCCGACATGGTCAGGTCGCCAGTCAGCTGGCCGCTTTGGTCATTCAGTTGCCATCGGCGTCAGCCCGGGAGACCGACAGGGGCAGCTTTCTCCCGACGAGCGAATCGGGCCGCAGCGCGACGCGCTGTGCGACCGATGCGAGAACTTTGGCTGCCGGCGAACTTGGATCACTGACGCTAAGCGGAACTCCCGCATCCCCTCCGATGCGAAGGCTCTCGTCGAAAGGCACTTGGCCGAGCAACGGCACGTCGTATCCGACAAGCTGGGTCAACGAATGAGCGACAGCGGCGCCACCGCCAGAGCCGAACAATTCCAGGCGCTCGCCTCCGCGATCCATCCATGACATGTTTTCAATGACACCGAGCACACGCTGGCCAAGTTTGAGGGCGAGCTGACCAGAGCGTATCGCCACTTCCGAAGCGGCGACCTGGGGAGTCGTTACAACGACCACGCCCGCTGTCGGCATCAACTGGCCTGCGGAAATGGCGATGTCGCCCGTCCCAGGCGGCAGATCGACGATCAGCACGTCCAAGTCGCCGAAGAAGACCTCGGAGACAAACTGGGTGAGCGTGCGATGCAGGATAGGGCCACGCCAGGCGATCGGCTCGTCTGAGCCAACGAACATGCCGATCGAGATGGCCTTGACCCCGTGAGCCACCGGCGGAACGATGAGGTCGTTGATGCGGGTGGGTGTCACGCCGGTCAGCCCCAACTGTCGCGGGACCGAGAAGCCGTGAACGTCGGCGTCGAGGATGCCGACACGCTTGCCTGCGGCGGCAAGCGACACGGCGAGATTGACGGCAACGGTGGACTTTCCCACCCCGCCCTTGCCGCTTGCGACAGCCACGATAGTTGTCAGTGAATCCGCGCCGAAAGCGTTGCCCCTTGCCCGGCCAGCGCGAAGGCGTTGCGTCAACGCAGCCCTCTTCTCGGGGGACATCACGCCAACGGTCACTTCGGCACGGCCCGGGCCGGCAACCGTCTCGAGCGCCGAACGCACGTCAGACTCGATCTGCTGCGCCGCGGGGCAACCGACAACCGTCAATTCGATTGCCGCTCGGGCGACTCCATCTGCACCGAGCGTGGCACTTGACACCATGTCGAGGTCGAGGATCGGCCGGCGGATCTCGGGATCGATAACCTTGCCGAGCGCTACGCTCAGGCGCTCGTCGACCGCAAGGCCAATGGATGCGTGCGGTTCTGGTTCAGCCATGGGCCCGCCGTGCAGTGGGTCGGTGGGAGAAGTCTCGGCCGAATCAGTGTCGTGAGGCGCCGACAACTCGTGCAACAGATTCTGGAGTTCCTCCTTGACGAAGTCCCGTGTGGCGACATCCCGCAACGCAAGTCGCAATGCGACTACCTCCCGGGCGAGATACTCGGTGTCGGCGAGGTTGCGTTCCGCTCGCTGCCTGTCCTGCTCGATGGCTACCCGGTCACGATCTTCCTGACGATTCTGTGCGAGCAGCAGCAGGGGAGCGGCATAGGACGCCTGCAACGACAGGATCAAGGTGAGAAGGGTGAAGTTCAGGGCCCGTGGATCGAACTGCAGTTCGGTGGGAACCGCGGAGTTCCAGAACAGCCAGAACCCGCAAAAAATGGTCATACCGAGCAGGAACCATGGTGTGCCCATTCCGCGAGCCAACGATTCCGTGATCTGTCCAAACCGCTCCACCCCGCTCGGGCCGCTTGAGTATCGTCGCGGTGAACCGAGTTCCAAGGGTTTGTCGAGACCGGTCACTTTTGTTGTATTGCGTAGCATTATCCAACCTCCTCACGGGTGCGCCAGTCTTCAGGCAGGATCTGATCGAGTACATCGTCAACGGTGACCACCCCCACGAGGCGATCGTTGGCGTCGACCACGGGAATCGAAACGAGGTTGTAGCTGGCGAGAACCCGCGAAACCTCGGTGATGGACGTGTCGGGACGCAGTGGCTCAAGTGTGTCGTCGATAAGCGTGCCGAGGCGCTCATGCGGCGGATACCGCAACATGCGCTGGAAGTGCACGACCCCGATGTAGCGGCCGGTCGGCGACTCGTACGGTGGCAGTGTGACGCAGATCAGCGTGGCAAGCGCGGGAGCGATATCCGACTTGCGAATGAGGGCAAGCCCCTCGGCAACCGTTGTGTCTGCGCTACAGATGATCGGCTCCGTCGTCATCAGGCCGCCTGCAGTGTCTGGAGCAAACGCGAGCAACATGCGAACGTCGTCGGCCTCTTCGGGCTGCATCAGTTGCAAAAGCGTCTCACTTCGTTCGAGAGGGAGTTGCGCCACAACGTCTGCCGCGTCGTCTGGTTCCATGTGGTCGAGCACGTCGGCTGCCCGCTCGTCGTCGAGCGATTCGAGAATGTCAATCACGTTTTCGGCGGAAAGCTCTTCGAGCACGTCGGCGAGGCGAGCATCCGGCAATTCTTCTGCGACTTCGAGCATGCGCTTCTCGGGCAGGTCCATGAGCACGATTGCGAGGTCCGCCGGCTTCATGTCCATGAAACTTGCGATGAGCTGGCTCGCATCTTGCGCGCCCTGGGGCGCTCCCGTAGATATCTCGGCAATATCGCCCCACGGCACGATGACGGTCTCGCCGCGGCCGAATAGCGAGTTGGATGTTTTCGGCCGTCGCAGGAATGCGTGGCTTACCGTCCATTCTTTGCGAGCGTTCTCCTCGATGCCGATGTCTTCGATGAATCCTTCCCCAGAGCCGTTGATGAACCGCATCCGTTTGCCAAGAATCTCGGCGATGACCCGCACCTCGCCCGCGCGCTGAACAAACCGGCGAAGGTTGATGAGACCGGTGGAGATGACCGCACCGGGGGCGATGCTCGTGACTCGGTTGATCTGCAGAAACACCTGTCTACGGCCAGGAACTTCGACGACGAGGCCCACGACGCGTGGCCCGCCCTTTGGCGCATAAGCAACAACTACGTCGCGAACCTTACCGACACGGTCACCCGCCGGGTCGAAGACGGCACAGCCCACAAGGCGGGCGACGAATACTTTGGCTTGACTCACGGGTACTAATCTAGCCGCCCACTCAGCGCATTCGAGGCTCACCGTGCGAAGATAAAACCTATGACAGACCCGAAACAGACGAATCGACGGGCATTCGTTACGCCAACGATCCCCAGCGGAATCACGATAGCCACGTATCCTGCTTACGATCAGGCGCGGTCGGCCATCGATAAACTCACAGCCGAGGCTTTTCCTGTTCAGCAGGTGAGCATTATTGGCGAAGGACTCAAATCGGTTGAGCGAATCACCGGTGCGATGAGCTGGGGCCGTGCGGCGCTCTCTGGTGCGGCATCAGGAATTTGGTTTGGCTTTTTTATCGGGATGCTGATGGTGCTCTGGGCTCCTGAGGCAAGTGCGTCTGGAGCATATCTGAGCATCGCGTTGATGATGGGCGCGGCGTTCGGCATTCTCACCGGAGTGCTTCGGTACGCCATGACGCGCAGGCAACAGAGCTTCACCTCGGTCACCCAGGTGGTCGCATCGAACTACGTACTCGTCACCCCAGCGGAAGTCGCCACTCAGGCGATGCGAATTCTTGGTACGACTCCCCGCATATAAGCGTTCCGATCAGGTTGTCGCGGAGAGCCGCGCCCGTGGGAACTCCCGCTCCCTCTGAGAACTGATGAACCGCATGGAGCGGTGCATGCGCGTAACCCACGCCGACTACAGGCGCAGGCTCACTTCTTGATCGAACGCATCCATTCTTCGATGCCAGCCGCGTCGCGGGGGATGCCAGCGGATAGGTTGACGTTTCCGGATTCGGTGATCAGGACGTCGTCCTCGATGCGCACGCCGATGCCGCGAAGCTCGGCCGGAACCGTCAGGTCATCTGGCTGAAAGTAGAGCCCCGGCTCGATGGTGAACACCATGCCTGGCTCGATCACACCGTCGATGTAAAGCTCGCGTCGCGCCTGAGCGCAGTCGTGCACATCGAGGCCAAGATGGTGGCTCGTACCGTGCACCATGTAGCGGCGGTGCAACTGAAGGTCGGGAAGAAGGGTCTCTTCGAGGGGGATGGGAAGCAGACCCCACTGGCTGACGTAGCGTGCGATGACATCCATCGCCGCGTTGTGCACATCGCGGAAACGGTTTCCCGGTTTGGCGACAGCAAAAGCGGCGTCAGCGGCCTCGAGGACGGCATCGTAGACCTGGCGCTGAGCATCAGAGTAGGCGCCAGAAATGGGAAGCGTTCGCGTCACGTCTGCGGTGTATAGGCTGTCGATTTCGACACCGGCGTCGAGAAGCAGCAAATCGCCGGTGCGGACGGGACCGTCATTGTTGATCCAATGCAGCGTGCACGCGTGTTCGCCCGCAGCCGCAATGGTCTCGTATCCGAGGTCGTTGCCCTGCTCACGTGCGTTCGCAAAGAAAGCGCCCTCGACAACCCGCTCGCCTCGTGAGTGCTCCACGGCACGTGGCAGTTCTTGCACAACTCGCGCGAACCCATCGATCGAGACGCGTATGGCCTCGCGCAGCTGGGCGACCTCGTATGCGTCCTTGGTGAGGCGTAGCTCGCTTGCCGCCTCGGCAAGCCGAATGCCCGCCTCAGCTGCGACTGAAGCCGATTCGGGTGGAATCAATACCGACGCCGCTGCACTGAGCTCGGCATCCTCAGCATCAAGAACCGCCACAGGTGCGCCTGAGCAGGCATCGAGAGCTGCGGGCAGCTCGGAGATGTCCTTGGTCGCGAGGCCGAGTCTTTGCCCCACTGCGGCAAGACCCGGGCGAACACCCGTCCAGAACTCTCCGATGGCGGAGTTGGCATAGAACTCGTCGGTGTCGCGCCCGGCCGGCGAACGGAAAAACAGGGTGGATTCGTGTCCTGACCCCGAGGGGGCGAGCAGGAGAACGGCACCGGGCACGGTGTCTGCACCCCAGCCAGTCAAATGGGTGAAGGCCGAGTGTGCGCGGAAACGGTAGTCGGTGTCGTTGCTCCGTACCTTCGCGGCACCCGCACCGATGATCAACGTGGTGCCGACGAACTGTGCACTCAGCGCCTCGCGTCGCGCTACGGCGAAGGGAGCGACCTCGTCGAGCTCGACGTGAACCGCTGGCTTCTGCGCCCAGTTGCTTGTAATGAAATCCCGAAATGCGTGTGAGCCGGGAGTACGGGAGCGATTGTTTGAGCGCTCTTTGAGCGCATCAGCGGAAGTTTCGGTCATGAAGACCATTCTTCCACCTTCCGAGTGAAAGGCATCTGAATGGCTGCGTTCGCGCAGGAACTCCGAGCTGACAGGGCGTATGGGCCCCTATAGGCGCGATCCGGCATATCGGTAGGTTGCGCCGCTCCTCGACTACAGCGCCGGTGCTGTTCCCGACCCCTGCCGCACGATCTCATCCAAAGACTCGATGGGGGTGGTGAACTCGCCGATTCGGTTTGGCTTCCCCTCGCCGTGAAAATCGCTGGAACCCGTCACGATGAGCCCATGCTTGTCTGCGAGCTGCAGCAGGCTTTGCCTCACCTCTGGGGAGTTTTCGCGATGCCACACCTCAAGGCCGCCAAGACCCGCATCCACCAGCTCGGCGATCACCTCGTCAGTGAGTCGCCCGGACAAGACCGCACGACCGGGGTGCGCGAGCACGGGAACGCCGCC
>JAATGV010000009.1 GCA_015654475.1 Actinomycetales bacterium
GTGTAATTCCATGCGAGGTAGTCCTTGTCCATCGCCAAGTCAACTGAGCTGGAATATGTGCCCTCAGTGGAGTGGATCACAATGTACTTGATCGCGGGGCCACCCTCGCCGGTGCGATCAGCAGTGTCGTGGTTGCCGTAGTAGCCGGTGTCGTCGGCGTCATCAGGGTCTGTCTTCTCATAAGGCGCAGGCATCCACTCACAACCGAGCCCAACCGGGCAATCCGTCTCAGGATCGTTCTCGCCGGAGGCCTCGGTGTACTCACTGACATCGAGGGTTGGAATGGCGGTCAGAGTGACCGACTGACCCGCGATCGTGCGCGAGGCCCCGGTCTTGACCGTGTCGAGCACATTGGCGGCAAAGTCTTCGTCGCTGCCGAATCGCGAGATCGCAGAACCGTATGAAACGGGGTCTGCGGGATCTGCATCCTCCGACGCATAGTCGGCCAGCAGTGCGGCTCCTGCGCAGATGTTGGCGAAGTCGTCTGACTTGATGAGGTCGGCGTCAAGCCCGGTAAGCTCAGCTGCCGAATCGAGTGCTGACGAACTCTCTTTGGCCTCAGTCGTCTTGCCTGAACCATCGAGATCAGTCACGGAGTGGTCGAGAATGTTGAACATGCCGTAACCGCCATCGGCACTCACCGCCCCATCGTGACCATCCCAGCGGGACTGCATGTAGGAGATGCCTTTCAGCACATCCTCATTAACGTCAAATTTCTCAGCGGCGGCGGAGAAGGCTGATTCGAGTGAGCCCGTCGCGCTAACCGCGCTACAGCCGGGGGCGGGCACTTCGGTGGCCCTCGCTTGAAGGGGAATCAGGCCCACCACGAGGGCGACCGATAACCCGGCCCCTCCGATGAACGACAGCTTTCTTCTCACAGGGATGTTCCTCGCAATCTACTGGGGGGGCCGCCGAATCTGGCGGTATGAGCAGTGAGATTATCAGAGCAAAAGACTAAAAAACACCGGCAAACGTTTCTAAAATGTAAAATAAATCCAGCATTCTCGGGTTAGTGCATGAAAGTTGCCGAATTCGCGCGAAGATGTATTGAACTTGTCCTACCTCATGAATAGGAGCTTCGTGGTCCGAGCAATCATCGATTCAGCCTGTGCGACGCGACATGCTGAGTCCCGCAGCCTCCACGCGAAACCGCGTCCATGACTCGTCGTATACACCCAGCTGCAGCTGCCAGTACAGTAAGAACCATGTCGATGAAGGATGAGGAACGAGGATCGATCCAACTTGCGCTAGATGAGACAGACCTGACCATCCTGAGGCAACTCGCCGAACACGGAAATCTGAAGCTCGCCGATCTGGCTGACATTACATCCCTCTCGACCTCCGCCGTGCAGGCTCGGCTAAGGCGCCTTGAGCAGCGCGGAGTGATCGAAGGATACTCGGCGCGGATCTCGAACTCGGTGATCGGGCTGACCCTCGCGGCGTATATCGAGATCACGCCACTGGGATCTGATCTCAAATCGGACCCGCCCGAGGTGCTACGCGGCTTTCCCGAGATCGTCTCATGCCACTCTGTCGCGGGTGACGCCAGCTTCATTCTGTTCGTTCGCGTGCGCAATTCCGAGGCCCTCGAAGATCTGATCGACCGCATTCGCGCGGCGGCCCAGGTGCGTACCCGCACCACCGTGGTACTGCGCACCTTCTACGAGAACCGCCCGCCGGCGATCTGATCGCTACTGAGCGATTCGGATTCACCCCAAATCCTCAAGACTCCGTTAGCGGAGGGGGATGGGGGTGGTCTCGCCGCGAATCAAGGCGCTCGCGGCACCAAGGCACTCAGCGACGCCGCTCCTAGGCATCCACGACTACCTGGGCAAAATTGTTCAATAAGGCTGTGGAACTCTTCCGCGCGTCGTCTGCATGAGCTCTGGCGCGGGCGAACATCTCATCGGGGTCGAGACCATCTGCCAGCAATCTCTCCCGAGGGAAGGCGAAGGCGCGCTCCACCGGAACCTCCGGATGAAACTGCACACCCCACACGGCCGAACCAAGCCTGAATGCCTGGTTAGTGCAACGCTCGCTCGAAGCGAGAAGAACAGCAGTCTCGGAAAGCACCTCAATCACATCTCTATGGTTCTCCATGAAGAATCCAGGACGGGGAACATCGGCGAAGAGCCGATCGGTCGCTGCGGCCTCGCCGCCATCGATCTGAGTAAGGCCGCGCTCGGGAAGCGGGCCGTTGGCGCGCACCAGCCCTCCCGAGACGTGAGCGAGGATCTGGGCACCCAGACAGATCCCTAGGGTGGGCACATCGCCCTCGATCGCCTGTTGAGCCAAGGATCGCTCCGCTTTCAGCCAGGGTGCTTTCTCGTCGTCGTCGGGCATGAGGCCGCCACCGAGCATGATCAAAGCAGCGTAGCCATCTAGGGATGTGGGAAGCGGCTCCTGATACCCCGCGACTACGCGAGAGCCGACCCCATTGCGCGCGAGCAACTCGACGACACCACGGGGACCGCTGTCGGGGTCGTTCATGACGATCAACGCACGGGGGGCCGTCGCGGGCAAAGATTCGCGCAGAGAGCGGAATGACTCAAGATACGCGCGCAGTTCCCGCCCGGCCTGGTTCATTTCGGAGAGGACCTCGTCGCGCGGATCGCTTTCGCTAGCATCCCAGTTTGCGAATACGGCGTAGGCTACACCCCGCGAGTCGGTCGTCACGACGCCCGTGTCACAGCGAACCGAGCTTGTGGTTCCGGTCTTGTGGAATACTGAGAAGCCGCGATCACGATCGCGGTGCGCGAGAGGGTCGAATCCAAAGGCGGATACGACCATCGAACAGTCGACCGATTCGGTCAGCCAGCGTGCGACCAGCCTGCTCGCATCGGGGCTAATGAGGTTTCCTCTCGAGATTCCCGCCATGAACATGGCCAGTTCTTGCGCCGTTCCGCTCGACAGCGCCCGTGGGTCGCCAGGTTGCAACGGCCAGGCGACGTAATCGTTCAGAGCCGAATGCTCGAATCCGAGTGCGCGGGTGAACTGCTGCACCTTCTCGCGGCCGACGCGTCGCAGCAGCGTATTGGTGGCTTGGTTGTCGGAGACGGCCCCGATTAAGACACAGATGTCGTATAGCGGCAGCGTCCGCTGGTGTAGCGCCTGCCAGATTCCCGAATTGTCGAACCGATCTTCCGGGTGCACTGTCACTTCCTCGAGCAGGTCGAGATCGTCAGAAACCGAATGCTCGGCCACCGCCGAAAGCAGGAAGACCTTCCCGACGCTGGCCAGATCCAGCACTCGACCCGCATTATGGGAGAACAGCACTTCACCACTGTCGATGTCGAACGCATGAGCCGACCACGTCACACCCGGCACGTTCGGGATGAAGTTACTGCGCATCGAGGTCGTCCCCTTTGCTGGAGCGAAGCGCACTAATGATGACTGCACCAATAGAACTCATGGTCTCGAGTACTCGCTGGCGGGTGCCGATGACGGCGGCCTCATCCCAATTGGCAAGCACAGCGTAGGCGATCATCGCATCCGTCGGACCAAACCGCACCCACCCGACGTCGATGCGCGCGGTCTCGATAGTGCCGGTTTTGTTGCGTAAGGTGATTCCCTCGTCCTCTTCGAAATGGGCGAGAGGGTCGAGCCCGAATGCCGAGGCGACCATCGAGAGGTCGGCGTTCCGGGAGATCCAGGAGTTGACCATTCGAGAAACGCCTTCGGTAAGCGCCTCTCCGCGCGCAAGCCGCCGCATCAGATCGGAGAGTTCGCGTGCCGTGCCCCGCGAAAGCGTCGGAGGCAGGTCAGGGGTGCGTTCGTCGCGGACCCAGTCGAGGATGTTGGTGGACGTATATCCGAATGATGGTGCCACCGACTTCACGTGATCGATCCCGCAGGTGCTCAGTAGCATGTTGGCGGCCATATTGTCGCTCACTGCCCCGGTCAGCAGGCAAAGGTCATCGATTCGCGCGGTCGAGTCACCCATCATATAGAGGAGCCCAGAGTCAGCGACTCGATCGATGCGCGTTGGTTCGATACGGGTGGCAGGGTCGAGTTCGCCGTTCTCGAGTTTTCGTGCGGTCGCGAGAAGAGTGAAGAGCTTTCCCACGCTCGCGGTCTTCAACTGGGTATCCGGATCGTATTCGGCGATCATCTCACCGGTTCGCCCATTGCGTATGGCGATGGACCAGTTCACGTCGCTGATCTCGGTTCTGGGCAACGAGAGCATGTCCATGGGACTTCCTAAGAAACGGGAACTATACGACGGGAGTGGCGCACCGAAATTAATCCCCTAAGTGATACGAATGACAGGCATCAATACTACGGTGAAGTGGGCGACATCGGGTACGGTCATCCCGAAGTTTCCCCTGCATGACCGATGGTTGAAACGGCACGTGACGCCAGATCGGCCGCAAAAGGACTGATCTGCACCACATATTTCCGGCATGTAACGACCATGTGAAATGTGGTAATTTTTCGGCGTTGTCGCTGCATTTTGGGATTTTCTCACGTCTTGGTGTTCCTAGAATGGATTTCACACACCTTCTTGAGACAAAGGATCTGCAACCATGTTCATTCACACGAAGCAGAAGAGACTCGGGCTCGCCTCGGCTCTCGCTGCGGGCCTCGCGATCGCGTTGTGCAGCGCAACGGCGATCCCCTCGTACGCAGAAGAGTCGAGTCCGGCTGCCGCATCGTCGGCACCTGCTGCATCCGCCGACATTCTGCGTATCGCCACGTCAGGTTTCGTGGACAGCTTCAACCCGTTCACCTCGGTCTACTTGCTGCCGACAAACACCTTCCGATACGTCTACGAGAACTTAGTTCAGTACGACGCCGAGTCAGGCGCACCGACAGCAGGATTGGCCGAAAAGTGGGAGACGACGGAAGGCGGCCTCGTGTGGACCTTCACGTTGCACGACGGTCTGAAGTGGTCGGATGGTGAGCCTCTTACCTCCGCAGATGTCAAGTACACCTACGAGCAGATGATGAACGATCCGCTTATGGCCACGGCCAACGGGTCCCTCGTGTCCAACTTCGCCTCTGTCGAAGCACCAGACGACAAGACGGTCGTCATTACATTGAACACGGCGCAAGCGCCGAATCCCGGCGTCGAGATCCCCGTCGTGCCTGAGCACATTTGGTCGAAGATCGACAACCCGTCAGAGTTCGCCAACGATAGCGCGGTTGTCGGGTCGGGCCAATTCACTCTTGAGGCATACTCAGCCAACCAGTCGATTACTTTGAAGGCCAACCCCAACTTCTGGCGCGGCGCCCCCAAGATCTCGGGCATCGAGTACATCTACTACACCAACTCCGACGCACAGCTTCAGGCTTTGAAAGCCGGCGAGGTCGACTTGGTGACCGGTCTGACCTCGACGCAACTCGACGGGCTCAAGGGTGAAGAAAACATCACCACCAACGTCGGCAAGGGCCGCCGCTTCACCTCGCTTCAGCTGAACTACGGCTCGGTAACCCCGAGCGGTGAAGAATACGGCACAGGCAACCCAGCGCTCAAAGAGCAGACGGTGCGCGAGGCGATCCGCTACGCAATCGACATCCCCACGCTCATGGAGCAAGTCTTGCAGGGCTACGGCACGGTGGCGACCAGCTTCATCCCCGCGTCCTTCTCCGAATGGCACCTGGCCGATGACAACCCGGTGATTCAGAAGTTCGACGCCGAGAAGGCAAAATCGAACCTTGAAGCGGACGGCTGGACAGTCGGTAGCGACGGCATCCGCGAAAAAGACGGCGAGAAGCTCTCACTGCGTCTGCTGATCGACGCCGATGACTCCACTCAGCAGTCCATTTCGGAGTTCTTGGTTCCGTGGCTCAAGGAGGTCGGAATCGAGGTCAAGGCCGAGTCGACCGACGCCGACACTCTGTCGTCACGTACGCTCGAAGGCGACTACGACATGGTGTTCTCGGGCTGGAGCGTCAACCCCGACCCCGATTACCAGTTGAGCATCAACCTGTGCTCATCGCGCCCCGAGGCAGACGGCAGTGGACCCACCACTCAGGACGGGTACTGCAACCCCGAATTCGATGCGCTCTACGAGCAGCAGCACACAGAGCTCGATCAGACAAAGCGCGAAGACCTCGTTCAGCAGATGCTGGCACTGCATTACAGCGACGTCGGCAATATCACCCTGTGGTACGCCAACCAACTCGAAGCCTACCGTTCCGATCGGTTCACCGGCTTCACCCTGCAGCCGTCTGACGGCGGCATGATCGCCAACCAGGCCGGGTACTGGGGTTACCTCACGGTGGAGCCGGTTGCAGATGCAGCTGCAGCTACGTCAGGCCCCGCCACCGGATTGTGGATCGCCCTTGGCGTCGTCGTGCTTGCGGGCATTGTGGTTGCGGTGATAGTCGTCACACGACGCAAGAAGGGAGCCGATACGCGAGAGTAGTAACCACTCGCGTAACATACGGCTCCGTCCGGAGTCACCACGAGTCCACTCCGCGAGGCTTCATAAGCCTCGCGGAGTGGACTTCCCACCGAAAAGAACCATCGAACACTGGGTGAGCACAAATGTCCACAGACGTAATCCCTCCGGGAAAAGCGGCAATCGCCGAACAACAGGACGAGGGGCGTGAGTCTCACAGGCAGTCGTTCCTTGGTTACCTGTTGGCAAAGATCGGCGGCGCAGCGATCAGCTTGGTAATGGTGGTGATCCTCGGCTTCTTCGCCTTCCGCATCCTGCCGGGGGACCCGGTGCGCAAAATCGCCCAGTCCCGCCCGATGACTGCCGAGCAGATCGCGCAGCTTCGTCACCAATACGGCCTCGATCAGCCGATGCTGGCACAGTTCTGGAACTACCTGACCAACATCGCCACCGGCAACTTCGGCGAATCGTACGTGTACGGCAAGCCGGTCAGCGAACTGATCGCACAATACTTCTGGCCCACGATCGCTCTGACAGGCACGTCCGCCATCCTGGCCATCACGCTGGGCTTGTGGATGGGGCAGTTGGCCGCGTGGCGCAGCAACTCCCCCTACGACCAGGTGGCGACTGGCACATCCTTGGTGCTGTGGTCGGTGCCGACCTTCTGGCTGGCACTCCTCCTACTGATGATCTTCGGCGGCACGCTGCACTGGTTCCCCACTGGCGGCATGGTGTCGACAGGCATTCCGACTGGAACGCCCGAATACTTTCTCAACGTCCTGTGGCACCTGGTGTTACCCGTGATCACGATGGTCGCTGTCGTATATGCCCAATACTTGTTAGTGATGCGTGCCTCGCTGCTCGAAGAGATGAGCGCCGACTATCTGACCACGGCACGCGCCAAGGGCCTTACCGAAGACCTCGTGCGGCGCCGTCATGCGGTGCCTAACGCGCTGTTGCCCACCGTCACGCTGGTCTTCATGCACATCGGCGGATTGATCGGCGGTGCGGTCACTGTGGAGACGGTGTTCTCCTGGCCTGGGCTCGGAAAACTCACCTATGAGGCCATCAGCGGTCCAGACACCCCGCTTCTGCAAGGAACATTCGTCGTGTTCTCGGCAATCATCATCGTCATGAACCTGTTCGCCGACCTGCTCTACCGGCAGCTCGATCCAAGAGTGAGGAGGGCATGATGTCCGAGACTCAGACCCGTCCCGCGAATACACGCGAGTACCGCAACGGCAAGAGCCGCCGAGTCAATGTCGCGCGACAGCGCAAGCTTCAGCGCCTGAAAGAGGTCGCCAAAGAGTTCGCTGAGCACCGCGCAGCAATGGTGGCGCTCGTCTTCCTCCTTGTCATCTCCCTCATCGCCGTGTTCGCGCCGCTGATCGCACCGGAGTCGATGCTGAATGTCACCAAGCTTCTGGACGTTCCCCACTTCGCGCCGCCATCCTGGGAGCACCCGTTCGGCACCGACCACCAGGGCCGAGAGATCTGGGTGCGGATGGTATGGGGCGCCCGTACGTCACTGGTCGTCGGCCTTGCAGCAACAGCAATGTCGATGATCATCGGCACAGTCGTCGGCCTTGCAGCAGGCCACTTCACCGGCCTCGCCGGCGGAATCATCATGCGCGTCGTCGACTTCTTCCTGGTGCTGCCCTCGCTGATCCTGGCGATCGTGCTTTCGTCGGTGCTGTCGCGCGGCGTGTTGACCATCGTGATCGCGATCGGCGTCACCTCGTGGGCGGGAACAGCGCGCGTCGTGCGCTCGCAGACCTTGTCTGTCGCATCCCGAACCTATGTCGAACGAGCCGAGGTGCTCGGCGGCGGCCACTGGCACATCATCTCGAAGCATCTGCTGCCCGCGGTCATGCCGCTGGTACTGGCCAATACCACGCTGACCGTTGGCTCGGCCATCATCGCTGAGTCGACGCTTGCGTTCCTTGGCCTCGGAGACACCACACAGCAGTCGTGGGGAACAGTGTTGAAGAACGCGATGGATGTGTCGGCCGCAACGAGCGGGTACTGGTGGTACATCATGATCCCCGGTATCGCGATCGTTATGGTTGTGCTCGCATGCACATTGGTAGGTCGTGCCTTCGAATCGATCACAAACCCGATGCTCAGGAGGAACTGATGCCCGACCTCGTTTTCGACAATATTTCCATCGTCTACTCGCGTCGTTCGCGCACGGGAACCACGCCGGTCAAAGCGGTGAGCAACGTCTCGTTGACGCTTCCGGCCGGCGGCACCCTCGGCATCGCCGGCGAATCGGGGTCAGGAAAGTCGACCCTGGCAATGAGCGTGCTGCGCCTGCTGCCGAAGAGCGCCACGATAACCGGCCGTATTCTTTACGGCGACCAAGACATCCAAGATCTGAGCTTCGGGCAGTTGCGTACAGTTCGCTGGGCCGAGGCGGCCGTGGTGTTCCAAGGCGCCATGCACGCACTCAACCCGGTACGCACCGTGGGCTGGCAGATTCTCGAGGCGCTTGAGCTCCATGTCAAAGAACGCTGGGCAACCCGCGAGGCGCGCGTCGCCCGGATGAAAGATCTGCTGGCAATGGTCGACCTGCCGACCGACAAGTCAGAGGCTTACCCGCACGAGCTCTCGGGCGGGCAGAAGCAGCGGGTAATGGTGGCCATGGCGTTGGCCTGCGAGCCCGACGTGATCATCGCCGACGAGCCGACCACCGCACTCGATGTGATCGTGCAAGAGCAGGTGCTCAATGTGTTGCACTCTCTCGTGACCGAGCGCGGCATCTCACTGTTGATGATCAGCCACGACCTCTCTGCGCTTGCCACGATCTGCGATCGAATCGCGGTGATGAAGGATGGCGTGGTGCGGGAGGTGGGCGACGCGGTCTCGATCTGCACGGCCGCAACCGATCCCTATACTCGCAAGCTCGCGCAGGCGTTCCCGGTGATCGGCGACCCGGCATCACGGTTGAAGCCCCAGAGCAAGCCGATCTGGGAGGTCGCGGCCGACGGGGGGACCGACGGTCTCGAACAAACGAATTCCGACCCACACGAAGTGGTGTTGGAGGCCCGCGGGGTAAGCGTGAACTTCCGCTCGCACGGCCGTACCGTACATGCAGTGCGGTCCGTCGACCTTACCTGCCACCGCGCCGAGATCA
This sequence comes from Actinomycetales bacterium, assembly GCA_015654475.1. Lineage (GTDB taxonomy): Bacteria > Actinomycetota > Actinomycetes > Actinomycetales > Microbacteriaceae > UBA3913. Next base: position 9,484 of record JAATGV010000009.1, read on the forward strand.
CGGCGCTAGTGGGACAGTCGGGGTCGGGCAAGACCACGCTTGCTCGCACCATCCTCGGCCTGCAAGAGCCCAACGCCGGCGGCCAGGTGCTGTTCCGCGGTGAACCACTGAAACTCACCAAGCGTGGCCTGCGCGAGTATCGCAGGAACGTCCAACTGGTGTTCCAAGACCAGTTCGCGGCCCTCAACCCCAAGGTCAGCGTGTATGAGTCGATCAGCGAGGGCCTGCGCATTCGCAAGTACGACGGCGACGAGTACGCGAAGGTTTGCGAGAGCCTCGAAGCCTGCGAGATGTCTCCGGCAAGCGAATATCTCGATGTGCTGCCGCAAGAGCTCTCAGGCGGTCAACGCCAACGCGTCGTGATTGCGGGTGCGCTGGCGATTGAACCCAGCGCGTTGATCGCCGATGAACCCGTTGCCTCGTTGGATGCATCGGTTCGCGGCGAGTTGCTTGGCCTCTTTCTGGCGCTGAAGCGTCGGATGGGCATGACCGCACTCGTGATCACCCACGATCTGGGACTGGCCTGGAACATCGCCGACACTGTGGCTGTCATGTACAACGGCGAGATCGTTGAGCGCGGCACCGTCGAGAAGGTGCTGCTCGATCCCCAACACGAGTACACCAAGAAGCTGCTGCACGCGACGCCGAAGATACCAACGCTAGCCTGATATCTATCGCCAAGGTCGCTCGGACCTGGCCGGTGCACACAACTTGACGGAGGAGGGCTACTGATGTCTCGACATCCTTCGGTCGCCATTTTCGATGGCCACAACGATCTTGCCTGGACGCGTCGACTCGATCACGACTACCGAGTGGAGGGCCTCGACGTCGAAAGCGTCTCGACTTTTCAGACCGACATCCCCAAACTGAAGCGCGGAGGTCTTGCCGCCCAGTTCTGGTCGGTGTTCGTCCATACCGAGCTCACGGGCTCGGATGCGGTGCGCGCCTCGCTCGAACAGATCGATTTCGTCTACCGCCTGGTTGCGGCCTACCCGCAGGACCTGCGGCTGGCGTTGACCGCTGACGACGTGCGTTCGGCGATGCAGGAGGGACGCGTCGCGTCTCTGCTCGGCGCCGAGGGTGGGCACCAGATCGACGACTCGTTGGCGGTGTTGCGCATGTATGCGCGTCTTGGTGTGCGGTATATGACGTTGACCTGGAACGAGCACACCTCCTGGGCCGACTGCGCGGTGCTTCCACCAGTGCATGATGGGCTCACCGATTTCGGTCGCGAAGTGGTGCGCGAGATGAACAGGGTGGGCATGCTCGTCGACCTCTCGCACGTCTCGGCCGCAACGATGAGAGATGCGCTGGATGCGTCTGAAGCTCCCATCATTTTCAGCCACTCATCATGCTGGGAGCTGGGCCGGCATCCGCGCGACGTGCCGGACGACGTGCTGCGCAGATTGCCCGACAACGGCGGTGTGGTCATGCTCACGTTCGTGAAGTCGTTCCTGTCGCCCGAGTTCGCCGCCTGGTTGGCAGCGGATTCAAGCGAACCGGCGCCTGCGGTGACCGTATCGGATGTAGCGGATCATGTCGAGTACGCGCGAGAACTCGCGGACATCGACCATATCGGGCTTGGCGGCGACTTCGACGGATCGTCGTACATGCCAGACGGGCTCGAAGACGTCTCCCGCTACCCGCGACTGATCGACGAGTTGCAAAGCCGTGGATGGAGCGAAGACGACCTTGTGAAGCTCGGCTCAGGCAACATCCTGCGCGTTCTTGGCGAGAACGACGACGCGTATCGTGCCTTTCTTGCCGAAGGATAAGCGGCTAGAGCGCGGATGTGCGGACAGGCGCGTCCCGCCGCATACCCGTGTCCTAGATGAAATCTTTGTTACAAAGAGTCCCTCGCAGGCGATTGTTTCCTATCATTAGTGAAGAATAAGAGAAATCTAATGTTGTTCTGCGGCAAACCCCGTTCTTATTACGGGGCAACCTCACCCCTTGGCGGAAGGGCCTGTGAGTGCTGGGCCGCCCGATCGAGGGAGACTAAGTCGTGCGCTGGGCAAAGAACGGTCGAGTTGTCACTTTCGCCATCGCAACGGTCGCAGCCGTCGGCCTCATTGCCGGTACGGCAGTGGCGATGACCGGCAATTCGCAAGGGAGCAATGCTGCTCCATCCCCAAGCACAAAGAACACCACCACACAGACAGCATCGAACTCTGCGGAGGCACAAGTGGCAGCACGTCAAGCCGATTACAGCAACGAGAATCGGCATGTCCAATTCGATTCGTGGCAGAGTGCTGACGACTTCGGCACAGGCACGTTCGACGGCACAACGGATGTGTCTGGTGCGCTGCAATTGAAGTCTTCGTCCGATTCGCCCCAGCAGTACACCGACACGTTCGGAACGGCGGGCAGCCGCGAGTACGTGTTTGGCTCGTGGACATCACCAGTAGTAGAGCTCGGGTTCCCCGCGGATGAGGCCGTCTCATCCTGGAACGCAGACACCGAGACTGGGACATGGGTCCAGGTCGATTTCCGGGGCCGCCATGCCGACGGATCCTGGACCAAGTGGTACGTCATGGCGCAATGGACCGCCGGCAACGAATTCGACAAGGGCGACATCCACCGCACCTCCGTAGACGGGCAGCAGGATTCCGACGGCACCATCTACACCGACACCTTCTCGGCGGCAGCAGGCAAGGAGATAACCGCCCACCAGACGAAAGTGACCCTCTACCGGCCAGCGGGTACGAAGGCGAAAATATCGGTATCTCTTGTAGGCACCATGGCATCCGCGATCCCGGCCTCGATCAGCGGAACCAGTCCGTTCTTGCTCGGGCATGCGGCTGAGCTTGATGTCCCGCGCTTCTCACAAGAGATCCACGCAGGCGAGTACCCGGAGTACGCCGGTGGCGGCGAGGCCTGGTGCTCCCCCACCTCATCGACCATGGTGCTGTACTACTGGGATAAGAGTGTGGCGGCAGAGAACCTTGAGGACATTGTTGCCCCCAACGGCGATCCTCAGGTCGACTGGGCGGCAATGCATACCTACGACTTCACGTACGGAGGTGCAGGAAACTGGCCATTCAACGCCGCTTATACGAGCACATTCGGGCTGAACAGCTTCGTCACACGGTTGCGAGACTTGAGCGAGGCGGAGAAGTTCATCGAAGCGGGGATCCCGCTCGTCGTATCCGTGTCGTTCAGCAAGGCTGAGTTGCCTGAAGCCGGCTACAGCACCAACGGCCACCTGCTGACCATCATCGGCTTCACCGCCGACGGAGATGTGATCATCAACGATCCGGCAGCGGACAGCAACGACGACGTACGGCGGGTTTACCCACGCGACAAGTTCGAGAAGGTCTGGGCGAACAAGAGCGGCGGAATCACGTACGTGACATACCCAGAGGGTACCGAGCTGCCCGAAGCCGTCTCGAGCGAGAAGAACTGGTAGGGGCGGCGGGGGGCGACGCGTACCCTCGTCAGTCGGCCCCCCTGCAACTTCGCGGATACTTTTGGCAACACGCCGGTATCCGTGGCCAAAGTTGCACGTGGGACAGGGTTTAGGGCCAAAGTTACAGGCCCGGGAGTGTTCATGGCGAAAGCTGCGGGCCCGGGGGCGCCCTTGGCCAAAGCTGCAGGCGTGATGGGGTTCGTGGCCAAAGCTGCACGGGCGTAGAAGCTCGTCTTGTGCCCCCAACGAGATTCGAACTCGCCCCGCCACTCGCGACGGCAGCCCCATCGAGGCGCCGCCTCCATCGCAAAGCCACCGCTCGAATCCGGCGGGGGCCCGAACCAGTGCTCAGCTTGATGCAGATACTGGACTGCCCACGCCCCAAAGGGCGCTAGCAGTCCAGTGCCCCCAACGAGATTCGAACTCGTACTGAATCGATTTTAAGTCGATCGCCTCTGCCAGTTGGGCTATGGGGGCCAGCGCCTAACTACTTTATCGGCAACGGCGTATCGGCAACGGCGTATCGGCACCGGCCACGCAGACGTGACGCTGTCGTTTCTCCGCGAGCACCTACACTCGACTAGTGGTCATTATCGTCATTGCGTTCATTTCAAGCATCCTCTTCGGGTTCTCCGATTATCTTGGCGGGGTTGCATCGCGCAGCGCCCGCGTCATCGCAATCACATCGCTGAGTTACATCACCGCAACACTCGCCTACGTAGTGGGCCTCCCCCTCGTCCCCTCAGAGTGGTCGGCAGCGAGCTTCACCTATGGCGCGGCCTCCGGCGCCGCCGCCATCTTCGGCTTCGTCGGTTTCTACGCCGCACTGGCGAGCGGGCCGATCGCCATCATGTCGCCATCCATCGCCCTCATCCAAACCATCATTCCCGTCATCGTCGGTGTCACCCTGCAAGGCGAAGTACTCGGTCCTTTCGCATGGGTCGGCATCGGATTTGCCATCGTGGGTGCCTGGCTCATGGGATCCGGCGGGAAAGCGGGCGGACGCATCCCGCTCAAATCCGTCATCCTGGCTCTCATGGCCGGGTCACTGTTCGCCCTCTCACTGATCATTCTCGACATGTCGCCAGCCAGCGCCGGCCTCAGCCCTGGACTAGTCGAAATGGCTCTCGGGCTTGTACTGCTCGCCGGGATCTGGTGGGGGTCACGACGTTTCCGGCCAATCGCGGCGATCACCAACCTGCTTGACGTCGATCCTGAGGCCAGCGCCGCATCCACCGCATTGACACGGCGAACCGTGACCCTTGCACTCATCGCTGGTGCATTGATGGGCGCGGCGAGCGCACTGACCCTTGTGGCGTTGCACGGTGGACAACTCGCCATCGTCTCGGCTGTTGTGGCCTTGTATCCGCTCGGCACGGTGGCGTTGGCGCGGGTGTTTCTGAAAGAGCGGCTTGTGGCGATGCAGTGGATCGGTATTGGGCTCGCCGTTGCGGCCTGCGTCGCGTTGAGCGTGTGATGAGAGTCCCCCTGGCCGTCGCTCCGTGCGACGAGACACCAGGGGTGCCCGCACAGCAAATGGGCTTCCGCACCCCAGAATCACAGCGCGGGCGAACGCACGCACACAAATCGCCCACATCCACATCCCTCAAGAATGACGCTGCTACGCGAGCCCGCCCAGCCACAGCCCAAGGACGGCAGCCGCGACGCTCGCAACTACCGTGCCGCCCGCATACAGCAGAGCGAACAGAATCCCACCGGATTCCGCACGAGCGAGCCTCCACGCATCCACACTCGCAGTGCTGAACGTCGTATACCCACCAAGGAACCCGACCCCGACAACCGCCAACACAGTCGAAAGTCCCGAATCGCTGGCGGCGAATGCGGCAAGCACGCCGAGCACAAAAGATCCCGACACGTTGATGAGCGGGATCGCCCACGAAAACGGCCTCTTCAGGCGAGCACTCAGCACGGAGTCGAGCCAGAAGCGAGCGACTGTGCCAAGCCCGCCAGCAAGCATCACCCACAACGCCGTCATGCCGGCTTCCCCCGCCGACGAGGCACAATCCAGGCCCCCAACCCGGCTGCGGCCACCCCGAGCACGACACTCAGCACTGCATACCCGATACCGATCCCCGCTGCCCCACCCTCGACCAGTCGCGCCGTCTCGACAGCGAACGTGCTGTAGGTGGTGTACCCGCCGATCACCCCGGTTCCCAGCCCCAGTCGAACAAGCCGGCGCGCACCGACGTTCGGGCCGCGGCGGCCAAGAAACGCATAGAGAAAGCCAAGCGCGAACGAACCAGTGACATTGATGACGAATGTGGCCCACGGCCATCCACCCAGGTGCGCAGGCCACGCGGTCTCGATAGCAAAGCGGGCACCAACTCCAAGCATGCCGCCCGCGAACACAACGCCGAGGTCTCGAAGGGCGGGAGTGGGCATGACGGTGAGTTTACGCTGATCGGGATGTGGATCTTGGCGTTCGGTTCACGGGAAGCCGTCGGCACCCGCGCTGCGCTGAGTGCGCGAAGCGGCGCAACCCCCAAGCCTCCGAGTGCGAGACCGGGAGCACACGCATCCTCCGATCCGCGCCTCATCCTCCGATCCGCGAACCCATCGGTCCCGGCCGCATCCTCCGATCTCCGCACGCCGGAATCACCCCATGGACGAACACTCAGCGCGCCGGTACCGCCAGCAGACGGCGCTAGCGCACTTCTGGCAACGCCGGCCCATCAGGAAAGTCGCTACGAGTGATGTCGAGAAAGAGCGCGTCGTCAAGGCTCCCGTCTGGACGCAGTTGGTAGTCACGCAAGATCCCGATGCGCTTGAACCCCAACCTCTCATAGGCGCGGATCGCGGGCAGGTTGCCCGCATTGGGATCAAGGGTGACACGGCTCGTTCCGTGCGCGAACTGGTGACGAACTGCAAGGGCGAGTGCCTCAGACCCGATACCGCTGCCCCGCCATGATGTGCCGAGGAAAATGTGGGCGATTGTGGTGGGGTACTCGGCGTCGGCTGGCGGAATCACGTAGACCACACCAGCGGTCTGTCCTCCTACCTCGATCACATTCGTATAGTCGCTGTCGATGAGCTCGATGCGCACCCGCTCCGGCGTGTATCCCACCCACCATTCGCTGACCTCGGGTTCCTGCAAAATGGCGTGCAGTGGTTCGAGGTCGCTCGTGCGGGGCGGGCGCAGGGTGACGCGGGGGCCGGTCAGGACGGGAAGGCTCATGGATGGATGCTAGCGCCCCCGTGTTGCAACCGAGTTTCAGCCCAGGCGCTTCGCTTATCCCCGCATCCACCGGCGCACCGTGGCGATGCGGTCCCTCAGATCTTCAAGGCTGGCTTGCGCGACGGGCGGGCCGCCGCAAGCGTTGCGCAGCTGCGCATGAATTTTGCCGTGCGGGATGGAGGTCGCCGCAGCACGAATCGAGACAAGCCGGTGCAGTTCGGTGCGCGCCTCTGCGACCTGCTCATACAACGGCTTCTCGACTGGCACCGCTGAGGTGACGGACTTCGCTGCGTCGTTCGATCGGCCGCCGCGACGTTTTGCCGCCTGCTTGGTGCGGTGCGCGGCAAGCAAATCACGCACCTGTTCGGGCTCAAGCAGACCCGGAATTCCGATGAAGTCGAGCTCTTCCTCGCTACCGATCTCTGCATCGAAGCCGACCTCGCCGCCATCGAACAGCACCTTGTCGAAGGTGGCGGTCGCATCCAATGCCTCAAATTCACCGTCATCGTCACCAAGCAGTTCGCTGCTGGCAGAGTCGGCCCGATTGGCAGAATCGAGTAGACCGTCATCCCAGCCTTCATCGCCCCGTTTGCGGTCGAGCACATGGTCGCGTTCGAGCTCCATGGTTGATGCGAGGGCGAGTAGCGGAGCGACGCTCGGCAGAAAGATGGTTGCCGTCTCGCCACGCTTTCTTGCCCGCACAAACCGCCCGACAACCTGGGCGAAAAAGAGAGGCGTCGAAGAACTCGTCGCATAGACACCCACAGAGAGGCGCGGAATATCGACGCCCTCAGAGACCATGCGCACTGCCACAATCCACCTGGCTTTTCCGTTGGAGAATTGGGCAATTTTGGCGCTCGCCGCGTCTTCGTCCGAGAGCACGACGGTCGGCGTCTCACCGGTGAGCCGGGTCAGAATTTGGGCGTACGCACGCGCGGCCTTCTGATCGGTGGCAAGCACGAGTCCTGCCGCATCGGGCACTCCGCGCCGAACTTCCGAAAGCCGACGATCGGCCGCGCTCAGCACCGACTCGATCCATTCGCCTGAGGCATCGAGCGCAGTGCGCCACGCTTGCGCGGTGATGTCTTGGGTGGTCACGTCGCCGAGCACAGCCGTCATCTCGTCACCCATCTTGGTGCGCCAGCGCATCTCGCCTGCGTACGACATGAAGATGACGGGGCGCACAACCCCGTCAGCTAGGGCACGGCCATAACTGTAGCTGTAGTCGGGACGCGAGGTGCGAGCGCCATCATCGTCCGGGAGGTAGGTGACGAACGGGATGGGCGACGTGTCTGACCGGAAAGGCGTGCCTGTCAGTGCGAGCCTGCGGGTTGCCGGCTCAAATGCGGTGCGGATACCATCACCCCAGCTGAGCGCATCCCCTCCGTGATGGATCTCGTCGAGAATCGCGAGGGTAGGCCGGCTGACGACGATTGCACGGAGCACTGCCGGGTCTGCGGCAATCTGCGCGTAGGTGACGACGACACCGTGAAACTGACTGCCGAAGGACCCGTCTGCATTGCGGAACTGCGGGTTGAGGCGGATGCTGACCCGGTGTGCGGCATCGGCCCACTGGCGTTTGAGGTGTTCCGTTGGCACGACAATGACGAGTTGGGTGACGGTATGCCGGGCAAGCAGTTCGGTAGCAAGACGCAATGCAAAGGTGGTCTTGCCTGCCCCTGGCGTCGCGGCGGCCAGGAAGTCGCGCGGTTCAGTAGTGAAGTACTGTGTGAGGGCCTCAGCCTGCCATGCGCGCAGCTTGTCCGCCGTGCCCCAGGCCGCACGCCGCGGAAACGCGGGTGGCAATGACTCCGCGGCGGGAGTGCCGTATGGGGTCGAGGGTTCTGCCTGGTAGGTCACTTGTGTAGATGGTAGTCGCATCGACTGACATGTTGGGTTCGGGCCCGGCCGTGTCTCCGGGTGTTTGTTGGATATCCCAATCGGGTCGTTGTGTCGGCTGAATCCGCATCTCGTCGAAACTGAACGTGGCCGTCGACGCATCCAAATTCATCCATCGCCTCCGTAAACCAGAGGACCCGCAAGGTTAACTACCTGCGAGGTTAACTAATCGTAAAATTTCGACCCAAGCTCGTATCCTCATCACGCGAAAATATATGATTGAGGCGTCGCGGTTGGGAGTACCCAATTTTCTTCACACAGAGAGGAATGTTCGCCATGGCGGTAAAAGTTTGGACCGTTGTACTGGTTGTATTTTTTGGCGTAACCATGGTCCTCTCTCTCGATCTCGAAGCAGTGTGCTCGACCGTTGGGCTCGGGTCGCATGTGGATGAGGTGCGTTCGTGGGTCGCACTTGCCTGGGTTGTCTCCGGAGTTGCCGGGTTTATCGCCGCCGGATGGTTTTTGATGGTGCATTCCCACCGCAAGGCGTCACGCCAAGGTTCCGTCGTTACATCGGAGGCGTAAAAGAAGTGGCCGACACTGCGGATGTCAGCGTTGCCCCAACACTCCGGCCGGGGCCGCGGCCTGTGGCGGAGGGCCAATCTGAATTGCCACACCAAACTTTATGGAGTAGGTGGACCAAACCGCGACAAGGAAAGGATCCTCGTACGCCCTGGCAGCGGGATTATGTCAAAAGGTTGCGTGTCACTGATTTACTTGTGATTCTCTGGGCTGTCTTTGCGGCGCAATTGATCTGGTTCGATTCCGCCGCGCTGATGCTTGATTTCCCGACCTCCGGAAGCGCCCAAGTCAGCTATACCGTGGTCTCTCTTGTATTGGCAGTCTGCTGGTATATTGCGCTTGGCGCTCTGCAGAGCCGCGACCCACGCATCATCGGCCTGAATTCCGACGAGTATCGGCGCGTTGGCGAAGCCTCATTGTGGGTTTTCGGCCTCTTTGCCATGGTGTCGTATTTGCTCAAACTTGAGCTGGCTCGAGGCTATTTCCTGACGACCATTCCACTTGGAGTTCTTGGCCTGCTCACATCGCGCTGGCTGTGGCGAAACTGGCTCCACCTCGAACGCAGACTTGGTCACTTCGGACTCAGGGTGGTGATCGTGGGCTCGCCCGTGACGGTGACAACGGTGGCGCGGCAGCTCATCGAGCATCCCGAGGCAGGCTATTTCGTCGCCGGCGTGTGCGTCGACCATGGTGAGCCCGGCACAACGCTTGGCAACACAGGAATTCCCGTTCTCGGTTCGGTGTCTGATGCGATTGCGGCGATGGACGAGGCGGATGCATCCACACTCGTCGTCACGGCCTCCAGGCTCCTGCCGCCGAGGAAGCTGCGCGAGCTGAGCTGGGCGCTGGAACCGGGGCGCCGCCATCTGGTCATGGCACCAACGTTGATTGATGTTGCCGGTCCGCGCATTTCGACCCGTCCCGTCGCGGGTCTACCACTGATGCACGTGGAGACGCCTCGCTATGAGGGCGGTGCGCGTGCCGTAAAGCGCTCGTTCGACATTTGCAGCACTCTGCTGGGTTTGCTGTTGCTGTCGCCGTTGCTGATCGTTGTGGCCATCGCGGTGAAGCTGGATTCGCCCGGCCCTATTCTGTTTCGCCAGGATCGGGTGGGCAAGAACGGCACCCACTTCAAGATGTTGAAGTTTCGGTCGATGCGCGTCGGCGCTGAGGCGATGTTGGCGAAGCTGGAGGCGGAGCGACTTGCGGCCGGCGATACTGAGGTCGGAAATTCGGTGATGTTCAAGATGAAGCATGACCCGCGGGTAACTCGGGTGGGTCGTGTTCTTCGCCGGTACAGCATCGACGAATTCCCCCAGTTCTTCAACGTGCTTAAAGGGGACATGAGCTTGGTCGGGCCCCGCCCGCCGCTACCGCGCGAAGTCGAGCTCTATGAGTCGGATGTGACACGCAAGTTCCTCGTCAAGCCCGGTATCACAGGCTTGTGGCAGGTCAGCGGCCGCTCGAATCTGGACTGGGATGCGTCAGTTCGTCTCGACCTGTATTACGTCGAGAATTGGACTCTGGCTGGGGACATGGTGATCTTGTGGCGCACTGCGCGTGCGGTGTTCGCGCGCCAAGGTGCGTACTAGCCGGGTGCTTTAAGTAAGTTTAAGTAAGAAGGACAGGACCGCCGCCATGCCGACCGGAGCGCGTAACCCAACCCTGGCGCACATAACCTTGGCGCGAAGCACATAACCCCCGCTCCCGGAGGCGGCATAACCCACCAGATCCATCCACACCCAGGCTGCTCGCCTCAGCCGCGATCGCTCGCCTCAGCGCTGCCGTCGGCATCGTCGTCTGCACCACTCCCCCATGCCTGCCAAGGGAATCCCGCCCCTAGCGCGTCGAGAATGGTCTCGATTGCTGGCACGAGTTGGTCGGCCATCTGCTGGTAGAGCGCCTTGTCGCCTCCGACGGGGTCGAGAATATCGTCGTCGGATGGGTCGAGTACGGGCAGGTACCCGCGGAACTTCGCGGCCTCGACGGTGATGGATTCGAGCCGAGCGGCGGGCTGGGCCGCGGTCGGCATATTTTCCTCAGGTATCCCGCCATCGATAATGCGGGCGAACTCCCGAATGGTGAAAGTGTGTCGGCTTGCCCGGGGAAGCATCCGCGCCACTGCGGCACGATGTTCACGCGCGGCACCGAGGATGAGGCCGGCTCCCCTGACCGCCTCGACGTCAAGGCCACGTGAGAGCGGTGGCTCGGTGACAGTCACGCCGAGAGAGCGAGCGATATCCAGTGAGCCCTCTGTGATGGGGACACCCGCCACTCCGGCGGTTCCGGCACTGGCGAGGTCGACCGTGGCACCAAGGCTTCGCCTGAGCAGCAGTTCGGCGAGCGGCGAGCGGCAGACGTTCCCAGTGCAAACCAACAGGAGCCGTGGAGCGGTGATCATGTGTCCCCTGGATTCAGTCCAACAGTCTATTTTTGGGGCGTTGCGACAAGCAGGCTTGATGATTCGACTCGGTATTGCGATTTCTCACGACCGAAACGATCGTCTCGATAGATGGCACAAATACGATTTTCATTGCGTGAGGGGCGTTGCCAATTGTGGCAGCGCCCCTCACGCAATAGCGATACCCCGATCGTTAAGAAGGGGCGATCACATGCAACTGATTATTTGGTCTTCTTGAACTTCGCCGTGTAGCTCTTCGCACCGAACTTGGTCGAAGTTGCCTTGTACGTGATGGTCACTTTGTAGGTGCCCTTCTTCTTGGCACCAGAGTACTTGACCTTGGCCGTTCCCTTGCTACCGATCTTGACGGACTTCTTCAAGGACTTCGAACCCTTCGGGCCCTTGACAGTGACTGTGACCGTCGAGCCCTTAACGCCCTTGATCGTGACTGTGGTCTTGGTTGTCTTCTTCTTCGTGATCTTGGTGGCTTTCGCTGACGCCTTGGCGTACGCCGACCCGATGGTGATCTTCTTGGTAACCTTGTCCTTGCCTGAAACAAGCGTCACGGTGTACTTGCCAGCCTTTGTCGGCAACTTGATTGCCTTGCTGACAGCGCCAGTCGACGAGGCTTTGGCAGTGGTCTTGCTCGAGCCGATTGTGATGGTCACTGTGGCACCGGCACTGAAGTTACCGCCCTTGACAGTGATCGTCTTTCCTCCGGCGGGTGTCGATGGGACACTCACGGTGAGCGGCTTACTGGCGATATATTTTGCGTCTGCCGCCGTGAATCCGCCAAGCGACAGAGCCACAGTGGCAGCTACTGCGATCACAGTGGCAACATTTTTTCTTTTCATTGCGTGCTCCTGATTGTCGAACTTCACATTATTGCCCCGTCAGAGGCGGATCGTTCTTTGTCGTCTTTGTCGTCGCCGGACTGACTACGCCGGTTGCGTGAAGATTCTATCCTCGGTACTACCCACGATCAAATATGATTCTGCGTTTGTTTCCTTAGATGTAACATTCTGTTTTTCGTCATTCTGTGGGTGTGCAGACGCCTTCAGTATGAGTGGTCACCGTTGCAGCGTTGATGAGGGGCGGAAGAATGATGCTCGGATGGGCGCTGAGCGCCTTCCCATCGTCATCCTGGGCGGGCTCGTCCCAGCTCACGACGATGTTCCTTGTTTGCCCCGGTTCGAAGTCGAGGTCGAGAATCAGAAACTGCCTACCGTTTTCGTATCCATACGAGGCCCCGGTTTCTTCCCCATCGACCGTGACGGTGTTGACGTTGATGACATCGAGTGGTGTATAGATGACAACAAGTTTGCGAGTGCTTCCCAGCGTGTATTTTGTTCCATCGGACAGGTCGCTTCTGCCTGTCATATAGGCGGGCAGCCCGCTGGTCGGCGCTTCGTTGCTGACATCGACGGTGAGGGTGCCAGGTCGGCTGGTCGGAGTATCCGGGTCTGTTGTGCACGCGCCAAGCGTGTAGTCGACTGTGGTGTCTTGGAACGAGTCGAGCTTGTTGCCTGCGCCGTTGATGAACCGTACGCTCGCAGTCGGCCCAGCGGTGGATGGAAAGCTTCCTGACACGCCGACGGCGACGATCTGCTTCTGTTCACTGGAATGCGTGGACCACATTTGCACGTAGTCGGCGGTTTCCGTACCGAGACCGGCGGAAATCAGGCTTCCCACGCTGATGCCGTCATCGGCAAAGTTGCTGAAGACTTGACTGATGATGAGTGCAACGGCGAGATCTTTTTGGGCAGCTTTTTTGTAGTCTTTGTAAACCCCGATGGTGAGGTATTCGGCGAGATCTTGGGGCTGGATGGTGCGGTCACCGACGGTGACTGGGCCGGTCGCTGCCGCGAGGTATTGCACGATGCCTTGACCGAGGGTGATGGTGCCGTCGACCTGGGTGCCACCGCGAGCATTCCACGCCGCGGTCATGAGTTTGCCAGTGTCGGGGAAGTTGGCGGCGAGGTTGAGCGATGCCCAGTCGTTGAAATACTCTTCGCCCCAGTATTCGTAGAGGTCTCTAGGCACGCTGTCGGTCGGCACTGCGGCACCAGCGATGAGGTCGTCGTTGGTGCCTTGTTCCTGCATAGTGAGCGTGCCGTCGTGCACGGTAACGATGACATATGCCGAGACGAGCCCTCCGGTGACACGGGCCTCACCGAGATTTTGGTTGATGATGAGCCAGGTTCGGTCTCCGTTTGAGCCAAGGATGATGGGCAGCGCGGCAACGAAAGGTTTGATATTGGATAAGGATGCGTTTGCTTGCGTCAGTCCTGCGGCGAGTGGCACGACCTTGTCGGCAAGTGGAGCGAGCAAATCGCTGGTGTCTTGCCCTGCGAGCTTTTCTGAGCTGCGTGCGACGGCATCTTGCAATGTCTTGAGCGAGGTGGGCAGGGTCGCGAGTTCGGTGAGGTCGAATCCTCCCCCGTCGGCGGCAAGTTTCGGTAGCGTAGCGACAAGGGGTTTGGCGGAGGCAAGCAGGTCGTCGGCGACAGCGCTGACCGCTCTCAGTGTGCTGATGTCGTCTCCGATGAACGGGAGTTCACTGGCGAGACGAACGCCGAGGCTGTCGGAGGCTTCAACGGCTTCGCTCGCGACCTGCTGCGCCGCACCGACGGTGGTTGCGAGGCTGTCTAGATGAGAGCCGCTGAGTTGGCTGCTGGCGGTGCTTGCCACGTCGGAAACCTTTTGCAGGCCCTGCACCATTTTCCACGTGCTGAGACCGAGCCATGCCGCCATCGCGAGCAGTAGCACGACCACGACGATGACGACACTCCAGATGGGGTGCCTACGTGGCCATGCAATGAGCGGCTTCTGCATACGTGCGGTGTCGCTTTCTCAACCGGTGGTATCTCGGGTTCTCACTCGCTGTGACCTTATCGATCGTATATTGCCCGGTTGTTTCTTCGGCACGATGCTCAGCGTGTCTTTGTCGCGCTATCGCTGGCTCGGCTGGGTGCGTGGCTTTGGTGGCAGGCTCGGGGTACCCGTGGCTTTGGTGGCACTTGCGGAGGTTTCTTCGTTTTTGGTTGCGCCACCGCTCTTCGCTTCGTTTTCGACAGCCTTGGTGCTTCCGTAGTAACCGCCGTAGTAACTGTACTGGTCGTAGCCGTACGCGTCCGGACCCTTGGTGGGGAGCATGGTGATGACTACACCGAGCACCCGCGCATTGAGTTTGCCGAGCGCTTCGATGACGCCGGCGAGCTGGTTGCGTCGGGTCTTGCCCGCCGCAACGATGACGATCGCACCGCCGGTGAGTTGGGCGAGCAGGGCAGCGTCGGTGACGGGCAGCACCGGGGTGCCATCGAAGATGACGATGTCGTACTCTTTTTCGAGTCGTTCTATGAGGGCCCTCATAGAACTGCCGCCGAGCAGTTCGCTTGGGTTGGGGGGTATGCGCCCTGACGGCAACACTTGGAGTCCGGATTCTCCCCATTCTTGAAGAGCGTCGTCGAGTTCGACTGTGCCAAGCAGCACATCCGTGAGCCCGACGCTGCCTTCGATACCCAGATAGTTGGCGAGCTGGGGCTTGCGTAAGTCGGCATCGACGATGACGACCCGCGTTCCCGCTTGCGCAATGGTGATCGCCAGGTTGGCCGATGTGGTGCTTTTGCCTTCGCTTGGCATGGCTGAGGTCACGACGAAGCTGTTGCGGTTGTCGAGGGTGATGTATTGGATATTGGTGCGCAAGGTGCGGAATGACTCGGCGCGTTGGGAACGCGATTGCAGGTGCACGACGAGCGGATGCGCAGCCGCGTCCGGGTCGAACGCGATGCCCCCGACAACGACGGCGTCCGTGAGTTGTTGCACATCACGCAGGCCGCGAATGCGGGTATCGAGGGCCTCAATCAATACGGCGAGCCCGAGGCCGAGCGCGAGCCCGACCAGGGCACCGAGTGCCACATTGAGTTTGATGTTCGGTGCACTGGGCGATGTGGGAGCCGTCGCCGGCTCGATGGTAGAGAGTTTGACCGGAGATGTTCCAGTTGCATCGGTGCGCTCGATTTCGTCGACAACAGTTGGCAAGACGCTTCCAATGGCGTTGGCTATCGCCGCGGCTTGTTCGGCAGATCCGTCTGTCACCGAGACAGACAAGATAACCGTATTGAGCGCGGCGGACGCCGCCACGTTGGAGGAGAGGCCGCCAACTGTGGTGTCGAGGCCAAGCTTGGTAATGACTGGCTGGAGCACGCGAGCGGTGGTCGTCATGTCGGCGTAGCTCTTGATCCGTGCTTGGGCGAAGGTGTTGCCGCTGGTCAGATCTGAGACGCTGTCCCCTTGCGAGGTGGAGACGAAGATCTGGGTGCTCGCGGTATAACTGCGCGGCGTCAGGAGGGATACGGCAGCAGCCACAATCAGCCCCATAACCGTAAGCGCTGCGATGGCCACCCATCTCTTGCGCAGAATCCTGATGTAGTCGCGAAGTTCCAATGCGCCATCCCTCACTCTAAATGTCGGTCAAGGCCTCAGCCAGAAGTCTAGGGGGCCCCGGCCTGGCTGACCACTGTAGCGTGGCTATTCGTCCGAGAAGGGCTTCGAATTAGTATTTTGTAAACTATCGAGTGGTTGCCGTCGCGGAGTTTGCGTAGCGGATTGTGGATGCTTTCGGCAGATGCACGCTTGCACCCGGCAACGCGAGTTAACACTTCGTTACAGTCTCAGGTTCTCGTCATCATTGATGTGCCCTGTCGGATATCGTCTTCCTACCGGGGCGACTATTTAGTGAGGCATGAGCATGGCTACTCGGATTTGGGTCGGCATCTTTGCGGTGTTTCTGTGTTGTGCGTTGTTTCTTCCGCTAAGCATGGACACAGTTCTCCCGTCTTCCTCAACCAGAATTGATTTGGTACCAGTACCTGAGATTGTCATGATCGTATCCGCCTTGGCCAGCGCATTCGGTTTTGGCATATCCGTTCTCGCTACATTGCGCCGCACTGTCTGGGCAGCTTTCGCCCGAGATGAGGGTGTGCGCTAAGTGGGGCACCGAACGCTGGAATGTGTGTCCCGGCAAAGCCAGGCTACGAGTCGCGTCACGCACAATTGCGCCGATCTTTATGCAGGGCAACAGGACGGGCTAGCGTGGTAGGGGCGATAGTACACGAGTGGATAGAGCCTTCCGGTGGTGCAGAGAAAGTGCTCGACGCCATGGTGAACGCTTTTCCTGACAGCGATATCTTCGCGCTGTGGAACGATGCACCTGACCGCTATCCGGCCAATACAGTATATGAATCGTGGTTGGCCAGATCCCCATTGCGGAAGCACAAAGCGCTCGCGCTGCCATTGCTGCCCGCAACCTGGCGGCGACTGGCGGCACCTCGTGACTATGAGTGGATGCTGATCAGTTCCCATCTCTTCGCCCACCACGCTCGCTTCCGCGGGGCAGCTCACAGTACGCCCAAGTTCGTGTATGCCCACACCCCGGCACGATACATTTGGAGCCCGGAAATGGATGCGCGTGGAAGTTCGGTCCCTATCAGAGCTGCAGCCGCCGCGCTGAAGCCACTTGATCGCGGCCGTGCGCAGGAACCCGTTGCGATCGCCGCGAACAGTGAATTCGTCCGGCAGCGCATTCAGAAAGCGTGGAATCGGGACGCAACAGTGATCTACCCCCCGGTGGATGTCGAACGCATTCGGGCCGTCGTCGATTGGCGGGCCGAACTCCCCGACGCAGGACTTGCTCTATTGGAATCTTTACCGAAGGAATTCATTCTCGGCGCATCACGATTCATCCCGTATAAGCGACTCGATCTTGTCATTGAGGCTGGCCAAGCCGCTAAACTTCCCGTCGTGATCGCGGGTCGGGGGCCAGAAGAAGAGCGGCTCCGCGCTCTGGCAGCGACTATGAGTGTGCCCGTCCACTTCGTTATCTCGCCTCCCGATGCTCTGTTGTATGCGCTCTATCAAAAGGCACTTGCTTACGTGTTTCCCGCGATAGAGGATTTTGGAATCATGCCGGTGGAGGCGATAGCTGCAGGATGCCCGGTCGTGTGTCTCTCACTCGGCGGCGCTGCAGAGTCAGTCGTGCCGGGCACATCAGGTGTCGTCGTAGAACGAGCCGATGCGGCGACTCTAGCGCAGGCGATCGCGCTTGCCGCACTCTTACCTCGTGAGTCATTGCCCTCCGCCGTGGAGCGATTCAGCGCTGCTCGCTTCGCGCATAGCCTTGAAGAGTGGATGGGCGAGCAATGAGTGAGCAACCCTATGTTTTGGTCTTAGGCACAGCAGAGTGGAATCAGGCGATTGCGACAAACCAACACTACGTTGTGCGTGAGCTCTGTCGAGACGGCTTTGCTCGCGTGGATTTTGTGGAATCTCTCGGGCTAAGAACTCCGCAGTTTTCTCGGCGGGACTTGACTCGCATCTGGGGGCGCCTCAAACGCATCGTTGCTGGCCGAGGAACACGGGATTCCTTGTCGTCTCAACGCGTAAGGCCGGAGGGCATGACCGTAATATCTCCGCTCGTAATTCCGTTTCACGGGAGCATACTCCGCCCCCTAAATCGGTGGTTGCTTCGCCGCGCGGTGCATGTATGGCTCTCATCCCCACAGATGAAAGTCCTTTGGACATATTCTCCTGTCACCTATGGGCTTGAGGACGAGGCGACGGCCACGTTCTACCACTGTGTAGATCTGCTTGGGATGGTACCGGGAATCGACAATGATCTGATCGAGAAAAGTGAACGACGTCTTGCGACAAAGGGTGTTAGGGCGGCAGCAACCAGTGAGGCAGTTCAGAGCCATCTTCAGCAGATGGGCTTCTCAGGCGCGCATCTTTGGAAAAATGTGGCGGACGTAGAGACGATCGCGGCCGCAAGCCCCGAGCAGAGCACCCGCGTCGTAGGCAGAGTGATGTTCGCAGGTAACCTCACCCCCAATAAGGTTGACTTCACCTTACTAGAGGCGCTCGCCGACGCAGGGCTAGACGTACGGGTGGCCGGTCCACACGCGGAAGGTGGCGGCGATGATTCGTCTGCCTTCGACTCACTTATTGCTCACGGGGTGACCTATTTGGGGATGCTTTCGCTGCCGGAGCTTGCCGAGGAATTAGTCACTGCTACTGTCGGCTTGATACCTTACAAGATCAATGCCTATACACGCGGTGTGAGCCCGCTCAAGACGTTCGAGTATCTGGCTGCCGGCTTGGCTGTGGTTTCAAGCCCTATTCCCTCGGTGGTAGCGGTTGACGGGCATGTGAGCATTTTGGCAAACACTCGCGTGGATCAATGGTTAGATGCGGTAACGAAGTTGAGTACTCAGCCTTCTCCAGCGGATATCGCTGCTCGACTAGCGATTGCTCGCAAAAATAGTTGGAGTAGTCGAGGTATATCTGTGCGAGAGGTGGTGTCCGTCCAGTGACAGATACCAAAGCTAGCCCCTCGAGCCTCGCCGGAAAGCGTGCGGTTGTCGTTGTGCAGTCGGATAAGGTGGGCGGCGCTGAGCGCTATCTAACCCGGCTCTACGCTGCGCTAGCCTCTGCTGGCGTAGAAGTTCATATCGTCGGAAACTTGCCTGGATGGAATCCCTCTTATGGAGAGGTGCATCATGTTGGCCTAAGCCCCAAATGGTCGCGGCGAACGCTTCTCCCTGGGCTTCTCAAATTGCCAAGAGAGCGAACTCGCGTACGAAACGTGGTGCGACTTATACAGCCGGATTGGATACACATTCAGTTCAAGCGCGAGCAAATCGGATTCACTCAAATTCTTTCGAGGATCGCCCCAATAATCTGGACGGAGCATGGTGTTTTCCCTCGAAGTATGACTATGCTGAAGCTAGGATACGCTCGGGCCTCCTCTCACGTCGCACAAATAATTTGCGTCTCGGACCTTGTCGCTGAGTCAATTCACGGGTTAGTGCGTGTTTCTAATCTCATACGAGTGATAGAAAATAGTGTCGATAATCAGATTCACCGACCGGCGACACTGACTGAAAGAGCACAGCGGCGACGAGAACTCAACATCGCCCTTGATGCCTTCGTGGTGTTATGGGCAGCACGAATGGATAGGGCAAAAATGCCAGAAGTGGCAATTTCTTATGCGCGGAAGGTTCCTAGACACACTGTTATCATGCTCGGTGAAGGAACTGAACTGGACAAGGCCGTTCAAGCATCTAAAGAATTAGCTAATTTGAGAGTTGTCGGATTTGTTGCCAATGTAGCACAGTATTATGACAGCGCAGATGTCTTTTTATTCTCTTCTTCGGGAAAGGGCGAGGGATTGGCTACAACCATCTCTGAAGCCTCAGCGCACGATTTGCCAATTGTTACCCATAAGGGTTCGTCGATGGAGAACGTTGTTTTGGAAACAGGTGGGTGCGTCGTTGACAACTTGAACAATGTTGCCGCGTGGAAGCTGGCTTTGAGAGAAGCAGCAGCAACTCGCGGATCAGTCACACGCCGGACGTGGGCAAGGAAACATTCTCTAACTGGCTGGCTGTCCGCCCACGTGGAGGTCTTCTTGTCCATGCTGCGATGAAGAAACTGCCATGCAAGATCGGGAGCTCATAGCTATGGGGAATCTGCATCACTCGAGAAGATCCCAGAAAGGAGAACGGTGCAACACCTATGATCATTGTCAAGTCTTGGCCGGCCCGGAAGAACCGAAACTATAACCCGTTCCAGTATCTCCTTTCTGAGTCTTTGGAAAGCCATGATATGAGGGTTGAAGAGTTCGTTCCTCTTCGCGAACTATGGCAAAAAGCCGACGTTTGGCATTGGCATTGGCCCGACGGGAATTTTTCGGGCAGTCTAGGTCAAGTACTTGCGCATTATTTGGTCCTCAGAATGCTCCTAATAAGCGCTCGAGTCCGCTCCATTCCGATTGTTTGGACCGTACATAACATAAGAGGGCATGAGAGTACCACTCCGAACCTCGAAGCAAGATTTATGCGCAAATTCTCAAAATCCGTATCTGGTGTACATTATCTGTCCAAATATTCAAAATCGAGAGCGGAAAAAGAATACCCCGCACTCGTTGAAATCCCGAATATCGTCACTGTTCATGGCCATTATCGTGGAGTGATGAAGAAACAGGACCGAGCGCGAAGTAGAGTTTACTTCAATATTCCCGAAGAGATTTTTTGTTTCGGCTTTGTTGGATCTATAAGTCCATATAAGGGGATCACTGAACTGTATGATGCTTTTTTTTCAATACAACAATATGAGGCTTCTCCTTCGGGACTTCTCTTAGCGGGGAATGTGAATCCCTTGCTTCGCAACTGGGTCAGTGGTATTTCAGAAAAATGGGTATATACGAAGTTTGGACTGCTGACAGACCAGGAAGTTGAGTTCGCTTTGGGAGCTATAGACGTTCTTATACTCCCCTACAGAGAGATCCTCAACTCCGGAACCGCGTTGTTGGGGCTCTCACTCGATGTTCCGGTTGCCCTTCCTCGCGGGGATCTAGCCCGTGAACTCCAGGACGAAATAGGCGTTCAAAACGTCCTCCTCCTGGATCAGCCGCTCACGCCCGCTGGGTTGGCGGAGGTCAGAAAAACAGTTTCTTCTAGGTCTGGGCAAGACCACATCAATCTCGAGGCGTTTTCTTGGGAAGGTGTTGCGTCGGGTGTGCGGAAACTCTATGCACGCGTCGCTCGTGGGAACGGAGAGTGAAATGCAGGTCGTCATAGCCGCATCGGCCGTACTGTTTATCGGAATTTTGACAGCTTTCAACCTTTTCTCGAAGCGTGCCGCAATGGTGATCATTATTCTTATAACGTTAACTTTATTGACCTTTACTTTTATTCATATAGGCACTCCCTTTTCTAGTGAAGCCGTAGGAATTGCTTCTCAAGATGTCACAATTTCTACTTTTGATATTATCCTACTTGCCTTCGGTGTCTCCCAAATACATCGCACAAACAAGACCATTTTGTTTTGGTTCTTTACAAGTGCAATATATTTCTTAATTATGAGTATATTTGTTTGGAAGGAAGGGCTGTCACTAGCTTCCGGGTTACAGCATATTTTTACAAGTGTGCTTGCTGGTTTCATTGGTTATTCTCTTAGCTCCTGCTTCGTGCGAGGAAGCAGCACGGAACGTACGATGTCTATTATTATCGCAGGAATTGTTAGCGTGCTGGCCCTATCAGTATTAGTTCAGACTGTCGCTGTAGGCACGGTATCAGACGGAGAGCGTGCAACTGGAATATTTGGACACCCATCGATAACTGGCAAAATTGCAATAATTTTGCTCATGTTAATACTACCTTTTTCCAGATCATCGGATCGTCTCGTGCGAAATATGGGAAAATTGGCAATTGTAGCGGTCGTTATCGCTACTGTTCCGACTTTGAGTCGAGCAAATATTCTTGCCGTTTTGGTTACGCTCGGCGCTTGGGGAATACTTTGCATCTCCCGAATCCGTCTGTCCTCCGCCATAGGAGCATTATTTCTTGTCGCGATCGTCATGCTTCCCTTTTTGAACGTTTTGTTGGAGAGGTTCGGGAGCGATCCGGAGGGCGGTGATCGGCCGGAGCTGCTCGCCGCTGGTCTGAGAATTTTGGCCAGTTCGTGGGCAACAGGTGTCGGCCCTAACAACTACGTCTTTTCAGCCATTGATAGTGAGCCGGTAGTTCTTGCGACCGGCTACCCAGTGCACAATACGTTCATTTTGGCCTTTATTGAGCTCGGTGTAGTAGGCATCGTCATTGCATTGGTGCCGGTAGGGGCACTTCTCATAGTGACAGTTCGGTCGTTACTGGGCTCGGGTGAGGAATCATGGTTCAGGGCACGCGCCGTGCTGGCAGCATTGACTGGCTTTGTCGTGGTTGGACTCACTAGCTGGGGACTACTACAACAACCCATTCTGCAACTGTTTACTTTTGTGTTGGGTATTTCCTACGGACGGCTAAATGCGATGTATCAAGAGGGTTCGCAGGCGCGAAGTAGCGGGTTACAACCAGCGGAAGTGGGATGGGTACGTGTCTAATAATACGTCCGCAACGGTGCGAGGGGCCTTGTACACATTCGGCGGACAGTGGGGCAAATTTTTCATTCAGTTGTGTGCACTCGTTGTGCTCTCTAGGATGCTGACTACCGCCGATTTCGGTGTCTTCGCAATGGTCAACGCGATTTCTACTGGGGCACTACTACTATCCGACTTTGGCCTATCAGCGGCAACTATCAGCGCGAAGAGCGTTACTCCGGGCGAGCAGACCAACGTGTTCTGGCTGAATGTGGGCATAGGATCGCTCCTGTGCATTGCAGTCAGCGCCTTTTCTGGCTTGGTCGCGAGCTTTTATAACGTCGCAGCCGTGCAGGCCACCTTGATTTCAGTGTCTTTTGTGTTCGTCACCCAGTCGGCCTCCTCGCAGTTCATAGCACATCTCACCCGTTCTCTTCGGTTTAAGGCACTTGGCTTCGTAGATGTCGGTGCACAATTTGTCGGCCTAGTTCTCGCCGTGGTGGTTGCAGCGGTAGGAGGCGGATACTGGGCATTAGTTGCACAGCAGATTGGCATTTCGGCAATTGCATTGATAACCTACATCACCCTGAGTGACTGGCGACCTGGACTCCCTCGGCGAAGCACTTCAATACGGCGTTTCGTCGCTTTTGGTGTGAACACCACGGCCGTGCAGGGACTTAATTACGTTAGCCAGAACGTCGATACGGTGATGCTGGGTCGCGTCGCGTCCGCCGCGACTGTTGGGTTGTACGACCGCGCGTACCAGCTGCTGAAAATCCCCTTACAACAGATTGCAGGTCCACTCACCCGGGTGGCACTCCCCACGCTATCGCAACTACCCGCTGAGAGATTCAGCGCGGCGGTCCTAAAGGCACAGAAAATATTGGTCTATGTACTCGGTTTGGTGTTCGCACTTCTTGTCGCATGTGCTTCGCCTGTCATGGTCATAGTTCTTGGTGCACAGTGGAATGGATCAGCTGAACTATTCACCGTGCTCTGCCTCGGTGGCATTTTTCAAGCACTAGGTTATGTGTATTACTGGGTATTTCTCTCGCAGAACCTCACAGGTATGCAGCTGAGGTTCTCGCTGGTTACTCGTACATTCATGGTTGCGTGTGTGATTACGGGCTCCTTTTTTGGAGCTTTTGGCGTAGCGACTGCCGTATCTGTTGGGCTTTTTACGAACTGGCTAGTGCTCACGCTCTTCGCGGTGCCCAGGGCGGGCATTTCTTCACGCGCAATCGTCCGCGTATCTGCGCTTCCATTCGCGGTCTTCGTAACCTCGACAGCGATCACACGAATGGTTTTCGACTTTGCGTTAACTATCGATCACGTATGGTTAGAATTAGTAGCCCGGGGCGGGTCCTTGCTTCTCCTACTAGCTATTTTTAGTCTCGTGATTCCCCAGTTCCGCAGAGATTGTATTGAGATCCTCACGCTAGTGAAAAGTAGCGTGCGAGGGAAGGATTGAATATGCCTGTAAAAGTCGTGCATTGGAACCCCCGCGTGACTATGCTCCCGTCTCGTTTGTCTGAACTAGCGTTCTGGGCGTCGCGAAAGAATAACTTTGGTGACCTGCTTGGCCCTCTCGTCGTAGAAAAATTGCTTGCGCTGCGAAGCATCCCGGTCGCTTCAGGCCGGAGAGCACGCCTTCTCTCGGTCGGCTCGATCATTCATCTATCACAGGACGGTGATACCGTCTGGGGGACGGGGGTAAATGGAAAAATGTCCCTGGAAGGAGTCCCTGTCAACACCCTAGATATCCGGGCGGTTCGAGGCCCTCTGACGCGAGAGGTGTTGGGGCAATACGGAGCAGATGTTCCAGAAATATTCGGGGATCCGGCTCTGCTGCTTCCAGCCCTGTTTCCAGAGCTAGTCGAGATGGCGCATCAGAAACAGCATAAGCTGGCCGTCATCCCCAATCTCAACGAGACAACGCTCGTCTCCGATTGCCCAGACTATGTGAATCCTCGCGGAGATACCCTCTCAATCGTGCGGAGATTAATTACCAGCGAAAAAATTGTCAGTTCTTCGTTACACGGGATAATCATCGCGGAAGCCTTCGGAGTCCCTTGTACTTTCGTCCAGCCACGAGCCGAGCCTCTGTTTAAGTACCGCGACTACTTCGCGGGTACAGGGCGATCTGATGTTCCGGTGACTCAATCCTTTGGAGAAGCAGTTACGCACAACGCCAGCACCCTTCCCGAATTGACGTTCTCTAACGAAAATCTGATCGCGGCATTCCCCTATGACCTCTGGAAGAATTGATGAAAATTGTGTTTTCTCACGTTCGCTTGTTCGCTCACCTAGGCTCTCCCTCGCGTAGTTCCTGGAACCAAGCGCGCGGAGTATTTATCCACACCAGAGATTTTCAATATTATGGTTAACTTGTTATTGGCACTGACGTCTTCGCGCCTATTGTCTCCCCGAGTTCGTATGCTCGTATTGCGCCTCGCTGGCGTTGATATTGGATTGCACAACTACATAGCTCACGGCGTGACTATTATGGGCAAGAACATGCATGTTGGGTATCGCGCATCTATCAACGTCGGGACCATCATTGATAATCGGAATGCACATGTGTGGATAGGTGACCAGGTTGGAATTGCGATAGGTGTGCGAATTATTACCTCGGGCCACGACTATTCAGATCCAAGTGTCCGCGCCGGCCGTGGGATTCACGAGCCTATCCGTATTGAAAGTGGCGCATGGGTCGGCTCTTCGGTGACTATCCTACAAGGCGTGACTATCGGAGCAGGCGCTATCGTCGCAGCCGGGGCTGTAGTGACTAAAGATGTCCCTCCGAATACCATTGTTGCGGGGATTCCTGCGCGAGTCGTACGGGAGATGAAAAGCTAGAAAGAAGCATTCCACGGCTGATACGAACGGAAGTCGGCCTTTCAGTCGCGACCACACGCGAGGCGACTTATGCACAACTAATCGATGCGACCGCGATCCCGGGAACGCATCTAATCGTGGGGTTGTCGAGCCCCGATAACCAGAACAGCTGGCAATAATTAGCGCGTTGGCGGCTCTCGACCTCGCGCCCGTGACGATGTTGCGGCGCAGGTTAGGCGCTCGACACGATTGACTCACGGTCGACGGAGCGCGCCAAAATCACACTCGCATGTCTGTCGTACACCCAATGGCTAGATGCGACCCAGCTTCTGGCCCGCACATCCACCACTGAACGGAGTAGAAACCGACAAAACTCGGCAGAATCTGTCGGGTTTTGCTCGGTTCAGAGGAGGTGTGTGCGGAGGGGTAGTGTTCAGGGGGTGTAGCAAGCAAGCGAATGTGTAGGGATAAGTCCCTTTTAGTCGCGCTTGAAGGTGTCCCTTGTGTAGACCTTGTCCGCGACATCGGCGAGGGCGTCGTCTTGGCGGTTCGCCACGATCACGTCAACGCGCGCCTTGAATGCCTCCAAGTCGTGCGTCACCTCCGAACCAAAGAACTCCGCCTCATCAAGTGCAGGCTCATAAACGACAACAGTCACGCCCTTCGCCTTGATCCGCTTCATCACACCCTGGATCGACGACTGACGGAAATTATCCGACCCCGACTTCATCGTCAAACGGAAAATCCCCACCGTCGGGTGAGCCATGCCAGCCACCCGAGACAAAATATCCTCGGCAATGAAATCCTTACGAGTGCGGTTCGCCTCCACGATCGCACCAATCAGATTCTGCGGAACCTCCGAATAATTGGCCAACAACTGTTTCGTGTCCTTCGGCAAGCAGTAGCCACCATAGCCGAACGACGGGTTGTTGTAATGGCTGCCAATGCGAGGATCCAAACTCACACCATCAATAATCTGCTGCGTATTCAGGCCACGAACCGCGGCATAGGTGTCCAGTTCATTAAAGAAACTCACCCGCAACGCCAAATACGTGTTCGCAAACAACTTGATCGCCTCAGCCTCGACTGAACCCGTCACCAACACCGGCACATCCGAATCATCAGCTGCATCCACCAACAACTGCGCGAACGCCTCCGCACGCTCCCGCAACTCCGGACGCGATGACGGGAAGCCCACCACCACACGAGACGGGTGCAGGTTATCGAACAGCGCACGACCCTCGCGCAAAAACTCTGGGCTGAAAATGATATTCAACTCCGGGAACTGTTCCAAAATGGATTCCGTAAAGCCAACCGGAACCGTCGACTTCACCACCACCGTCACCGACGGGGCGAACTCGCGGATACGTTCCAACGTGACCTCAATCGACGAAGTATCGAAATAATTCTTCACCGGGTCATAATCAGTCGGGGTAGCAATGATCGCATAATCTGCGCCCTCAAGCGCAAACACAGGGTCTGTGGTTGCCTCCAGACTCAACTCACCCGAAGCAAGAAAAGCCTCGATCTCCGCATCCGCAATCGGAGACACACCAGCATTAATCTGCGCAGACTTCTCCGGCACAATATCCAGAGCCCGCACCGAATGCTGTCGTGACAGAAGAACCGCCAGAGAAAGACCAACATACCCGGTGCCAAAAACTGCAATACGCATCTGCACTCAATTCCTCAAAACCGACGGGAGAAAAACCCACCTGCCATCCTACCCGCCGCCGCTAAGTGCCATGCGGTTGTGGCAAGCAAGCGCTTCCCTCCTCCCGTTCTCACAGGAAACAGTCGCAACCGCTCAGCACGTCTCGGCGAGCAGCCGCCTGCGATAATTCAGTTCCTTCTGCCAAGCCGTCGTCGTAGCGCGGTCATAAGGAATGCCCAACGCAGCAACATCGCCCAAAGCCACCTCTGTACTAGCCAAGAGAGTATCCAGCACCCGGGTCGCAGCCCGTTGCGGCAGACCAATGTCCTCCGCGAAAGCCAATGCCCGCCTCCGCGAGACCCCCCGTCGTGGCACCTCCAAGCTTCAAAGCCAACGAATGGTCACCGTATGCCGCGGTCGACACCAGGTCGTATGCGGGACTCACCCTCCACTCCCCCGTGGCAGTGCGCAAAATAGACGCATTCTTTGCGTGAAGATCACCGTTCCCCATCAACATTGCCCGACTATCTGCACGATCGCGCAGAATTGCACCTGCATACTGCGCCTCAAGCGGACGGACGCAGTTTAGGGCAGACTCGATGGTATGGGACGGCGAGGAGCGGGCGACGAGGCACCACAGTGGCGGCGGCGCCTCTCGAACGGCGCCATCGCCGAGATCGTGCGCGACAAATACTCGCAAGACGGCCGCGAACTCATCGTCGACGGCACAGCGCAATCACACGTGTTCGCAGAACACCCCGACCAGCTCTTCTTCGAATACATCCAACGCATGGGGCACGTCATCGACACCATCACCGAGCCACATGCACCGATCACAGCCGTGCACCTCGGTGCAGGCGCAATGACACTGCCCCGCTACATCGCAGCCACTCGTCCCGGCTCGCGGCAACAAGTCATCGAACTCGAACCTGAACTCGTCGCGCTGGTCCGCGACGCGATCCCACTGCCACGTGGAGCATCCATTCGGGTACGTTACGGCGACGCGCGCCAGGTGCTCCGTGCCCTTCCACCTGGGCTCACCGGCGCGGCCGACCTCGTCGTCGTCGATATATTCTCTGGCGCACGCACACCAGCACACGTCACGTCTGCGGAGTTCTACTCCGCCGTCTCCGACCTGCTCAATCCGAGCGGTGTTGTGCTGGTCAATGTCGCCGATGGCGGCAATCTCCATTTTGCCCGCGCACAAGCTTCGACACTGCGCTTCGTCTTTCAAGACACCATCGCCCTCGCCGAAACGGGCGTGGCAAAGGGCAGGCGGTTCGGCAATATAGTCTTCGTCGCGTCGCAGCAAGCCTTTAACACTGGATCGTTGCGTCGGCTCAACGCGGCCGGCCCATTTCCCGGAACAGTCCTGCACGGCACTCAGCTCGAACGTTTCGTAGCCGGCGCCCATATCGTCACCGACCTCACGGCGGTTCAGTCGCCCAAGGCCCCTGAAGGCACATTCAGCTAAGTCACGCTCTCTGCCCGCGCCACACCAAAACCAGACGACGCCGCATGAGCGTTAGCCCATGCGGCGTCGTGTGATCGCTAAGGAAACTTAGGAAACTAGGCGAGTGCCTTCGCCTTGAGCGCCTCGAACTCAGCAGCCGTAATGGTGCCCGCGTCGAGCAATGCCTTGGCAGAAGAAATCTGCTCTGCCGGAGAAACGGATGCGACCGACCGGATATAGGAATCAGCGTTGGCCTGCGCTTCGACATAAACCGCGACGCGACGCTCGTGCATGCCCTTGCCACGCGCGATGACATACACAAGTGCAGTAATCACCGGGATGAACAAGAGAGCGATGAACCAGAGTGCTTTGAACCATCCATTGAGCTTACGATCGCGGAAAAGATCCTGGATGATCGAGAAAATGATCATCAGGTACGCGATAAAGATGAAGACCTCAAAGGTCCACCAGAGAGCTTCGACGAAAGTCATTTTGTCCCCCAAACTAGAGAATTCAGAAACATATATTTAGAGTAATTCTAGCGCACCGATGCTGCCGGGTTTGGCCGATTCGACCAAACCCGGCATAGCGGTTAGTGCTTGTGTGGGCGAGCTCGCAGACCGAGAAGGGCGATGCCGATCGCAGCAAGGAACAGCCCAAGCAATGCCGCAGCAGACCAGTTCACCGACGCTGCGGTGTTCACCAGCGCATTGGCTACCACAGAAGTCTCACTCGCCGCCGCCAAGCTGCTTTCCTCCAGCAGACCATCGTTTGCCGTCGTGGTTGTCGGAGCACTTGCGCTCGCCACTACCCGAACCGGTTTAGATGCCGAAGCACTCGGTTTGCTCGAAGCCGAAGGCGCCGTCGACACGCTTGGAACGACCGACGCAGAAACAGATTCGCTCGGCGAAGCCGTTACTGATTCGCTGGGCGAAGCGCTCACGCTGGGCGAAGCAGATACCGACTCGCTCGGCGAAGCAGATACAGATTCACTAGGCGTTACTGATTCGCTGGGCGAAGCGCTCACGCTGGGCGAAGCAGATACCGACTCGCTCGGCGAAGCAGATACAGATTCACTAGGCGTTACAGATTCGCTGGGCGAAGCCGATACCGACTCACTAGGCGTTACAGACTCGCTGGGCGAAGCAGATACAGATTCACTCGGCGAAGCAGACTCACTCGGTGAAGCCGATACCGACTCACTCGGTATTACAGACTCACTCGGCGAAGGCGATACCGACTCACTCGGTATTACAGATTCGCTGGGCGAAGCCGATACCGACTCACTCGGCGAAGCGCTCACGCTCGGCGAAACAGAATCAGACGGAGGCAACGCTCTGCTCGGGATAGGACTTGAGCCTACGACCGAATTACTGGGAGAGGGGGATGGCTCCCCCGATGGAAGAATGCCGAGGAAGGAATGATGGTGGATCTCGCCTCCACCCGATGTGGTGACGTTCAACGCGGTGATCTGCCCGTTGTAGCTGATACCTGAAGCGAACACGACATTCGCCGAAGGAGCCCAGATGGCACCCTCCTGCAGTCCGTCGACAGAGACCGTACCGGTCACCTGCGAAAGGTCGAGCAGGATGTAGTCCGCGAGGGCCTGGGATGACCAACCCTCAAAGTTGAGTTGCCCGATATGGCTGGTGCCCGCTGCAACCTTGACGATCAGCGGCGCATTCGCAGTAGGCGTGTAGCCCTTCGCATTGTCCATCTTGATCACTTTTCCGGCGATGTCGGAGTAATTGATCACATTCGGTTCAGTCGTTGAGAACCCCGAAACATACACGAGGCTTCCGCCCCCACCAGTCACGGACACTGCGTTGGAAAGCGCAGGCGAGGTCTCGAGCACAGAAAGCTGGGCGTTCGACGTCGCAATCTGTGCCGAAACGTCGTCGAAGTAGTCGCTGACGGCCGACTTCTGGGTGGCTACCGCCGCTTCCCAGTTCGTCGAGTAGGCGAGTTTCTTCAAGTCGAGCCAGCCACCGGTGGTGTTGATAAGGCGGGTGAAGTCATTGGAGCGGGATTCGGCATGCAGATTGGAGGTGTCGACAAGTTTCGCGATCGCCGTCAGGTTGTCTGGGGAGGCCTTCGGGTTGACGGAACCATTCGAAAGGTCGATCGCGCCTGAACCGACATACTTTTGCGCCAATAGACGAACGGCAACGCCGTCGATGGTGGGAACAGTGTAGGTCCCATCACCTGCAGCAGAATCGAGGACCGGATAGTTTCCGGTGACCGACGCCAATGTTCCTGTGGCTGCGACGCTTCCATCGATCTCACCGTTACCCAAGGCGACATTGCCTTGAGAGAGGATAGTAAATCCGTTGTTCACGCTGAATGGGTTGAAGGTAGCTTCTGTGGCGCCAGCGCCGACTACAATCGTCGCACCAGCTCCCACAGTACCAAGCACTACAAGTATGGAGAGAGGGCTAAGAAGGTTCAAGCGCTTCTTGGCATGACGACTGTTGTGGGTTTTCATCGGGGGGCTTCTTTTCTAACGAATAGATAGACAACCTCACCATTGTATATACGATTCCAACAACGAATCGCTCTCTCCAGTCGGCCAGATAACTTTAAAGGTCAACTAAGAGCTATTTCCCAGATTCACAGAGCGATGCCCGCGCCGACATGACATCGGCGCGGGCATCGCTAGAGTGATCGGGCTAAGGACTACTTCGTGGCCGCCTTCTTCGCAGACGCCTTCTTGGCTACCTTGGCCGCGGTCTCAGCATCGGCCTTCGCCGACACAGACCGCGTCTTCTTGACTGCCTCGAAGCTGGTGCCGTAGTACGCGGCCTCCATGATGATCTTCATGTCTTCGACCATCGGCATACGCGGGTTTGCGGGTGCACACTGATCCTCGTACGACCGGTAGGCGAGCTGATCGAGGTTGCCGATGAAGGCATCCTCAGCGACCCCCGCAGCCTGGAAGGACACAGGAATTTTGACCTCATCGCGCAGTGCCTCAACAGCCAGCGCGTACGACTCGACACCCTCTTCCGGCGTGGAAGCCGGAAGACCGAGCAGCCGCGCAATGTCCTGGAAGCGCTCCGGGGCGATGTAGCTCTCGTACTTGGGCCAGCTGTTCAGCTTGGTCGGGATCTTGCCGTTGTAACGAATCACGTGAGGCAGAAGCACCGCATTGGTGCGACCATGTGGCAGGTGGTACTGCGATCCGATGGTGTGAGCCATCGCATGCACGATGCCAAGGAACGCGTTGCCGAAGGCCATGCCTGCGATCGTGCCGGCGTTGTGCATCTTCTCACGAGCCGTCGTCGACTCGCCGCCGCGCACAGACTCCACCAGGTTCTCGAAGATCAGCTTGATCGCCTGCAGGGCGAGACCGTCGGTGTAGTCATTCGCATACACCGAGACATACGCCTCGGTCGCGTGGGTAAGCGCGTCAAAGCCGGAGTCGGCGGCGAGGAAGCTAGGCATCTTCGCGGTCAGGACCGGGTCAATGATGGCCACCGTCGGAGTCAGTGCATAGTCGGCGAGCGGGTACTTGTATCCGGTCTCAGGATCGGTGATGACGGCGAACGGGGTAACCTCCGCACCGGTCCCCGATGTCGTCGGGATGCAGACCAGATGTGCTTTCTCGCCAAGGTCGGGGAACTTGAATGCACGCTTGCGCACATCGAAATACTTTTCGCGCATGTCTGAGAACTCAGTCTCTGGGTGCTCGTACAACAGCCACATGACCTTGGCCGCATCCATGGGCGAACCGCCACCGAGCGCGATGATTGTGTCGGGCTGGAACTCTTCCATGCGGCGGGCACCACGCTTGACCGATGTGATGCTCGGCTCTGGCTCAACGTCGTCAAAAATCTGCACTGAAACCTTGGTGCTGCGGCGGTTGAGCACGTCGAGGATGCGGTCGACGAAGCCAAGGTCGGTCATGGTCTTGTCTGTCACGATGGTGACACGCTCGACGTGCTGCATGCGAGCGAGGTACTGAATCGAGTTCGGCTCGATGAAAATCTTGGAGGGCACCTTGAACCATTGCATGTTGTTGTTCCTCCGCGCGATGCGCTTGACATTGATGAGGTTCACAGCCGAGACGTTGTTCGACACCGAGTTATGACCATACGAGCCGCAGCCCAGGGTCAGCGATGGCATGATCGCGTTGTAGATATCGCCGATTCCGCCGTGTGACGATGGCGAGTTGGTGAGAATACGGACAGCCTTGACGCGCTTGCCGAACTCCTTGATGAGTTCTTGATCCGCGGTATGGATGACGGCCGAGTGACCGAGGCCATCCAATTCGACCATCTTCTCGGCAAGAGTGATGCCCTCTTCGCGGCTGTTCGCCCGCAACACGGTCAGGATCGGGCACAACTTCTCGCGGGTCAGTGGCTCAGCCGGGCCGACCTCGCTTGCCTCGGCCAGGATGATCGATGTGTCGTCAGGAACCGTGAAGCCCGCCTGCTCGGCGATCCATACCGGTGACTTGCCGACGATGTTCGGATTGAGCTTGGCACCGCCGCAGTTCTCGCTGAACGCCTGAACGCCGAAGGCGAACTCTTCGAGCAGTTTCTTCTCTTCGGGCGTGCACAGGTACGC
Organism: Actinomycetales bacterium; assembly: GCA_015654475.1. GTDB lineage: Bacteria > Actinomycetota > Actinomycetes > Actinomycetales > Microbacteriaceae > UBA3913. The sequence continues at coordinate 42,340 of JAATGV010000009.1, forward strand.
GTGCAGTTTCTTGAACTCGGCGATCGCGTCGTCATAGATTTCAGTGTCGAGGATGACGGCCTGCTCCGAGGCGCACACCATGCCGTTGTCGAACGACTTCGACAACACCAAATCGTTGATGCTGCGCTTCAGCTTGGCTGACTTCTCCACGTATGCCGGCACGTTGCCTGCGCCAACACCGAGGGCCGGCTTGCCGCATGAGTACGCGGCCCGCACCATGGCGTTGCCGCCGGTTGCGAGAATGAGCGAGACGCCCGGGTGGTTCATCAGCAGCGAGGTGCCCTCGAGTGATGGGGTCTCGATCCACTGAATGCAATTCTTGGGGGCGCCCGCCTTGACGGCTGCGTCGCGCACGATCTGCGCCGCCTCGACAGACGACTTCTGTGCGCCAGGGTGGAAGGCGAAGATAATCGGGTTGCGGGTCTTCAGAGCAATGAGCGACTTGAAGATGGCGGTGGATGTGGGGTTCGTCACCGGCGTGATGCCTGCGACGACGCCGACCGGCTCAGCGACCTCAATGATGCCGTTGAGCTCGTCCTCGCTGATGATTCCTACGGTCTTCATGCGCTTCATCGAGTGCGTGACATGCTCGCAGGCAAAAATGTTCTTCACTGCCTTGTCCTCGAAGACGCCGCGACCGGTCTCTTCGACGGCGTGACGTGCGAGGCTGAGGTGATGGCCGAGGGCTGAAACCGAGGCTTTTTTCACAATGTAGTCGATGTCTTCTTGCTCATACGCTGCGAAGTCGTCGAGTGCTTTGAGGGCCTTGGCGACGAGGTCATCTACGTGACCTGCAATGGCGTCTTCTTCGGTGATCCCGATAGCTGAAGTTGCAGGGGGGGTTTGTGCGTTGATCTCGTTGCGTGACTCTGGTGATGCCGGTCCCGTGGTGGGCATTGTCGATCTCTCTTGACGGCCGTGGCGATGATACGAAGCTTCGAACTTGCCGATTTTCCCGGTAAATCCGTGATCCTCGTTCGGCAGCTATGCCCGCCGTCAGGTCTGCCGAATATTCAACATTTCCTTATGAACCGATCATATGTTTGGCAGACCACGCCGCGAGAGTTTTGCATAAAGCTGAACAAAAGTTTTGGCACACGGGGGCCGTGGACTGTTCAAACCTACAAATAGATCCAATCGGTACGATTCGTACACAATTTTTCGACGGTCGAATCAGGCTGATGGATCATATCCACGGCAGGCCTTCCTGCCATCGTTCAGGGACGCAACTCAGCGCATCCTGCCCCAACTTCCCCGCAAATACGGGCAAACAGTGCGTTCCTCGCGGGTCGTCACACTCGCATCTACAGCGCACAAAAGAAAGCTTGCCCCGGCACGCTCACATTCGTGGACGCGCCGGGGCAAACGAGAATTAGACAGACCGCACAAACTTAGGTGCTTGCCCGACTTACTTGGCGTCGGTCTTCGGCCGCGAGGCATACTCCTCGAAGAACGCGCGCGGCTCCTGGACCTTCTCAAGCGTGACGATGTCGCGACGGATGAACAATTGCTCGCTCCAGTCACCGAACACCCGAAGCTTCCGCTCCCACGTCGGCATCGCCAAACCGTGGTAACCGCGGTGCATCATCCAGGCCACCCAACCCTTCAGCGCAAACTTCTTGCCACCACCGGTGAAAACGCCGCGGCCCGGGCCGAGGCCCGCAACGGCACCAGCCGGCTTGTGGAGGTAATCGCGCGGCAATTCACCACGCAACGACGCCGTCACGTTCTTCGCCAGTCGCTTCGCCTGACGCACCGCGTGCTGTGCATTTGGAACGCATGAGCCGTCGAACGGCAGGCCCTTGCCAGACAGATCAGGCACTTGGCATGAATCTCCAGCACCCCACACGTGCTCGACGATGCCGTCGTCACCCTCGACGCGCAGGTCGGCGCGCACACGAAGGCGGCCGCGAGGCTCAAGCGGCAGATCGGAGTTCTTCAAAACCGGGTTCGCCATCACGCCAGCAGTCCAAATGATCAGATCGGAATCGAACTCCACCGTCTTCTCCGGCTCAGTGAGATTGCCGTCCTTATCTTTGATCGATGTCTTGATCACGCAATGGCCACCCGTGGCATCCATCAGCTGGGTGTTCAAATGCACCGTCGCGTTACGCTGATCCAGGTTGTCCAATACCCACAAACTCGTCTTGTGGGAAACCTCAGGCATGATGCTGCCCATGGCCTCGACAAGGTGGAACTGAACCTCATCAAAAGTGATCTCGGGATGCGACCGAAGCAGGTACGTCGCCAGTGACCGCAACTCGGCAAAAATCTCAATACCCGCGAAGCCACCGCCAACGACCGTGACCGTCAACAGTTTCGAGCGCTCAACACCGGCAGGCAGCCCAGCAGCCTTATCGAAGTTCGCAATCAGACGATCGCGAACCGCCACCGCCTCCTCAACCGACTTCAGTCCAATCGCCTGATCGGCGACGCCAGGAATCGGGAAAGTGCGCGAAACCGAACCGAGCGTCACCACCAGTTCGTCATACTCGACATCGAACGGCTCGCCGCCGCCCACAGGCGCAACAGTGACCTTTTTGTCAGATGCGCTGATACCCGTCACCTTGGCCTGAACGATCTTCGTCTTCGGCAGATGACGGCGGTGCGACACCACCACGTGACGCGCCTCGATCTCACCCGCCGCGACCTCGGGCAGGAACGGTTGATAAGTCATGTAGGGCAACGGGTCGACCAGGGTGACTGTCGCCTCCCCATTGCGCAGGTGCTTCTCAAGCTTCTTCGCTGTGTAAAAACCTGCATACCCGCCGCCGATAATCAATACGTTAGTCACAAAAGTTCCTCAGTTCGTTGGTGCAATCTCGGTCACTCCAGCCAAAATGCAATATTACTCCGGTAGTCGCAGCAAAGGACCTACCTTACGCGAACACCACCGCGGAAGACCGCCCAGGTCAACGGCACACCCGGCCTGTAGGCCAAATGCACCGTCGAAGGCGCGTCAAGGATCTGCACATCGGCACGCGCACCCACCACGATTCGCCCCACATCCGTACGACGCAACGCCGCCGCGCCGCCCGCGGTCGCCGCAAAAACCGCCTCACGTACAGAAAGCCCCATCTGGAGCACCGCCGTCGCTACGCAATACCCCATCGATGTGGTGAACGACGTGCCCGGGTTACAGTCCGTCGCCAAAGCCACCGGAACTCCCGCATCAAGCAGGCGACGCGCAGGAGCGAAGGGCTGACGCGTCGACACGTCGCAACACGGAACGAGGGTCGCAACAGTCGGCCCGTCAGGGCGCGAGGCTGCACCGACCAGCGCGTCGATGTCGGCGTCAGACAAGTGATTGCAATGGTCCACGCTCGCCGCCCCGACCTCCACCCCAATCTGCACACCCTCCCCCTGCGAAAGCTGATTCGCATGGATTCGGGTGCCAAGTCCGGCATCCCGGGCAACTGCCAAGATCGCTCGCGCATGATCCGGGCCGAACGCGCCCTGTTCGCAGAACACATCCGCCCACCGCACATAGCCTCGGACTTGAGGCAGCATGACGTGGATAACCTCATCGACATATTCGTCGGCATCCCGGCCCGGCCCCACAACGTGAGCTCCGAGAAAAGTGACGTCGTCGGCGTGCCGCGCAGCCAAACGCGCAGAACGAACCTCACCCTCGACATTGAGACTGTAACCGGTCTTTGTCTCCATAAATGTCGTACCTTGTTCGAGCGCCTCCTGGCGGAGCCGAACAATCGTCGCTTCCAACTGTGCATCGGAAGCCGCCCGAGTGGCCCGCACCGTCGAGAGAATTCCTCCCGCCGCATAAGGTTGCCCCGCAACCCGAGCCTCAAACTCTGAGGTGCGGTCACCAGCGAACACAAGGTGAGAATGCGAATCCACCCAGCCGGGCAGCACGGCTCGGCCACCCGCATCAAGGTGGCGATCTGCCGCAGGGGCGCCGGCCGATTCGCCCACCCATGCGATTCGACCCTCGTCCAGGACAATCGCTGCGTCGTGCAGCGCCGGCTCATCGTCGACGTTTGTCGTCAGTTCACCAATGTTGTCGATCACCACTGCAGTCATACGTGGTCTCCTCTCGGCTCACCGAATTCCGCCGCCGCTCTCAAAACACCGGCATAGCGGGATGACACATCCTGTCTCACAATCGTGCTTTTGCGCCCACCGACAACGACAGAATGCACGTTGTTCGCGCGGGCAACCATCGGCACTCTCGCGAGCGAGCTGCCGACCGTCTCGACCGCAGCGATATCCACAGCGACCAGGTCACATGGCAGTCCCGCCCGAATCTCTCCGCCTGAAAGGCCAAGCGAGCCATACCCCCCTCGGGCAAGGCCATCAACGAGCTCGGCAGCCGAGAAGACACCCCGCCGACCAAGCGCTAACCGCTGCCCCGCCTCAAGAGCCTGAGCCTCCGCGAAGGGATCGATCACCACGTTCTGGTCGCTGCCAAATACAATCGGGCACCCGGAACGTGCGAGTTCCTCCGCCGGCCCGATACCATCGCCGAGATCGGCTTCCGTAGTAGGGCACAGGCCGATCGTCGTGCCCGTCTGCGCAAGAATCTGCACATCTGCCGCTGTGAGATGTGTGGCATGAATCGCCGTCGTGCGAGGGCCGAGCGCCCCAGCCCTCGCAAGCAGTGCCACTGGGGTAACCCCGTAATGGGCGAGGCTGTCAGAATTTTCTCGAGGCTGTTCCGAGACGTGAACATGCAAAGGCGTCTCGTCCCCAACAGCCGCAAGCACACCGGTGACGGCTTTCTCGGTCACCGCTCGCACCGAATGGATGGCTGCGCCAAGACGAAACTCCTCCGTCTGCGGGAGGGCCTCGGCGAGAGCTGCAAACCGATTCGCCCAGCCCCGTGCATCCTGATCGCCAAAACGAGCCTGTGCAGTAGTAAGAGGAGCGCCGAACCCGCTCGACAGGTAGCAGGTGTCGAGGAGCGTGAGCCGAATCCCGGCATCGCTCGCCGCTGCCACGATCGCACGTTCCATCTCATGATCCGGATAAGCGGTGCCATCCGGCCGATGGTGCACGTAGTGAAACTCCCCTACCGCCGTCCACCCGGCAATCAGCATCTCGGAATAGACAGCCAATGCCGCCTCATAATAGTTGTCGGGCGTAAGCGCTGCCGCCACGCGGTACATGCCATCGCGCCAGGACCAGAAATCTCCACCGGACGTCTCCGCGCCCCGCAGGAACCGGTGAAAGGCATGCGAGTGCACGTTTGCGAGGCCAGGCAACACCAACCCTGAAAGGATGGTCGCTCCCTCAGACGGCCGACTATGGATGTGCACCGAAGTGATCACTCCTTCGGCGTTCAACACGATACGCACCGCGCGAACCGGTTCGCCGCCGATCCACGCATACTCGCACCAGTACTCGTTCACGAAAGCTCCCGGAGGACACGGGCGAGTGCTTCGGCACCGAGCTCGCAGTCAGCGGCGCTCGCCGACTCCATGGGAGTATGCGAACGGCCTGTCGGGTTGCGAACGAAAATCATGGCCGTCGGGATGGGATGGATGGAGGCGCGATCACCGAGCACCGCCGCATCGTGCCCGGCCCCTGTCGGGATGCGCGGCACAGAGATCTCAGAGCCGATGGCATTCTCCACTCTCTCGGTAAGAGACGAGGAGAAGAATGTGGCGGGGGTCAGGGACTCGCACACAGCGCTGAGCTGGCATCCACCGTCGTCGGCGATCTCACCTGCGCGACTCGCGATCTCTGCGACAAGCGTCTCGACGTCGGTCACGCTCCCGGCTCGCACGTCGGCCCATGCGGTCACCGTCGAGGCAATCACGTTGACGCCGCCAGGGATCGCGACGATCCGCCCCACCGTCGCCCTCGCCTGCTCGCGGCGAGCGGCCGACTCAGTAAGGGCGAGGATGAAACGGGCGGCCGCAACCATCGGGTCGCGACGATCCGCCATAGCTGTCGTGCCCGCGTGATTGCCCTCGCCCGAAAAGTCGAACCGCCAGCGACCGTGCGCGAAAACCTGACTGGCCGTCGCCAACGGCACGTCCTTGTCGGCCAGATAACGCCCCTGCTCGACGTGGACTTCGACAAAACAGTCGATCGCACGAAGCCGATCGGCATCCGGACCGAGCGCATCGATATCCGCCCCTGCCAAAGCCGCCGCATCGGCAAACGAAAGCCCCTCGGCGTTGACACGGGCGGCCAGTGCGACCGGATCGGCTATCCCCGTCATGAGCCTTGTGCCGACGCAGGGCATTCCGAAGCCGCCGCCCTCCTCCTCGGCAAAGGCCGCCACGCCGATAGTCTTCGACGGACGAAACCCCGCCTCCTGAAGAAGCTCAATCGCACGAAAAGCACTCGCTACCCCAAGCGGGCCGTCGAACGCCCCGCCTCCGGGAACCGAGTCGAGGTGCGATCCGGTTGCGACCACGCGCGGCTCGGCTGCACCATCCCAGTACGCCCACAGGTTGAGGTTGCGATCCTGCTCCACGCGGAGCCCCAGCCGCTCAGCATGCCCGATGAACCACCGCGTCAAATCCGCATCTGCCTGAGTGAAGAGGTGACGGTCGTACCCGTGCACCGGATCACCGCCGACCTCCGCGATCTCGCCGAGCAGATCAACCACAGTGGGCATGCCTTACTCCTCCGACGCCGACATCGGGATGTGCACGCCGCGCTCCGCAGCCACATCCACCGCGATCTGGTAACCGGCATCCACATGCCGGATCACTCCCATCCCCGGGTCGTTCGTCAGTACGCGTTCGATCTTCTGGGCGGCCAGCGGCGTGCCATCGGCCACGGTCACCTGCCCGGCGTGGATGGACCTGCCCATGCCAACTCCCCCACCCTGGTGAATTGACACCCAAGTCGCCCCAGATGCCGTATTAAGGAGAGCGTTGAGCAGAGGCCAGTCGGCAACCGCATCGGAACCATCCTTCATCGCCTCCGTCTCACGATATGGGGATGCAACCGATCCAGAGTCGAGGTGATCGCGACCGATCACAATGGGCGCCTCCACCTCGCCGGCGGCAACAAGCTCGTTGAACGCCAGCCCTGCCTTGTCGCGCTCGCCGTATCCCAGCCAGCAAATGCGGGCCGGCAGACCTTGAAATGCAACACGTTCCTGCGCCGCAGTGATCCAGCGGCGCAGATGGTCATTCTCGGGGAACAGGTCGAGGACCGCCCGGTCCGTGCGATGGATGTCTTTCGGGTTGCCAGACAGCGCTGCCCAGCGAAACGGCCCACGCCCCTCGGCGAACAGCGGCCGAATGTATCTGGGGATGTATCCCTCGATCTCAAAGGCCCGGTCGAACCCACCAAGCACCGCCTCCTGGCGTATCGAATTGCCGTAGTCGAACACCTCGGTGCCGGCGTCCTGGTAGCCGACCATGGCCTCCACGTGTTGAGCCATCGACGCGCGGGCTCGCTGCGTGAAGCCCACCGGATCGGTAGCGGCCAGATCCCGCCAATCATCGACGCCGACGCCGATCGGCAGATAAGAGAGCGGGTCGTGCGCAGATGTCTGATCGGTAAGAACATCGATCGGCACACTACGGCGCAAGAGCTCAGGCAGAACCTCGGCCATGTTGCCGACAAGGCCGACCGAAACGGCCTCATTGCGTTCGGCAGCAGCAAGAACTCGGGCAATCGCGGCGTCGAGGTCGTCGGCGATCTCATCGAGATACCGTTCGTTGACGCGGCGTCGGAGTCGGTTGCCGTCCACATCGACGACGAGCGCAGTGGCTCCGTTGAGGGTGGCGGCAAGAGGCTGGGCGCCACCCATCCCGCCACAGCCGGCGGTCACGAAAAGCCGCCCGGCAAGTGTTCCGCCGAACTTGCGGGCGGCAACGGCGGCAAGCGTCTCATATGTGCCCTGCAGGATCCCCTGTGCGCCGATGTAGATCCACGAGCCAGCGGTCATCTGCCCGTACATCATCAAGCCCTCACGCTCTAGGGCGCGAAAGTGATCCCAGGTCGCCCAGTCACCGACCAGATTGGAGTTGGCTATCAGCACTCGCGGCGCCCACTCATGGGTACGGAATACTCCCACCGGCTTGCCTGACTGCACAAGTAGCGTCTCGTCGCCACCGAGGTCGGTGAGGCTGCGCACGATGGCGTCGTATGCGTTCCAATTGCGGGCGGCTCGGCCAGAGCCACCGTAGACGATGAGATCGTCGGGGCGTTCGGCCACCTCTGGATCGAGATTGTTCTGCAGCATCCGCAATGGAGCCTCGGTCTGCCAGCTGCGTGCGGTAAGAGTAGTCCCGTGGGGCGAGCGGATAGTGCGCTTCTCTGTCATGTCGTGTGTCCTTATTAATGGTAGAGGTCAGTCGAGTGAGGTCAATCTGTCGTGTGGATGCGGGTTCAGTCCGTCTGCGGGTAGTGAAGTTCCTGGTGCGTGGCCCGCAGAATCGTCCCGTCTAAAAGCAGAATCTCGACCGCCGCGATCTCGGGAGCAATGTATCGATCGGGTCCGATGCCGGCGACGTGCTCTCGAATCGCAGACATGACGGGCCGCAACGCTACTCCGGGACTTAGCGGAGACCTCATCCCGATAGCGCGGCTGGCTGCAAGGATCTCGACTGCGAGAACCCGGCGCAGTCCGTCGATGGCCTTCAAGAGTTTTCGTCCTGCGTTCCAGCCCATGGAAACGTGATCCTCTTGCATCGCGGAGGATGGGATGGAGTCGGTCGAGGCCGGGTTGGCGAGGCGTTTGAGTTCGTTGACGATGCTCGCCTGTGTGTACTGAGCGATCATCAGCCCCGAATCCGTGCCCGGATCTTCGGCAAGGAACGGGTTGAGTCCGCCGTTGCGGTGTGCGTCGAGCAGTCGGTCTGTTCGACGCTCGCTCATGCTCGCAACATCGGCGACGGGGATGGCAAGCATGTCGAGCGCGTAGGCGACAGGGGCACCGTGGAAGTTGCCGTTGGATTCGACGGTACCGAGGTTGGTGATGACCGGGTTGTCGATAACGCTCGCGAGCTCGGTGGCGGCGATGTGCGAAGCGAAGCCCATCACCTCGCGCATGGCACCATGCACTTGGGGTGCACAACGAATCGAGTATGCGTCTTGCACGCGGGAGGCACCGGTTGCGATGTGGTTCGCAATAATCTCCGAGCCGTCGAGGAACCGATAGATGGCAGCCGCTGACTGGGTTTGCCCGGAGTAGGGACGAAGTTGCTGGATGTGCGGCGCAAAGACGCTGTCGTTGCCGTTGATGCCCTCAACGGTGAGAGCGGCCGCAAGGTCAGCAAGATCGGCGAGGTCGGCAAGATCGTGCAGTGCGAGGGAAAGCATGCCGAGCATCCCGTCGGTGCCATTGATGAGAGCGAGGCCTTCCTTTTCCGCCAACTCGGCGGGCTGGATGCCAGCGGCCGCGAGTGCATCCCCTGCCTCTCGCAGAACCCCATCGGCATCGTGCACATGCCCTTCGCCGATGAGAGCGAGAGCGCAGTGGGCGAGCGGGGCGAGGTCTCCGGAACACCCGAGGCTGCCGAATTCATGGACAACGGGGGTGATGTGAGCATTAAGCATGGCGACATAGGCAGAAACGGTGCCGGGTCGCACCCCGGTGAGTCCGCTGCACAGCGTGTTGATGCGCAACAGCATCAGGGCCCGGACAACTTCGGTCTCGACTTCTGGACCGACCCCGGCTGCGTGGCTGCGAATGAGGTTGCGTTGCAGCTGCTGACGCTTTTGCGGGGGGATGGATGTGACGGCGAGCGCCCCGAATCCGGTGGAGACTCCATAGTGGGGCACGGTGTCGGTGGCCAGCTGCTCGATGAGTTCGGCACCGCGACGGATGGCTTCCCAGGCTTGTTCCGCGACGACGACTGCGGCACCATGCCGCGCGACGGCTACAACATCGGTGGGGCTGAGGGTGCCTGCCCCGAGAGTGACGGTCTTTTCCGGTGCAACAGTATTCATAGCTTTATTGGAATACGGCGTCGGAGAAACATCTGCACATCTGCGTCACATTTTGTCTGGTATACCAGACATGTAACATCAGCTACACATCCGCCTCGGTAGCAGACTTTCGTCACCCGCCCCGAACAAACCGGTCTGCACCGGAACACAATTCCCCACTGCTCAGTCACAGAAGGACTCCCTGTTCATGCCATCCGATCCGCCGCGTGTGCCCCCGGCGGCGACCAACGTTCTCGCGATCCTCGCCCTGCTCGGAACGCAACGAGGCCCCATCAGTGCCGGAACCATCGCCACGCAACTGAACATCCCGCGCTCGTCGACCTATGAGCTTCTCAACGCGCTGGTCGAGCGAGGCTACGCGATCCACTTTCGAGAGTCACGTACGTATGGTCTTGGCACCGCCGCGTTCGAACTCGGCTCCGGGTACACGAGGCAAGAGCCGCTCGCCCGGCTCGGTCGCCCTTTGCTACAGAACCTCGTCGACCGGATCGGCGAGAACGTCCACTTGGCCGTATTGCACGAGTCGGATGTGCTTTACCTCGTCGAAGAGCGGGCGCCTCGCCGGCCGTCTCTTGTCACCGGCGTCGGCGTGCGACTGCCGAGCTACCTCACGGCAAGTGGGCGCGCCATTCTCGCTTGGCTGCCCCGACCTCAGTTCCGTGCTGTCATTCCTGGGCCAGCGGGGGCGACAGGGGCACGTCGGCAGTGGAGTGCAGACGACCGACGAGCGCTCGATGACGTGCTTCGGCAGACTCGAGCGCGTGGATATGCGACCGAGGATGAAGACATCACCAAAGGGCTTGCCTCTGTTGCCCTGCCCGTGAGGGACAACCACGGCTGGCCCATCGCCAGCGTCGCCGTCACTTTTGTCAGCAATGGTGCCGACAACGAAGCGGCCTTTCGGCGATATGCCGCAGTGCTCACGCCGCTCGTCGCCGAACTCGGAGCCCGACTATCCCCCGCTGTACGGCCAACGCCAGCCGAAGTCCGCCGAGCGCCAACAAATAATCAGTGACGGTAGTAGCCACGCTCGCGCAAGACATCGAGACGAGCCCCGAGCTCCTCGCTCAGTTGTTCGCCGTGGCCAAGAAGGAGGCGTCCATAGCGATGCAGATCTTCAATCGTGGTGCGATAACGTGGCGCACTGACACTCAATGCCCCCACGATGAGCGCACGCTGGGAGAAGACCGGCACGGCCACTGCGTCGACCTCATTGTCTTCTCTGCGTGAAATCGAGTACCCCTCCGCCGACACCTTGCCGTCCATCGCGAAGCCGAGCGCGGTGTCGTAGCGAGGAATCGTGCGACCGACCCAGCCAACGGCCTGCACCACCTGGCTCGGGCTGCCAACCTGTCTCAGATAGAGCACTTCCGTCAGCCCGATGGGGGTACCGAGGGACGCCGATTCCCGCGATAGCTCTGCTATCTCCTCCAGGTGGACGCCGCTGAGGTCGTACAGCGGATCGCTGTGAAGGCTGGCGACTGCGAACTGCTTCATGCGCGCACCTACCGTGTAAGCACCCTCTTCGCTTCTGTCAACGAGTCCGTGGCTGGAGAGGGTGCTGAGCAGCCGAAAGGCAGTGCTCGGCGAGAGTTCGACAGCACGTGCAAGAGCACTCAGCGACTGAGGAGCGCCGCTCTCAACCACTTGAAGAAACAGTTGCAACGTGCGGTCGGCTGTGCGTGTCGTCGCTCGCTTAGGCATTTCCGAATCCGGCTGCGCTTGGTCCTCCATGGCCATGTGTGAGCCTTCCTGAGATAGACGGTGATATGTGCTGGCATCAGCCATAACTCACGCTATCACCATCTAGTGCCAATGTTTTTCATTGAGTGAACAACTATTTCGCAAGTGTTACTAGTTGATGAAAAGAGATGGCAATGGGCGAAAAACTCAGCTGACGGTTCCTAAAGTCGTCATCACGTGCAGCGCAACCGCCACCTCCACCGGGCGCACGCTGACATGCACAAATGCCCACCGAAGAAAGGACCCCGAAACCGTGGTCGCACAAGCAGAAGTTCGCGCCGAAGTAGGAAGCGTTTCCGACGTCATCGCAGAAATCACCGCAGCTCGGGAGGAGATCTGGGAGACGCCCCCGCAAGAAGTACTCAACCTCTCGAAAGGCATTGTCCCGATGGGAACGGGCGCCAAGAACAACTACCTGTCAACCATGATCTTCGCCGAAAACGAACTGCGCACCCTCACAGACGAAATCCTCTGGTTTGCATGGGTGACCGCCACCCGCAACCCCGACGCTGACCTACGCACACTACTGATGTACATGGATGAGATGGGGCAGTACAAGGCAAACATGAACGACTATGTCGGCTTGCCCGAAGGCTCGCGCATCATGAAGCTCTACGTGGGGGGCATACGCAAGGCGGCAAATCTTCAAGAATTCGCCGATCTGACCGAGGCAGCAATGACCTACTTCAATCGCCTCCACGGCTGGGTGGACATTGCCTTCCCCTGGGGAATCGTCGACGGCTTCAAGCGCGTCAACCCCATCCAGAAAATCGCCGACGCTGCCCAAGCCTGAGCCCACCACAACACACAGGAGCACAACACTATGAAAATCGGATTCAACCTCGCAGGGGAAGATGTCGCCGTCATCGAAATCTGGGAAGACAAGGTTCCACAACTTGCCAAGACCATCCGGGAGGCGCTGCCCTTCTCCAGCTATCTCCAACACGGCAAGCTCACAGGGGACCTGCTGCTCATGCAGACCAAGTTCCTCGCCGACTGGGAGAACATCTTCTATCCCGAAGACCTCGCAGCGGAAGTCGTAGAAAAAGGCACCGAGATCCGCGGTGCCGTCTCCTACTACGGGCCACGCCAACAGATCTCCATCATGTACGGCAACGACATTCCTCCAGAGCCACTGCCCGTATCGGCTATCGGCTGGGTCGTTGAAGGCGCTGACCAGCTTGAGCTCATCGGTATCAAGACCTGGCTCGAACCCGGCGCACGCATCTGGCTCACACTGCTCGACGACTAACCCACCCACGTTCCACAGCACACGGCAATAACACCAACACAGAATCGAGGTAATCATGAGCGGAAAGCCCCTCTCCCCGCGCTCATCCCGGTTGCAGCGCACACTCCGGCGCCGCGCAGGTCGAACGCTCGCTGCAGTCGCAGGCATCACAGCGGCAGCGCTACTGCTAACCGGATGCGCTACCGGATCAAGCTCGTCGACTTCCGGCGGAGGGGGAACGCTGCGGGTCGGCATCGTTTCGCTTTCCGACGCTGACGCGCTCGACCCTGCGAGCGCGTCGACCACAGGAGGCTACGTGATCGCCCGGCAGCTCTTCGACACGCTCTCCGAATATGGCACCGACGGATCGTGGCAACCCCAGCTCGCCTCGTCGATAACCGCCGACGACTCCACAGCCAAAGTGTGGACAGTGGAGCTCAACGATGCAACCTGGAGTGACGGCACGGCAGTAACCGCCGACGATGTCGTCTACACCGTCAAGCGCTGGTTCTCTGAAAAACTGCCGCCGAGCGGATCCCTTGCCTTCGTCGACCCGGACCAGGTAGTCGCAAAGGACGACAAAACCGTTCAATTCACTCTCAAGTACGGTACCGTCACCTTCCCAGAAGCCTTCACCAGCCCAACCACCTCGATCGTGCCAACAGGCTTCGACCCAGCCAACCCCATCGGCTCCGGGCCGTACACGCTCAAGACCAATGACCCAGGCGTGCAACTCACATTTGAGGCGAACACGGACTACTTCCGCGGTGCGCCCGGATCCTCAGAATTGGACGTCATCAGCTTCGCAGACAGTTCGAGTGCCGTCAGCGCGCTGACCGCCAACCAGATCGATGTCGACGCAAGCATGGACCCGACACTCGTCGATCTCGTCACAGGCACCAGTGGGTACAGCATCTACAACTACCACACCAGTGGAACGCTGACCTGGGTCATGAACACTCAGCAGAAGCCGCTGGACGATCCTGTGGTTCGCCAAGCGCTGATGTTGTCCGTCGATCGGCAGGCCCTCGTCGATCAGGTATACAACGGGTATGCAACACTCGGCAACGACATCTTCAACCCATTCGATCCGATGTACAACTCATCGCTGCCACAGCGGGAGTACAGTCCTGCGGCAGCGAAGGCCATGCTCGAAGCAGCCGGATACAGCCTGCCGGTGACGGTCGAGCTGACCGGCACCGACAACCAGCCCACGAGCGTCAAACAAAACGAGGCACTCGTCAAGCAGGCGGCCGAGGCCGGATTCAACATCGAGTACACCTATGTCGATAGCGCCACCTTCTATGGCGACGCCTACGGAACGTACCCGCTGTCGCTCAGCTACTGGGGTTACCTCGGGATCTTCGACCAAGCAGCCTTCACCATCGCCAACAACGCCCCATACAACTCATCACATTGGCAGAACGACCAGTATGACGAGTTGTACAACGAGGCAATCACCACCGTTGACGACACGAAACGTAAGGCGCTCGTGGCCCAGATGCAGCAAATCGAATACCAGACAGGGGCATACATCGTTCCGCTGTTCGCCGACGCTGTCATTGGGTTGTCAGATTCAGTGACCGGCACCGCATCGTACCCGAACTCCGATGGAGCCTTCGGATACAATTTCCGGATCTTGTCGATCAGCTAGTTCCGCACTACATACAAGATAGTTCCCAGCAACACATGGTGAGGGAGAGCATGCGCAGGCAGTATTCAAGCCCGGTGACCAGGATGGTTCTTACACGGATCGCCCTCGGAATCGGAATGCTTCTCCTGCTCTCCCTCATCGTGTTCACTGCCACCCACGCGCTTCCTGGGGACATCGCGCGAACCATGCTCGGGCAGACCGCCACCGACGAACAAGTCTCTGCCTTACGCTCCCAGCTCGGGCTCGATCGGCCACTGATCGTCCAATACGTCGACTGGCTCGGCGGGCTGTTCGTCGGCAACTTCGGCACTTCCCTCGCATCCGGAACCCCGGTATCCCAGCTCCTCGCCGTTCTGCTCGGCAACACGGCAACCCTCGTACTTATCGCCGGTGCGATCACGATTCCCCTCGGCATCCTGCTCGGAACCGTCGCGGCCCGCCGACCCGGCAGCGCGTGGGATGTCGCAATATCGGGAACGATGCAAACGATCCTCGCACTCCCCGAATTCGTCGTCGGCATCCTGCTCGTCACAGTCTTCGCCGGAAAATTCCTTCGCCTTGTCCCTCCCACATCGCCGCTCGACCCCCGAATGTCAGCAATAGAGCAGCCCGCCCTGCTCATCCTGCCCGTAGCGACAATGGTGCTCATTGCCGTGCCCCACTTGGCCGAATCAGTCAAGACACTCGTCAGAGACCAGTTCGCCATGGGATACACCCTCACAGCACGCCTCGCGGGAATCTCCGAGCCGCGGATACTTTCCCGCTACGCCCTGCCAAACACCACAGGCCCTGTGGCTCAAGTGGTCGCCATCACTATCAACTACCTTCTCGGTGGTGCCGTAGCCGTCGAGACCGTCTTTTCCTTTCCCGGCATAGGATCCGAACTCGTTGCAGCAGTCAGTGGCCGAGACTTCACCGTGGTGCAAGTCATCACCATGGGAATCGCCACAGTCATGTTCGTTGTCTTCACGCTTGCCGACATCCTCGGAATCCTCGCCAACCCGAAGCTCAGGAATCGAATATGACCAACCAATCGCTCCCAGTCGACGATCCATCGACAACGCGTGAGGCCGCCATCCACGACCGCATGCAAGACTCCCTCAGGCGGCTGCTGCGCGCCGACCCGCGCGCATGGATCGGAGGCATTGCAGTCGCCGGAATCGCACTGCTGGCCCTCGTTGGACCACTACTCGTCACAACAGACCCAGAAGAATACGTTGCGCGAGTCTACTCAGGCCCCTCAGCAACACTTCCCCTCGGAGCCGACGTGCTCGGACGAGACGTGCTGAGCCGGCTACTGGTCGGTGGTCAGCTTTTCCTCTTCGAGGGGATCACGGCTGCCATATTCGGCGTCGGGATCGGCGTCGTGGTCGGAATGTTGCTTGGAACAAACCGAGGAAGAGCGGTGTCGGTTCTGCGATTCGCCACGGACACCGTGATGCTGATCCCCCAGATCCTGCTAGTGCTGCTCATCATCACGGCCTTCGGTGCCAGCCCCCTCACGCTCATCGTGGCGGTCGCGGCGGCCCAGATCCTGTACACGGCACGAGTAATCAGCGCGGCGACGCAGTCCGTGACCAGCGAAGACTACTACCTCGCCGCACAAGCGCTTGGCCTCTCACGCGGCTCACTCATCTTCCGAGAAGTCTTCCCCAACATCATCGGCGTGGTTCTTGTCGAGTTCGGCGTTCGCCTCTCTGTCTGCTTCGTCGCGCTCGCATCGCTCAGCTACCTCGGCTTCAGCGGATCCGGGGCGGCATGGGGCAGCATGATCCACGAAAATCAGGGCGGGATTCCCCTCCAACCTTTCGCCGCGCTCGCGCCCGTGGCCGCCATCGGAATCTTTCTCCTCGGAATGAACATGCTCCGCGACTCGCTCGCACGAGCCCTAGCGCGACGGACAGCACAATGAGCACTGCACAGATCAGCAACCTCAGCATCGGGATCGGCGTATCAGACACGCTTATCATCGACGATGCGTCGCTCAGCATTGAGCCAGGAGAAATCATCGGCCTCGTCGGCGAGACCGGAAGCGGGAAAAGCACAATAGGCCTCTCGCTGCTCGGCTACCTTTCTCCTGGCCTCAGCCCGAAAGATGGGGTCGTCCGCGTAGGAGAGGAGGAGACGATCAATGCTGAAGCGTCGATCGGACCAGCGCAACTCAGGGCGCTACGGGGAAAAGTCGTCAGCTATGTGCCCCAAGACCCGGGCCCGTCCCTGAATCCCCGGTTTCGGCTCGAACGCACCTTCCTGGAACATATGCGCGCACACAACGAACATGACGAACTGGTTGTCGTCGAACGCAGACGAAAGCTCTTCGAGGCCGTCGGGCTGCCAACTGACACTGAGTTTGCGAAACGTTTCCCCCATGAGCTAAGCGGGGGCCAACAGCAACGTGTTGCCATCGCCCTTGCATTCGCCCACAGCCCATCGCTCGTCGTGATGGATGAACCGACGACGGGCCTCGACGCGGCAACGAAGAACCTTGTCGTCGCCCTCATCCACGACCTGGCGCGCACTCATAACGCAGGAATCATCTTCATTTCGCACGACCTCGAACTGCTCATCCGTGCAACAAACCGGCTCGTCGTCCTCTACCACGGCCGCATCGTCGAAAACATCGCCTCCGCTTCCGTCGAATCCGCCGCGAAACACCCATACACTCAGCGCCTAGTCCGCTCGCTCACACACACAACCGCATTGACGCCGATAGCAGAAACCGAAACTACACCAGTCTTGGCCACGCGCGAGCTCAGCGTCTCATACGGAAAAAAGGAGGTCGTCCAATCCGTTTCGCTCGCCATCGCTCCCGGCGAGACTCTCGGAATCGTCGGCGAATCTGGAAGTGGAAAGACCACGCTCGCCAGAGCAATCGCAGGACTTCACCCCCAGCACACTGGCACCATGACCTTCGCCGGCGACATCGTCAACCCGGCCGTGGCGAGACGTACAGCCGAACAACGCCAAAAAATCCAATACGTCTTCCAAAACCCGTGGAGCGCACTCAACCCGCGGCGCACAGTTGGAGCCTCGGCAGCGCTCGCCGCACGGCGGCTCCTCGGCGTCACACGTTCAGAAGCGCAAGAACGCACCATCGCCGCCTTTCAGGCCGTGGGCCTGCGCTCAGACCATGCAGACGCCTTCCCGCAACGCCTCAGCGGGGGACAACGCCAACGCGCTGCGCTCGCGCGTGCGCTCGTCTCCGAACCGACACTCCTCATCTGCGACGAGGTCACCAGTTCTCTCGACCTCACGGTGCAGGCGGAGATCGTCGACCTTTTGCGCAGTCTTCAAGAGAGCCGCAAACTAGCGATGCTCTTCATCACCCATGATCTCAACCTTGCGGCCTCCATCGCCCACCGCTCCCTCGTGCTTTATCAAGGAGAAGTAGTCGAAGAAGGGCCGAGCAGGCAAGTGCTGACCGCGCCAAGTCACCCCTACACGATCGGGCTCGTCGCACACGGCAACGCGGGCCGCGCAAGCTTCCTCGAATCGGATCGTTCGGTGTCCTGACTAAAGCACACGTCGGCAGCAGCGGATGAACCTACCTACGGAACGCGCTCGAGTCACGAATTTTCAGCTCAGGAGAAAACTCAATCTGCCGGGCACGTTTACTCGTGCCCACGAGCAAATCGGCGGCAGACCAACCGATGTCATACTTCGGTTGGGAAACAGAGCTCAGAGGCGTCATCAACTCAGAGGCCAAAGAGATATCGTCAAATCCGATTACCGCCATGTCCTCGGGGATCCTCAGGCTCCTGCGCCGCAGCCCGCGCATCACGCCCATTGCTACAACGTCATTCATGGCGAATACTGCGGTTGGAGGCTCACCGCCTTCATCAAGAATAGCCTCGATGGCTGTCATGCCATCGACCGACTCGAGCCCGGCAAGATGCACAACCCTGAGTATCTCATCGGGGTCATAGCCGAAATCCACCACCGCGGCCCGCGCACCGCTCTCACGATCACGGCACTGTTTGACGGAGAGGGGGCCATTGAAAAAGACAATGCGACGGTGCCCCTGCTCCAACAGGTGCCCTACTGCAAGTCGTGCGCCCCGCTCATCGTCAACCGAAACAGCCGAGATTGTGGGATCAGGGCTGACGCTATCGACCAGGACAACAGGAATTCCTCGATCACGAACCTCAAGAATGCGTTCAAACGAGGAGGGCTGGGAGGGCACGACAAGGAGGCCAGCGACCTGTCTCTCGATGAGCTGTTTAAGCGATCGCTCCTCTCTTTTGGCATCGGCGTTGGACGTGCTTAACAAGAGGGAGAGCCCCGCGTCGAGAAGCCGGTCCTCGACGCCCTGAGCCATTTCAGTAAAGAACGGGTTCCTGAGATTGAGAACAACAAGTCCGATCACGCGGCTGTCACCAGCGCGCAGATCACGCGCGGCGCCGCTTCGCACAAAACCAAGACTGTGAATCGCCTTGTCCACTTTGTGTCGCGTTGACTCAGCGACGAGATGCGGGCGATTCAGCACGTTGGAAACTGTGCCGACTGACACGCCCGCTGCGTTGGCAACGTCCCGAATGGTCGATGGCATAGGTGCAACCTACCTTCCGAGTCCGTAGCGCGAGTCAATCGTCGTATGCATGTAAGCGCGCACCATGACAAAGTACCTCAGCATACTCCGCCCCGAGCTTGAGCGGCGTTCGCTGCCGCAACAGAGCGGATGCCCTAACGGCGAGTTATACATGTTCACCGAGTTTCGCCGATAAAACGGCAGAAAAACGCTGCGCAATCACCCTGTGCGCACCAGGCCCCGGATGAATGTTGTCAGCGAGAGGAAACAGCTCCTCGTCGGCGGGGCCGAACAAATCCAGCCCTGATATTAGCTGCACTTGTTCCTGCCGACGTACCGCAACGGCATCGGCCATGAGTCTTCGGATGTCCGACAATGAGAGTCTGCCAGTAGCGGTACTCGAGTCGGCAGGAGTCGCGATGAAGCGCGGCTCGGACGAGTCAGGATCGAGCAGAGTGGGACCAGGAGAATGCTCGATGATTGGACAGAAGAGAGGTGTGACGAGAAGCACCGGCGTGCCCGGGTGGCCTCGCGTCACGATGTCAAGGAACTCGTGCAACGCGGGAGTGAATGTACGAGAAGTAAAGCAATCGTTATTGACGACATTGATGCCGACTTTGATAGAGATAATGTCGGCCGGATGCTCGGCGATGGTATGTGCAGCGAATGCATCAAGCACAGCGTTGCCCGATAATCCAATGAGGGTGAGCCTCGCATCGGCGGCCTGGGCAGCGAGTACAGGCCAGCTCTGAGTAGGGAGACCCGCAGATGCCCCATGGCTGATGGAACTGCCGTAGTGCGACCAACGAGCGGTATTGCGTTGTTCTAGAGGGCGAATCTCCGCGTCGGCCGCAAGCATACGGATCCGTGCAATCTCGTCATACGGCAGCCACAACGCAACCTCTTTGTCCCCCTCGGCAAGCTCGTGAAATGCAATAGTCGAGGTTTTGGCACTGCCCTCTGCTGTGCGCCCTGACCGTGGTTCGAGTTCGATCCGACCCGCCGCAGAAGCGCGGGCCCGAGCGACAACCATACCGTTGACTGACAGTTCATATGGAGAAGTTTGCTCGATACGTTGCCCCACAATCATGGTTCGCAAAGTGTCGACTACCAGGGTAACGTCACGCGCCGACGTGCGGAACGCGATCTTCACGCCGGAAGGCTGTTGCTCAACCAGATGCACGAATCCGGTCGGAAAATGGAATGCCCATCGCTGGTCGAGACGATGAATCAGCAAAGCCCCATCGCGCACCTCGGTGCTTATCGCCCCCTCGATAAGAGGAGCCACCTCTGAAGCAGAGAGCTCAAATGTCTTCACTGCATCCACCCCTCCCGATTGATGGCGAGTGCTTCAAGCTGGCCAGGCGCAAGCGCGACACGCGTGCTGCCGAGCGGCGCAACAACATCAGTAACAATGTCGTCTCCGGTGGAGTTGGCAACTAAAAGAATCGAAGAGTCGGCAAACTGAGCGACATCGACGGCCGGGTTGAGCGCCCATGGCAGCGTTCGCGGTGAGTTGGCAATCCAATGGATGGCATTGCTCATCAAGCGAGCGTTGCCTGGCGTGTGTCGATAGCCCGAGAGATAGACCGCTCTGCCTTCTGAGGCAACCTCAGTAACTACGGTCGGGGTGCCATTGTTCGCGGCGAGGACCGTCGCGCTATCTGAAGTGAGAAATACTCCGTTCAGCACCGGCAAGTCAACCGTGGCGCCTTGCGTGAGAATCGGATGTTCGTCACAAACGCGAAAACTCCGAGTGCCAAGGCATCGCCGGTCGCCACAGTCCTGATCCACGCCTAGCAAATCGAACAGTTGGAATGTGGTGAGGCCCGTCGTGAGGGCAGAAGGTTGCCGAATACCAAGTAAGCCTCCCCCAGAACGTACCCAGCTACGCACCGCTTCAACTGCATTCGGCATATTCCAGTCAGATCCCCCGCTCCATGCCGTACCGGCTTCACCCGCGTTGATCAGCACATCAATGCCGTCAAGCACACAGCCTTCAGCAATGTCGCGAATCGACACAAACGAGATATCGAATGGGAGCCCTGCCAAAGACTCAAGAACGTGCGTCAACGTGAGGCCAGGGTGCTCATGCAGGTGCCCCGCCGTACTCCAGGAGCGCAAAGACCCCCAGCTAGTTACGACCGCGATGCGAATCGGTTCGACACTGACCCTGCTCTGTCGGTGCAGATCAGAAATGCTACGGTGCTGTTCGGCGATCGCCGCGACTTCCTCCTGAAAATCTGTGAACGGCTCGACGAGCGACAGATAGCCTCCTAGCCCTATGCGCTCGATGGGAGCGCGAAGTAGCGCACGCCTCGTAGTGCGCCAATATGCCGCCAGGTCAGCCGTCGGATCGCCCCCGGGCGCGAACGTCGGCTTTCCTTCAAGATCGACAGGAAACAAGTAGGGGTGAAGCCTGATCTCGTGTGTATCAACGTCCACGCCGGCACAGAGTCGCGACTCATAGGCCGAGAATACCGCCTTGATTATGCCGTCAAAGCCGATGTCGTCAAAGTGACCAGAGTACGGTTCGATGCCTATCCATGAGTCATCGTAGAAGACGTACGCCTTTTTCCCATGGCGGTGCACAATGTCTACAAGTTGCGCACCGAGATCCCGGACGAATTCACCGACAAAACGAATCCACTCCCGGTAAATCGGGCTTGGCGGGTTGTGACTCGTCGTATAACGACCACGGTTGACGAAATCCTCAGATGTGATCTGAAGCCCGGTCTGCTCTCTGAATAGCCGGAGAGCAAGCGGCGTAACCGTGAAGTCATATCCGCCCCAGTCAGTAAAGACGTGCTGGAGGCGGTCATCCGAGCCCCAGAACCATGCGAAGTTGTAGAAAAGTGACGTAAATCGCACCACGGTAGTGGAGGGATGGTTGACGCACCAGTGCTCAAGCCATGTTCGAAGATGTGCAGCAACGTCCGGATAGCGCGGCTCGACGGCGAGAAGCCGCTCCCGATCTCCCCATTCGTTTGTGAGGTGGTTGTACATCGAAATCTCTTCCCAGACACGCGTAACCAGAAAGTTGACCGTGTAGACGTGTTGTTGGATCGCGCGAACGATCGTCACCGTCCCATCCTCGTTCAGCTGCCACTGTTCATGATCAACTTCTCGATTCGTGGTGCGGTCGAAAACTTGCCAGAACTCTTCGACGCCATCCCAATCGTTCAGACGAAATTGGTCGCGCGAGTAACCTGCGAGAAGATCCACAACGACGATCTCACTACTGGCAACTACCGGGAAGGACATGAGGAAGTTCTGTTGCAACTTGTCACGGTGCGCGTCCGCCCATGCGTTGTCTGCCCGGATCACGCATAGCGTCGAATACACCCCGTATCCAGAATCAAGAATCTCCGGTGAAAGCGCGGTACCGTCCGAATCCCGCACTACATCGGCACCCCACTTTTCTGCGAGCTTGAGCGTAAGTTCCTCGTACCCTGATTCGCCGGGAATGGTGAAGCCGCCTTTGGCCACGTTGTCCTCCGAACATGATTGAACCGTTTCAGTCAATATAGCATTCGACATGCCGCTACTTGGCCTGGATACCCCAATGTATGAGAAAAAATGGCTCTTATCCAGCGCATGAAACGTTCCATCTTGACAAAACACGATTGTAACGATTCAATATGATCATCGCAGTGAGGCGATCATCGAGGATCTCCTTCGCTGCACACCAGAGTGTTAAGCAAGGAGGCTTAGCTAATGAAACGAATATTTCCCGCCATCACGACGATGGCAATAGTCGCCCTAGCATTGAGCGGTTGCAGTTCCGGAGCCGGCGGCTCAGCATCTGCGTCCGCAGGCAGCGATGACGGTGGCGTGACAGAACTCACCTTCCAAAGCTGGGTGCCAAATGTTGACAAGGCAGTAGATCTCTTCAACGCATCACATCCCAATATCCACGTCACGTTGGAGACCATTACTGCAGGCCCCGATGGCGGTTACGCGACAATGTTCTCGGCAGTCAAGGCCGGCAATGCCGCAGACGTCGCTCAAGTCGGCTATGACTGGTTGCCAGATTTTGTGCGAAACGATGCCGTTGAAGACATCACGCAATATGTCTCCGGCGAGATCGACAAGTTCGTCGACTGGCAAGTTTCCGCCATGACATTCAACGACGCCATCTATGGAATTCCGCAGGCTTCGAGTCCCCTGGGTCTCTACTACCGATCGGACGTGTTCAAGAAAGCTGGCATTACTAAAGCGCCCGAGACCTGGGATGAGTTCTACGCAGACGCAAAACTCATTCGAAAGCTCGGAAAAGACAACTACATAGCCGCGTTTGCCTACAATCAAACTCCTTGGCTGATCGGGCTCTCGGAGCAGGCAGGAGCAAAGTGGTTCACGGCCGGTAGCGACTCTTGGACTGTATCCATTAATGACGACGCAACCATGAAGGTAGCAGACTATTGGCAGAAACTGATCGACGAAGACCTTGTCAAGGTCGAAGCTGACATGTCCAATGAATGGTACAAAGACATCCAAAACGGAAATGTTGCATCCTGGATCAGCGGGTCATGGGGAGATGCGATCATCCGAGGCAACGCGCCCAAGACAAGTGGAAACTGGTCAGTCTCATATATGCCGCAGTGGACAGCTGGCGAGTCAGCGACCGGCACCTGGGGCGGCGGATCCGCCAACGTCGTCTTGAAAGGAACGAAACACGCTGCAGAGGCATCAGAGTTCGCTTTATGGCTGAATAGCAATGCAGAAAGTGTTTCGACACTCGTCTCGATTGGAGCCGGATGGCCCGCAATTGAAGACACCAGCGCCATCACCTCTCTCACAAACGATCCAGATGTGTTCTCGTTCTATAACGATCAGAACATTTGGAAGGTGTTTGCCGAGTCCGACGCCAATGTACAGAACGACTGGAGATGGCCACCGCTCGTATCAACCCTGTACTCCACGCTGATAGACAATGTGAAGTCCTCAATCGACAACAGCACCGGTCTGTCAAACGCATTTGACGAGACGCAGACAGGCATGATTGACGCTCTCACACAGGCAGGCGTCGCAACCACGACGAATTAGCCAAATTCCTGCACCCACCCATTGGGCCCTCGCCGTGCATCAAGGCAGGGGAGGGCCCAATATCACATCTGGAGAAGAGCCCGAGGAAAAACTGTGTCGACAACAATTCCTATCGAAAGATTGACAAGCAGGAGAAAAACTCGACAGCGGCGTAGATCCGGCCCGATCGGAGCAATCCTGCTCTTTACGGTGCCCTTCGCGCTGATGTTTCTAGCGTTCTACGTTGCGCCAATCATCTATGCGATGGTGCAGAGCACGTTCGCCCAGAAATCGAGCGGCCTCGGTCTCGGTGCCCTACAGGAAGTCTTCGTCTTCTTCGACAACTATGTTCGGGCACTCTCCACACCGAGTTTTATCGCGAGTCTCGGACGACTGTTCCTCTTTTGCATCATTGAGGTTCCCCTCATGGTGATCACAGCTACCATCCTCGCGTTGTTGCTCGAGGCGGGCAAAGCGGTATGGCCCCGCGCCTTCCGCGTAATCTTCTTCATGCCATATGGAGTTCCCGGCGTCATTGCGACGCTATTGTGGGGGTTCCTTTACGTGCCGTCGACCAGTCCTGTCCTTCAAGGGCTCGCCGCTATCGGAATCGACATCACTCCCCTTCAGCCGAATAGCGTGCTATTCGCTATCGCGAACATTTCTCTTTGGGTTTACGCCGGCTACAACATGATCATCCTCACGGCGGCATTGAACTCTATCCCGTCAGAGCTCTACGAAGCAGCAAAAATAGACGGAGCGGGCGAGTGGAAAACGATATTCCTCATCAAGCTTCCGCTCATTCGTCCCTCCATCGTGCTTGTGACGTTGTTCACCATCATCGGCACGCTACAGCTATTCGTCGAACCGCTCGTATTGAGCCCGCTGACAACAGCGATAAGTTCCGACTTCACCCCGAACATGGCGGCGTACAACCAAGCATTTGCACAAGGCAACTCCAACCTCGCGGCCGCAATGGCCGTCATTGTTGCGATCCTCGCATTCATCATGTCATTCGGGTTCCTACGCATCGTCAACAAGAAGGGAAGTGAGGCCTGGTGAGAAATGCTGCCATGTCTAGAGAACACGAGCGCGAGCGAAACGTTGATATCGGGCGCATCGGAGTTACACTCGCTCTGCTATTTGCTGCGTTCTACTTCCTGCTCCCCATCCTCTGGGTACTCTTCGCCTCCACCAAAAGCCCCGGTGATCTGTTCGCTACCGGCGGGCTCTGGTTCTCTGACGAGCCGCAGTTCATTTATAACCTGCAACGACTTTTCAGCGAATCAAACGGAATATTCGGCGCATGGGTACTCAACAGCCTTCTTTATTCAGGCGTCGGTGCTCTGGTCGCCACTGTGCTCTCAGTAGCCTGCGGCTACGGAATCGCGCGATACCGTTTCTTCGGCAAAGAGGCCTTTTTCGGGGCCATCCTTGGCGGCGTCTTGGTACCCGCGACCGTCATCGCTTTGCCCCTGTACTTCCTGTTGAACACCGTCAACCTGACAGGCACATACTGGAGTGTCCTCCTGCCAAGTATGGTCAGCCCGTTTGGCGTGTACTTGGCACGAATTCACTCTGGGGCGATTCCTGAAGAGGTTATCGAGGCCGCCCGGCTAGACGGTGCGGGCGAGGTACGCATCTTCTCGACCATCGCCACCCGCATGATGGTTCCCGCAATCGTCACCATTTTCCTCTTCCAATTCGTGACTATCTGGAACAACTACCTTCTTCCCCTGGTCATGCTCAATGACACATCCAAATTCCCCATCACCTTGGGCCTCACATTATGGAACTCACAAACCCAACGTGACCCGTATTTTTATACGCTCGTCGTCGTGGGATCGGCCGTCTCAGCCTTCGTACTGATCGGCATCATGGTAAGCCTGCAACGATTCTGGAAGGCGGGCATGACCGCTGGAGCCACGAAAGGATAGGGGGTAAGAAATGCCTGGCCACCTTTTCGAAAAGCTTCTGAAAATCAGCCTGTGGGACTTCTCGTGGTACACCCGTGCTGGCGCGGGTGAACCATACGAGTCCCTCGGCAAGGCATTCGACGAAGCCGCAGAACGCGGGTACAACACCGTCCGAATCTGCGCTGCGCCCTTGCTCCTCTATGGCAATCTCGGGCTCGGGGACGCTGCCGAGCGACTCTCAATCGAGGGCCTCGGTTCGGCCGGCCAATATGGCTATTACGGCCAGCGCACGCGATGGTACGACGCGCCGGGTGGATACCAAATCAACCTTCGAGAGCGCCTGTTCATCCTGATGGAAGAAGCCACTACGAGAGGGTTCTCCGTCATTCTCTCGAGTTGGGAGTACCAGCAATCACCTGCCTTCTCAGCAAGTGACACCTGGTATCGTGCGATCGAGTCGATCCCTCATGCGGATCGACTTCATGCCCTCGCGGAGGCATTCGATCGAATGCACGCCGACTTTGCACGCCACGGCTGGTCGCAAACAGTTGCGTTCACCGAACTCCATAACGAGGTTGACTTTTCACACGTTCCCGACCTCACCGAGGAAACCTCGAGCTCACTCACCTCAATACGCGCGAATCACCCGGACCAGCTCTTCACTGTCTCATACGGCAAGCCGCCCTATCTCGACATGGCGAGACTCCATCCGGAGCTGCCGGTCGGTCAGTTTCACATCTATGCCTATGGAGTACTGGATGCCCTGCAACGCAAGATTGACATTCGAGAACACGCGACAGCCGAGTTCCCCAACGCATATCTCAGCAAGCTGCTTCAAGCAGAAGCACCGACCGTAAGCGAATATGGCCAACCTGCCGCATGGAAGTATGACGCCACCGTTGTCACAGACCAGATGGTTTATGGCTATGACTGGATTGACCCGGAGAAGTGGGATCGATGGCTTTACGCGCATTACGCAAACTACCGCAGCGAAATGTTCGGAGAAATAGACACCCGCCTCCGGGCTGTAGCTGCATGGTCGCGCCGAAGCGGCGCGCCGTTCGTTATCGGAGAGGGCTGGATCGGCTATACCCCTAGAGATGGTGAGTTCGAGGAGGGGCCTGTCGGACGTGAACTCGCCGAATACGGAGTCAAGCGTGCGGTAGAGCTGGGAGCATGGGGGGTCACGCCTTGTTCGAACGCCGCACCCCATCATTCGATGTGGGCAAACGTGAAGTGGCAGAAGAAATTGCTCGGCTCACTTCCGGAAGGTCCTGTGCAAGCGCCAGCTATCGACTCTCCTACCCCTTTGGGCGAGAGCGGTAGGCACGCGGGCTCTCACCCCTCACCGAACGAAACTGCCGTGAGAAATAAAACGGATCCACGAACCCAAGCCGATTAGCAATCTCTGCAATGCTCAAATCAGTCCCATCAAGCAGTGTCGCAGCTTCAGACATTCGGCGCCGAATCTGATACTGAACGACGCTTTGTCCCGTGAGCTTTCGAAACTCCGCCTCAAGATGTGACGGGCTAATGCACACGATATGTGCCAACTCACCGACGGAAACGTGGGTTCGGGGACGGTCGTTAAGATATTCGACCGCCAATCGAGCTGGGTCCCCGGAGTCAAGTCCCTGACGCCGAGCAAGTGGCACTCTCGCCACAACGTAACGCGCAGCGCCAGATGCAGCAAGAAGAGAGGCCTCCGAGTCGTCGATCGCCAACACATCCAAAACCGCATCGATCAGAGTTGTCAACGAAAACACTTCACCGATATGCACCACAGGACCGCGGCCACTCGCACGTGCGGCAGATGCGAGCAGCTCCACCTCGGTTCCAATTGCATGAAACCAATGGAGGCTCCATGGTGCCGTTGCGTCGGCGCCATATGAATGCGGCGTTGATGGCGCAATCACCACCACGTCGCCGGCTGAAACCGCCCAACGCTGCTGCCCCTCCTGAACCCAGCCAAGCCCAGAGCTGCATACCATAACGATGATTTGTTCGACACCTTTAGGACGCTCACGACGGTGGCCAGCCGCTTGTGGAAACATGCCACAGTCGGTAACCATGAAGCTGGAGAGCGCGGACCCTTGCCGAAGTTGCTCACGAAGCGGCTCCGGAATAATGTGCAGGCGTTCACCTGCAAACCCCTGAGAACGGAACATGCACACTCCAACCGGCATCATCGTTTTATCCATGTTATCTCTTCAAATCGCCATGGAGCAGGAGCCATGCTGCTCGATACGGTAGCACCATGAGCAAAAAATCATCGTCGATCCACCTTCCCCCAGCACCACGACCTACCAGCAACGCCGTTGTCGCCTGGCGTGAGCCGGTGACAATCGACACTTATTCTCCTGACGCTCCAAGCGCCTATCCTGAATATCTGGACGCTCGGGTATATCAAGGATCATCGGGGAAGGTCTACCCACTCCCCTTTTACGAGAAGATATCTGGAGATATGCACCCACACAGATGGGATGCGATCCACCTCGAAAATGATCATATTCGGCTGATGATCCTGCCAGAGCTCGGCGGGAGGATCCATATTGGCCTTGACAAGACCAACGGATATGACTTCTTTTACCGTAACAACGTGATCAAGCCCGCTCTCGTCGGACTTGCCGGTCCTTGGTTGTCAGGTGGTGTTGAATTCAACTGGCCCCAGCACCATCGCCCCGGCACTTTTCTGCCCGTCGACACACACATCGAGCAGAGCGATGATGGCTCCGTCACCGTATGGTGTTCAGACCACGATCCATTTGCGCGTATGAAAGGCATGCACGGCATTCGATTGCGTCCAAATTCATCGCTCATCGAAGTCACCGTTCGTCTTTTCAATCGCACCGACGATGTCCAGTCATTCTTATGGTGGGCAAACGTAGCGGTGTCGGTCAATGACAGCTATCAATCGTTTTTCCCCACGGATGTGCATTACGTGGCAGACCACGCCAAGCGGGCAACGACCACCTTCCCACGCTCGCGCGGAACGTACTACGGTGTCGACTACTCCTCCCGCGTGAACGCTGAAAACCCAGACGCCGATCGCCTCGACTGGTACCGCAACATTCCCGTGCCCACCTCATACATGTGCATCGGAACCAAAGACGACTTCTTCGGGGGATACGATCACGGCAAGAATGCCGGCATGGTGTATTGGGCAGATCACCGTGTCGCACCTGGGAAAAAGCAATGGACCTGGGGAAATGCCCCATTCGGATGGGCTTGGGACCGCCAACTGACAGACGCTGACGGTCCATACATCGAACTCATGGGCGGGGCCTACACAGACAACCAGCCAGACTTCACATTCCTCGCTCCCGGTGAGACAAAGGTCTTCTCGCAATACTGGTATCCCATTCACGACATCGGAGTGGTGCACCAAGCAACCACAGAAGCCGCCGTGCACCTCGAGGTCAATACATCGAGAAAACACGCAGAAATCGGTGTTGCCGTCACACGCCCGCGTCCTCGAACCTCGTTGACTCTACGTGTCGGCGACCACATCATTTGGAGCGCGTGCAGAGACCTCAGCCCATCCGCCCCTCTAAGGACAACCGTGCCGCTCGACTCGAACTACACCGCGACACAGCTCACCCTTGAGGTTGAGCATCAAGGAAGACGACTCGTCACCTGGACGCCGTACCCAAATATAGAACTCGATGTCGCCCCCGACCCCGTGTCTGCGATGCCGGCGCCCACAGAAGTAAACACAGCTGACGAGCTCTACCTCGACGCTCTGCACCTTGAGCAGTATCGGCACGCCTCGCGGTCACCCGAACCATACCTCGAGCAGTCACTGAGCCGCGATCCCGGTGACAGCCGCGCCGCAACGCTTCTCGCCGCACGACGCTTCCGCGCAGGTAGGTACACAGAAGCTAAACACCTGCTCGAGACAGCTATCGCACGGGTCACAAGCAGAAATCCCAACCCAGCCGACGGCGAACCACACTACAGGCTCGGTCTCGTGCTTGATGCTCTCGGTGACTCGTCGAATGCCATCGAGGCGTTCACGAAGGCTGCGTGGTCACGAGCGTGGAAGAGCGCCGCGCTCCTCGCGGCCGCCAGAATAGAGGCGCGCATCGGAAATGTGTCCACAGCAATGGCGCATGCGCGAAACGTGTTAGCCGAGGACGGCCAGCAACTACAAGCGCGCAGCATTCTGGCCATTCTTCTCGCACAGTCGGGCCATACCACGCAATCCCGGCAACTTGTTGCGGAAAACCTGGCACTCGATCCGCTCGACTGGTGGAGCCGTGATATCGCAGGCCAGCCACTCGATGCAGAACCACAAACCACACTCGACATCGCACTTGAATACCTGTCGATCGGTGCCACAGATGATGCCCTTAGAGTATTCGAAATCGCAGCAAACACACCACGACCGTCAAATGGGCTCAACAACGTTGGCCCCGTGGCCCACTACTATCGATACCTGATCCTGCGGCAAACGGGCGCACAAGATGCGGCGGCCGAGGCGTGGGCCGATGCACACTCCGCCGACATGACGAACTGCCTTCTTGGGCGGCGCAGCGATGCAGACGCAATCACCGCCGTACTGTCGCTGCATCCCGAAGATGCCCAGGCTCATGCCCTGCTCGGGCATTGGCTGTACTCGGTAGGGCGCAAGAACGAGGCCGTGACGCACTGGCAGGCAAGCATTGAGGCCAATCCACGACAAGTGCTCGTGCACCGCAATCTCGCTATCGCAGCGTTCACTCTCGATCAAGATAGTGCGAAGGCGGCTGCGCACTACGATGCGGCGCTTCAGATCGAGCCCACGGATGCGAAGCTCGTATACGAGAGCGACCAACTCGCTAAGAGAACAGGCACCAGTCCTAAGCAACGGGCGGCACGGCTTGCCCGCGATGAAACCCTTCTCGCTAAACGCGACGACCTCACAATCGAATTCTGTGAAGCCCTCACTCTCAGTGGAAATGCCGCAAAGGCAATAGAGATACTAAAGTCCCGCCATTTCTCCCCCTGGGAAGGTGGTGAGGGCAAAGTCATCGATGCCTGGGATCATGCCCACTTGTGGCTCGGCCTCACCGCGTTGGGCTCTGGCCAACCCGCCGAAGCCATCATGCAGTTTCGCGAGGCGCTCGCACTACCTACGAACCTCGGCGAAGAGCGCCACCTCCTGGCCAATAACTCCGACATTTGGCAACCTCTAGGGCTTGCTTACCTCCATGCTGGCGATACCGACCAGGCACACATCTGGCTCAATCGCGCAGCGCACTTTGACGGCGACTTTCGAGACATGTCGACAACGACGTTCTCAACCAAAACCTACTATTCCGCTATCGCCACTGCAGCACTCGGAGGCACTGGCCACTTCGATGAATTGCGCAGCGGGCTGGAAGATTATGCCGAGAGCCGAGCGAAAGCCAAACCCGAAGTTGACTACTTCGCAACCTCTCTGCCGCAAATGCTGCTCTTCCCTGAAGATCTCGACGGAGCCCGGAAACTACTGGTCTCATTCCTCAGGGCACAAATCTGCGCTCTTCGAGGAGACACTGACGCCGCCGTGGCCCTTGCCGATACTGTTATCGCCTCCGCGCCGAACTCGCCGGAAATCGCTCTGTGGAAACTCTCACTGCTCAAGGCGGAGTAAACCTCACCCAAGGGCCGGGAGATTTTGGCCGTATGCAACCACGACGGCCTCGCTACGCCACGAATGGTCCCGGAGTGCGGCACTCGCAGCGATCTGGGCTCCATCGACCACGAGCAAGCGCCAGGTCCCCAACGGGGTTGACACCAGGACCCGCCGCAAGCGAATGCGCAAGCAGCGCGTGCAAACACTTCACTCGCGTTGGCATGCCTCCTGCCGAAATACCCCGAATTTCAGGTGGATCGCCGAAGGCAGCCCGGTCGGCCAGATAGTGTTCGTGTGCGCGCCGGTAAGCTGCGGCAACCTCGGCGTCGGCCTCCAGCACGGCGGACAACTCCACCATCACCTGCGTAGCCTCAAGTTCACTCATGGCAGCCACCGCAGCCGGATGCGACAAATAATAGAGTGTGGGAAACGGCGATCCATCATCCAGCCGTGGAGCAGTCATCACCACAGTCGGATTGCCGCACGCGCACCGGGCTGCAACACCAATCGCCGAACGCGCGGGCCTGCCGAGTTGTTCGTGCAAGATCTCCAAGTCGCGAGGCGTGATAGCACGCGGGTCGTCCTGAGAAAAGAACACATGCGTCACTGTGCGACCTCTGCCCGCGCGTCAGTGGATGTGGCCGCCGAATACCAGGAAGAAGTCACCAACTGACGCCAATCGTATTGAGTGGAAGTGATAGCCGTCGTGGGTTCGCTGTCCGCCGAAGTTGACGAGGACTTGGCGGAGCCGGTGTCGTCGACAATGACAAACGACTTCTCGCCCGGGATGACGAAAAACAAGCGCTGCCGAGTCTGCGCACGAATGTATGCAGGATCTTGCCAACGGTCGGCCTGCTCGGCCAATGACTTCAAAGTGTCATTTTGGTTATCCACCGTTTGCTGCAAATCGGCGATCTGCTGCCGTTGCTCGACAAGATTGCGCAACCCCGGGGCGAGAGCGAACACACCGCCAACGACCACAAGCAGCATCACGACGGCAAAGCCTGAGAATCGCTGTCCAAATCTGCGGACAGACGCCGAAGAGGGCACACGGTCACGACGAGATGTGACCATGTGCCCTCCTGACAGATGTTGTTACGCCGAGAAGCGCGGGAACGCGGACGCGCCGACGTAAACCGCCGCCGAGCCCAACTCCTCTTCGATGCGAGACAACTGATTGTACTTAGCAACGCGCTCGCTACGGGCAGGCGCACCGGTCTTGATCTGACCGGCGCCAACGGCGACAGCAAGATCAGAGATCGTGGTGTCTTCGGTCTCGCCCGAACGATGCGACACCATCGTGGTGTAGCCCGAACGCTGTGCGAGGCTGACGGCCTCAAGCGTCTCAGTCAAAGTACCGATCTGGTTGACCTTCACGAGCAGTGAGTTCGCTGCCTTGAGCTCGATGCCCTTGGCAAGACGCTCTGGGTTGGTCACGAACAGGTCATCGCCGACGATCTGAACCTTGCTGCCAATCGCGGCAGTCAGCGCAGTGTAACCGGCCCAGTCATCCTCAAACAACGGATCTTCGATCGAAACCAGCGGGTACTTCGAAACGAGGTCCTCGTAGTATGCCGAAAGGTCGTCAGCGCTGAGCTTCTTACCCTCGAAGTTGTACAAGCCATCTTCGTAGAACTCACTCGACGCAACGTCGAGGGCCAGTCCTACATCCTTGCCGGGGGTGAAACCGGCCTTCTGGATGGCGTCAAGAATCAAGTCGAGCGCAGCAGCATTCGACGACAGGTTGGGAGCGAAGCCACCCTCGTCGCCGAGGCCGGTCGAAAGACCCTGCTTCTTGAGCACAGACTTCAGGGAGTGGTAAACCTCCGCACCCGTGCGGACAGCTTCGACGAATGTTGCCGCGCCGATCGGGGCAATCATGAACTCCTGGATATCGACGTTGGAGTCAGCATGCGATCCACCGTTCAAGATGTTCATCATTGGAACGGGCAGCAGGTGCGCGTTCGGGCCGCCGAGATAGCGGAACAGCGGAAGGTCGGCGGAATCAGCCTGTGCACGAGCAGCGGCAAGTGACACGCCGAGAATCGCGTTGGCGCCGAAACGGCCCTTGTTCGGGGTGCCATCGAGTTCGATCATGGTCTGATCGATGATGCGCTGGTCAGCGGCATCAAGACCGACAACGGCATCGGCGATCTCACCGTTCACGGCCTCGACGGCCTTCAGCACGCCAAGACCGTTGTAACGGGCCTTATCGCCGTCACGCTTCTCAACAGCTTCGAATGCTCCAGTAGATGCGCCAGAAGGCACTCCGGCGCGGGCAACCACGCCATCTTCAAGCAAGACTTCGACCTCTACGGTCGGGTTACCGCGCGAGTCAAGAATCTCGCGCGCATGGACGGCATCAATAAGTGCCACGATTGCTCCTTAGGCAGAGTAGTAAACTGCAACGCCCCAATTCTACCTGCCCGCTATGCCCCGGGACAGACTCGGAAGGAGGACGCCCACAAAGTTCGGCGGGTATTCGCCAGGAATTCGTCAGGAAACGGAAAAAGTTTTGTCTGCGCGTGATCGAAAGCTGTTGGGCGGGAGCGCGAGGCCCGCGCGCGAGATGCACGTTGACCACAACAGAGGAACTGCGCCGGGTCGAAACCACTATTCTCCAAGAAGCCCCGCATTTCCTCTGTTAGTGCCTACTGCCACGCGCCGTCTCACTCCGAAAGCGAGCGCAACTCAATCGACTCGGCCTGTGCGCCAACATCCACGAAGCCGAAATGCGTAAATCCGGCAGCGCCAAGCGACTCGAGCACAGGACCAAGACGCTTAGGACGCTTTTCGAGACGAACACGCGCACCCCGTTCGACAAAACTCTGCTTGATGCGGATCAGGCGATCGAGCGGCACAGCGTTGTCATACACGAGCACAACACCCCGCTCGTCTGAAGCCGCAGGCGCAACCAAGTCGACAATGCGTTCAAAGCCGATCGAGAATCCACACGCCGGCACATCACGGCCGAGAAAACGCCCAATCATTCCGTCATAGCGGCCGCCCCCACCGACCGAACTCGAAGACGAGGGATGCGCAGCCTCGAAAATCGTGCCCGTGTAATACCCCATGCCGCGCACAAGCGTCGGGTCAAAAACCAGGCGCGGCGCAGTCGGCAGTTGCGCGATCGCCTCAGCGATCAACACCAAGTTGGCGATGCCCGCCTCGGCGCTCTCCCCCACGATGCGCGGGCCGACCAAATCGCGCACGATAGTCGCCGTCAGCGTTCTGAGACCAGCAGACTCGACCGCAGCCAAAAACTCGCGCAGCCTTGCCAACGAATCTGCGCTGTGGATCCCTGCGCTCTCGAGTTCAGCAACGACGCCATCGATGCCGATCTTGTCGAGTTTGTCCACGCTGATCAAGACGCCAGGCCAGCTCGACGCGTCAAACCCGAAGCCCGCAAGCAAGCCTTCCAAAATGCGTCGGTCGTTGACCCTGAACTCGACACCGTCGATGCCGAGTGCCGCAAATGTGTCGGCGGATGCGGCGAGAAGCTCGACCTCAGCGAGCGCGGACGGCTCACCGATGACGTCAATATCGCATTGCACGAATTGGCGGTAGCGGCCCTTCTGCGGACGCTCGGCACGCCACACAGGAGCCGCCTGAATCGAGCGGAACACGCTCGGCAGCTCCGCAGCGTGACTCGAATAAAACCGCGCAAGCGGCACAGTCAGGTCAAATCGCAGGCCCAAGTCAGCAAGCGACGTCGCGTCCATCGCATCCGCCGCCGCACGCAACTGGTCGGCGGTAAGGGCACGCTTCTGGATGCGGAAGGCCAACTTTTCGTTGTCGCCCCCCATGCCCGAGGTGAGGCGAGAAATGTCCTCCGCAACGGGCGTCTCTATCGCAGTGAAACCGTGCCTGGTGTAACCCGCGACGATGCGAGCGAGCACCGCATCGCGCTGAGCCTTCTCGGCAGGTAGGAAGTCGCGCATGCCGCGCGGGGGGTGGATGTCTTTGGCCATAACATCTCATATCTTGCCATGCTGAACCCCACCGCTGGGCGCCGGAGCGCGGAAGTTCCCGTCAAACCGCGCGAGCCACGAGGATGCGGGGATGCGAGGCGCGGGGATGCGGGCAAGGAGGAAGCGGGACAGAAGCATGCGGGGCGGTCACCCGGCGGCGGCTTCGGCAGTAAACACGAACATCCACGACAAGTTCGGCCACAAACCACCTTCCCCAAACAACTTCCGTCACCGATTACGGTGTGCCGCCAAAACTATCCGCGAAGTTGATGCTGACCGACACACCGCCGTGGCACGACAAGCCGACCACACGCCCGCTATTCTCGGGCCGACGACGTGCCTGATTCATCCATTTCATCGTCGTCGAAAACGCCAATCACGCCCGCATCGGACGCCGACCACTCCGCCGAGCGCACTTCCGCCGCGAGCCCCCGAACAGTTGTGCGCAGCGCACGCTCGGCATCGAGCCCCGCGGCCCGCGACGACGCCACAATCGCGAGCAGAAGAGCGCCAAGCTCCTCCTCGGTTGAGACCGGAATCGCACTGCCGGCCGACGCATCCAACAGCCCGATCGATCCAGCACGGCCGATGACCTTGTCCGCGAGCGCCAACGCCGGCAAGCCCATGGGTACGCCGTCGAGCACGCTACGGCGCTCCGCCTTCTCCTCTGCCTTGACACGCTGCCACATGGCTTCGATCTCTTCGGTGGTGCGCGATGGGTCATCGCCGAACACATGCGGGTGACGGCGGCGCATCTTCTCGTTCGTGGCGGCGGCGACATCCTGAATGCCGTATCCCTCGCCGCTGTTGGCTGCCAGCTGAGCGTGAAAAAGCAGCTGGTACAGCACGTCGCCGAGCTCTTCTTTGACGTCTTCGGTGGTGCCGGCCTCAATCGAATCGACCAGTTCGTAAGTCTCTTCGATGAGATATTTGGCGAGCGACTCGTGAGTCTGCTGCCTGTCCCACGGGCAT
Organism: Actinomycetales bacterium; assembly: GCA_015654475.1. Taxonomy (GTDB): domain Bacteria; phylum Actinomycetota; class Actinomycetes; order Actinomycetales; family Microbacteriaceae; genus UBA3913. The sequence continues at coordinate 78,864 of JAATGV010000009.1, forward strand.
CCGTCGTCGGCGAGCAGCACCTGCACCGTGCCGATGAGCTCGTCGATTGGGGTGGATGCGGTGGGCGCGTGCGAGAAGAGGTCAGCCATGGCACCAATGCTACGGCGCGAACTCCACTGCGCGCGGGCGAGGCCGCCGTCGTTTCGTGCAGACCGCCCCACGCGAACGCGCACGGGTGCCGCGAGAAGTGTCACACCTGCCACATCCGTCGCCACCAACACCACGTTTACCGATCAAAGTGACACCCAGCGAACCTCGAATGGGGGCGTCTGCACCATGAGACCGCCGAAACCGGGCGCGGCGGCATAGAAAGGGGCGATCGAAAGTGTTGGCCAGGAGCGCGGGAGCGCGACCGTTATCTGCAGACCGCCCCACGCGAATGCGCAGGGATGCCGCGAGAAGTGTCACACCTGCCACATCCGTCGCCACCAGCACCACTTTTATCGTTCAAAGTGACACCCAGCGAACCTCGAATGGGGGCGTCTGCATGATGTGGCGCGAGAGAAGAGAGCGGAAGAGCCGAGAAAGGGAGAGGGGGAAAGACGGTGATGAAGAGGGGGGTAGTAATGAGGGGGGGTAGTAATGAGGGGGGTAGTAATGAGGGAAGGAGTGCTGGAGAAGACAGAGACCAGGAAGGGAGCAACGAGGCAGACAGAGACGAAAAGGCAGAGTGAAGAGACGGAGAAGGGATCCAAGAATGAAGTGCAGAGAGAAGAGAGAAAGGTGGGGCTCACGGAAGACATCGAGGCAGAGGTGGGGCCGTGTGCAGGGAAGATAACGAGGCAGAGGTCGGGAGGGACCGAGATAGAGGGAGGTGGCGGGGCTGCGGCGGAAACAAGGCAGAGAAGGTCAGGGACGAAAAGGGCGAAGCCAACAGGCAAGAAGTGAGGAGACGAGAGAAAAGTCCGTAGCGTCGGCCGCGGGCAGCATCCTCTTCGTCGGACGCCTACTTCGTATCGTGAGTTGCGGGCGTGCCTGCCGTCGCAGCAGGAGCAGGCAGCACCGAAAGCGCGACGAGCGCGTTGCGCGCCCAGGTCACCACCGCGAGCGGGTCGGACTCCGCATATGCCGATTCTGGCACGGGGATGATGACGGTGCCCCCTCCGCTGCCCTCAAGGTACTTGCTTTCGGGGTACATTCGGCGCAACCGCATGCGCACCGACTCCGGGAGTTCAAGCGGAGACACCCGGAAACGATCGTTGGCGACCACGACTTCTGCAAGCCCGGATCCCTGCAATTCTTTGCGCAGCCGAGCGACGGCTATCAGGTTCTGCACGGGCTCCGGCGGTACCCCGTACCGGTCGGTGAGTTCGTCGAGCACCGCATCGATCGCGCCATCCTTGCCTTGCGGGCTGGATGCAGTGGCCAGCTTCTGATAGGCCTCGAGTCGTAGGCGCTCGCTGTCGACGTAGTACTCGGGGATATGCGCATCGACGGGCAGTTCAAGCCGCATCTCAACGGCTTCCTCCGTGTTCTCGCCCTTGAACGTGGCAACCGCGTCGCCGATCATGCGCAAGTACAGGTCGAACCCGACGCCGGCGATATGCCCGGACTGCTCGCCACCGAGAATGTTGCCCGCGCCGCGCAGTTCAAGGTCTTTCATGGCGACCTGCATGCCGGCGCCCAGCTCGTTGTTCGCCGCAATCGTCTCAAGGCGATCGGCAGCGATCTCGCTCAACGGCCGATCCGCGTCGTACAGGAAGTAGGCGTATCCGCGTTCGCGCCCGCGGCCCACCCTGCCACGCAGCTGATGCAACTGTGCGAGGCCGAACTTGTCTGCGCGGTCCATGATGAGCGTGTTGGCGTTGGGGATGTCCATTCCGGTCTCGATGATCGTGGTCGAGACAAGCACATCGAAACGCCGTTCCCAGAAGTCGATGATGACCTGTTCAAGAGCAGCTTCGCTCATCTGCCCGTGCGCGACAGCGATGCGTGCCTCAGGGACGAGCTCCGCAATATGCGCCGCGACGGCTTGAATGCTCGAAACACGGTTGTGCACATAAAAGACTTGGCCTTCGCGCAACAGCTCACGCCGAATCGCGGCGGCGACCTGCTTGTCGACGTAGGGCCCGACATAGGTCAGGATCGGGTGCCGTTGTTCGGGCGGAGTGGCGAGGGTCGACATCTCGCGAATGCCCGTGACCGCCATCTCGAGGGTGCGCGGGATGGGCGTTGCGCTCATAGCGAGCACATCGACGTTCGCCTTGATGGTCTTGAGCCGCTCCTTGTGCTCGACACCGAACCGCTGTTCTTCATCGATGATCACCAGACCGAGAGACTTGTAGACGACGTCTTTACTGAGCAGACGATGCGTGCCAATCACCACATCGACGGTACCGTCAGCCAGGCCCGCAATGGTCTCTTTGGCATCCTTGGCGCTCTGAAAACGCGACAACGCGCGAACGTTCAGTGGAAAGCCTGCAAAACGCTCCTTGAACGTCTCGTAGTGCTGTTGCACGAGCAGCGTGGTCGGCGCAAGAATGGCGACCTGCATGCCATCTTGCACTGCCTTGAACGCCGCGCGCACAGCGACCTCGGTCTTGCCGAACCCGACGTCGCCCGAAAGCAGGCGATCCATTGGCCGGTCGCTCTCCATGTCGGCCTTGACCTCATCGATGACCTGGAGTTGGTCTGGCGTTTCGGCGTAGGGGAAGGCCTCCTCCATCTCGTGCTGCCACGGCGTATCTGGACCGAATGCGTGACCCTTGGATGCAACCCGGGCGCTGTAAAGCTTCACCAGTTCGACAGCGATCTCGCGCACTGCCTTGCGTGCCTGGCCCTTGGTGCGCGACCAGTCGGATCCACCCATCTTCGACAGACTCGGGTTCTCCCCGCCGACATACCGGGTCACCCTGTCGAGTTTGTCTGCAGGCACAAGCAGTTGGTCGGGCGGAAAGCCCTTCTTCATGGGCGCGTATTCGATAACGATGAAGTCGCGAACGTGCTCGACGCCGCCCGCGGTCGACGTGCGTTGCGTCAGTTCAGCGAACCGGCCGATGCCGTGCTGCTCGTGCACGACGAGGTCACCAGGTTTGAGCTGCAACGGGTCGACGGCGTTGCGCCGACGTGTTGCAAGCTTCTTGCCCGAGGCCTGATACGTGGTCGCCCGGCCAAAGTATTCTGACTCGGTGATGACAGCGAGCTTGAGCTCGTCGATTTCGAACCCGCCGTCGAGTTCGGCACCGACGATGTGCACAACGCCCGGGTCGGGCAACGCGTCGAGGGTCTCGTCACTGCTCGCGGCAAGGCCCTTGTCCGACAGAAGCTGCACTGCACGTTCGGCAGTGCCCTTGCCTGCCGTGGTGATGGCTACGCTCCAGTGTTCAGCCAGACGTTGCGCGATGTGGTCGGTCGCGCCGTCTGCGTTTCCGCGGAAGTTGGGGATGGCGCGTGCCGTGACGTGCGCGGTTGCGTCAGTGCCGTCGTCGAATGGGGTGATTTCCCACCACGCCCGACCGCTGCCGCGCAGGTCGTCGACTGCCAGGTAGTCGCTTCGACCAACGTCGATGGGATGATCGGCTCCTGCTGCGGTCGCCAGCCAAGCGGCCTCCATGAACTCGCGGTTGGTCTCAGCGAGGCTCGCCGCACGGGCCTCAACACGATCTCGGCCGAGCACCGCGACTGCGGCTTTGTCGCCGAGGTAGTGGGTGATCGGCACGAGCGAGTCGATAAATGCGGGCGCAAGCGACTCCATGCCATCGACAGGGATGCCTTGACCGATCTTTTCGAGCATTCCGGCAAGGCCGGGAAACTCGAGCTGCATATGCCGTGCCCGACGCTGAACCTCGTCGGTGAGCAGAATCTCGCGGCTCGCATCCATCTGCACCGAACGGATCTCGGTACCGTTGGCCTGGTCGGCGGTGCGCTGGTCGGCGACATGGAATTGCCGGATCACATCCAGCTCATCCCCGAAAAAATCGAGCCGGTACGGGAAGTCGGCGGTCGGCGGAAACACGTCGATGATGCCGCCACGTACCGCAAACTCGCCGCGTCGGGTAACCAAGTCGACCCGCACATACGCAAGCCGAATGAGGTTCTGGATGAGTTCGGTCTGGTCGATGCGATCGCCGACCGCGAGGGTGAGCACAGTGCCTTCACCGAGGTTGTCGGCGACAGGCTGCAGTGCGGCGCGCACCGAGGCAAGAATGATTTGGATGGATGCGGCACTGCCCTCGGCGACATCGGGCGCACCATCCGACGCCCCACCGGCGGAGGCGAACTCGCGCATCGCCCGAAACGCTTGCAACCGTTCCCCGATGACACCGGGTGACGGGCTGAGCCTCTCGTGCGGCAGCGTCTCCCACGCGGGAAGGTGCACGATCTCGGCACCGGTGCACAATGCGCCGAGCGCAGTACCAAGCCCTTCAGATTCACGGCTGGTCGCCGTCACCACAAGCACTTGTGCACGTCCGCGCCGCTCAGCTTGAGCCTGCGCGAGCGCAGCGATGAGCGGCGCACGCAAAGGTTCGATGACTTGGATGCGCGCCTCAGGTTCACGCGACCTGCGCTCGGCTTCGCGCATCTCGGGAAGGCTGCGCAACAACTCGATGAGGTTGCCGCAGCTTGGTTGAGTGAGAGCGTTCATGTGGTTCGGGTATGGAAGATGAGTTGTGCGGCCGCGACGCCTTCGCTGATCGACGTTGTGGTCGCATCGGCGGCGTCGACGATGAGATTGGGCAGTGCGTCGCGTTGCGCACCGGTGAATCGTGCAAGAACGTGGTCGGCCGTGTCAGTCTTGCCGGGTGGCCGCCCCACCCCCACGCGAATACGAGTGAAGTCGGGGGTTCCGAGAACGGTGATGATGTCGCGTAGCCCGTTGTGGCCGCCGTGGCCGCCGCCCACCTTGATGCGAACCTGGTCGAATGGCAGATCGATGTCGTCGTGCACCACGATCAGCTGCGAGGGACTCAGATGATAGAACGCGAGAACCGCCGCAACGACTCGACCGGACACGTTCATGAACGTGCCGGTCTTGGCGAGCGTCACGGGTCGACGGTCTGCGCCGACACGAATGTCCGCTACCGTTGCCCCGCTCCGGTGGCGGGTAAAAGTGGCGTTGTACTGCGCCGCGAGATGCTCGACGACCAGGTACCCCATGTTGTGCCGGGTGTTCGCGTAATCGGGCCCGGGGTTGCCGAGCCCGACGACAACAAAACGTTCATCCATCGACACAGCCGCAGCGACCTACTCAGCAGGGGCTGCAGGCGCCGCCGCTTCCGCGGCCTCGGCCGGGGCTTCCTCGACCTCTTCGGCAGGAACAGCAATGGTGACAAGAACCGTCTCCGGGTCGGTGAGCAACTCGGCGTCCTCCGGCAGGACGAGCTGGTCTGCCGTCACGTGATCGCCCTCGACAAGGCCTTCGACGTCGACTGTGACGTACTGCGGGATGTTTGTCGCCGCAACCAGAACGAGCACATGCGCAACGTCGATGGTTGCATTGGCCGGCGAAAGCGGCTCGCCTTCGAGGCGCAGAGAAACCTCAACCTCGACCTTTTCGCCCTTTTTGAGGATGACGAGGTCAACGTGCTCAACGATCTGCAGGAAAGGATCGCGCTGCACATCCTTCACGAGTACGGTCTCTGGAGTGCCGTCGATGTCGAGCTCGATCACCGCGTTGGCGCGCCGGATCAACAGGCCGAGCGCATGGGATGGCAAGGCAACGTGCTTGGGGTCACTGCCGTGGCCATAAATGACCGCAGGTGTCTTGCCTGCGCGGCGGAGCTGGCGCGCGGCGCCCTTGCCGAAAGTGGTACGGGTTTCAGCGGTGAGCTTTGCTGTCTCAGACATGGTGTTGCCTCTCGTGTGGGGCCTCAGCCCTGATTTTCGTCGTGTGGTCTACTCAAGCGCGGTAATGCGCGAGGACAAGTTCTCATCCGCCGCGTCGATAACGGCACCCCAACACGTGTGACCGCGTTATCCGGGGCGCCCTCGCCGAAGTCCAAGGGTCTACTCTACACTGTTTGCCGCAAATAGGGCGCGTCAGCGGGCGGAACGAGCCGCGAGCTGTTCTTTGACCTGCTTACGCAGTACCTTCCCAATCAAAGACTTGGGCAGCTCATCCACAACCACATAGGCCCGCGGCAACTTGTATTCCGCCAAATGCTCGCGGCAGTAGGCGCGCGCCGCCTCCTCGTCGAAGCTCGCGCCATCTTCAACCACCACAACGGCGGTGACCACTTCGAGGTTCTGCGAACCGCGCGGCACGCCGACAACCGCGACCTCCGCGACACCGGGAAGCTCGGCGACGACCTTCTCGACCTCGCTCGGCGCGACATTGAGCCCGCCCGTGATGATGATCTCCTTCTTGCGGTCAACAACAGTGATGAATCCGTCGGCATCCTGCTGGACCAGATCGCCGGTGCGCAGCCATCCATCTGGCATGAGCGTCTCTGCTGTCTCGTCCGGCCGGTTCCAATACCCCCGGAAGACCTGCGGCCCGAAGATAAGCAGTTCGCCGGTCTCTCCGAGTGGCACCTCGTCAGCAATGTTGTTCGGGTCGACGACCTTAATATCCGTGGATGGGAAAGGGATGCCGATTGTGCCCGTCTTGCGTTGTTTGGTGAACGGATTGCCGAGCGCTACGGGGCTGCATTCGGTGAGCCCATATCCCTCGACCAGCTGGCCGCCCGCAACGGCTTCCCAGCGAGCCACCACCGCATCGTTGAGGGTCATCGCCCCGGATATCGCATAGATGACACTCGACAAGTCGAGCTTGCCCTCTTTGGCGACGCGGGCGAGGCGGTCATACATGGGCGGAACCGCGGGAATGAACGTGGCGGGGTGCTTCTTCGACGCCTGAATCACAAGCGCAGGGTCGAAAGTGGGAAACAACACAGCGCTGGCGCCGACGTGCACCGAATAGATCACAGAGAGCAGCAGACCGAAAGCGTGGAACATGGGCAGCACCCCATAAATGACCTCATGCCCTGGTGTGAACCGAGGCATCCACGCCGAGCCTTGCCGGGCATTGGCCCACAGGTTCCGGTGCGTGATGATCGCACCACGAGGAGTACCCGTCGTGCCGCTCGTGTATTGCAGCACGGCGACATCGTCGACGCGGGGGCCGGTGACGGCGTCGGTGAGCGCGCGATGAGAGACAAGCTTGCTGAACGGGATTGTTCCCGGTGCTTTCGCAGTGAGCTTCGCCCTCGACTCGCGGGCTTTAGCAATCGGCAGCGATAGCGCAACCCTCGTCGCAAAAGGCATCGCCTCCGTGACATTGACCGAGATGACCGTGCGAATGCCGCACTCGGCACTGAGCTTCTGTACGGTCGGGGCAACCTTGTCCCACGCAATCACCGTCTCCGCACCGTGGTCGAGGAATTGTTTTCGCAGTTCGTCGATGGTGTAGAGCGGGTTGTGCTCGACCACGATCGCGCCGAGCCGAAGCACGGCATAAAACGCGACAACATGTTGCGGCGCGTTCGGCATGACCAAAGCCACTCGGTCTCCGGCCTTCACACCCAGCTCCGCGAGACCGCCCGCAACGCGGTTGACCTGGTCGCGCAACTTCGAGTAAGACGTCTCGGCGCCGAAGAATTCGACGGCGACCCGATCACCGAACTGGTCTGCCACGCCGTTGAGCATGTCAACGAGCGAGCCTTCAGGGAGGTCGATGTCGACCGGGGTTCCTTCGGCATAAAACCGATTCCATGCGCGAGTCGAGTTCAGCGTTGACGCATCCATTGAGTCACCTTTCCGGGGTATCGCGGTCACAACATTGTTTCTTATTTAGCGGGATGTCGCACCTTGAGTCCCGGCGCGCAGGCCAAAAGCCCCTGTTCGTGCGCCGACGACCTGCGGTCGGCTGCATCGGACGCACTCACTCAGAACGGCCCCGTGGCATCCACTCACGCGCGGCAACACCGAGACGTGCCGAGGCCAACGCGATCGCAGCATCGCCGGAATCGACCGAGATCCACGAGCGGCCAAGGCTGTCGGCGACAGCGGCCGTAGTGCCAGAGCCCGCAAAGAAGTCCGCGACGATGCCGCCGGGCGGACAACTCGACTCGACGATACGCTGAAGCAGCGCTGCAGGCTTCTGAGTGGGGTAACCGGTGCGCTCGTGCGCCTGATTGTTGAGCGCGGGAATGTCCCAATAGTCTGGGGCCTTCTTCAGCTGACCGCGCATGCGCGCACTCGTGGCGGGAACCATACTCGGGCTGAACCACTGCGACCCTGGCACCGCCGCATACCAAAAAATGGTGTCGTGCTTGCGCGGCCATCTGCGGGGCGATGACCCGCCCAACCCGTACAACCAGGCGATCTCGTTACAGAATGCCGATGCCCCAAAAACCTCGTCGAGCAGAACCCGCACCCAGTGTGACGCATGCCAGTCGACATGAACATAGATCGAGCCGGTCTCAGCAAGCGTCTGCTTCATCAGCATCAGACGTGGGGCGAGCATCGAGAGATAACCGAGCAGGCCTGAATCCCATCGATCGCCGAACCCGCCGTCGGCGACGACCAGGCCAGGCGTTTCAGGCGCGTCCGCAGACGGTGGGCGACGCGCGACGACCCGATAGTCGGACCCGGACGCGAACGGCGGGTCGATGTAAATGAGATCGACGGCCGGTCCGTGCGCGGCAAGTCGTGCGATGACGCTCAGATTGTCGCCATGGATGAGAGCGTTGCCCGCAGGCATCTGTCGCTGGGCACGCGCGTCGCGCAGGCACTCGTCCGCCACGAGCTGCGCGGCGTCCAGCAACTCAGGCAACGCACGTAACACCGTGCCGTCGCTCATCTGGGAAGCCACGCGACCTTCACTCCCTCGTACCGTTATCAGCTGCCGTTGGCCGTCATTGTCGGCCCGTCGGAAAGTCTTGCACAGGCCTTGCCCGGATGCGAATGAGGCTGATGGCATGAATGTGTGTGCACCATCGTCACTGTGACAGGAAAAACGGGGCATCACCGCGAGTATCGCAACGGCACCGAGTTTTTCCTGTCACAGTGACGATCGCGCGCGCCGCGAAGGTGACGAGCACAGTCGAGACCCCGCCCACCCCGCTTACCTGCACCTGCTTATCGAGCCATGGGGGTTTGGGTGGCACCCACCGCTTCGAGGGCGGCCGCAACCCCGATGAGGAGGTCATCCGAGTACCACGGCCCGACGAGCATCATGCCCGCGGGCAGCCCATCGATGGGACCGACGGGAACGCTCAGCGCTGGATGGCCCGTGTGGTTGAAGGCACACGTGTTGCGAATCAGCGTCGGGTCTTGGGCAAGCTCGACGGCGGCGAGCCCCGGCACGGCATCCTCGGGCAACGGCTTTGCCTGGGAACGCGTCGTTGGAAGCACGATGATGTCGACCGACTCGAACAGTGCGTCATAGTCCCGGCGCAGAGCAAGCGCCAGATTCTGGGCTTTCGCATAATAGGCGCCGCCGTACGTGTCCCAGAGGTAGCCGCCCATGCCCATGCAGTATTTGATCGCAGCGAAAAGCTGATCGCCGTGCAGGGCGAGTCCACCGCTGACGGCTGCCCCGATACGTTCGTCGAGGAAGCCTTTGCCCGGGAGCCCGGTGGCGGCCCCGCGCATCATGAACTCGCTTGCCCCCTGGATGAGAATGGCAGCCTGCAGATCGATGGCGTATTCCTGGCGCGGAACGCTGACATCCACAATCTCGGCACCGAGCGCACGCATGGCGGCGATGCCCTCTCTGGTTGCAATGTCGACTGGGGCAGGCTCGCCCTCGAGGTCGAATCCTTCACGCAGCACACCGACCCGCAACCCGGTCAGGTCCCGTCGCGCGCTCTGTGACATGTAGTCGGCGGTCGGCATGTCTATGCGCTGCCGTGGATCGAGGCCATCGTCGTACCCGGCGATCGCCTGGAGCAGCCGGGCCAGATCGTCTACGGTACCTGCCATGGGCCCGAGATGATCGGCACTGACGTCGATCGGAGCCGCACCGGTATACGGCACAAGGCCGTATGTCGGTTTGAGCCCGAAGATTCCGGTCAGGCTGGAGGGAATCCGTATGCTGCCACCTTGGTCTGCCCCGATTCCTGCATCCACAGCGCCCGAAGCAATGAGCGCGGCCACGCCGCTCGACGATCCACCGGCAGACCGAGACGGGTCGCGAGGATTCAACACCTGCCCGGACGCTGCAGACACACTTGCTGCAGACATGCAGAGATCCTCGGTGGTGGCGATACCCGCGATCGTGCCGCCAGCGGCGAGCACGCGGCTCACGACCGTCGCGTCGGCGTCGGCGACGAAGCTGGAAAGCAGGCGCGACCCACCGGTCATCGGCATTCCCGCAACGGGGATGATGTCCTTGACAACGATCTGCTTGCCGGCCAGGGCGCCAGTTGCCTCAGGATCCGCCACATCGCATCGCCACACCCAGCCGTTGTAGGGGTTTTCTGAGAGCCGCGGTGGTCGACCAGGCATTCGCGGCGTCGTGGTCGGCAATCGGAAGCGCTCCGCGTTGTCGATGCGCTCGAAACTGCGCAACAAACCGTGTCCCATCTCGACCAGTTGCTCGGCTTCGGTCACTGTGAGATTCAGGCCTCGCCGGGCCGCTGCGTCGACGACCTGCGCGGGACGCGGAGGGTAGAGCACCATGATTGACAACTCCTCATGTAAGTGGATGTGTGCTGCAGTTAAAACTTCTGTTGCGTTTAGGCAGATGCTTGCTGCGGGGCTTCCATGCGCGCGGCCAGCTCTCGCGCGGTCACCCCCGCCAGCGCGTTATCGAGCCGCGGCACGGCCTCAATGAGACTGCGTGTGTAGGGCTGCGCCGAGTCCGAGTAGATGTGGTCGGTCTCGCCGACTTCGATGAGGTCGCCACGGTACATCACCGCAACACGCTCACAGAGATATCTCACGACCGAAAGATCGTGAGATACGAAGACGAGCGTCAGGGCGAAGGCGTCGACGAGTTCGTTGAGCAGGTTGAGTATTTGGGCACGCACCGATACGTCGAGGGCGCTGACAGGTTCGTCGGCGATCAGCAGAGATGGGTTAGGGGCAAGAGCGCGTGCGATAGAGATGCGCTGGCGTTGCCCACCGGAGAACTGGTGCGGAAACCTGTCTGCTGCTGACGCGGGCAGGCCGACGGCTTGGAGCAGCTCCATCACCCGGGATTCGGGGTCTGGATGATGCTCGGCGATAAGCGGTTCAGCGATGATCGAGCGGATCCTCATTCGAGGATCGAGCGACGACATCGGGTCTTGGAACACGTACTGAAGCTGGGAGCGAAGGAAGTCGAGCTTGCGCTCCGGCACACCGCTTACCCGCTTTCCTTCGAACTTGACGACCCCAGAGGTCGGAGTATCCAGGCCGGCGATGAGCCTGATGAGGGTCGACTTTCCTGAACCAGACTCTCCGACGATGCCGAACCTCTCGCCGTGATAGATGTCGAGGTCTATGCCTTTCAGGGCATGCACAACCCGTCCTGTCCTGCCGTAGTCGCGAGTGACCCCGCGGATGGCGATCATCGGCTCATCAGCGTTCATACCAGAACCTCCTCATGCCAGCAGGCGTACCCGCCTGTCTCGGTTTCAATCCAGGTCCCCTCGTCCGTGTCGTGCCTGGCACCCGCGCATCGCGGGCACGAAGCTTTGAAATCGCGGTACGAAAACAGATCGTCCGGAATCGTCGGTAACTTCCCTGTCACCTCGTCAGGGGTAAGGGCGGACGCGGCGAGCAGCGCCCGAGTGTATGGGTGCCGAGGGTTCTCGAAGATCTCAGTGGACTTGCCGGTCTCCAGCAGTTCCCCGCCATACATCACAACGATGTATTCGCAGATCGTCGCGACGACCGCGAGGTCGTGCGTGATGAAGAGCAGCGCGGAGTCGGTGGCCTCGACGGCCTCCTCGATGAGGGCAAGCATTCGCGCCTGCACCGTGACATCGAGTGCGGTCGTCGGCTCATCGCAGATGAGAAGTGAGGGAGAGTTCGCGATCGCGATGGCGAGTGCGACCCGCTGCCGCTGACCGCCCGAGAGCTGGTGCGGATATGACCGGGAGATACGCCGCGGCTCGGGGAGGTCGACCGTCTCGAGAAGCTCTAATGCTCTCCTGTTGGCTTCGGAGCGGGATGCGCCGTGCACGGTCATGGCCTCGGCCACCTGCGCGCCGATTCGCATTGTCGGGTTGAGCGCGGTCATCGGCTCCTGAAATACCATGGCCATTTTTTGGCCGCGCAGGCCGGCAATCGTCTTCTCATCGGCTGCGAAGATGTTCTGTTCTACACCCGCAAGCGTGACGCTGCCCGTTGCCGTCAGCCCTTCATGCAGGAGGCCGAAGATGGACATCGCGGTGAGGCTCTTGCCCGAGCCCGATTCGCCGATCAGTCCTACCCGCTCGCCTGGCCGGATGGTGAAGCTCACGTTCCGAACGAGCGACGTGTGGGGTGAGGATATTCCGAGGTTTTCCACGGAAAGCACAGGTGTGGTCATCGATTGTCCTCCATTTTCGGATCGAATCGGTCTCGCAGCCCGTCACCGAGCAGGTTGAAGCCGAGGACGGCGACAACGATGCAGACGGCGGGCCAGACAACCAACATCGGGTTCGTGAACATGATGGCTTGCGCTTCCTGCAGCATGCGGCCCCAGGTAGGTGTTGGGGGCGGAGTTCCGAAACCGAGGAACGAGAGTCCCGACTCTGCGAGCACGGCCACGCCGTAGCAGACCGACGCCTGGACGATGAGCATGCCGAGAATGTTGGGCAGCACGTGGCGCACGGCGATGTCGAGCTCGCCTCGCCGTGCAATTCGAGCTGCCAGGACATACTCCGTCGAAAGCACCTGGAGGGCACCGCTTCGCGCAAGCCGCGCGAAGGCCGGTGCGGTGGCGATGCCGATCGCCATCATTGCCGAGAAGGTGCTTGTGCCGAACGCCGCCCCGAAGATGATGGCGAGCAGGAGGGCGGGAAAGGCGAGGAGCAGGTCGATGAATCGCATGATCAGTTCGCCGAGCCAGCGGGGGCCGGCGGCGGAAAGGATGCCGAGCGGCACACCGATGATGGCGGCGAAACCGACCGAGATGATGCCGACGTAGAGCGTGGTCCGCGCGCCGACGAGCAGCTGGCTGAAGACGTCCCGCCCGAGCGCATCGGTTCCCAGGAAGTGCTCGCCGGAGGGCGACAGAAGCCGGTCTGTGGTGGTGATGGTCGGGTCGAAGGGCGTCCATATGAACGACACGAGGGCCGCAATGATGACCAGCCCAACGATGACTGCACCGGCTATGAGGGATGCTGGGATGCTTCGCCGGTGACGAGTGCTCATCCGCGGCTTCATCAGGACAGTCATGCCGACCTCCTCATACGTGGGTCGATCGCAAGATAGAGCAGATCGATGATGTAGTTCATGACGAGTATCGTCGCGACGATCAGCAGCACGATGCCTTGGACGAGCAGCAGGTCGCGATTGGCTACGCCGTCGAACAGGAGGCTTCCGAGCCCTGGGATGACAAACACCCGCTCGACGACGATGGTATCGACGATCAGGGTGGCTACCTGCAGCCCGATGACCGTGATCACGGGAACAGCGGCATTTCGCGACCCGTGCCGAAGAAACGCCCGAAGCGGCATAAGGCCCTTCGACCTCGCGGTGCGAATGTAGTCCTCGCGCAGCACGTCGAGTGCGGCGGATCGTACGTAGCGGCTCAACAGCGCACCCTGGACGAGCCCGATAGTGAGCACTGGGAGAATCGCCTGCTCAACGAAGAGGCCGAAGTCTTCCGTTGGTGCCGTCCATCCTCCGGAGGGCACGAGCCCGAGCCGGACGGCGAAGATGTTGATGAGCAGCAAACCAGTGATGAAGCTCGGTACGGCGACACCGATTTGGCTGATCCCCGCAAAGACGGTGCCACTGGCTTTGCGCTGACGCAGTGCAGCGAGCACGCCGAGGGGGATGGCAATCACAATTGCGGCAAGCTGGCCAAGTACGACGAGCCAGACCGATACGCTGACCCGTTTGGATATTTCGGCGGCCACGACCCGGCCAGTCACATACGATGTGCCGAAATCTCCGCGGAAGATACCGCCAATCCATTCAAGGTATTGCACGGGAAGCGGTCGGTCTACGCCGAATTCGTGGCGGAGTTGGGCGAGCGCTTCCGGTGTTGCATTCACGCCGAGAGCAACCTGCGCGGGGTCTCCCGGAAGGACACGAAGCAATAGAAACACGGCCATAGACCCGACGATGAGCGTCGCGATCAAAATTCCTGTTCGGCGAGCAAATCTCATAAGCATATAAAGAGGACCCTCCAGGGAGCGGGGGCGGCGACACCAGGCCGCCGCCCCCGCGCGTCAGTGGTGGACTACGACCAGGCCAGGTCAGTCACGTTCAGTGACTCGCCAAGCTGATTTGCGGGAAGCCCGGTCAAGCTGGGTTTGACCACGCTCACATACGACTCAAGATACAGCCAATCGCTGACGGCATCTTTCGAGAGGAGTGCCGCCGCATCTTTGAGGTAGCTGACCTGTTCGTCAGCGGTACCCGCGTCTGCTTTGGCTACGAGCGATTGGAACTCGGCGTTGTCGTATCCCCAGTAATACGTGGGATCTGCGTAGGTCGCGATGTCGCGTGCCTCCACGTGGTTGATGATCGACATGTCGTAATCGTGGCCGGTGAAGACCTTGTCGAGCCATTGCGCTGGGAACTCGAGAGTATCCAGTTCGACTTTGAAGCCGACTGCGGTCAGGTAGGACTGCACCTGCTGTGCCGCAGCGCTGACATTGGCGAGGTTCGGGATGCGGAATCGAATGGTTGCGCCTTCGACTCCAGCCTCACTGATGAGTTCCTTCGCCTTGTCGACGTCATATGGATACGCATCGACCAGGGACGAGTCGAACCATGGATCCGTCGGCGGCACCATGCTGCCAATGAGCTTGCCTGTGTCGGCCGTGGAGTTGGTGATGATCGCCTGGCGGTCGATTGCGTAGTTCACTGCCTGGCGCACGCGAACGTCTTTGAAGATTCCTGAGGCGTTGTTCATCGAAAGAACCACCTCAGCGTTCGTGCTGCCATCCTGAATGGTGTACTTCGAGGTATCCGAGAAGAGGCTCATCGAATCGAGCGAGGAAAGCCCCGAGATCGCGTCGATGCTTCCCGACTGGAGCGCACTGTTTTCTGCGTTGGGATCGCTGAAGTATTTGAAGGTGACCTTCTCAAGGGCCGGCTTGGTGCCCCAGTAGCCGTCGCGCTGCTCCAGGACGAGCGAGTCGCCGCTGTTGAACTCGGCTACGGTGTATGGGCCGGTGCCGACTGCGGTATTGGCCAGGTCGGTGGATGCGTCCGGATCGAACATGGCACCGATACGGGTGGTCATGCGGAACAGCCAGTCGTTGCTCGGCTTGGAGAGCTTCACAGTGACGTGAGTGTCGTCGACGACCTCAACCGAGTCGACGACATCCATGTATGACTTGAGCGAGATCGTCCACTTGTCGCTCTTGACGTTCTCGATGTTCCACTTCACCGTCTCAGCGGTGAACTTGTCGCCGTTGCTGAAGGTGACACCGTCGGCAAGGGTGAACGTGTAGTCCTTGTTATCGGACGATACTTCCCACGATGTGGCTAGCAGTGGCTCGATCTCGCCGTCGTTGTTGAGGGTGACGAGACCTTCATAAACGTTGTCGAGAAGTGCCTGGGGAATTGCGGCACCATCCGTGGTGGTGAAGTCGAGGTTCGCGGGCTCAGCGGTTAGGCCGATCGTCGCAGTCGTCGCAGTGCTCTTGGCGGCTGATCCGCTTGCGCAACCGGTCAACGCGACCGCAGACACAACCACGATAGCGAGCGCCGCCGTGATTCTGGGGGTGATTCTCATGCTGTAGTACCTCCGGGTCGGGGTGGAGTGCCATGCGGGGATGAGCTCTTGTACTCGCCTCCGCATGATTGGTGCGGGCAACTGGTAAGACCAGTCAACTGTGTGCGATAGTAACTGGGTATTGTTTCTTCGGTATTACAGAAAGTACTTTGTTGAGTTTCGTCATCTCTCGATCGACAACGCGCCAGCAGAGGGTCTTGGCGCTCTGCGGCATTGCCCTGGTTGCACTCAATCTACGGACCTCCATCGCATCACTGTCGCCCCTTTTCACTCGTGTCGCCAAAGATATCCCCATCGATACAAGTACCGTGTCGCTTCTCGGGCTTCTGCCCCCCGCGGTTTTCGCCGTTTTCGGGTTCATCGGCAGTCGTCTTGCCCGACGGATCGGCGTCGAGGGAAGTATTCTCATCGCCTTGGTTGCCGTCGTTGCAGGCCACCTCACACGCAGCTTCGCAGGCTCAACAACAGCACTCGTAGTCGGCACACTGGTCAGTCTCACCGGCATGGGCGCCGGCAACGTACTGCTCACTCCAGCGACCAAGAAATTCTTTCCGGGCAACCCTGGCGCCATCACATCGATGTACGCGACGCTCATCGGGGTGAGCACGGCCGCACCGCCACTTCTCGCCGTGCTTTCGGCCGACGCCTGGGGCTGGCGCGGAGCACTGAGCATCTGGGCGGTGCTGGCGCTCGTGGCGATAGCGCCCTGGGCGTTCCTGCTCCGGCAGAGGCCCCAGATGCTCGCGCCTGAGGAACTGGGGGCGGACACCATTGACCTCGGCACGTGGCGGTCGAGCCTCGCCTGGGCACTCGGCATCCTTTTTTCCGTCTCCGCGATCAACGGCTATGCGATGTTCGCCTGGCTGCCCCAAATCCTCGTCGACACGGCGGGTATGAGCAGTACCGCGGCGGGCTCACTCCTAGCCCTCTACGGAGCGCTCGGCATTCCGTTGGCCCTTCTCGTGCCTGCCCTGACGTCGCGGATGCGTTCGCCGTTCCCCCTGCTGCTGTTCGGAATTCTAGCAACTGTCGCAGGCAACGTCGGCTTGGCCTTCGCGCCACGATTCGCCCCGGTGCTCTGGGTGATCATTGCCGGGCTCGGTCCGCTGCTCTTCCCCGCTTGCCTTACGCTGTTCCAACTTCGGGCACGCACCGAGAATGGCGCCGCCAAGCTGAGCGCGACCTCTCAGACGATCGGCTACGTCCTTGCAATCACCGGGCCGTTGGTCGTCGGCTGGCTCTATTCAGCGACAGGCGAGTGGGTGCTCCCGCTAGCGTTCCTCTCGCTGGTCGCCATTCCCGGCGTGTACGCCGCGATCGTCGCGTCACGGAAGGGCGTCATAGAGGACGCGTCTCAGTAGCCACCCCAGCACATCGTTATACTGGTCGGACCAGTGTTCTTCTCCGCCATCGATTGGAGTGATCCGACTTGCCAAGTGCCCCTCACAACCTCACCGCAACCGAACTACGCGCCTCCTATGAGTCGGGCGACCTCGACCCCGTTGCCGTCATGGAAGACGTACTCGAGCGAACAGACGCCTGGCAACCAACCATCAACGCCTTCGCCGTCGTCGACCGTGAGGGCGCACTGGACCGCGCACGAGCAAGCGCACGCCGATGGGAGGCAGGCACCCCTCTCGGTCCGCTCGACGGCATACCCGTGAGCGTCAAAGAGAACGTCGCAACAGCAGGTCAGCCCATGTGGTCGGGCACCGCGGCGAGCTTCGACGCTCCCCCGCAGACGGTGGACGGCCCTGTACAGCAGCTGCTGACCAAGTCTGGCGCCGCACGATTCGCAACGAGCGTCATGCCGGACTACGGAATGCTCTCGTCAGGCGTGTCCAGCCTGCATGGCATCACGCGCAGCCCGCTCAACCCCGCCTGGACGGTCGGCGGCTCTTCGTCGGGCGCCTGTGCGGCGGCGGCGGCGCAACTCGGGCCCATTCACACGGGTAGCGATATCGGTGGCTCCGTCCGGCTCCCTGCAACGTGGCTCGGCCTGGTCGGATTCAAACCGACATACGGACTCATTCCTGTGGATGCGCCATACATCGGGCGCTGCATCGGGCCACTCACCCGCACCGTCGACGACTGTGCACTCGCCATGTCTGTGCTGACCGGCGCAGACGACCGAGACACCACTCAGGTTCCCGTTTCCATCGACTGGGATGTCGTGCGCGAGCGCGACGACCAATCGGTCGCTGGACTGCGGGTCGCTCTCCAACTCGACGCAGGCTGGGGCCTGGACGTGGATCCGGAGGTGAATGCCATCGTTCGCGCCACTGCCGAAAGGTTCGCAGACGGCGGCGCGGAGATCATCGAAATCAGCCCCGTCTGCACACCCGAGCAATTCGATGGACTCGACATCTTCCTGCGGATGCGTTCGCTGCTCGACGTGACCCGTCTCGATGAGGAGCACCGATCCAAAGTACTGCCCTTCATCGTCGACTGGGTTGAGGGAGCAGCCGGCACAGACGGTCTTGCGCTGATGGATGCATATCAACAGATCGTGGCGATGCGCGCATCCACAGTGAGTGCGACTATCGGATACGACTTGGTGCTTAGCCCAGTCTCGCCGGTCGCCGCGTTCCCTGCAGAATGGCCGATGCCATCCAACTCGGCTGCGACATCCTTGCACCACATCGGTTTCACGGCCCCATACAATTTCTCGGACCAGCCGGCGATCTCGGTCAATGCCGGCTTCACCGGCGATGGCCGCCCCGTCGGCATTCAGATCGCCGGACGACGCTTCGCCGACCAACACGTACTCGACGCTGCGAAGTGGTTCGAGTCGCACAGGCCCTCGACCTCGAGCCCGGCCTGGCCAGAAGATCCACGCTAAAGTTTTTTCAGGCGATCAGAGAGGACCGCACACAATATGACCATCAGTGGCAAGACAGACTTCCGAGCGGTAAAGACCTCGCGGGCCTACGAACAGATCGTGGAACAGATCGAGTCGGCGATCGCCGACGGTTCCCTTTCTGCCGGTGAGCGGCTCCCGAGCGAGCGGGACATGATGGAGCGTTTCTCGGTTTCTCGGCCTACGGTTCGCGAGGCCTTGCGTGTGCTCGAGGCGATGGGGTTGATCCGATCGCGGCACGGCGACCCCAATGGATCCGAGATTTTGCCGCCCTCTGCCGACCTGCTGACGCGACCGATCAGCAGCCTGGTACGCACCGGCAACCTCCGGTTGAGCGACTTCGTGCCCATCCGCATGCTTCTCGAGGGTTTTGCATGCACTCTGGCCGCGCATCAACGCACAGACGCACATCTTGCGAGGATGGATAGCGCGGTTGCCCGTATGAGCGAAGTCGTCACAGGCAACGCCTCGACAGACCAGTTCGGTCTCGCTGAGGTGGAGTTCCACCAGGCTATCTGGGACGCGTCGGGCAACGGGCTCGTCGGACTCTTCAACAAGTCGACTCAGGGGCTCATGCTCGAAATGATTTTGGGCAAGATCGACTCGGATGCGAGCGGACTCGCGGTGATGGCGGTCTCGCGAGATCACGATGCCGAGATTCTCGAGGCAATCCGCAGCGGCGATCCCGATCTTGCAGGCACGTTGTCCCGTCGCTACATTTTCGACTACTACGGCGACTCGGTTCCGGAAGACGAGCGGGCCTTTCTGCAAAGCCTTGTTGACTCAAGTTCATCAACAGGTCTTACCAGTTGACCTAGTTAACCATTTGGAAACATTCGGCTGACATGCTTGTGTCACGCTGTTCCGATTGGAGTTTCCATGGCACTCGACCCAGACATCCGCCGCATTCTCGACAAGATCGCGGTCGCACGGGAAGCCATCGCCGACGACGGTGACCTGATTGCTCAACGGGCCCTGCACGATCAGACCGCTATCGACATCCTCGGCCTCGACATCATAACCGGCGTCGAGCATCGCGACCTGGTCATCCCCGGAACCGGTGGGCCCATCCATGCGACACTCACCAAACCGACCAACTCGACGGGTACGACGCTCGTCGTCTATCTGCACGGCGGCTCATGGGTCTTCGGTAGCGCAAAACTGTATACCCCACTCACCGACCGTCTCGCCAAACAACTTGACGCCACCGTGCTCTCCGTCGACTACCGCCTCGCTCCCGAGCACCCCTTCCCTGCAGGCTGGGAAGACTCCAGGGACGCACTTCGCTGGGCGTCCGAGCATGCCGAAGAGCTGGGAGCCGCCGACTCGATCATCCTCTCGGGCGACAGCGCCGGAGGCAACTTCACCGCGTCACTCAGCGTCTTGGCGCGCGACGAAGGCATTCGCCTTGCGGCGCAGCTCATGTTCTACCCCTCGTCAGACTTGACCAAGCGGTACCCTGCCATGGACACATACGCGACGGGCTACCTGCTCGAGACACCACCCGTCGAGTTCCCCGACCGCGCGTATCTGGTCGATCCCGACCTGCGCTGGGATGTTCGCGCATCTCCGCTCTTCCACGATTCCTTCGCCGGCGTCGCTCCCGCAGTCATCATCACCGCCGAGTTCGATCCCATCAAAGAACATGGGACCGTCCTGGCGGAGAAAATGGCCTACGACGGCGTTCGCGTCGTGCAACACGAGGCGCCCGGAATGATCCACGGATTCGTCCAAGTCGGAAACTCCCCTGCTGCGATGCATCAGGTCGACTACGCGTGCCAACTCGTGACCGAACTCCTTACGAATGAAAGCTGACTCCGCAATGCACGCCACTCGACCCGGGTTGCTCACCGCGGCACAGCTCACCGACGCATACCAGTCTGGTGAACTGCGGCCATCCGATGTCGCCGACGACGTCCTCAAGCTCGCGGAAGTTGCAGGTACCGAATACCAGGCCATCGCATGGATGAACGGCGACGAGGCGCGGGATCAGGCGGCAGCGAGCGACCGACGCTGGGAGGCGGGTGAGCCAATCGGGCCGCTCGACGGCGTACCGATCTCGATCAAAGAGAGCATTCCGATGCGCGGAACGCCCTGGCGGCACGGCAGCCTCGTGCACCCCGACGTTCGAGGGGAGACCGATGCCATTCCCGTCGCACGGCTCCGAGCGGCCGGTGTCATCCTCTTTGCCAAGACCACCATGCCCGAACTCGGCATGGTCGCATCCGGAGTCAGCAGCCTCTACGGCGTCGTGCGCAACCCGTGGAACACCGACTACACACCAGGCGGGTCGAGCTCAGGGGCCGGGGCGCTCGTCGCGGCCGGAGTCGGCCCAATCGCCCTCGGCACCGACCTCGGCGGTTCCGTACGAATCCCGGCCGCCCACTGCGGGGTGTTCGGGTTCAAACCGACTCAGGGCGTGATTCCCTACGCCCCTGCCAGTTCCGTGCGATCTGTCGGGGCACTCACACGCACAGTCGCCGACCTCGAGTCTGTGCTCTCGGTCATCTCCGGCTACGACCGAGACGATCTTTCGAGCCTGCCCGCCTCCTCATATGCGCCACAGCCGTCTAGCGACGCCAGCGGGCTCAGGGTCGCCTTCGCCACGTCGGCGGGTGCAGGCATGCCTGCCGGTCCCGACGAACTCGCCGCTGCCAAGGCACAGGCCGACATCCTGAGATCACTCGGAGCGCAGGTCACCGAGATCCCCAGCCTCGGCCTCACAGAGACGGACCAAGACGCTCTCCTCGCAACATTCCGCTTCCGAGTCGTCGCTGAGATCCACACCCGCCCACTCGCCGACCGGGCCCGGCTTCTCCCGGACCTCGCCGAATTCGTCGAGCCTGCCTACGCCATGTCGGGGCTCTCGTATGCGCAAGCCATCAGCCAAGTCGAAGCCGCCAGGGATCGCGTCGGTCGCGTCACCCAGGCATACGACATCGTCATTACGCCCGCGCTGTCGGTGGCCGCGTTCCGTGCAGAAGCCTTCGCCCCTCCCGGCGCACGGTCGACCATCGACCACGCACAGTTCACTGCATGGTTCAACCAGACAGGTCAGCCCGCAGGAATAGTGCCGGCAGGCTTCACACCGGAGGGCCTCCCGATCGGCGCCCAGGTTGTCGGGAATCGCGGAGACGACGCTCGCGTTATCGGCGTCATGCGGTTGCTCGCCGAAGCGAACGATCCCCTCGTTCCCCGGCTCGCTGCAGAATAGGAGGATCGTGGACACTGTTGCAGAACTCGCGATCGCGTGGGAGCCGCAAACGTCTATCGTTCCCGCTGGGCCCGGTTGGTGGTCGGGAAACACGACCGTCTTTCATGGCACGCACCCAGAACACGGCTCACTCATCCTGCGCCAGCCACGTGCCCACAGAAGCGCCCTGGGCGATCCCGCGCATGCTGTCGCCTTCGCCACTGCCCTGGCGAGCGCCGGACTCGGCCCGGAAGTGATCGCGTCGACATCCGACGGTGCGATCATCACACGCGACATCGGTGAAGACCACCACCTCGCGACGCTCTCTCGAGTGATGTCCGGCAACCTCCTCGTCCCCTTGCTCGCCGCGCATCGCCAGGTGGGTACGTTGACCGCCGATCTGCCTGAAATCGATTCTGTGGATGAGCTGGCCAGGTTGGTCGGCGTTGCGGCTCGCCTCGGGATGTCCCTTCCCGATGGAGCAGAGGCCGTTCTGCAGGAGATCTCGACATTCGCGCCAAAGCTGCACGCAACGTCCGAGACCCACGTCGCCACCGGCGACGCCATGCTTTCAAATATCATGCTCGGTCCAGACACATCCGTCGCCTTCGTCGGGGGCACGCTTGCAGGCAGACGAAGCCGCACTGCCACGGCGGGGATGCTTGTCGCCGAACTCGCGCCATATGTCGCTGCACCGGAAGAGGTCTTCGAGACGTTCTGGGGCAGTTGGGATGCACGTGCGTATGCGCGTGCGCAACTGTTCGGCATCATCGACGACATCCGCTGGGCCGCCATTTCGCGAATCGCCACGGCGAGATCCACCCACCCCAATTTTGCGCCGAGCTTCCTCGGCGGGGTGCGGGTCAGACACGCACTGGCGACGTTGTCCGACCCGGCCTACAGTTCATGGAAGGAGCGGGCATGACGCAGACCTCAGATTGGTCGACACTCGACGCATCCGCGTTGGCGGATCGCCTGCAGAACATCCCTGGCTGGCCATGGAAGAGCAGGGCCATCACCCTCACCGAGATCTCGGGCGGGCTCAACAACGGCAACTGGCGACTCGTGGTCGATGACGGAACGTCGCACTTCGTCAAGGTTCCCGGAGCCGGCACCGAGGCTTTTGTCGACCGGGAGCTCACGGTTGCCGCCTCTCGCTGTGCCGCCTCCGTCGGAGTCGGACCGCAATGCACGTTCTACGATTCGGCATCCGGCATCACCGTGGACGAATACCTTGACGGCTACGTCAGCCTCACCGAACATGAGCTCGCCACCACGGACGCCGTCGTCGATGTCGTGAAGATGTACCGCACGCTGCACCGCGCACCGTTGCTTCCCAAGACCCGAACCGTGATTGACGAGATCGACCAGGCGCTCGATTCTCTGCGCGAGCGCGGCTTCGAGATTCCTGGGTGGATGTCAGAGCCCTTCGCCGAATGGAATCGTGCGGCCTCGGCGCTCCGGGCATCGGGCATCGACCTCGCTCCATGCCACAACGATCCCAACTTCACGAACATGATGGTGAAACCGGGTGCGCCGATGCGTCTGGTCGACTACGAGTTCGCAGCCAACAACGATCCCGCATACGACGTATTGGGGATGCTCGGCTTCTACCCCGTCCCAGAGCGCACCAAGATAGCGCTCATCGAAGAGTACTTCGGCCGCTATGAATACCGCTACGAAGCCCGCATGCGCGTCATGACTTTGGCGATCCTGATGCGGTTCGGCCTCTGGGCATTGAGCCAAGCGCTCGAGCGCGACGCCGACTACGACTATGCCCGCTACGGCCTCGTCTACTTCGTCAATGCCAAGGCCCTCTATCGGGACCCACGCTGGGACTCGTGGCTCCACGCACTTTGATCCGGTCCCATCCGCCGCTCACCATCACTATCGAGGAGCCCGCCATGTCTGATGAGCTGTTGCACCGAAACCCCGAGTCCATGGTTCCGGCCGACGCCGGTTTCAGCCACGCGGTCGAAGTGCCACCGAGTAGTCGTCTTCTCGTGACCACCGGCCAGGCCGGGTGGACAAAGGACGGCACCATCCCCGACGACGTCAATCAGCAGTGCCGAATCGCTTTCGAGAATATCGGCCGGCTGCTCTCCGATGCCGAGATGACCACCGAGCACCTGGTCAAGTTGACCGCATACCTGAGAGACCCCTCCGTGGTCGAACCATACCGCCTCGCCCGCGACGCATTTCTCAATGGGTCCCGCCCTGCATCCACCGTCATCGTCGTTGCCGGATTCGCTATTACTGGCATGGCGATCGAGGTGGAGGCGCTCGCCGCTGCCCCTGTGCTTGGCAAGCGGAGGGAATCATCGCTCGATGGGGTTGTTTAACAGAAAGGTAGGTAGGCTGGTAGGCGGTTTCAATTTCTGTTGACAAAGGATTCATGCATGTCTGGCAAGGCAAATATCGGTGTCGTCGGCCTCGGGGTCATGGGCAGCAACTTGGCCCGCAACCTCGCGCACCACGGCCACACCGTAGCGGTATACAACCGATCGGCTCCCGCGACTGAGCGGCTGATTCGCGATCACGGCAGCGAGGGAGAATTCATCCCCTCGACAACAATCGCAGACTTCGTGGCTTCTCTCGAAAAGCCTCGCACAGCGATCCTGCTTGTCAAGGCAGGCGAGGCGACGGATGCAACCATCAAGCTTCTTGCCGACGAGATGGAAGAGGGCGACATCATCGTCGACGGCGGCAACTCGCTGTTCACAGACACGATTCGCCGTGAACGCGAGATCCGGGAACGCGGCCTGCACTTCGTCGGTGCCGGGGTTTCGGGTGGCGAGGTCGGTGCGCTTGAGGGCCCATCGATCATGCCGGGTGGCACTGCGGAGTCTTATCGCACTCTCGGCCCCATTCTCGAATCGATCGCCGCCAAGGTCGACGGCGTGCCGTGCGTCACCCACATCGGCACCGATGGGGCAGGTCACTTCGTCAAGATGGTGCACAACGGTATCGAATACGCCGACATGCAGTTGATCGCAGAGAGCTACGATCTTTTGCGCCGTGGCGCCGGACTTGAGCCGGCCGAGATCGCCGACATCTTCGACGAATGGAATCGTGGCGAGCTCAACTCATACCTCGTCGAGATCACCGCAGAGGTGCTTCGCCAGGTGGATGCGAAAACAGGTCGGCCATTTGTCGACGTCGTCGTCGACCAGGCGGGCATGAAGGGCACCGGGACGTGGACAGTGCAGACGGCCTTGCAGCTCGGGGTGCCCGTCACGGGCATTTCGGAGGCCGTGTTTTCTCGCGCCCTTTCCTCGCAGCCAGCACAGAGAGCGGCCGCCGGGAGCCTGCGCGGACCAGATGGCAGCCTCCCGATCACTGACAAGGATGCGTTCGTCGAGGCTGTTCGACGCGCGCTTTACGCGTCGAAAATCGTGGCTTATGCTCAAGGATTCGATGAGATCGCCTTCGGTGCCGAGGAGTACGGCTGGGACATCGATCTTGCCGCGGTCGCCCGGATCTGGCGTGGCGGCTGCATCATTCGTGCGATCTTCTTGAACCGCATCACCGACGCGTACAGTGGTCGCACCAAGCCGGTGTCGATGCTGCTTGACGACTATTTCACGAAGGCCATCGACGGCGCACAAGACGCATGGCGCCGCGTCGTCGCCAACGCAACGCTGGTTGGCATCCCCGTCCCCGCATTCTCGAGTTCGCTCGCCTACTACGACGGCCTGCGCGCCGAGCGCCTGCCTGCATCGCTGATCCAGGCACAACGCGACTACTTCGGCGCTCACACATATCAGCGCATCGATATGGCCGGCACCTTCCACACCCTGTGGTCGGGCGACCGCACTGAGATCGAGGCGTAATACGCGCTCCGCTTTCTAGACGCGTGTGGGGTCCAACCAGTTCTGGTTGGACCCCACACTGCGTTCACTCCGCACAATTTCTGTGCCGGTTTTTGTGACACACCGCCTTCACGCCCACATTCGTGCGGGTGGAGGGGCAGCGGGCCTGCTCTAATGTGAACCGGAGAAGACGAAGATCAATGCGTCGACGGTGATCGTGTACGGCTCTTGCGACGTGGATCCGGAGGACATCTCCACCGTCCACATGTTGATGTCGACGAGTCGGGTCGATTGCCGTAGCTCGTTGACAAACGTGACCGCGCTGTCGGTGTCGGGGCTTCCAAGAGTGATGGTGATGGGGATCTGCGCGAAGCCTTTGGCCGCCCACTGTGCGGCATCGCCCGGAACCGCCACCTGGGCCTGTCCCGTATCTGCGCTCGGGGTTGCCGACGCCGTGGCGCTCGCCTGCGCCGATTCAGACGCTGAGGCCGACGGTGCCGTCGTCGCCTGGGCCTGGATGGCGCTGTTGACTCCGGTGTATGCCGACTGTCCGCTCTGATCCAAGGTCTCTGGGGTGACGCCCGCGGTGTCTGCGGCTACGCTTATCGCGCGCACGATGTCTTGGAACTGTTCTAGCTCTGGAACACCCTCGTGCTGGCGAGCGAGTTCCGCCTCAAGCGAGTCGGTCTCGCCCATCTTTCCCTGCAACGAGGCAATCTCGGCGTTGACGCTCGCCACCGTGTCGAGTGCCGATGCTTCAAGCTTGCCGTTCTGCAACGCCTGCGATGCCATCGGCAAGGCACCGAGAACGAGCCCGATGGCCAAGATACCGAAGGCAACAACGACGCCGGCAATCTGTATCAGTCTGGTTTGTGGGGTCAATTGCTCGCCGCCTCTGTTGCATAAGCAAAGGTGTAATAGGACTGGTTCACTGTGACGACGACTCGGTAGCTGTATTTCTTGCCAGAACTGGCAGTTGCATGAATGTAGTCGAAGTTCCCGGTCAAATAGCCCGGAATCCCGCTTACGGCGGCCAGCACCCTTGCAGGGTCGAGCCACACGTCGGAGCCACCGATAAACTCCACCGTTGTCCCTGTAGCGGTCGTGGGATCGCCGCCGCTTGCCGCGGTGGTGAATGTGAGGTTCTCCACCGTAGAGCCGTCGGGAATCTGGGCTTTGACAGCTTTCCACAGCTTCGCCCAGTCCGTGTCTGTATCCATCGCGTATGCCTCAAACCCGGACATCGAGTCGACCTTCGCAATCAGCGCACTGAGGCCGGCGAACTCGCTCCGCTGATCTTGCTGCCGCGCCACTGATCGGTTCGCCTCGTCGAGCGACAGTTGCGATGACCACATGAGGTAGTACGCCCCGCCATTGACCGCTGCCGTCACGGCAAGGGTAATGGCAAGCCAGATGGCGACTGCTCCGATGCTCCGCTTGACCGCGTGCCGACGAATCTCCGATTGCGGCATCAGGTCGACGCGAGGGGGAAGCCCGAACACGATGCCGTTTCGGGACTTGTTCTTCGAGCCCTTGGCTGGCCGACGTTTTGCTTTTCGCTTGTCCTGATCTTTGTGCGAACGTTTGCCGTCGGCGAAGTTCTCCGGATCGTCTGTCATCGACTCTCCCCCATCGCCAACCCGATCGGCATGGCGAACCGAATCGCCTGAGCATCCAGGAAGGGCTCCTTGAGCCGACGCGAAACAACAAGTCCCGCGGTCGGGCGCAACAGTTCAACGCGTTGCCCTGTAACGGTCTCGATACCCTCGGCGAGCATCGGCAGACGCGCCGCCGATCCAGAGAGCACAACGCCGTGCCAGGGGCTGGTTCCCTCTTTCGCGTTGTAGTAATCGCCAGTGCCCTTGATTCTTGCGGCGAGTTCTGTAATCGGCTGACGGATGCTTTCCAGTCGGGCGAGTTCCTGAGGGGCGAGGTCAGCAATGGATCCGCGAACATGAATGCCGCGCGCGGACTGCAGGTCGATTCCGAATGTCTCTGCAAGTGCCGCGACGATGGTGTCACCGCAGATAGGAATCATACGGACGAACTGGGGAATCTTGTTGAGGATGACGACGACATTGGTCGAGTTCGCTCCGACGTTTACCGCGAGATAGGGCGCGTCTTGCGACACAGTCCGGGTGACGACCCGAGTCAGGGCGAATGGCAGCAGGTCGACCGAATCCACTTTAAGATGAGCGCCCTTGACGGTCGCCACGATGCCCTCGACCATCTCTGCGATGACCGCGACAAGCAGCCCTTCGACCGCGACTTCGGCATTTGCCAGCACCGTCTCTCGAAGGGGGTAGAAGTCGATGATTGCCTGTTCGGGTGGCACAGGCAGAAGGTCGCCGATCTGATATGGCAACGCCCGCTTGATCTGCGCGAGGGGAAGGTCTGGTGCCGAAACCTCTCGGACAATGACTCGCCTGTTGCCCACCCCGAGGGCAACCTTCTTCGTAGTGAAGCCCGCCTGGGTCCATAGCTTGCGCAACGCGAGCACTGCGGCGTCACGATCGACGATCTCGCTGTCTTTGGCAATACCTGGAGGAATCGCGACTTCTCCGTGTGCGGTGACGACGGGAGTCTTCGACTTGAGCCGGGACAGTTGAACCCCTCGTATCCCAGACTCGGTAATCACGAGGCCGACAACGCTATCGTCTGACATCGGCCCGAGAAATCCCCTCCTGCTGCAGCGACCGAATCATCAACCGCTATCACACAATATATGAAACCTATCTTCACCCGTCACACTAGCCCATACAGGCGCGATATCCCTTCCAGTACCGGCTGCGACACGAATATTGCCACCCAAGCTCCCAGAAGCATGAATGGACCAAAAGGAATTGCACTCTTTGCTGTGCCGCGTCGGCTCAGAATCAATGCAATTCCCCAGATTCCTCCACCGAGAAAACCAGCGAATGCGCCAATAAACAATTGCGGCCAACTGAGCCAGCCAAGTGCGAGCCCGAGAACACCAGCCAGCTTGACGTCGCCCGCACCCATTCCGCCCGGTTTGAGAAGCATCAGGATCAGGTAGAAGCCACCGAGCACGAGCATTCCGAGCCCGGCACGGCCAAGGCTGCCAAAGTCACCAGAGAGCATCGAAGAGATCGTCAGTCCGAGCGCGATCACCACATAACTCGGCACAACGATGGTGTCGGGCAACCGCCGCCAGCGGGCATCGATGACGGCGAGAGCGATGCTGATCGAGACCAGGTAAAGATAGGTGAGCCCCTCGACCAGCCGGGCACTCGAGATGGGAAACCGCGCCACCATGATCCATGTGACGGAAACCCAGGCGAGAGCCGTGAACGCTTCGACGAGCGGATATTGCACGCTGATGGGGGTGGCACAGCACCGCGACCGGCCGCGCAATGCGAGCCACGAGACCACCGGGATGTTCTGATACCACTTGATGGGTTTGCCACAGTGCGGGCAATGGCTTGGGGTGAGCAACGATTCGCCTGCCGGCACTCGGTAGATGACGACGTTGAGAAACGAGCCAACAACGAGACCAAGCACTGCCGCCAAAACGAGCAGCGGCACGCTCCAGTCTGTTGCTGCGATTGACTCATTCATCGAATCGTGGATGCGCGGCTAGTGGACCTGGCGCTGGGCGAGCACCGTTGTGCCGAGTGTGCCGCCGGAGCTGCCCGAACCGGACGATCCGCTGCCTGTTCCGGTGATCAGGCCGGGCACTGTGACGAGGGTGAAGTTGAGCTGACCGTCGCCGCCGCCGAAGCTGACGCCCGACGCGTAGATCTGCCCGTTGATGACGTGGCCCTGCCCGACGAACACGCCACAGGGGTCGTACACGAAACCGCTGATTGTGCTTCCCATCACAAAAGAGTAGAGGCTTGTCGTGTGCCGATATGTGCAGGTGGGTGAGTTGTCAGCAACCGGGTCGGGACGGATGATGTTGAAAATGTGTGCTGCGCCATCGGATGCGGTGACGGATGCACCCTGAAAGCTGACCTCGTAGTTCTTCTGCGGAAGGATGATGGAGACGTTCGTCTTGATTTTCATCGCAAGCCCATAAAACTTGAGATCAGTGCAGTCTCGAGCATCGAGCACTGTCGGCGACGAGTATCCGGCGAGTTGCGCCACAAAACTTGCATCGCCCTGATAGTTGCAGGTTCCCGTGAGCTTGACGACTCCGTAGCCGGAATTCACCCAGGTCGTCTGAGTGAAGGCATAGTCGATCCAGGTGAATCCGGCGGAGATGCGTGCCGGGGTCGTCACCGAGGGTGCCGCCACAGTGAAGGGTGCGGAGTTGTATGTCTTGGTCCCGTTGACGCTTGGACCGGAGTTCCAGGTGTTCGGCGAGGTGAGCAACGCGAGGTTGCCTGTGATCGTGGTATCTGGCGCGACCGAACTCTGCGTAGAACTGGCCGCGGCAACGTTGCCGTACACCTTCGACGCCTGGAACTGCGAAAAGTACCCGGCGATGGTGAGGTCGGCCGATGATGTATCCGAGCCGATCGTGCCGGCGTAGATGCCCGCCGGCGCGGTGGACGAACTGGTTACCGACCCCCTGACGACGCCCGAGTTGATGCTCAACGCGCCGGCGACGCTTACTGCACCGCTGACGGTGCCCGATTGCAGGGTGAAGGTGCCAAGGCCGCTGACGGATCCTGCCACGGTTGCGCTGTTGTTGACGACGATGTTTCCCTTGGCCGAGATCGATCCGCCGATCTTCGAGTTGTTGTTCATCGTCACGTTACCG
Source organism: Actinomycetales bacterium (assembly GCA_015654475.1). Taxonomy (GTDB): domain Bacteria; phylum Actinomycetota; class Actinomycetes; order Actinomycetales; family Microbacteriaceae; genus UBA3913. The sequence continues at coordinate 109,227 of JAATGV010000009.1, forward strand.
CCGGCGTACACGTCCCCACCGATGCGAGTGTTGCTGTCGAGGTTGACGTAGCCAGATGCATACACGTCGCCGGCGACGCTGCAGCTGTTGGTGAGGTAGGCGTTGCCGTTGACGACATACACGCTGCCGTCGACCACTTGGCCGCTGACTGCACAGGTGTAGTCGCCTGATCCGACGGTGATGTCGCCACCGGAGTTGTTGATGGTCTGGCTACCGGAAGAGATCGAAAGCGCGCCTGAGGTCGAGATCATCCCGATAGTGTTGGCGCTCGACACAGGCGACCATGAGAACGCCGAATTGATGGTCCTGGTTGTGCCGTCTTTGGCGGTTCCTGTGGAGTGCACCACCACGAAGGTCGTTGTCGAAGTCGGGCAGGCGGGGCTGGTCAAGTCGGTTGTCGCGGCATCGGCCGATGCGGCTGTCGACGCGTATATGCTCCACGAATAGTTTTGCCCTGTCGCCGCATCCACGACGCCTGCCCCACTGGTCGTCGTGCACCCGGAGGCGACAAGGGTGGCGAGAACGCTGTCTCGCCCCGCCTCGGCGGCGGCGTTCGCCTGCACGAGACTGTTCTGGTTGACAGTGAACCGCGTGGTGTTCACGCTCAGTGCCGCGACAGTGGCGACGACAACCACTCCGAGCAACATTGCGGCAATCACGGTGACGAGCGCCGCGCCGCTGTCGTCTCGACGCAGCCGTCTGGCAATCATCGTGTTCAAAAACATGGCGCGCTCGTTCCCGAATACACTCGCGGCACCGCGGAACCGGAGAACGAGACGGGAGTCCCGCCGCCGTTCACGTGAAAGCTGTAGGCGACGGTACTGCCAGTTCCGACCGAAAACACGGGCGTTGCACCGATCGCTGAGACGTTGGTACTCAGCTCTGCCCAGCCGGTGGCCGCGTCGCTTGCCGACGCAGAGGCCGATACGCTGCCGGCGAGTGCAATGCTGGGGACCGCCGACGCTGACGTCTTGCTACGAATACTGCCGCCCGCATCGAGCGCGAACGCGGTGCACACCCACGAGCCATCCGTCGCCTGAGTGCGCATGTCGATGCGGTACCCGCCTATGGCGACCTTGACAGCCGAAGCAGCCCGAACGCTCTTGACGACCAGTTGGCTCACGAGTTCGCCTTCCGTGGTGTTCTCTGAGGTGTCAGTCACCGTCGATTGTGTGGTGAAGGCGTTGATCACAAACGCCGTGACGAAAACGGCGATAACAGCGACAAGGCTCACCGAGATGATCAGTTCGATCAGGGTGATGCCGTCATCTTCGCGAGACCGAGAGCCCGTCATGAGGCCACAAACACTTTGGTCGTCGCCGACGATCGGATGGTGCCCACGCTGTCCGTGGTCTTCGCCACCACGCTGAAGGTGACGGCGCTGTTTGCCGTGCAGCCGTCTGGCAAAGTCGTGACAAGGCTGAGCGTCTCGCCACGACCAGTATCGAACGTGCTCGTCGCGACCAGCGCCTGCAGGCCCGCGCATGTGGGAGTGGCGCGCGCCTGCTCGATGCGAGCATTCACCTGTGCGGTTGCCGATGCCCTATCGCTGTTTTGCATCGACAAGCGCAGGCCGGTGATGAACATCGGCAACATGGTCATGGCGATCAGGCCAAGCAGCACGATAGAGACGACGACCTCCACAAGGGTAAAGCCGTCGTCTCCAGCGTCGCGTCGATTGTCTTGATTCACTCTGATCTGTCGTTGCGCGGAGAAGCGGCCACATCCAGCCACCATCATTCAGATGAATGGATGTGCCGCGAACCGAGCGTAACCACTTGAATTCGGCTAGCAGCCAGGGCCGGATTCTTCAGTGGTTGGGTTGGCACTGGGATCCGTGGCCACCACACAGACCTCGTCTCCTGTAGTCGGAGTTGTCTTCCAAGCAACGGTGATATCACCATCGGCTGCCGTTTGAGCAGCAGCCAGCGCTTCCGTGGCAGTATCTCCGTTGGCGAAGGATGCGGCCGCAGCGGTTGCTGCATTACCCGCAGCAGCTTTCAGCGCATTGGTGCGAGCAGTTGCCTGGATGTTTCCAAACACCGGAATGGCAATGGCGACAAGGATGCCGATGATTGCCACAACGATGATGAGTTCGATGAGCGAGAAGCCCTCGTCCTCGTTGCGCTTTTTCTTCATTGCGTCCATAACGCGACGTATTGTTTTCATGTTTTGCTCCTGGTAAGTGACTGCTGCCCGAAATTGCATCGCGCGGCCCAGAGCAGTCCCGGCCCCCGCTCTAGGTTAATATATATGATTTGACACTCGCGCGTACCTCATTTTGGTTGGCTTTGCTCGCAAACCACGTCCGAGGCAGGAAACTGGTTGCGGGCTGAGAAAATCCTGAGGAATTAGCGCCCGCAATTCGCATCCACAAGCCCGGAGATTAGGACCCGTTCATCAGCGAATAGATGCTGAACATGGGCATGTACAGTGCGATCACCATGCCACCGATGACCACGCCGAGACCGGCGATCATCAGAGGCTCGATCGTGCTGGTGAGCCGATCGGTCGCCGACTCCACCTCGGCATCATAGAAGTCGGCAATGCTATCGAGCATGGCTCCGAGCGAGCCGGACTCCTCGCCGACAGCGATCATCTTGACAACCATCGGGGGAAAGACCGCATGGTTGGAGAGCGGTGTGGCGAAGGAGCGACCCTGCCGAACGGAATCATGCACTTCACGCAAGGCCTCTGCCACGGCCCAGTTGCCCGACGCGTTGCCCACAACGGTCAGCGCTTGAAGCAACGGCACCCCGGCATTGAGCATCATGGCGAGATTTCGCGAAAAACGCGACATCGCGATCTTAACATTGAGCTTGCCGAAAACGGGAGCCTTCAACTTCCATGGATCAACAACGCTGCGAACCTTATCCGTATTTTTATTTCCGCTCCACCAAATCCAGCCCACTACGATAAACACAATAATTGCGGGAAGAATCCAGGTCATATTGTGTGAAATCACAACTAGAAACTGAGTAGGGGCAGGTAACGCACCCCCAAGACTAGCGAACATCTTCTCAAAAATGGGCACAATAAATGTGAGCATCCCGATCACGGCCACAACGGCGATAATCGCCACGATGACCGGATAGGTCATCGCCGACTTGACCTTGTCGTGCAGGTCGGCCTCACGCGCATACAGACGTGCGACAGCGGCCATGGCCGTGTCAAGGAACCCTCCTGTCTCGCCAACGCGGATCAGACTCACCATGAGGGGCGGAAACACCTTGGGCTGGCGCAGCAGAGCCACCGAGAAGGACAGGCCCGATTCGAGGTCGCCGAGCACCGAGTCTAGAGCTGCGGCTAGGTGCTTGTCTTCGGTCTGCTCAGCAGAAATCTCGACAGCACGGAGCAGCGGCATCCCGGCAGCCACCAGGGCGGAGAGCTGACGCGAGAACACGGCAAGTGACGACACCGACACCCGCCGCTCGATACCCGGAAGTTTGATCTCCCGGTTCAAGCCGGTGAGCTCCTGCGGCGCTATGAAAAGTGGAATCAGTCCCTGAGCCGCAAGCTTCTGAGCAACCGCCTGCGTCGACGTGGCCTCGAACGTTCCCTTCACCGCCGCGCCACTGCGACGCGGGCTGACTGCCTCGTAATTGAATGTTCTGACCGACGCCATGGCTACTCGAATTCCCTGGGGACGTTGACTCCCGGAATGCTCAGCCCCGGGTGCTCATCGGAGGCACGAGCCCGCTCGTGCCTCGATTCGAGACGAGCCAGAAGTTCCAGCGCCGACAAGTTATCGGCGTCTTTGAGGATGTCGTCATTGCTCGCATCGTGAGCCGGAGCAGGCTGAGGGGCGCCGGACGGAGTCGATGCCGGCGGAACGGCGGGCGCGACCGGAAAACTGGGCGGCAGTTGCGTGGGAACATACGGCTGTGGCTGGATAGGAGAAGGCTGAGTGCTGGAGGGCTGACTGGCTGGCGACGGGGTGAGGGGTGGCTGGGCAGGAGTTTGTGGACCAGCTTGCTGCTCGCCGAAGACCTGAGCGGAGGTTTGCGGAGTCACCGGCGCAGGAAACCCACCGAACGATGACAACTGACCCGCCCCAAGAACGGGCACAACCGGCTCTGCCGCATTACTCACCGCCGGCGCTACCGGCGCAACCACCGGAGAGAACTCGGGAGTGCGCACGGGCCCGGTTGCACCGCGATCGGTCGAGACGATGGCGTCGAAAGAAACGCTGTCCGGTTCCGATATCTGAGGCCCATCCGCCTGGAACCACTCATCGACGTCGAAATCGTTGACGCGCACCACCACGTTGTCCAGCGCCCTCGGGTCTTCGAGCAGGGCCTGTGCTTCGCGCTGCGAGACTACGCCGTGTTCGACGAGCGCGCGCAACGACTGATCCATTGTGTGCATGCCCTGCGCGCTGCCGGTCTGCATGACCGAGTACAACTGTTGCACCTCACCCTCGCGAATCAGGTTCAGCACGGCCGGGGTCTGCACCATCACTTCCGTGGCGAGCACCCGTCCGGAGCCCTGAGCACGGCGAAGAAGCGTCTGGCTGATCACGCCCTTGAGGGTGCTGGCCAGCTGCGACTTCACCTGAGAATGCTGGTGGGCGGGGAACGCATCCACGATCCTGTTGATCGTCTTTGCCGCACCCTGGGTGTGCAGCGTCGCAAGGACGAGCTGGCCGGTCTCGGCCGCCGTCAGGGCGACCTGAATCGTCTCGAGGTCGCGAAGCTCACCGACAAGGATCACGTCGGGGTCTTGCCGGAGGATGCGCCGTAATGCCTCCCCAAACGATCGAGTATCCGTACCGACCTCGCGCTGAGTAACGAGGGCGCGCTTGCTCGTATGCAGAAACTCGATGGGGTCCTCTACCGTGATGATGTGGCAATCCCGCTCAGAGTTGATCAAGTCGACCATCGCAGTCAAGGTCGTCGACTTGCCTGAGCCGGTCGGCCCGGTCACGAGGACAAGACCACGAGGGGCGCGAGCAAGATCGGCCGCGATCGCGGGGATGCCAAGTGAGGCAAAGCTCGGGGCAATGTCGGAAATCAGCCGAAACGCCGCAGCTATACCGTCAAGCGCGCGGTACACGTTGACGCGAAATCTGCCGGCGCCGGCGAGCGTATAAGAAAGGTCGAGTTCGTAGTCCCGGTCATACGTCGCCTTCTGCTCGTCGGTCATGATCGAGTGCAGCGTGCTCCGCAATTCGTCGAGAGCGTATTCGGCGCTGAACTCCGGAATCGGAACCAGCCTGCCATCGCGCCGAAACCGCGGTTCGACGCCAGAGGCGAGGTGAACATCGGAGGCCCCGACTTGCACGGAAAGGCGCAGGATATCGTCAAGGGATTGGCGAGTGTACGGCATCTCGGATGAAGCTCCTTACGACCGAAAACGTATATTTTCTGAAGTGTACCCCGGAGAACAGTCGACCACAGAAGCTAAACGACGACACGTAAAACTTCTTCGACGGTCGTCAATCCCTCCCGCACCTTGCTCCAGCCATCCTCGCGCATGGGAATCATGCCCTCAGCAAGCGCGATGCCCCGCAGTTCCGACGCGCTCGCGCGATGTACGATCGCTTGCTCGATCACCTCAGAAATCGACATCACCTCATGAATGGCGATGCGCCCCCGATACCCGGTATTCGAACACACGGTGCATCCGACGGCACGGAACAGTTCGACTGGCGGGCCGTCTGGGCTCGCATCCATCGTGACAAGAGTCGCATCGGAAGCCACATAGCTCTCCCGGCAACGGTCGCACAACCGACGCGCGAGACGTTGCGCCACGATACACTGCAAGGCCGACCCGACCAGATACGGTTCAACGCCGATGTCAGCAAGCCGCGTCAGCGCACTCGGTGCGTCGTTCGTGTGCAGAGTCGACAGCACCAGGTGCCCGGTCAGGGCGGCCTCGACCGTGATCTGCGCCGTCTCCCGATCGCGAATCTCCCCCACGAGCACAACGTCGGGGTCTGCGCGCAGAATCGACCGCAGCGCAGTATTAAAGGTAAGTCCCGCCCTCGGATTCACCTGCACCTGATTGATGCCCGCAAGCCGATACTCGACCGGGTCCTCAACCGTGATCACGTTCACCGTGCGATTGGCGATCTCGCGCACGGCCGTGTACAGCGTCGTCGACTTGCCCGAACCCGTTGGGCCCGTCACCAAGATCATTCCATGCGGCCGGGAGACCGCGCTGGTGAAGCGCGCCAGGTTGGTCGGTGACAATAACAGATTCTGGATGCCCACCTGCTCAGCCGTGTTGTCGAGAATACGCATCACGATCTTCTCGCCCCACACCGTTGGCAATGTTGCCACTCGTAAATCGATTGTGCGCCGGTCGTAGGTCACAGAAAGCCGGCCGTCCTGAGGGATGCGCTTCTCGGCGATATCGATGTCGCTCATGATCTTGAGTCTTGAGACGATCCCATCCTGAATGGCCGCGTCAGCACGCTGCATATCGTGCAACACCCCATCGATGCGATAGCGCACCAGAAGCTCGGTCTCGCCCGGCTCGATGTGGATATCCGAGGCGCGATCCTGAATGGCCTGCGAAATCAGCAGGTTCACGAACTTCACGATCGGAACGTCCGATTCGTTGGTGCTGGTGAAAGCAATCTCATCGGCCGACCTCTCGGAGGCAGCCTCTTCGAGCGCCGCCGAAAGGTTCGACAGCTCGTCGTCCGAGCGGAAATACCGATCGAGCGCCGTAGACATCGCGTCTCTCGCAGCAACCCACGGCTCGACAAGCGCATCGGTGTATGAGCTGACATCGTCAATGGCAAGCAAGTCGTCTGGATCGACCATCGCGAGTGCGATGCGGTTGCCCGACTGAGAAATGGGAATCACGTTGTGACGCCTCGCCATCGCAGCGGGAACAAGCGACAAGACCGCCGGCTCTATAGTGAAGTTGGCCAAATCGATCACTGGAAGGCTTCGCAACAATGCGTAAGTCTGAGCCAACTGCAAATAGGTCACATAGTTGCTCTGAACCAGGTAATCCTCGAACTTTTGCGTCTCGCCGTACTTCGACATTGCCTCTGCAATAACGCGCTCGGGAACGAGCCCCGTCAAAACAAGAGTTTCTCCCACTCCGCGCACAATTGGCTCCCCTCCGTCGCCTCGGTTGTCATCCTAGGGGTACCAATTGCTCAGATGCTCACAAGAGAAGGCGCGACAAAGCCCCCGCCGCACACCCCCGAAATGAAAAAACGCAAAGAAGCTGTCAACTGGGCAACATACGGCCCATTTACCTGTCAAACGTAGTGCTGAAGCCTACGATTGCCCGTCAAACATAGAAGTTACGGATCCATCCTCAAAGACCTCGCGAATCGCCTGAGCGAGCAACGGGGCGATGGACAAGACCGTCAAACCGGGGAATTGCTTCTCCGGCCCGATCGGAAGCGTGTTCGTGACGACGACCTCATCGATATCAGCCGACGAAAGACGTTCGACCGCCGGCTCAGAGAACACCGCATGGGTGGCCGCGACAACAACTCGCTTTGCGCCATGCTCTCTCAACGCATGCGCCGCGGCAAGAATCGTTCCCGCTGTATCGATCAGATCGTCCACGATCAAGCAGGTGCGGCCCTCAACCGTGCCCACGATCTCATGTGCGGTGGCATGGTTGGGAACCATAGGATCGCGACGTTTGTGGATGATGGCAAGCGGAGCATTGAGCCGGTCAGACCACTGATCGGCAACCTTGACCCGCCCCATATCCGGCGAGACGATTGTCAGATCGGGCAGATTCTGGCTCAGAAAATGCTTGATGAGAATCGGTTGTGCGAACAGGTGATCGACCGGGCCATTGAAGAAGCCTTGGATCTGGGGCGAATGCAAGTCGACCGACATCATGCGGTCTGCGCCGGCAGTCTTGAACATGTCGGCGACGAGGCGAGCGGAAATCGGCTCGCGGCCACGGTGCTTCTTGTCTTGGCGCGCGTACGGATAGCAGGGCACGACCACGTAGATGCGCTTCGCCGACGCGCGCTTCAGCGCGTCCACCATCAGCAGCTGTTCCATCAACGATTCGTTCACAGGCCGATCGTGCGCCTGAATGACAAATGCATCACAGCCACGAATCGACTCGTCAAACCGCACATAAAGCTCAGAATTCGCGAAGTCGATGATGTTTGTCGGAACAAGCCCGGTGCCGAGATAGTCGGCAATCTCTTTTGCGAGACCCGGGTGGGTTCTCCCGCTGACGAGGACGAGTCGTTTTTTTCCACTCAGGGAGATCCCGGACACTGTCTGTTGCGCCTAACTGAGCCGTTTAGCTCGAGAAATCGAAAAATTGGTGCTGCGAAGCCGCACATGCAAAACAAGCCATGTATCCGCTCCCAGACCGTTCGGGGCAACAACCGTCGTGCGGCCCAGAAGCTATTCTAGCCACCCGACGCCGCAGGTCGGCGCCTTAACCGAGTTCTGCATCCCCTGGCCGGTCGTGAGCCGCCTCCCGGCGAGCGTACTCGCCGTTGACGGCTGCAAGCTGAGCCGGATCGTTCACCCCCTGCACAAGCCATGCATCTGAGGCGATGGATGCACGAACCGCATTCCCGCGCTGCCTGGCAAGCAAAGCGATCACGTCGGTCAAATACTTTTCGCCCTGCGCATTGGCCATGCCGACGCTGCCGAGCGCGGCGCGCAAAGACGAAACATCGAAAACGTATGTGCCCGAGTTGATTTCACGAACCGCACGTTCCTCGGCAGTCGCATCGCGTTGCTCGACGATCCGGGCGACGGCGCCTATGACCGGGTCGCGGATGACCCTGCCGTAGCCCGTCGGGTCGTCGACGACGGCAGTGAGGATGGATGCGAGCGCATTGCCGCTGCGATGCTCGGCAACCAACTGACTCAACGCCAGAGGGGTGAGCAACGGAACGTCGGCACTGACGATCACGACGTCTCCGCCGTCATCCGGAATAGCAGAAAGCGCACACTCGACGGCACGGCCAGTGCCCGGTACCTCATCCTGCAGCACGATGCACGCATCGGGAGCGACGGTCGCGACATACTCCCCAACCACGTCGGCAGCAAACCGCAGCACCACGACGGTCTTGCCCGTCGAGATGGTTCGAGCGGTGCGAAGCACATGCCCGAGCATGGGAGTGGTGCCCACCAGATGCAGAACCTTGGGCAGCTCCGACCTCATTCTGGTGCCCGAGCCCGCCGCGAGGACGATGACGTGAAGGTCGCGAATCGTCATCCTCGCGCCTCCTGGGTCCTCCCGAACATCGAACAAAAGTGCTCCGCCCCCAGGATTCGAACCTAGACCTTACGGCTCCAAAGGCCGCTGTGCTGCCATTACACCAGGGCGGAACGGGCCGACGATATCGCCAGCGCCCAGACAAGTGTGCCAGATGTCGCGAGATTTTGCCGCACTCACACCCACAACATGCCGACCGTGGCCGCCGTAAGCACAGCGAAAACTCGGTTTGCCCACACCAGACGGTTGCCGCAAGACAACCACGTGCGCAGGCTCGAACCGAACACGGCCCACACACCACAGCTTGGAGTACCCACGATCGTGAACAGCAGCAGGGTCACCGCGAAGTTCTGCACATAGACGCCATCGGAAGGCATGAACCCGGCAATGAGGGTAACCGTCATCACCCACGCCTTGGGGTTGATGAACTGGAAGACGACCATCTGCCACCAGCGCGCAGGCCGGGCACTTTGCGAGTCAGGCAGCGCGGCCGACATCCACAAATGCCAGGCAAGCCATACGAGATAGCCGCTGCCAACCACCTTCAAGACGACCTTGAGCCAAGGGTGGTCGAGAAACAGGCTGCCAAGGCCCGCGGCGACCAGGCCTGCTTGGATGATGACGCCGAGTTGAATGCCGAAGATCATGGGCGCGGTGCGACGCAACCCGAAACGCAGTCCGGACGTTGCCAAGAGCATGTTGTTCGGTCCAGGGGTGACCGACATGGTGAAGGCGAACAAGGCGATGGATGCAAGGGCCGCCGCCGTCAAGCCGCCGGTCATCCTCGGGGCCGCACACTGGTCTGGTGCCGCCCCTGCGGCCGACGTGAGTCATAGTCGGCACGGGTAGGCAGTCGAACCGGCCGATCGCGAAGTGCGAACAGCGTGCCGACAATCGCCGCGCCGCATCCGATCCCCAAGACGACGAACGCCACCATCTGAATCACTTCCATTCCATTCCAATAGCACGACCTAGGAGGCCAATTTGCACGTGATATCCATCCAATCGTGAAAATGGAATGGCAGATAGTGGCCAATGTGACTATTCTGGACTGTTGACTGTCACTCCTCTTGCCGACCGCCCCCTCAGCGCCCGCGCACTCACCGACATGCTCGGTGACTGGCGCCACGACCACAAAGTCACCTACCTTGCGCTCGCGGCGCGAATCCGGCTGCTCGTGACCGAAGGCCGCGTCCTACCCGGCACGCGCCTGCCCGCCGAACGGCCGCTCGCCACAGCACTCGGTCTCAGCCGCACCACCATCGTCGCCGCATACGGGTCCCTGCGCGAAGACGGGTTCGTTGTCAGCGCGCAAGGCTCCGGCAGTGTCATCACCCACAACCGTCAACCTCCCGCCCAGCCATTGCCTGCGGCAGGCATCGACTTCTCCATGGCCTCACCCGGCGCGTTGCCAGATCTGCCCGAAATGTATGGCCTCGCACTCGAACAGCTACCCGCAGCACTCAACCACGGCGGCTTCGACCTCGTCGGATTAGACGCACTGCGCGTCGCCTTGGCCGAGCGTTACACCCTGCGTGGCCTCGCAACCGAACCAGACGAGATCGTGGTCACCCTCGGGGCGCAACACGCAATCACCCTTGTCGCTCGTGCCGTGCTCAGCCGGGGCGACCGCGCGCTCGTCGAGGCACCGACATATCCCCACGCCGCCGAGGCGCTCGCGGCCGCAGGCGGGCGGCTCGTATCCATTCCCGTGTATCCCGAGGGATGGGACATCGACCAATCGGTCAGCACCATCCAGCGCACCATGCCGCGCCTCGGATACCTGATGCCCGACTTTCACAACCCCACCGGAGCATCCATGTCGACAGAGGCACGAGCCGCGATCCTCGCGGCGGCCGAAAGCTGCGGCACCATTCTCATCGCAGACGAGACGGCAGGCGAATTCGACTTCTCGGGGGCCCCGGTCGCACCGTTCGCCGCTGGGGCCACCGAAGACCAGCGCAGACGCATCGTCACCATCGGATCAGTCGGCAAGACGTTATGGGGTGGCATACGCGTCGGATGGATTCGCGCAAACACGGCGCTGCTGCGTCGTGTTCTGGCGATCCGCTCATACGGCGACCTTGGTACGCCCGCCCTCGAACAACTGCTCGTCACGCAATACCTGCCCCGGCTCGACGACATCATTCGGGACAGGTCGCACGACTTCGCAGCCGCCGCCTCGCAGATTCGCGGCGTCCTCGAGGCGCGCACCCCGGAATGGACTATGCCGCACACCTCAGGAGGAATCAGCGCTTGGATCGACCTCGGCGCTCCGCTCAGCTCGGCGCTCGCCGCAGCGGCCCGGGAGCA
>JAATGV010000018.1 GCA_015654475.1 Actinomycetales bacterium
ATCGGTAGGGTGATGCGCCGGAAGATCTGCACCTCGTTCGCCCCGAGATCCGCCGCCGCTTCGAACTGGCTCCAGTCCGCGTCCGCCAGGCGAGCTCGAATGGGAAGCATGGCAAATGGGAGGCCGACGATCGTGTGAGCGAGAATCATCGCTGGGATACCCAACGGGATACCTATCATCACGAACATGCTGAGCAGGGCGATGCCAAGCACGATTTCGGGAAGAATGAGCGGCGCAGAGATAAGCCCACTTGCGAGCGTGTTGTTTCGTCTCTTCATGCTCACCAGCCCCACGGATGCGAGTACAGACACGACGAGCACTGCGGTGGTGGAGAACACCGCGATCGTGACCGAGTTGAGGAAGGCTTTTCGAATTGGGACCGATTGGAACACCTCGCCGAACCAGTGAAGGCTGAATCCACTCCAAACCATGGCCAAATTGTTTGCATTGAAGGCGTAAACCACGATGACGAACAGCGGCAGGTAGAGAAAGAGGAATAGCGCGATGCCGGTGGCGGCGAACCCAGGGAACGCGTTGAGCGGTCTTAGCCGACGGGTAGTCACAGCAGCCTCGCCTTCTCTCCCTGTGCGGCGAGCCGCCGCGAGCCAACAGCGAAAATGAGCAAAGCAATCAAGGTGAGGGCGAGCAGAGCTACCGAGATGGCGGCGCCAAAGGGCCAATTCTGCGACTCTTTGAATTGACGCTGGATGATGGTGCCGATGAAGTCGACCTTGGCGCCGCCGAGCAGCATGGGTTGTATGAAGGCCCCAAGGGCGGGCACGAACACCAAGACGCATCCCGCGAGGATTCCTGGACGAAGACTGGGCAGCAGTACGCGTGTCACAACGCGCAACCGGGTGGCGCCCAAGTCATACGCTGCTTCTGCGAGGCGGAAGTCGAACTTGGCTGCGCTCGTATAAATCGGCAGGAGCATGAATGGGACGAACACGTAGACGAGCCCGATGACCGTCGCAAACAGGCTGGGGTACAACGCGAGCGGGTCGAGTCCGAAAGCCTGGATAGCGGCATTGACGATGCCTTGATCGTTGAGAAGGATCATCCACGCGTACGTACGGATGAGCGTGTTCGTCCAGAAAGGAATCGTGGCCGCGAGCACTAAGAGGCTCCGCAGTCGTGGGGGTCTTGTCGCGATCCACACGGCCGCAGGGACGGCTAAGACAAGTGTCAACGCGGTTGTGAGCGCTGCCGTCCACACGGAACGCCAGAGGACGATCAGATATTGCGGGTTGAAGAAGCGATTGCCGTCGAAGTCCTCTTCGAAGAGCAACCGTTGCCAGTTCTCGAAGGTGACCGGCCACGCGACGCCGGTGCCACCAGGGGCTCGGCTCATGAAGGAATAGACGATGACGATCACTATGGGAACTCCGACGAACAGGACGCCTATGATGATCGCCGGCGCGGCGAGCCACGGCGATGCCGTGCCCGGGCGGCGCCAGCTGATATGCCTCGGCCTCGCCGCATGCTCTTCAATCGTCGAGCCGACATGTGACCTATTCATGGGCGCACCACCCGAACCGAGCGCTCTGTCGGCGCAAGCGAAACTTCAGAGCCAAGTGCCGTCGGCCCCTCGTAGTCGAGGCTGACCCGAGCCCACACCTCCTCATCCCCGCCAAGACGGAGGCAGAGCCGGACATCCGTTCCCAGAAACTGTACGGCGACGATTCGCCCGTTGATCGGCCCGCGATCCACCGCCCGCAGATGCTCAGGGCGGACCCCGACTGTCACCGACTCACCCTCGGGTATGGGCTCGATCATTGCGGCAGCCGGGAGATGTGTGCCTCCCGCAGTCATGGCGCCGTCGGCGTTCCCCGTGGCAGTGAGAAAGTTCATCTCACCGATGAACTCTGCGACGAACCGGTTCACGGGCGAGCCGTACAGTTCTCGAGGCGAACCCAGTTGCGCGATAGTGCCTTTGTTGAGCACGGCTATCCTGTCGCCCATGCTCATCGCCTCTTCTTGATCGTGAGTGACGAAGACGAAGGTGATGCCTGCATCCACCTGGATCCGCTTCAGTTCGGCCCGCATCTCACGCCGCAGCTTCAAGTCGAGTGCAGAAAGCGGCTCATCGAGAAGCAAGACGCTTGGCCTCTTGGCGAGAGCTCTAGCGAGTGCAACCCTCTGCTGCTGGCCGCCGGAGAGCTGATGCGGTTTGCGCTTCCCGAATTCCCCGAGGCCTACCAACTCCAGCATCTCGGAAACCCGTGTTTGCACCTCGGCAGAGCGCGGGCTCTTCCCCTCCATCTCCAGTCCGAACGAGATGTTTTCTCGCACCGTCAAGTGCGGGAAAAGCGCGTAAGCCTGGAAGACCGTGTTCACTTTGCGCTTGAATGGCGGAAGCTCATCTATCCGCTCCTCGCCCAGCCAGATCTCGCCTCCCGTCGGTTGCTCAAGCCCTGCAATCGACCTCAATAGGGTGGTCTTGCCGCAGCCGGATGGGCCGAGCAGGATAAAGAACTCGCCTGGCATGATCTCAAGATCGACGCCACCCAATGCGGTGAAGACTGTGCCTTCGGGATTTGTGAACTCTTTGGTCAGGGTGCGGACGGACAGCACTGCGTCGCTGGTGACTGGATTCATTGTGTTGACCCCATTCCTGCCGAGATGGGCCTCTCGTGGTCCAAGCCAGGCTCGGCGCTGTCGAGAACCACAGGTTGCTGCCGCCACACTGGGCGCAGACGTTCGAATTGGGAGGCGAGGGTAAGGATGGTCTCCTCTTGACGCGGTGGTGCAATCAGCTGGAGGCCTATAGGAAGGCCACTGCGGCTGAAGCCGCACGGGATGCTGAGCGCTGTAAATCCTGTGACAGAGATACGGGAATTCGTGCGCATCCATTCGAGATAGTCCGGTTGTGGGATCCCGTTGATTTTTCGTGGCCACGTCGTGCTTGCTGGAAAGGGCAGCACTGAGACAACAGGTGCCGCGAGTACATCGATGTGCTCGAACAGTCGCATCATGTTGGCGTAGACGACCGTTCGGCCCGCGATCGCCCCCTGGATGTCGTCTGTGCTCAGGCGCAGTCCCGCCTCGGTGTTCGCAATGAGTTCTTCGCCTAGCTCGGCTCGGCTTGTAGCGATCATCGAAGAGAAACTCCTGGCGTATATCAGTGCACGAAGCGTCCGAAACACCGTGTCGGCCGCATTCAAATCCGGCTCGACATCCGTGACCGCGTGCCCAAGCTCGTGCAGTGTTGCGGGCCCGATTGCATCGAGTACTTCCGTGATCTCCGGCTCGATGTCCAGCCCGCCCAACGTGCAGCTCCACCCGACCCTCAGGGGAGTGTCACGTGTACTCACTGTCGCTGGCATCGCCTTCGGGATGACAAAGGGCACGCGTGGATCGTCACCAGTGAGAACAGAGAAAAGTAGCGCGGTGTCGGCAACCGTCCTTCCCATTGGGCCATTGGTGGATAAGGACTCCCATGCATCCCTGGTAGGCCATTGCGGCACTCGGCCCACCGATGGGCGCAGCCCGACGACGTTGCAGAACGACGCTGGGTTGCGGAGAGATCCGCCCATGTCGGAGCCATCGGCCAAAGAGACGAGACCGGCCGCGAGTGCGGCGGCAGCGCCTCCACTCGATCCGCCGGCACTGCGATCGGGAGCGTATGGGTTCGTCGTCGTTCCGAATACGCGATTATAGGTGTGCGAGCCAGTTCCGAACTCGGGCGTATTGGTCTTCCCATAGAGGACCGCTCCCGCTGCGCGCATCCTCTCGACGGTGAGCGAGTCGGAGGAGGGCACATGGTGGGCATACAGCCGGGAACCGTACGTCGTGCGCATCCCTGCCGTGTCTTCCAAGTCTTTGACGGCGATCGGCAATCCTTCCAGCGGCCTCAAGGGTTCTCCGGAGGCCCGCCGTGCGTCTGACTGCCGGGCGGTGTCTTCTGCTGCATCGAAGTCTGTTGTCACGACGGCATTGATCTCTGGCTGGATCCGCTCAAACTGGGCGCGGGTGCACCGCAAGAGTTCCAGCGCCGAAAACTCTCCACGCTGCATGGCCGCGAGTTGCTCAGTCGCGCTCCAACGACATATAGCATTGTCTACTGCGGTCATATAACATCTCACATTCGCTTGTTAGTGACATAAATACCTATCACGATGACGATAATGAACAGATTATGGGCATATTGTGACGATACTGTTAACGGCGTGTTTCACTGTCTTGCCTGCAGACAGGCCGTGCAGTCTTTACTCGCGGCGGCGGCGTGATTCAATAAGCTGGCGGAGGGGCCGGGCCTTTCAGTCTTGAGCCCGGGTCCAGCTGTAGGCGATGACGAGCATTTTCGTGCGGAGAGATTCAAGGAGCAGGCCAAGTGGTGGGTGAGACCCTGGATGAGACGGATAGGCAGATCTGCGCGGCGCTGCTACGGAATGGACGGGCGTCGTGGCGTTTGATCGCGAAGGCCACCGGCGTCCAGGAACGCACTGTCGCGAGACGTGCCTCGCGGCTGCTCGAACTTGGCCTCGTACACATCAAGGCCTTCCCTCAACCCCAACTCATCGGGCGTGGGGAAGGATATCTCGCACGTCTCGAATGCGCCCCTGGGGAGATCCGACGCTGTGCACGGTGGTTGAGCCAGCGCGAAGAGACCTTGTGGGTGACTAGCCTCGTCTCTGGAAGCAGCCTTCTCACAGAGTGCTTTGCCACCCCCGACTCTCTGCCCCAGTTCATCGAACGGGAACTCGGTCAATTGCCGCTGTCGGGATACACTTTCGCACCAATCAGCAGGTACTTTCGTACCGTGCGCGGCTGGCACCCGAACATTCTGAGCACCGAACAGCTCACGATCCTCGGCCAAGATGAGACAACTGCGCTCGCGACTTTCGAGCAGCCGCTGCCCGACCTCGATCAGATCGACCTCGGCATCGTCCAACTCCTGACCGAGGACGGCCGACTCAGCGTCGACTCTCTCGCGCCGCGGCTCGGTATCTCTAAAGCCACTGCTCGCAAACGGATCGAAACTCTTCAGCAGACAGACGTGATCAGCATCCGAGCGGTTATCGAACCCGCACTGCTTGGGTTGCCCTTCGAGGCGCTCATCACCGCCCGTGCTCCGATGAGCGCCCTGTCCAAGGTCGGGACGGTTCTCGCAGACGACTGGCATACACGTTGGGTGGCCGAATCAGCTACAGCGAGCGAGGTCTATGCCATGGTCACGCTTCCCGGCCAGCGGGATCTGCGCCAGCTTCTGCTCGACTTCGACGCACGGCTCGGCGCCGGGCTCAGCAGTTTCAGTGCCGACCCATCGCTGACAAACTACAAGCGCAGCGACATTGTGCTTCCCGCTGCGGAAGATAGTGACGACGGCATCGGTTGAGGCGGTCGACAAACCACACGGCGACTCTTCATGAGACAAGGAAACCCCGCCAGGTGGAAGCTGTGCGGGGTTTCGGTGGCTCCGACCGGCATCGATCCGGTGACCTTTCGATTTTCAGTCGAACGCTCTACCAACTGAGCTACAGAGCCGTGGCCGGGCAATTGTCGCGACCATTCAAAGAAAGCCCCACCACCAACGAGCGGTAGGGCTTCACGATGAAGCGACCCTGACGGGACTTGAACCCGCGACCTCCGCCGTGACAGGGCGGCGCGCTAACCAACTGCGCTACAGGGCCTCGCATACCACTCGATGCA
>JAATGV010000006.1 GCA_015654475.1 Actinomycetales bacterium
GAGCTCTTGAAAGTCTGGCGTTAGGGCTT
Organism: Actinomycetales bacterium; assembly: GCA_015654475.1. Classification (GTDB taxonomy): domain Bacteria; phylum Actinomycetota; class Actinomycetes; order Actinomycetales; family Microbacteriaceae; genus UBA3913. The sequence continues at coordinate 30 of JAATGV010000006.1, forward strand.
GAGGGTTTCGCGTTGAGGCTTCTGCTCGTAGCTTAGGTCGTGTGTCGTAGCAAGATGGGATTGTTTCGGTGTGCCATTCTGCTTCGTGCTTCGTGCTTCGTGCTTCGTGCTTCGTGCTTCGTGCTTCGTGCTTCGTGCTTCGTGCTTCGTGCTTCGTGCTTCGTGCTTCGTGCTTCCTGCTACCCCATCCTTACTTACTCCCTTCCTTCTTGTTCCCTCCTCCTCTCCGGTCAGACTGATTCCCGGGCTCTTTTTCTGGTTGGTGCAGACGCCCCCACCTGAACGCCTGAACGCATTGCATCAGTACCTCGGCTCTTGAGCCCGGCTACGCCCCCGTTTTGTGCAGACGCCCCCATCCGAATTTTCCACCTTCCCACATGTGACGTGGTCGAAGCCCGGGATAACGGGCAACGAGACGCGTGCATGTTGCTGGTAATGGTTTCGGGTGGGGGCGTCTGCATTTCACCTCTTGTAGTGCGTTTGTGTTACATAGGCGGCGCGGACGGTTCGCACACGTCAGGAGAGTGGTTGGGATGGGGGCGTCTGCAGATCAGAGCGGGGGCCCAACGAGAAGGGGAGTGGCGAGTTAGATGTTTGGGTGGGGGCGTGTGCTGCCACCGGAAATGCAAACCATATGTCGTGGTACCGCAGAGTCAGCCGTTTTCATCCAAGGAGGGTGCATGGGGCAACTGCATCTGTTCCAGGAATCCATCCACATGGTTTGGCCGATAACTCTCGGGGGTGGTCTCAGAGAGGGTGGTCGTGGTTCGCTCGGTGGTTTCGTTGTTGGGGCTGTCGTTCAGCCGTCGCTGGGTTGCGGCTGGGTAGCCTTGTCTCATGACTAGTCGTTCTGCGGGTGCGCGTCCTGATGCCGCGCTTTTTCGCCGCCGTCGGGTCATGGTTTTTGGCGTGTTGCTGTTTGTCGTCGCGGTTGTGCTGACGGTGTGGACGCGGATGTCGGGTCTTGTCGGTTCTGAGGATGCCGAGGGAATAGCTCCTGCTCAGACGTCTGTTTCTGCGTCGACGCCGCCCGAGGGGGCGTCTTCTTCGGCGGGTTCTTCTGCATCGGCTGGTGCTGTTGCCAACTGTGAGGCATCCGCGCTGGTGGTGGTCGCGAAGACGGATAAGACGAATTATGCGGCAGGTAAGCTTCCGTCTTTTACGATTACGTTGACGAATTCTGGTGATGTGGCTTGTTCGGTTGACGTGGGTTCTTCGCAATTGCGGCTTGTGGTTACGAGCGGTGAGACGACGATTTGGCGTTCGGACGATTGTGCGACCGGGTCGAAGAAGACGGATAAGTATTGGAACTATGTGAAGGTCGTCCAGCCGGGGGAGACGTTGGAGTCTGTGGCGGTGGAGTGGGATCGTGTGTTTTCGGATGCTTCTGATTGCAAGGCATCACCGGCCGCTGTCAACGGCGGTGGGGCGGCCTACTGGCTGACGGCATATGTGGGCGACGTAAGGTCGTCCGATGACAATCGGAAACAGTTCTTCTTGCAGTAGCGCCGCGTTCTAGAGGTTTGAGTCGCTGACTTTTTTACTGCGTCAACGCCATGCTGAGGGCTCGCTTGATGCTTTTTTTGTTGTCGGTGATGAGGTGGGTGTAGCCGAGCCGCTGTGCTTCGCTGTGGCGCCGGCCGCTGCCGGCTGCCGGTCGTATTCCGCCGGCAAGGCTGAGTTCTCCGAATGCGGCGATGGTTCGGTCGACAGGCTTGTCTGTGAGCGCGGAGGCGACCGCGAGCGCGATGGCCAGGTCAGCTGCCGGCTCGTCTAACCGCACGCCGCCTACTGTCGAAATGTAGACGTCTCGGTTGCCGAGTGGGAGGCCGGCTCTGCGCTGCAGGATGGCGAGGATCATGGCAACGCGCGCATTGTCGACGCCTTGCGTGACCCGTCGAGGCAGGGGTGCGGTGGTCTCGACGACGAGGGCTTGAATCTCAACGGGGATGACGCGTCGTCCTTCCATGGAGATGGTCACGCAAACTCCCGCAATGCCTTCTTCGTGCCGAGAGAGGAACAGGCCGGACGGGTCGGGTACTTCTGCAATGCCTGTGCCGTTCATTTCGAAGCAGCCAACTTCGTCGGTTGGCCCGAACCGATTCTTGATCGCCCGAAGGAAGCGGAGCGCTGTCTGTTTGTCTCCTTCAAAATGGCACACAACGTCGACGAGGTGTTCGAGAGTGCGTGGCCCGGCGATGGAACCGTCTTTGGTGACATGGCCGACGAGTAGGAGCGCGCATCCTCGTTGCTTAGCGAGGCGAACTAGGCTGCCTGCGACCTCTCGCACTTGGCTCGGGCCGCCAGCAACCCCATCGCTGGAATCGCTGATTACAGTCTGCACGGAGTCGACGATGAGGAGTTCGGGTTGGATGGCCTCGACCTGGCCGAGTACGGCGGAGAGATCTGATTCGGCTGCCAAATAGAGGCTGTCGGCTAAGCCGTCAGTGCGCTCGGCTCTGAGGCGCACTTGCGCGGCCGATTCTTCAGCTGTGACATAGAGCACCGTCTGACCTGTTCGGGCAACGCGGGCGGCGACTTCTAACAGCAGAGTTGACTTGCCGACCCCGGGTTCGCCGGACATGAGCACCGTGGCCCCCGGAACGATGCCGCCGCCAAGAATGCGGTCGAACTCGCCGATAGTGGTCGGTTGGTGGTCTGCGGCATGAGCATCGACCTCGGCGATCGGTTTGGCAATGTGGTCAGTGTCGATGCGCATGGGTGCGGTGGCACGCACCAAGCCCTCGCGAACATCCACCTCAATGACGGTGCCCCATTGCTGACATTCGCCACACCTGCCTACCCATTTGGATGTGGTCCACCCGCACTCGGTGCATCGGTATCCCGCTGCGCGGGCCGCTTTGTCGCGTGTGCTTATGGCCATGGGGTTCCTCTCGGTGATGCAATGCAACGTTAGCGGCAGCCACCGACATTCGAATACATATTCGATCGATGTCGAGATAATTGACCGCGGTGATGCACAGTCAGCTTGTACCGAGACGCGGTAATCGAGAACCTGGTCATGCGACTGCGCCGGGTACTGCCTCGGTTGGCCTTGGCGGCACGTTTTGTATTAGGGTTGTCCGCGGTGACGTGTCCGAGCGGCCGAAGGTGCGACTCTCGAAAAGTCGTGTAGGGTAACCCCCTACCGTGGGTTCAAATCCCACCGTCACCGCCATGTGATGTCTCGGGACATCGTTTGTGGATGTCCTGTGTCTTGAGACATAAGTTCGCAAAGGCCTCTCCTTCGGAGGGGCTTTTGCGGTTTCTGGGGTGTGCGGCCGCGGGACGTCAAGTTTTCGAGTTCGCAGTGCTCTGATGGGGGGCAAATCAGTCAACGCGGTGGCCGATATTGAGGACTGTCTTCAGCCTCGCAACGCAACACCGCCGCAATGGGGGAGGCTTCGATCCTGGCACCTCGTAAAGGTGGGCTTGACTTAGAGCGTGCTCTAAGTCATACGGTGGTTGCTGTGAGCGAGAAATATGGTGCAGAAGGGCTGAGCGTGGCCGAGATGGCGGCGCTTACTGGTGTCACTGGGCACACGTTGCGCTACTACGAGCGCATCGGGTTGATCCAGTCGGTGACTCGTAACGGTGGGAACCAGCGCCGGTACCAGGCCGGTGATGTGGAGTGGGTGCAGTTTCTACTGCGGCTGCGGGAAACGGGGATGCCGATTGCGCAGATGCGTGAGTACTCGGTGTTACGTGCCCGTGGTGAATCCTCGCTGAGTGAACGACTGGAACTGCTGACTGCACACCACGAACGTCTGCGCCAGCAGATCGCCACGCTGCACGGCCACGAACGCGCCCTGCGAATCAAGGTTGAGACCTATCGACAGATGCTCGCCGATACTGTGCACACCGACGTCCAACGAAACGGAGACACGAATGATTGATGCCAATACTCTGCGGGCCGAACGGTTTGCCGCCGGTATGCAGGCCCTCGGCGCGATCGACGGAGAGGCCGGGATTGGGGTGATCGACTCGCTGGCTGACATCGCGCCCGAGCTTGGGCACCAGATCGTCGCCTGGGGATTCGGCGACATTTACTCCCGTCCTGGGTTGCAGCCCCAAGAACGACAGCTAGTGACCCTTGGGATGCTCACCGCGCTCGGCGGCTGCGAGGCCCAATTGGAAGTGCATATCGGCGCTTCGCTCAATGTCGGTCTCACCGCAGAGCAGATCGTTGAAGCGTTGCTCCATGCATCCGTCTACTGCGGGTTCCCCAAGGCGCTTAACGCTGTCTTCGTGGCCAAGAAGGTGTTCGCCGCGCGTGGGCTGTTGCCGGTCGCATCCTGACCTGCGCTGCAGCCTCGCGGAGCCTCACATCCGGGCCGCGAAATGGACGCTAAGCCGCCCAGGTGCGCATCGTTTCGATGAGTGGTGTGGTCGGGCGTCCGATCAACTCAGCCAGTTTGCCGCTGGTTTCGGACAGCAGCCCGTCACGAATGTTACCGTTGAGCGCCACAACGAAGCTGGCCGTGCCTTCGTCAAGGCCAGCACCAATCAATGCCGCGCGCTCCTCTTCCGGTGAAATCTCGGTGTAGGTGACCGGTTTGCCAAGCACCTCGGATGCAGTCGACGCGAATTCGGCGGGGCTCCATGCGGCGTCACCCGAAAGCTCGTAGATCTGCCCATCGTGACCAGGTGTTGTGGCCACAACGGCGGCGGCCTCCGCGTAGTCCGCTCGGGGCGCGCTTGCTACCCGGCCCTCACCAACACTCGATGCGAGTGCGCCCGTATTGCGAGCCTGCTCGAAGTCGCTCACATAGTTCTCGGTGTACCAGCCGTTACGCAAAATGGTCGTGTTGAGGCCGGATGCCGCCAGGTATTCCTCTGTCGCCTTGTGATCTGGCGCGAGCACGAGAGCGCTCGTAGTCGCCTTGGGGGCAGAAGTGTAAAGCACGTGCGTGACACCGAGCTTCTTGGCAGCATCGATCACGTTGCGATGCTGCGTCACACGGTTGGCGAGGTCGCTTGACGACACGAGGACAACGGTGTCCGTGCCAGAGATCGCAGCCTCCACGGAGGCAGGATCGTTGAGTTCGACCGCTGCCGTCTCGATGTTCTGTTCCGCGAAGGCGGCCAACTTTTCTTGCTTCCGGCCAAGGGCCCGAATATCGCCCGCCTCAACACCTTTGTTCTGAAGTGCGTCGATAATCAATTTGCCAAGATGCCCGGTGGCACCAAATACTGCAATCGTCATGAACCATTCCTCCTGTGTCAAAGTTGTGGGGCGTATATCCCATTGGTTGAACGGCCTCGGCGATCGAGGTATTCCGTAGCCGGGGTACTGAGGCGGTGCGTAGATGACGTGGTGGATCCGGGTGGCATCCGTACTCTGCCAGCCTCCGGCGCTGCAAGGACGCGGTATCCGCGGCCCCGCACGCAACGTAGCCGCGCAATAGACAGCAACAGGAGGAATGCGGCATCCGTGGGAGGCGTTAAGTTGAGGTAGGCCAGAAAAATGGCCGGCATGTTTGGCAATATGGAATTTCTTCGAGGAAGACACAATGGCATCGACAGATTTTGGTCCGCTTATTCTTGACGGCAATACATTCGGATGGACGAGCGACCGCGAAACGAGTTTTGCGGTGCTTGATAGGTTTGTGGCCGCCGGAGGCACCGCAATCGATACCGCTGACGTGTATTCGGCCTGGATCCCCGGAAACTCTGGGGGAGAGTCGGAGACCGTAATCGGGGAATGGCTTGCCTCTCGCAAGAATCGGGACTCTGTGGTCATCTCAACTAAGGTCGGCCAGTCTGCCTCTCGGTCTGGGCTATCCGCAGCCAACCTGCGTGCCGCAATCGACGACAGCCTTGCCCGGCTGCAAACGGACTATGTGGACGTCTACTACGCCCACGTAGATGATGCCGATACGCCCCAAGCAGAGTATGTTGCCGCGTTCGACGAACTCGTCAAGGCAGGTAAGGTGCGCGCAGTCGGCGCATCGAACTTCACTCCTGCGCGCTTGCGTAGTGCAGTTGCAATCGCCCGCTCCGAGGGCCTCACGCCCTTCAGCGTCAGCCAAGACCACTACAACCTTGTCGAGCGTGGCGCCGAGGCAGAACTGCTTGCGACTCTCAGCGAACTCGATATCGTCGAGACGCCCTACTTCGCTCTTGCGAGCGGCTTCTTGACGGGCAAATACCGGCCAGGAGCCGTCGTCGACTCAGCTCGCTCCGACAGCGCCAGTCGTTACCTCGACAAACCCGAAAACGTGGAATTGCTTGGCAAACTCGATACGATCGCTGATGCCCATCATGTGTCGCATGCGGCGGTAGCGTTGGCGTGGCTTCGGCAGCAGCAGGTGGTTGCCGCGCCAATTGCCAGCGCACGGGTGCCAGAACAGCTGACCGATCTCATCCAGAGCTTTACGCTTACACTCAGCGACGCCGAATTGGCCGACCTCTCGCGCTGACCCTCACATTCGCAATTGGGCGGGGAAGAGCACGACGCCCTCCCCCGCCCAATCTCTGTAACGGGATGTCACAACATGGGGCTATGACCGAATGAGTTCATCCTTCTGACCTGCAGTGGCCGAGGATCCTGAAGCCGCTGGCTGGATGTTTGCCTCCCGCACCTCGCGGTACTGAGTGTGATCGGTGTAGATCTCCTGCTTGAGAGGATTGAGGCGACGTGTCCTGATGCGGTAGACCTGATAGATCAGCACCGCGACGTTTGCAGCAAGCGACAGCGCCGAAACGGTGAACAGCGCCGCCGGGTTGTGTGAGGAACTCACCGAGAAGTCGGAAGCTGTCACGAATGCGGGCACGGCCATGGTGAACATCATCCACAATGCGAGGGTATGGGCACGGTGTTGCAGCCAGGCCCCCTTCTTGATGAAGAATGCGGGGATCGTGCACGAGATGAGCAGCGCGGCACCGGCGTAGAACGAATGATCGCCGACGCAGTTGTAAACGTAGGCGAAGTTCCACAGGTCGTACGCAATGATCCAGAACCACAGCATGTCCGGCCAGACCATGTCACGTGATTTGTCACGCGAAATGATGATGCCCATCCATCCACAAATGGTGACCAAGTTGATGAGACCGGCGATACCGTTCATGTAGTTCCATGCCCCAGAGACCATGAATACTCCATCAACCATCCCGTCTGCGCCCATTGCGCCGACCTGAAAGTCGCGGATGCACGCCTCGAGGATGTTGAGGCCGAGAATTGCGGGCGGAAACAGAAGCGCCCATTTGTTAGATGCGAGTTTGGGAATATAGCGGATTGCCATGAAGCCGAGGCACCCCGCAAGCGCTGAGTACACTTTCACCCAGTGGAACCAAGTGCCTGTGGATGACCCGGCGCCAGCAGTTGTCGGCCAGACGAAGATGGTCAGGACGATAGGGACTGCGACAAATATTGCAAGGCCAGCCCACTTCCACCGGCGCGTGACCTCGTTGAGGCCGATCAGACCGCCGAGCACCGCAAACCAGGCAAGCCAGGAGTACCACGGAATTGCTTCGAAAAGAAACATGATTCAACCTTCCGCACGCGGGGGAACAGCCGTCTTTGGCTGGTCTCAGATGTCGATCCCGTGTGTCTTTGCTGTTAATTCGATGATAAAGTCGGGCGTGTCGGGGGCGCCATAGACACATTGGCCAAAGTGTCTGATCGACGACGATTGAGGTGAGTGATGCGAGAGCAGATCCCTCGCGCAAAGGCGGCATTGGGTGTCGCGCTCAAAGAGGCATTGCACACTACGCCGCTTGCCAAGGTCACAGTTTCGGGGCTTGCGCTCTCCGCTGGGGTCAATCGGCAGACTTTCTACAGCCACTTCGACGACGTCTACGATCTGGCCGCGTGGGTGTTCTCAATCGAAGTCGCTGACCACGTGCTTGCGCATGCGAGTCGCGATGAGTGGGCTGATGGTCTGCTTACCTTGCTCAATTACATGAGAGATCATCGTGACCAAACCTACGCCGTTCTCCAATCACTCGGTCACGTCAAGCTGGAGCACTTTTTCTACGACTCGCTGCGGTCGATGATGGCCGCCATCGTCGACGAGGTCCAAGGCGACTTGGTTGTTTCGGAGGCTGACCGCGACTTCGTCATCGACCATTACACGTTGTCAGTGGTCGGCCATATCTTGCATTGGTTTGCGGACAATATGGCCGAGCAGCCCGCGGTGCTCGTGACCAACATCAAGTTCGTACTGAACGGTGCTGCGCGTGAGTCGCTCGAAAGGTTCTCCGCTCGCTTGTAGGGCACGTCCAATAATGGCCGTGCTCCCGGCCGTGGCGTTGCCTTGCAACGGAGCCAGTCGGCTTGACCGCCATCCCACCCGCACCTTTTAACTGATTGTGGGCCCGTCTGCGCGCGGCAGCGGACCCACAACCTCTCGATCAGGTAGTTGCTAGCGGTTGCCGCTGCGACGACGCTGTGTTCCGCGCGTGCCAGCGGGCTGGCCTACGCCAGGGCGGCGCGAGGAGCCGGCGCCGTTTCCGGCTGGACGGCCAGAGCGACCGCCGGTGGATTGTCCGTTATAGCCGGACTGTTGTCCACCGCGCGTGTTGTTCCCGGAAGCGGCATAGTCGCCACTGCCACCGGCGCGGGCGGCGCGTTTGCGGCGCGCGTTCGCGCCTTGCGATGAGCCGCCGCCGTGTTGCTGTTCCTGGCGGGGGCGAGGGGCGACCTTCGGCGCAATTTCTCCGACGAGTTCTGCAACTTCCGGAGAGGAAGCTGTGACTCTGACAGGTGTGACGTCGATCTCTGCTTTGCGGAGCAGGGCGGCCAAGTCACGGCGCTGTTCTGGCAACGAAATCGTCACCACGTCGCCGGCGTGCCCGGCACGTGCGGTCCGGCCGGACCGGTGCAAGTATGCCTTGTGCTCAGTCGGCGGATCAACGTGGATCACGAGCTCGACGTCATCGACATGCACTCCACGAGCAGCAACATCGGTGGCGACGAGTACTTTGATATCACCCTGCCCGAAGGCGGCGAGGTTGCGGTCGCGCGCGTTTTGTGACAGGTTGCCGTGCAGATCGACCGCCGGAATACCCGACGCATTGAGCTGTTCTGCGAGTCGCTTTGCATGATGCTTGGTGCGCATGAAAAGGATGCGGCGACCGGTTCCCGAAGCCAACATCTCGACCAGTTCCTTCTTGGCACCAGCAGTTGCGACCTCAAAAACGTGGTGTGTCATCGCGGCGACAGGTGAATTCGATTCGTCGACCGAATGCATGACTGGGTTGTGCAAGAAGCGTTTCACGAGGCGGTCAACCCCGTTGTCCAATGTTGCCGAGAACAGCATCCGCTGGCCGTTGGCGGGGGTGGTTTCGAGGATGCGGGTGACGCTTGGCAGGAAGCCGAGGTCAGCCATGTGGTCGGCTTCGTCAATGACGGTGACCTCGACGGCATCCAAGGTGATGAAGCCCTGTTTCATGAGGTCTTCGAGGCGGCCGGGGCAGGCAACCACGATATCCACACCGGCGCGCAGTGCGTTGACCTGGCGCTTTTGGTTGACGCCACCGAAGATCGTGGTCGTCGTCATGTTGTACAGGGCAGCCAGCGGTGCGATGACCTCGTCAATTTGGGTGGCCAGCTCGCGGGTTGGCGCGAGAACGAGGCCGACGGGGTGGCCTGCGCGACGCTTGCCGCCAGCAAGGGGGCCGGCCAAGCGAGCCACGAGCGGAATGGCGAATGCCAATGTCTTGCCCGAACCTGTCTTGCCGCGGCCGAGAACGTCGCGCCCGGACAGGGTGTCAGGCAGGGTGTCAGTCTGGATGGGAAATGGTTCGGTCTTTCCCGATGCCTTCAACGAGTTCACGATCGGGGCGGGCACACCAAGTGAAAGAAAATCTGGGGTGGTCATGTAGTAGGTATCCTCTTGGCCCGATTCGGGCCCGGGTTGTGCACACCACACAGGCGCAGCGTGATACGGAAGAACCGTGCACGGGCACAATGGATGAGCGTGGCGAAGGTGCCGGTCGGCACATCCGTTCGCCGTATGTAAGGGAGCTATCTACTCGCACATAAAATCTTGCGAGACACCTCGGCAATGCCGAAGCAGAAGCGTTCTACGACGCGTGCGGCGCTTTGTGCACCACAGAAACTCAACACTACCACTCTTCCGGCATTCAACCGAGCATGCTCCACAATGCCCATCCCAGATCCGTCCCCGCTGAACCGAGCAAAACCCGACGGTCCCGGCGCGAAAACGGCACAAAATGACCTATTTTCGGCACTTATCGGGCCGTTGTTGTCGGGTTTTGCTCGGTTCAGCAAGTCAACAGTCAGGGTGGTTAACGAGAAATGGGCTCGCGACGCCCGTTGAACGGATGTCGCGAGCCCAAATGACCCGAGCTCGAGGCTACGCAGGAATGATGAGTCCTTGCGTTGCGGTCGATGCGCGAGTGAAGCGTTCCTGCGTGTCGGCCCAGTTGGCGATGTTCCAGAATGCCTTCACGTAGTCGGCGCGCACGTTCTTGTAGTCGAGGTAGTACGCGTGCTCCCAGACGTCGAGCAGCAGCAGCGGCACCGTCGCGGCAGCGAACTGCGACTGCTGATCGAAGAACTGCTGGATGATCAGGCGGCTACCGATGGAATCCCAGAACAGTCCGGCCCAGCCGGAACCCTGCACACCGAGGGCAGCAGCCGTGAAGTGTGCCTGGAACTTCTCGAAGGAGCCAAAGTACTCGTCAATGGCGGCAGCGAGTTCGCCGACCGGCTTGTCTCCGCCGTCCGGCGAGAGGTTGGTCCAGAAGATGGAGTGGTTAACGTGGCCGCCGAGGTTGAAGGCCAGGTCTTTCTCCAGTTTGTTGATGTTGGCGAAGTCGCCGGAGTCGCGCGCCTCGGCCAGCTGCTCAATCGCGGTGTTCGCACCGGTGACATACGTCTGGTGGTGCTTATCGTGGTGCAACTGCATGATCGTCGCGCTGATGTGGGGCTCGAGAGCCGCATAGTCGTAGCCGAGCTCGGGGAGTGTGTAAAGTGCCATAGAAATTGCCCTTTCATTTCTTCAATCTCACGGCTTCTCGTCTGCCGTGAGTGAACCTCGGCAAAAACGTTCGAGCGAACCTCATTGCCGAAAACTTGGCGCCGGATGCTATTCGAGTTTCTGAGTCTTGCCGACTCACGCGGGTCTGCCCGACGCATCCACTGTTCATAAAACGTATCAGGCAATTCTGAACGAATCCGATGGGTTTGCCATGAAGCGTCACATATGTGACGGGAGGAGGCCATGGCAGAACAGGCCAGTGGAGGCCCTTCGTTAGCCGAGGAGTCGTGCTTTCGCGCCCGCGAATTCATCATCGCTCAATGCTCCAGCGGCATGCAGTTTCGCAAGCGACTCGAGTTGCGGAATCAGATCGGCGTGCGCCTCGTTTGTGGGTGCGCCTGCCGCAACCGCAGGGGCGATCGGCGACTGAGTCGCGGGAGCCTGGTGGACTTGCCCGACGACTTGCTGAGACTGTGCAGCTTGCGCCTTCGCGCGCGCACTGCGCTCGGCGACGTTTCCCACAGCATTGCCGATTATTTTCGCTCGGACCGCGGTCCCCAAAAAGCTTCTACGTGCCATAACACTATTTTAGGGGTGTGCTTCGGTCAGCGGGAAACAGATAAACCGGCTAGTCCTATTTGCTGGTCGGAACTCCACGAGCCCCCGGCGTAGTCCTGGTGTTTACGACTCGAATCCCATGCCAACGGCGTCAAGCGTTTTCAGCAAGAGGTTACGCTTGCCCTCGTTATGGTCGGCGCGGTTCATGGACCATCTAGTCGCCTGCACGCCAATCGTGGCTGCTGGTTCTGGGGGGAATGGCAGAGGCCTCTCGCGCACCATCTGGAGTTCGGTACGTTCGGTCGGCTCGCCGCTCAGTACGTCAAGACACACATCCGCGGCGAATCGCGTTGCGGCAACCCCCAAACCGGTGAAGCCGAGTGCATACGCAACTGAGTCGCCCCGTGCTGTACCAAAAAACGCACAGAACCGGGAAGAGCTATCGATCACACCAGCCCACTTATGGGTGAATCTGAGGCCCTCCAGTTGCGGGAACGTAGCGAAAAAGTGGTTCGCAAGGCGACGGTGCGAAGCTGGCCTGTTCTCGTATTCGGCGCGAATCTTGCCACCGGGAAAATAAATCGCGTCGTATCCGCCAAACAGGATGCGATTGTCTGCAGTCAGCCGGTAGTAATGGAACTGGTTGCCCAGGTCAGCAAGTCCCTGCCTGTTCTTCCAACCAATGGATGCGAGCTGTTCAGCGCTCAAAGGCTCGGTCACGAGTACGTAGTCGTAGACCGGGACGGTCATCAGTCGGTTGCGCCTCAACAACGACGGGAATGCGTTCGTGGCAAGTACCACTTTCGTAGCAGAGACACTGCCACGCTCGGCTACCACCGTCGGTGTGCTCTGGGGGCCGCGAATGTCGCGCACGGCAGAGCGTTCGAAGATCGTGACGCCGAGATCCTCGGCGACTCGGCCAAGCTCAAGCACCAATTTCGCTGGATGCACTAAAGCAGTCGACTCTTTTTCCCACTGCCCAGCGAGATAGGTGGGTGAAGCAACTTCGGCACGCACCTCCTCTGTGGTGAGGAAACCCTGTTCGCCACTGATCCACTCGACCTGGTGCGGCTCGACGGCGACAGCCAACGTGCCGGTGCGCTCGAACTCGACATCCATCCCATAGCGAGAGACGGTCTCTTCAATTCCGTCAAGATTCTCAAGACCGAGTCTGTCAAGGGTGTCGAGTTCGTCGGGCCAACGGCGTTTGCCATTCTCCTCACCGTGCGTGAGGCTCGCCTCTGCAAAACCACCATTTCTGCCGGATGCGGCCCAACCGATGCGATTGGCCTCGATAACACACACCGACAACTCTGGCTGACGTTCCTTGGCGCGGACCGCCGTCCATAGGCCAAGAAAGCCGCCACCCACGATAGCGAGGTCATATTGGTGCGCTCCGACCAGCGATTCACGCCGCGTGTGCGCAACATCGTCGAGCCAGAACACGGATTGGCGTGTGGAAGCAAGCGACGCGTCGACCACCGATGGATGGGGTTGGTTGATTTCGAAAGCAGTGGGGTGAGTCATTGGGTTCCTCGGGGGAAATCAAAGAATTAGCGTCCTTCGACGATACCCGAAGAGCCTGGGAACGGAGCCAACGGACCGAGGACCGCTCCCCCCATCGTGAGAATCAGAGGCACACGCATCGGGTATGCCAACGCCGGCTGTTCCTTGACCTCAATATTCGCGGTCCTGCACTATCCTTACCGAGTGATTGCCGCCGGAGACCCAACCTCGTGCTGAGCCGCCAAGCTCGTGGACTGACTGCCCTTGTCATCGCCGTATTAGGCGTGCTGCCCATCGTTGCGAGGCCGATCGTGCCCGTATCGTGGGCGCTCCGATTGATCCTCGACTCCTTTGTTCCGTGGACGGGGATCGCGATCGGGGTAGCTATCATCATGGGGGTGAGCACGCGGGCGCTACCTGTCATCGGCATTACACTCGTCCCGGCAATCGTGTGGGCCGCGGTATTCGTGCCACGCATCCTTCCTCTTGACCCAGCACCCGGATCCTCCTCAGATCTCACCATCGTCACCCAAAACATCGGAGGCGATGTAGCAAGCATTCACGGCATGCTCGCCGAGATCACAGCACAGAATCCACAAGTCATTGCGTTGGAAGAAGTCACCGCAGAGAGCGCTTCGCAGATTACGGAGACCCTTGCGGACGACGGCTATTCAAACGTGCGGCTTGCTGGAACAGTCGGCGTCTGGAGTTCTCTGCCATTGGCTCGATCGACCGCGCTCGATCTTGGCCTTGGCTGGGATCGCGCAATACGGGTCGACGTCGAGTCGAAATCGGGAGTCGTGCGGTTGTACATCGTGCATGCAGCATCCGCCCGATTCGGCGCAAATACCGAGCGAAACTCCATGATCGGCACACTGACTGATCTGGTTGCGGCTGACGCAAGCGAGCGGCTGATCGTGGCAGGAGATTTCAACGCAACTACCGACGACCACGTCATGGCCGGGCTAATGGGAATCGTCTCCGAACCACGGCTCAGCTCAGGGGGATTCGGGTTCACCTGGCCGTCGGGTTTTCCGGCTACCAGCCCTGACCACATTCTTCTCCGCGGGTTGCCGCCTACGCAGCACGTCGTGCTCGGCGCTACGGGAAGTGATCATCGCGGTGTCGCTGTCTCGGTCTCTGTTGCGGATGCTGTGGGGTGAGTTGGTTCCGTGCGACATGGTTGCCGGGGCATAGGGGCCGGTGGATGCGCGGGCCTGTGGATGCGCGGGCCTGTGGATGTGCTTCGGACTGTGCTCGCTGCTTGGCCGAGGCGTCTACTAAAGGGCGACCATGCCGACGCAGGTGCTTTTGACAGGCTGTGGCTTTCCCTAGACTGTAGGCACACGTCCACACCACGGTTATGACAGTCACGACAGTAGAGGGGTCGCGCGTGCAAGCCATCGCTCCAGTTATCAGGATCGACAATCTCACCAAACGCTACGGGTCTGTGACAGCTGTCTCCGGGCTCAGCTTCACGGCGCAACCGGGACGGGTGCTCGGCCTCCTTGGGCCGAACGGATCGGGAAAGACCACGACGTTGCGCATGCTTCTCGGGCTGGCCAAGCCGACTGCGGGAGTTGCGTTGATCGGCGGGCGAGCCTATAGGTCGTACGGCCAGCCCGTGCGCGTCATCGGAGCCACGCTCGAGGCGAACAGCTTCCACCCCGGACGAACGGGCCGAAATCACCTGCGCGTCATGGCCGCCGCTGCGGGTATTCCTCTGGTCCGCGTGGATGAAGTGCTCGACATCGTCGGGCTCGGCGGTGACGGGAAACGCCGAGTCAAGGAATATTCGCTTGGCATGCGGCAGCGCCTCGGGCTGGCGGCCGCATTGCTAGGAGACCCGGGGATCCTCGCCCTCGACGAACCGATCAATGGGCTCGATCCGGAGGGCATCAGATGGATTCGCGAGCTCTTGCGCCATCTTGCGGGGGAGGGTCGCACGATTCTCGTCTCGTCACATGTTCTTTCTGAGGTCGCCCAGACCGTCGATGACGTCGTCATCATCAATCGTGGCGTGTCGGTGTTTGCTGGAGGGCTTACGGAACTTGAGCGGCTCGCAGGGTCGAGTGTCGTAGTCGACTCGCCGACGCCCGACCGTCTTATCTCCGCGCTGCAGGCCGCCGGGCAGCCGGTGCGCGTTGTGGGCGACGTGATTTCAGTGGATGGATCGCTGGCACCAGAGGTCGGGCACATCGCGTTTGCCTCCGGTATTGAGCTCTCACAACTCCGCGAACAACGGGCAAGCCTTGAAGACGTCTTCATGGGAATCATCCACGAATCGTCACAACTTTTGGCCGCCGGAACATATGGGCAGCCTGCTGCACACGCGGCACGGGAGCCAGACGGTGAGGTCGTCGACCCCTACGCAGGATCGCTTGAGGGACCGCCGGCAGATGTGCCAGAGCCGGCGGATGCGTCGGAGCCCGATATTTCGCTTGGGCAGGATGCCAACGGGCCACGCGACTCTGGCGGCGCGCAAGACGCCATTGCGCGTGATGCGGTCGCGAGCGAAGTTCCGCCCGAACCCGAGCCTCAGCCCAGACCCGAGTCCGGATCGACGAACGGAGGTGTGGCGTGATGTCCCTCCTCAAATCCGAACTTCTCAAAGTATGGACAACCAGGGCGTGGTGGATCCTGGCGGTCGTGATGGTGCTTTACGTCGGGTTCGTCGCCGTCATTCTTGCTTTCACCTTCGGCCAACCGGGATTAGGGGAAGACTCGGGCGCTTTCGGAGCCGGGGCGCCGGTCAACATCATTCTCTCGACGACGAGCGGCGTTGCCTATGTGTTCCCCCTGTTGATCGGCAGCCTTATCGTCACCGCCGAGTATCGAAACAAGACCATCGTCCCGACATACCTTGTCAGCCCGACGCGGAATGCAGTGTTGGTCGCGAAAATTGGAGCCGGGTTGCTCGTCGGGCTTTTCTTCGGGATCGTCGGCACCGCAACGTCGCTTGGTGGGGGTGGGGGCCTGCTCGAGTTGCTCAAGCCCGGTTCATTTGCGGCGGTGGACTATTGGATGGCGCTGCGCGTCGTCGTTGCAATTGCATTGTGGGCGGTCATCGGCGTCGGTGTCGGCGCGCTCGTGCAGAGTCAGATCGCCGCGATCGTGATTGTGCTGGTGTTCACCCAGTTCATTGAGCCGATCATTCGTCTTGTCGCAGGCTTCTGGGACTGGTCGAAGGATATCGCTGAATTCTTGCCTGGTTCTGCGTCTGACATCTTTGTCGGTTCCAGCATTATGAACATCTCCGTCAGTAGTTCGACGGCCAACCCCGTTGTCGATTGGTGGGGTGGGGGGCTTCTTCTCATCGCTTACGCCGTGGTGTTTGTCGCGCTCGCTATGGTCACGAGGCAGCGGGCGGACGTCGCATAGGCGGGATGGCGACCCGGAGAATCTACGCGGAGCCCAAGGTTCCGGCGTGCACCTATGGTTGGATTGGGGCGTGACAAAACCGACCGACTCTCGCGACTTCTCCTTCACCATCCACAATCGGCTCGACCATGGCAACTACGGGTCGCTCGGCCGCACTGGCACGATCCACACGCCGCACGGCGACATCCAGACTCCCGCATTCATCCCTGTCGGCACTAAAGCGACAGTCAAAGCAGTATTGCCCGAAACTATGGCTGAGTTGGGTGCGCAGGCTTTGCTGGCCAACGCGTATCACCTCTATCTACAACCGGGTGACGACATCGTTGAGGCGGCCGGAGGCCTATCGCGTTTTATGAACTGGCCCGGCCCGACCTTCACTGACAGCGGCGGGTTTCAGGTTATGAGCCTGGGTGTGGGTTTCAAGAAGGTGCTTGCCATGGATGCGAGCGCCCAAGACGACGACGTCATTGCAGACGGCAAGCAGCGACTTGCGCATGTTGACGACGATGGTGTGACATTTCGGTCGCACCTGGATGGCAGCAGCCACCGGTTCACTCCGGAGGTGTCGATGCGTATCCAACACCGCCTCGGCGCCGACATCATGTTCGCGTTTGACGAACTCACCACGCTTCGAAACACTCGCAGTTATCAGGAGTCGTCGCTTGAACGTACCCGCCAATGGGCCATTCGGTGCATTGACGAGCATCAACGGCTTGCTGTCGAGCGCGCAGATCGGCCATACCAGGCCCTGTTCGGAGTCTTGCAGGGTGCGAACTATGAGGATCTGCGACGCAAGGCCGCGCGTGATCTTGGTGGGATGGACTTCGATGGCTTCGGGCTTGGAGGTGCACTAGAGAAGACGCGTATGGGGGAGATCCTGTCATGGATGGCGCAGGAACTTCCCGAGAACAAGCCTCGGCATTTGCTTGGCATCAGTGAACCTGAAGACTTTTTCGAGGCCATTGAGGCGGGTGCCGACACATTCGATTGTGTCAACCCGTCTCGTGTGGCACGCAATGCCGCCATCTATACGGCGACGGGCCGCTATAACGTGACGCGAGCGGAGAACCGGCGCAACTTCGGTCCTCTTGAGGACGGCTGCGATTGCTACACGTGCGCAAACTATTCGCGCGCATACCTCCATCACCTCTTCAAGGCGAAGGAGGTGCTGGCGTCGACAATCGCGACGATCCACAACGAACGGTTCACTGTGCGACTGGTTGATCGGATTCGCGCAGCTATTGACTCCGGGGATTATGCGGCATTCAAGGCCGACTTCCTCGGTGGTTGGTTGGGCTGAGGTCGGGTTGAGCTGGCGCTATTCTTGCGTGCCGCACGTGCGTGAGATGGCCTGCTGGGTTTGCGGGAGGCGCCTAGCTAGAGAAGCGGCACCTCGGGGACGAGCACGCGAGTCGCCATTGGGCAGGTGAGGTTACGCCGTGAGCGCGTAACTGGGCTCGCGGCGCTTGAACCACCGAATTAGTGGATACGTGATGGGCAGCATTGCGGCCTCGACTGCAGTTTTATAGAGGAACCCTAGGACCACGTAGTTTGCACACTCGCCGAACGTCGTGAATCCGATGAGTGGCGCCGCGATGGAGCAGAAGATGAGTGTGTCGGCGAACTCTCCCACTATGGTCGAACCGATTAGCCGTGCCCACATGTGCTTTGCGTTGGTGCGACGCTTCATTACTACGACAACGAGCGAGTTCAGAGTCTGCCCAACGATAAACCCGGCGATGCTGGCGATCAGGATCAGGGGGACCAGTCCGAGGACGGTCTCGAACGATTCTTGACCGGTGTAATACTCGGCGCCGGGTAACACGATCACCAGTTGAAATGTGACGGCCCCGAGGATGGCGATGGCAAAGCCGAGGATGATCGCCTGTCGCGTGGCCTTGAATCCGTAGACTTCGCTGAGTATGTCGCCGAGAACGTATGCGAGGGGAAACAGGATGAATCCACCGTCGGTGTTGATGGGGAAGTCGCCGATTGGCCCGAACGTGACGCCCTTGGTTGCGCTGATGTTTGAAATGAGTAGCAGAGAGGCGAAGATCGCAATAGTTGTTGCATAGTAGGGGCTGCCACTCGATGCAAAGGTGGTCCCTGCAGTCCTGTTAGAGGGGGCGGGGCTGACACTGACATCGTTCTGGACTGACACGGCATCTTCTGTGAGCGGCTGTGAGGTGATGGGCACGTCCGCTTCGCTGTTTGCGATTGGGGTGTTGGGCTGGCGGGGGTTTTCTGCGATCACGGTTGTTGTTCCTTGGGCGCTTGCACATCTCGGTGGTGGGTGGGGCGGTGTCTGCGATAACGGTGGTGCGAGGTCGGCCGAACGGCGAAGATCCGTGCGTGCCTGGGCGTACGGAGGCTAGATGCGGATATCCGGTTGGGAGCCGAGTAGGAAGAGGCGCCCCGTTATCTCTGTCGGTTGAATGCTGACGAGGTTCATTTTGATTGTCGGTATCCAGGAATCGAGTCCTGAACGTTCGGCGGCACGTTCTTCTTCTTCATCGTCGATGAGACGGGCATCACCTTTCACTACGACACTCCACGCCGAGGTGTCTGTGTATCCATCTATTTCGAAGGCGACGAGCGGGTTTGTCACGCTCGCGGCCAACTTAGAACCCTCTGCAGTTCGAAAAAGCAGTTTCTTGCCGTAGTACGCGTAGTTGATGGGAAAGATGTCTGGCTGGGCACCGACGCTCACTGCGAGGCGCCCGAGCGTGTGATTCTCGAGTAGGCGTTCGCACTGTTCCTCGCTGAGAGGCGTGACGGGATTGGTGCTATCTGGCATGACGTTATTCTATGGCGCTGGTTCGAAATGGCGCATGGCTCCCCCATAATAGGTGCATGAGCTTTGTTGGCACGCCTGACCCGAATTCCGGATGGCTCTCTGACGATGATCTGTATGTGGCCCGTCAGCAGCTGCCGATCCTCTACATCGAGGCGTTGCCTGTCCGGGTGGATGGCCGGGGAACTGTCACCGATGTCGGTCTGTTGTTGCGCGTGTCCGCAGCGGGCAACATCACTCGAACGTTGGTTTCCGGGCGAGTTCTTAAAGGCGAGGTCATACGTGATGCGTTGTTGCGTCATTTGGAAAAGGACCTCGGACCGATGGCTTTTCCGCAGATTCCGTTGTCGGCCGCTCCAGTGACTGTCGCCGAGTACTTTCCGTCGCCAAGCGTGACTGAACTTACCGATGAACGTCAGCACGCGGTTTCGCTTGTATATGTGGTGCCGGTTACGGGCACATGCGACCCGCGCCAGGACGCATTGGAATTGTCTTGGTTGAGCCCGAGCCGGGTGCTATCCGAAGAGATAGCGGCCGATCTGGAGGGCGGTCGCGGTGCCGTAGTCGCTCGTGCTCTTGCCGCAATTGGGGTGACGGGCTCGTAGCAGCGGACGTGGTGCAGAGCTTGGCTCAGTCGTTGGACTAATCCCTTATTGGCTAGCGCCGATTGGCTTGCTCTGGAGCTAGAACCTCGCAAACGGGTCGAGCCCTTCTATGTACACGCATACGCTGAACCCTGACATCCGTAGCTCTGGGTAGCCGTTGGCCGAGGGGAACGCGCTGACCAGATATTGGTACCCGTCTGGGGAGAACATCTCTAGCCTGCGTCGGTCGGCGTCGTTGTTTATTTCGGTGACTTTCCAGCCCGGCCGACTCTTCCACGATTCCTCGATGGATGCGAGCAGCCCAAGAACGTCGGTCCCTTTCTTCAGTGTCTGCGTAATCGATCCCGGCCACGAGCCCGAGCTGTCGTTGGCGGGATCGCGCCCATCATTGCAGCCAAGCAACTCGCGGTCGTCGAGTGGGGCGAAGGTCTCTGTGATGGCTGAAGGCGGCGTCGTTGCGGCGAATTCGCGCAGTGTCGCAACCGTGGTCGCCTTTGCCTCGGTGATGGTTGTCGTTGCCGTCTGTGCATCCTGCGTGGAGCTTCCGGAGGTGCACCCCGACAGCGCACCGATGAGCGCGATGCTGACCGCCCAGGTCGCCGGGTTGATGCGCATCGTGCCAAGGCTGCGGGGGAACAGGGGGACGTTTGATCTCATTGGGTGCTTTCCTCAAGGGTGATGTGTTTGAGCAGGTCTTCCAGCAATGGCTTGTTGCGCTCGGGGCCTTCTGCGCTTCGCGAGTGCCCATCGAATGGCTGTGGAAGCCACGCACCGTCGTCATAGCTGAACTGGGCGAAGGTGTCGTTTTCATGTGGCGTCCACTCCATCGCCTTTGCGTCATCTTTTGCGCTCGAGACGGCCGCCGGTGCCGCGTCGAGCACGTTGATGAAGTCGCTGTCGTATTGGAAGTGGGCGTACATCGTCGATGGATTGGGCTGCCATCCTGGTACAACGTACGATCCTGACAGCGAGGCGACGGTGTCGAAGGTTGAGCCGCTCGCCTCTGCGGCTGAAACAACTGTGAAGCCTGCGCTATGACCGACGGCATTCAGGCGCACTGTCGGGGAAAGGCTTGGGTCAATTGCGATCGTGTCGATGAATCCCGTCAGCTTCGTGCCGAGTTGCTTCAGTTTGTCTGAGTCGAGGTTCGATGCGGTCTCTCCATCGCCGAGCCACGAAATCCATGGTCCGTCTTTGTAGACAAGCGTGACGACATTCTCCTTGCTTTCCGTGTTGAGATAGGACCCGACTTGGGTCACTCCGTGGTTTGCGAAGCTCGCCATGTCGGTGCCGGTGCCTGGCACATAGAAGACGACATCTGTCGTTGTCGCACTCAGTTTGCCGATTATTTCGATGATGCGTTCGCCGTCCGGATCGTAGCTGACCAGAGATACCTCGCCGGTTGTCACCTTTGTGAGATAGCGAGCTAGCTCTTGTTCGCTGGCGTCGATACCGTCGCCCTGGATGATTCGCAGGTGGGCTGCGGCGTTCACTTTATTTGCGGCGACCCGGTCGAGCACGGGAATGCCATCGAGGTTTCCGATGAGTTTTGGCCAGGCGAGCACGAGAGCGGCCCGTTGGGCGGCTGTAAGGCCGAACCACACGTCCTGTGTCGCTTGGGGCGACCCCGCTTCGGTGAGCAATACGCCGAGACCGTACATAGTTGTCGGATCGAGGCGGGTGGATGCGATGGCGTACGTTACCGTGCGAGCGCGAGCTCCGTACTTGTCCATCCTGCGTCCAGTCGTCGTGCGGCAGAGCGCCTCGACGCATCGAGAGTTACTCTCGTGCCGTTCGCCGAGGAGAGCTGTGTGGACTTTTATGTCGGAGTCGATGGATGCGATGCACACTTCCCAGCGGTTTCGCAACTGGGAAAGCGTAGTACGAGTTGCATGGTCGATCCGCGGGTCGAGAAACTGGCTTGTCGTGCTGATCGGAAACGTGCGCCACGAGGCGACGGAATTGTGAGCTTCGGGCGGTAGCAGCTCAGAAAGGGCACGAACATTAGCCGCTACCGTCGCGAGGGTGATGAGATGGCCAGCCACCGAACGCCGTAGAGCGCGCTCGCGGTTTTCTATTGCGCGAACCTCTCTGGCATAGCCCCGTAACGCGATCTCCGCCGCCCCAGCATCTGCACGCATCAGGCCTGACTGATCAACCGCAACATAAGATATCGCGTCGGCGATGGCACCCACGCTCAGGGCTAGTTGCGTATCGAGCTGCCTGATGGCGCTTCGAATGTCGCGATTGTAGGCAGCAAATTTTTCCTTCGCTTTGCCTAGCGATGTTGAGACGCCGCCGATATAGTCGGCGTCTCCGGCGGCGGCCCTTTCTGCGCCGAGCACGTCGTCCGCTGTGAGCATCCCCATCCCCCCTAAAACTTCTGCCCCCGAAGTCCTCTACTGCAACTGCGCCGCTCGCGCCGCCATCCTGTCCTCTTCAGCGACACTTGCACTGAGAGCGCTCACCTCAGCTGCACAGCCGTGGGCTGTATCGGCCAGAGCCGCGCTCGCAGCCTGCAGGTTTTTGACCACCTCTGTAAGGATGACGGCAACGGTATCATTTCCGACATCGCTTGATGGGGTGCCTGTGGAAAACGATCGGAGTGCGTCGTTTCCGATCTCGTTGCCGGCTTGGTTGAGGATGCCAGCGGCGGTATTGAGCGAAGCGTGATCGATTCGTATCTGTTGCACAGCGACTCCTCGGTGCCTATTGAGTGCGGATCTTCGCTGCGAGGTCTTTGTCGACCTGTTCCATCGCTTGTGCGGTCTGAGTGAGGTAGCTTCCGATGTCGCCCATACTGGCAATGAGTTTCTTGGCACTTGTGATGAAGGTGTCGGTGGCGTGGCCGAATCGCTCGGAGGCATGTTGGGTCACGAATCCTTGAGACACCAAGCCATGGATGAGCCCGCGCGCCGACTCTAGGTCTGCTTCGATCGTGCTCTTGTGTTTTTCTATTTTTCCTGCTGCGCTGGTCATCTCGGCGTATGAGATGTTGACTCCGTGTGCGGCCATTGGATGCTCCTTCTCTGTGGTTTGTGTGTGCCTCCGATGCTACGAACTCCGCGGTGGTCGCTGCGGCAGATGTTGCCTAATACTGAACAACTTTGGTCGATCTCGGGGATGTGAAGAACTCGCGCTTTGTGCCGTCATATGCGCCGTTGGGCTTGATGGGGATGTTGGACTCGCCAATTGTGTAGTTAGTTGACGCAGTGGACACTAATTCCGCTTGTGTACGCGTACACTGAAAACGTTCAGGTCATTGCGGCCGTTCACGGCGGAACATCCACTAATCGTCGTACAGCCTTCTCTCGTGGTGAGGAATGACGTTGTGACTACAGAGTCCGGTGCATCTCGGGGCAGACCCCGTAGCGAGGAAGCGCGCAGTCGAATCCTTTCCGCTGCTGTGGAGCTTGTCCAGGCCGGCGGACTAGCAGCGGCGACGATGACAGCGGTTGCTGCGCGGGCAAAAGTCAGCAAGGTAACCGTCTACCGCTGGTGGTCTTCGCCGGGAGCCATCGTGCTCGAGGGTCTGCTCGACCGAGCCCATGCAACCATCGTCTCTCCTCCCGGCGCAACGGCGCAGCAGGCGATGGCGCACCAAATTCATGCGCTCGTCGAGCTTTATCGCGACGACGAGACCGGCGCTATTATTCGCGCGATCACGTCGCGAAGCGAATCGGATCCGCGACTTCGAGACGCATTCCGCAAGTATTGGCTGATGCCGCGACGCGTGGTCGCATCAGAGATTTTGCGTGAGGGCATTGCGGCCGGGGAGGTGCGCCCAGACATCAACATCGAAGCGAGTCTCGACCTGCTGTACGCCCCCGTGTACTTCCGTTTGATATACGAGCACCTGCCACTAGACGAAGATTTTGCTGCCCAGATCATGGACTTGTACAACGGTTTCATCACAACCTGAGCCCGGGATCCCCGTCATATTCCTCCGTCTCTGTGTTGAATATCCGTCAATTCACAGCTTCTGACGCCTCAACTGCTGCAGTCACTGGGCGATATCGGCGTACTTGCCGTCGGTGACGGCGATCAGTCCATCTGGTGCAAGCTCGATGTCGAAACCGCGCCGCCCGCCAGACACAAAAATGGTGTCGAACAGCTGTGCCGTTTCGTCGAGCACTGTCGGCAGCGCCACTTTTTGTCCGATTGGGCTGATCCCGCCGACAACATACCCTGTCTTGCGTTCGGCCTCAGCTGGGTCGGCCATCGACGCCTTCTTGCCGCCGAGCGCCGCAGCCATGTTTTTCAGGTTGAGTTTGCCTGAGACGGGGACGACGCCAACCGCGAGTGCGCCGTCGACAACCGTGACCAGTGTCTTGAACACCCGATCCGGGTCGATTCCGAGCTTGGCCGATGCTTCCGTACCGAACTCGTGCATCGCCGCATCGTGGGTATATGAGTGCGGGGTGTAGGAAATTTGTGCGGCATCGAGTGCACGGGTTGCCTGGGTTATCGGTCCGCCGGTGGATGCGGGCATGCCTGCTCCTGACTGTCTGGCTAGCGTGTTGACTGGGGTTGGGGATATCTGCAGACCGCGACCACAGGATCACTGACTATCTGTGGCCGCCTCGGGCAGATGCCGCGACCATGCCCAGACTACGACGGCGAGACATCCCGCAGCGACAATGGCGCCGGCCGAGAACATCAGGGGATAGCTGAACCACGTCGCGAGGACTGCAAATAGGGCAGGGGTGAAGAAGCCGACGTAGCTCAGCGTGTAATACACGGCGGTTAGCCCGGCAAGGTCGTCCGGCTCGGCAATGCGTTGAATCTCTTGCAGACCCGAGACCAGCAGCAGTCCATATGCGCTTCCGAGGATGGCGGCGGCAAGCACGGCAAACCACGGGTTGAGGAGGATGCTGGCCGCTGCTGCGGCGACCATTCCAACGAGTGTCACGCTGACTGCAACGGCGCATGCGAGTGAGTTGCGGGGGTTGTCGATTCGTTTGGCGAGCGGTTGCACGGCCACACCGCAGCCAAGGGCGACGAGGCACATCACCGCAGAATACGCGAGGGTGAGGTCGCCGACTTCGTTTGCGAGCAGGTTCGGCAGGATGGCGTATGCGCTTGCCGCAGTGCCGAACACCCATGGGGCCATAGGGACTACGACATACAGGAATCGCCTATGCCGGGCTTTCGGCACCCGTAGGTCGTGACGGAAGTCCGCGAAAGTGTACTTTCCGTCGCGAACAGCCGGTCGCGTTTCCGGCGCGGGGTAGAGCAGAACGAAAGACACGATGAGAAGCACGATATTTATCGCATAAGGGGTAATCGTTGGTGCAGGCGCCCATTCCGCCGCGAAGCCTGCGACCGCGGCGCCGAGGCCGAACCCGGTAGTGAGAAATAGGGAGGCGCGACGGGCTCCCGCCCCAGCGTCGGCGTGCGTATCGAAAGGGCTGCCCGAGAGCTCTTTGATCCAGCTCGTGCCTACTGCCATGACGAGGCCGAGCGCTACTCCGGAAAACACTCGGCCGATGAACAGCAAAGTCACGCTGTTGGCCCCGATGGCGAGCGTGGCGCTGCCGATCACGGCAAGGACGGGGGATGGCAACATGAGATTTCTGCGGCCGAACCGGTCAGAGAGCGGACCGCCGATGAGCAGACCAGGGGCGATGCCAAGCACGTAGGCCGCAAGCAGGATGTCGACGACGGTGGTGGAGTAACCGTTGAGGTCCCGGTACATGAGGAGGAGTGGAGTGAACTCGTTTCCGCCCCATCCGACTGCAAATAGCGCAGCCCCTACGCGAAACCAGGGCGCGGCGCGCATGGCGGTGCTCCTTCACAATCGACATTTCGGGCGTTACCGCAGGGAAGAACTGCGGTCGCAGATCGCGGTGGACGGCCCCCGCGCTCAGCGCGCCGAACAAATGCTTGGGCGCCACGTCAACAGTACCCCTTCGGATTTCCGGTCGTCGGCCAGCGCGAGATCGCCGCGTAGTCGGGCTACCGCCGTCGGTCGCGTGGTAAATAGGGTCAGTTTTTCCACAACCTGGCGCCTAGAGATTGGACACGACGCCGAGTTGTCGTGGTAATCTTCCGTTGGCGCAGGTTGCTCCGAGGGATCGGACTAGACATGGATGTCTTCGTGGCCTATAGTTAATCTTTGCGCTGTTCCCTTGTCTGTGCCCGCATATGTCGGCGGGCGTCCTGTGTGTTCAAAATATCGGGTTTGCACAGTTCGATGAGTTGGAGGAAGCGCCGTTCAGAACACGACATAACTGGGCATTTCGTGCCCCTGGAGGAAACCCTTGGCTGCAACGCGCAACGCATCCACTCCCACCCTGAAGAACGGTCGCCAGCATAAGCGACTTTCCTTCGCTAAAATCTCCGCGCCGATCACTGTTCCCGATCTGCTTGCATTGCAGACCGAGAGCTTTGACTGGCTCGTAGGCAACGATGAATGGAAACAGCGGCTCGCTGCGGCGCTGGCCGTAGGTCGCACCGATGTCTCGGAGAAGTCCGGCCTTGAAGAGATCTTCGAGGAGTTGTCGCCAATTGTCGACAACGCGGGCAAGATGCAGTTGAGCTTCTCTCAGCCGCATTTCGACATGGAGAAATTGCTCTCGATCGAAGTCTGCAAAGAGCGCAGCAAAACGTTTGAGGCTCCGCTGTACGTATCGGCAGAGTTCAAGAACAACGCAACCGAAGAGCGTAAGACCCAAACGGTATTCATGGGCAACTTCCCCCTGATGACCCCGAAGGGCACATTCATCATCAACGGCACTGAGCGTGTCGTTGTGTCGCAGCTTGTTCGCAGCCCTGGCGTATATTTCGATCGCACCCCCGAAAAGCTTTCCGATAAAGAGGTTTTCTCGGCTCGCGTGATCCCGAGCCGCGGTGCGTGGCTCGAGTTCGAGGTCGACAAGCGCGACCAGGTCGGTGTGCGCATCGACCGCAAGCGCAAGCAGTCGGTTGTCGTATTCCTCAAGGCGCTTGGCCTTACAAAGGAAGACATCGAGCGCGAGTTCGCGGGTTACCCGTCGGTGCTTGATGCACTCGCGAAAGACTCGATCAACTCGAAAGAGGACGCACTACGCGATATCTACCGCAAGTTGCGCCCAGGCGAGCAGGTCGCGGCTGAGGCTGCACGTGCGTTGCTCGACAACTATTACTTCAATCCCAAGCGTTACGATCTCGCCAAGGTGGGTCGCTACAAAATCAACCGCAAGCTCGGTCTCGACAAGGAGATCACCGAGTCGGCGCTCACCCTCGAGGACGTGCTCGCCACGATCAAATACCTGGTTGCGCTCCACGCGGGCGATGAGACGCTTCCCGGTGTGCGTGATGGCAAGCAGATCGAGGTTCGTCTCGACGTTGACGACATCGACCACTTCGGCAATCGCCGTATTCGCGCAGTCGGCGAATTGATTCAGAACCAGATCCGCACGGGCCTGTCGCGCATGGAGCGCACGGTGCGTGAGCGGATGACCACGCAGGACATCGAGGCGATCACACCTCAGACTCTGATGAACGTGCGTCCTGTTGTCGCTGCCATCAAGGAGTTCTTCGGAACCAGCCAGTTGTCGCAGTTCATGGATCAGAACAACCCGCTTGCCGGCATGACGCACAAGCGGCGCCTCTCGGCCCTCGGCCCTGGCGGTCTGTCGCGTGAGCGTGCCGGTGTCGAGGTTCGCGACGTTCACCCGTCGCACTATGGCCGGATGTGCCCGATCGAGTCTCCTGAAGGTCCGAACATTGGTCTGATCGGCTCGCTTGCGACATTCGCACGTATCAACTCCTTCGGGTTCATCGAGACTCCGTACCGCAGGGTCGTCAAGGGCAAGGTCACAGATCAGGTCGACTACTTGTCTGCCTCCGATGAGACCGGCATGGTGATCGCCCAGGCGAACGCCCCATTGACCTCGACAAAGCACTTTGCCGACGAGCGTGTTCTTGCCCGTATGGGCAAGGACGGCGAAGTTGCGCTGGTTCCCGCGGACGATGTCGATTTCATGGATGTCTCGCCGCGCCAGATGGTGTCGGTTGCGACGTCGTTGATCCCGTTCCTTGAGCACGACGATGCAAACCGTGCGCTCATGGGCGCGAACATGCAGCGTCAAGCCGTACCGCTCGTTCGTAGTGAGTCGCCTATCGTCGGTACCGGCATGGAGGGCTACACCGCGATCGACGCAGGCGATGTCGTCGTCAACCTCGGTGCTGGTGTCGTCAAAGAGGTGTCTGCCGACTATGTCGTCATCGCTCAAGACGATGGCGAAGAGCGCAGCTACTTCATGCGCAAGTTCGACCGCTCCAACCAGGGCACGTGCTACAACAACCGGGTCATCGTCAAGGCAGGCGATCGTATCGAGGAGGGTGAGGTCATCGCTGACGGCCCCGCCACCGAGAACGGCGAGCTGGCACTTGGCAAGAACCTGCTCGTTGCGTTCATGCCGTGGGAGGGCCTCAACTACGAGGACGCCATCATCCTGAACCAGAACCTGGTCAAGGAAGACACGCTCTCATCCATCCACATTGAAGAGTTCGACGTGGATGCCCGCGACACCAAGCTCGGCAAGGAAGAGATCACCCGCGACCTGCCGAACGTGAGCCAGGATATGCTCGCCAATTTGGATGAGCGCGGCATCATTCGTATCGGTGCGGAGGTTCGTCCAGGCGACATTCTGGTCGGAAAGGTTACGCCGAAGGGCGAAACCGAGCTTTCGGCTGAGGAGCGTTTGCTTCGTGCGATCTTCAACGAGAAGAGCCGCGAGGTTCGCGATACCTCGTTGAAGGTGCCCCATGGCCAGTCCGGCACAGTGATCGGTGTGAAGGTATTCGACGCTACTGAGAACGACGACGAGCTCGGCTCGGGAGTCAATCAGCGTGTGGTCGTCTTCATCGCTCAGAAGCGCAAGATCACCGAGGGCGACAAGCTTTCGGGCCGTCACGGAAACAAGGGTGTTATCTCGAAGATTCTGCCGGTTGAGGACATGCCGTTCCTCGCCGACGGAACCCCTGTCGACATCATCTTGAATCCGCTCGGCGTTCCTGGCCGCATGAATTTCGGCCAGGTGCTCGAGATTCACTTGGGCTGGGCTGCGATGCAGGGCTGGAAGGTCGAGGGCAACCCGGAATGGGCTGCCACTATGACCGACGCTGTGCGCGAGGCCGCTCCGAAGACCAAGGTCGCGACCCCTGTGTTCGACGGTGCCCGCGAAGAAGAGATCGCAGGCTTGCTCGACTCGACGTTGCCAACGCGCGACGGTGAACGCCTCATCGACTCATCCGGCAAGACCCAGTTGTTCGACGGGCGCTCCGGCGAACCGTTCCCCGACCCGGTCTCGGTTGGTTACATGTACATCTTGAAGCTGCACCACTTGGTCGACGACAAGATCCACGCACGCTCGACGGGCCCGTACTCGATGATTACGCAGCAGCCGCTCGGTGGTAAAGCACAGTTCGGTGGCCAGCGCTTCGGTGAGATGGAGGTGTGGGCGCTGTATGCGTATGGCGCCGCCTACGCCTTGCAGGAGATGCTCACGATCAAGTCCGATGACATCCTCGGCCGCGTCAAGGCGTATGAAGCAATCGTCAAGGGTGAGAACATCCAAGAACCCGGCATCCCTGAGTCTTTCAAGGTCTTGATGAAGGAGATGCAGTCGCTCTGCTTGAACGTCGAGGTCCTTGCGGCCGATGGTTCGGTTGTCAGCTTGAAGGAGTCCGACGATGAAATGTCTCGTGCAGTCGACGAGCTGGGGATCAATATCTCCTCTCGTTTTGAGTCCGGTCCGATCGACGAGATCTAACCGCCAACCGCATATCAGCATTTAGAGAGCTTCGAAGAGAAAAAGAGGAAAAGTGCTCGACGTTAATACTTTTGACGAGCTGAAGATCGGACTTGCGACTGCGGATGACATCCGCACCTGGTCCTATGGCGAGGTGAAGAAGCCCGAGACGATCAACTACCGCACCCTCAAGCCTGAGAAGGACGGACTGTTCGGCGAACAGATCTTTGGTCCGTCACGTGACTGGGAATGTGCCTGTGGCAAGTACAAGCGAGTTCGCTTCAAAGGCATCGTTTGTGAGCGTTGTGGTGTCGAGGTCACCAAGTCTTCTGTGCGCCGCGAGCGCATGGGGCACATTGAGCTTGCCGCCCCTGTCACCCACATCTGGTACTTCAAGGGTGTCCCGAGCCGTCTCGGCTACCTGCTGGACATGGCGCCCAAAGACCTCGAGAAGGTCATCTACTTTGCCGCGTACATGATTACCAGCATTGACGAAGAGGCGCGTCACACTGAGCGTGAGACTCTTGAGGCAGAGTTGCGCCTTGAGATCAAAGAGCTGGAGCAGGACAAGAACACTCAGATCAACGAACGCAGCGAAGAGCTTGAAAAGGCTCTCGCCGAACTCGAGGCCGAAGGTGCCAAGGCAGACGCGATCAAGCGAGCCAAGGACGCTGCCGAGAGCGAAATCACCAACGTTCGCAAGCAGTACGACGATCAGATCAACCGCCTTGAGGCAGTGTGGAACGACTTCCTCAGCCTCAAGATCGGGGATCTGCGTCCCGAAGATGCCAACTACCAAGAGCTGGTCGATCGGTTCGGACTCTATTTCGAGGGCGTGATGGGGGCAGAGGCGATCAAGCGTCGCCTGCTCGACCTCGACCTTCCTGCTGAGGCGGAGATGCTTCGCACTCAGATCGCTGAGGGCAAGGGCCAGAAGAAGGACCGAGCCATCAAGCGCCTCAAGGTGGTCAGCTCTTTCTTGCATACCGGCACATCCCCGGCCGCGATGGTACTCGACGTCGTTCCAGTGATTCCGCCGGAACTTCGCCCGATGGTTCAGCTTGACGGTGGCCGTTTCGCGACCTCTGATCTGAACGATCTGTATCGTCGCGTCATCAACCGCAACAACCGCCTGCGCCGCCTGCTTGACCTCGGTGCTCCCGAGATCATCGTCAACAACGAGAAGCGCATGTTGCAGGAGGCCGTCGACGCGTTGTTCGACAACGGTCGCCGTGGTCGTCCGGTCACTGGCACAGGTAACCGTGCGCTGAAGTCGCTTTCCGACATGCTCAAGGGCAAGCAGGGCCGGTTCCGCCAGAACCTGCTCGGCAAGCGCGTCGACTACTCTGGCCGTTCGGTCATCGTGGTCGGCCCGCAGCTTAAGTTGCATCAGTGCGGTCTGCCCAAGCAGATGGCGCTTGAGCTCTTCAAGCCTTTCGTGATCAAGCGCCTCATCGATCTGGGTCACGCTCAGAACATCAAGGCGGCTAAGCGCAAGGTCGAGCGGTCGAGCCCCGAGGTGTGGGATGTTCTTGAAGAGATCATTCGCGAGCGCCCCGTTCTGCTCAACCGTGCGCCGACTTTGCACCGTCTTGGCATTCAGGCTTTCGAGCCGCTGCTTGTCGAGGGCAAAGCCATCCAGTTGCACCCGCTCGTGTGTGCCGCGTTCAATGCGGACTTCGACGGCGACCAGATGGCAGTGCATCTTCCGCTCTCCGTTGAGGCGCAGGCTGAGGCCCGCATCCTCATGCTCTCAAGCAACAACATCCTGAAGCCGTCTGACGGCCGCCCGGTCACCTTGCCCAGCCAGGACATGGTTATCGGTTTGCATTACCTGACCGGAGTCCGGAAGGGCGCAGTTGGCGAAGGCCGCGCATTCTCCTCCGTCAGCGAAGCGATCATGGCGAAAGATTCCGGAACGCTCGATCTGACTGCGCTGGTAAAGATTCGCATGTCGGGTGTTGTGTATGCCGAGGGCAAGGAGCCTGAGGGCTACGCCGCCGACAAGCCGTATCTGATGCAAACGACCCTCGGTCGAGCGCTGTTCAACGAGAACTTGCCCGCCGATTATCCGTTCGTCGATTTCCAGTGCGGAAAGAACGAGCTCGGTCAGATCGTCAACGATTTGGCGGAGCGTTACCCCAAGGTGATCGTCGCCGAGACTCTCGACAAGATCAAAGACGCCGGTTTCTACTGGGCGACGCGTTCGGGCGCGACCGTTGCGCTCTCCGACATCGTGACCCCGCCGAACAAGGGCGAGATCATCGGTCGCTACCAGAAGCAGGCGAACAGCGTTCAAGAGGAGTACGACACCGGTCTGATCACCGATAGCGCTCGTCGTGCGGAGCTCGTGAAGATCTGGACCAAGGGCACCGATGAGGTGGCCAAGGCTATGCGGGACAACTTCCGCGAGGACAACACGATCAACCGCATGGTGTCCTCCGGTGCTCGTGGTAACTGGCTGCAGGTGCGCAACATCGCCGGCATGCGTGGTCTTGTGAGCAACCCGAAGGGTGAGACGATCCCGACGCCGATTATTTCGTCGTATCGTGAGGGTCTCTCGGTCGCCGAGTACTTCATCGCCAGCCACGGCGCCCGCAAGGGTCTTGCCGACACGGCGTTGCGTACTGCCGACTCGGGTTACCTCACCCGTCGTCTTGTCGACGTCGCACAGGATGTCATCATCCGTGAAGAGGACTGCGGCACCGCCAAGGGCCTTGAACTCGATATCGCGGCGACGGAGACGGTCACTGATGCCAAGGGCAACAAGACGGTCACTTTCGTCCGTGACGAGAATGGTTCGCTTATTCGCGACGACAACGTCGAGAATTCGGTTTACGCTCGCACGCTCGCTGTCGATTCGGTGGATGCCGAAGGCACGGTCATTGCTGAGGCAGGCACCGATGTCGGCGACGTTCTCATCGATACGCTGATCAAGGCCGGCGTCACTACGGTGACTGTTCGCTCGGTGCTGACATGTGAGTCTGCGGTAGGCGTGTGCCAGAAGTGCTATGGCCGTTCGCTCGCTACAGGCAAGCGCGTTGACATCGGCGAGGCTGTCGGCATTATCGCCGCCCAGTCCATTGGCGAGCCTGGCACGCAGCTGACGATGCGCACGTTCCACACAGGTGGTTCAGCATCTGCTGACGACATCACCCAGGGCCTCCCTCGTGTGCAGGAGTTGTTCGAGGCTCGTACCCCGAAGAACTCGTCGCCCATTAGCGAGGTCGATGGACAGGTAACGATCGAAGACACCGACAAGGGCCGTAAGGTTCTCATCACTCCTGACGATGGCAGTGAAGTTCGCATCTATCCGGTGTTGAAGCGTTCGACTCTTCTCGTTGAAGAGGGCCAGCACATCGAGATCGGGCATCAGCTCCAGGTTGGTTCGCTTGACCCGAAGGAGGTGCTGAAGGTGAAGGGCGTCCGCGCCGTCCAGAAGCACCTCGTCGAGGGCGTGCAGGGCGTCTATCGCTCGCAGGGCGTGCCGATTCACGACAAGCACATCGAGGTTATCGTGCGCCAGATGTTGCGCAAGGTCACCGTCGTCGAGCATGGCGATACCGACCTGCTTCCTGGCGACCTGGTAGACCGTGCGAAGTACAACACGGTCAACCGCGAGGCCCTTGTCGCAGGCAAGAAGACGGCTTCGGCCCGCGAAGAGGTCATGGGTATCACCAAGGCTTCGCTCGCTACCGAGTCGTGGTTGTCTGCCGCCTCGTTCCAGGAGACGACTCGCGTCTTGACGCAGGCCGCTCTTGAGGCGAAGGGTGATCCTCTGGTCGGCCTGAAGGAGAATGTCATCATCGGCAAGCTGATCCCGGCCGGCACCGGCCTGTCACGTTACCGCAACGTGGTTGTGGAGGCGACTGAGGAGGCTAAGGCCGAGCGGTTCCCGAACCGGATCTTTGGTTCCGAGAATCTCGACTTCGCTGACGGTGACTTGGATTTCATGAGCATCGATTCGTTCTCATCCGATTCGTTCGGCGACGACACGTTCGAGCCTGGAACCTACAACTAGCAACTCGCAGCACCGCGTGCGCGCCTCCGATCAGACGACCTCTGGTCGGGGGCGCGTTTCGTATGCGCCGAGAGAACTTGTCGGACCTTGTGCCTAGGCTTGTCATGCGGCATTGCTTAGGGCAAGCAAGGACGGCAAGTGAGAAGCTACGCAACAAGTGACGGGCGTGATGGGGTCAGCAGGAAAAACACGCAAGGTAGATGCCCTTGATGGACTGCGAGCGATCGCTGTGCTTCTTGTGGTCCTGTACCACGCAATGCCGCAGGTCGTGCCAGGTGGGTTCCTTGGTGTTGACGTATTTTTTGTGCTCAGTGGCTACCTGATCACGGGTGTGCTTGTTCGCGATATTCGCGAGACCGGGCATGTTCGCATGGGCCGATTCTGGGTGCGGCGCATCCGCCGACTTCTTCCCGCTTTGGTGACGATGCTCGCCTTGGTCAGCGCTGCCGTCCTCGTCCTTCCAGGCGACGTTCGGGTAAGCCTTGGCAGGCAGCTGCTCGGCGCCATCACCTATTCCAGCAACTGGTTGTCGATTGCAGCGGGGGACGACTACTTCGACCGGTCGAATCCGAGCATATTCGCTCACCTGTGGTCGCTTGCCATCGAAGAACAGTACTACATCGTCTGGCCGCTCCTTGTGGCGCTGATGCTCGTTGTCCTGAAGTGGCGTCGCCACCGGGCTGCAGCTGTGGCGCTTAGCCTTGCCGCTGCTTCCGCGCTGCTCATGGCCGTTCTCTTTGCCGCTGGTGCTGACACCACTCGTCTGTACTACGGAACCGATACGCATACCTTCGGCCTGTTTCTCGGTGCAGCCCTCGCCTTCGTCGCGCCCGTCGATCGGGAACTGATTGTTCGCGCAGGATCCGCCAAGGCTGCCAATGTCGCAGGGCTGGCATCCATAGGCCTCGTCATCGTCCTCGCGTTCACGATCCACGACCAGGGCGCAACCGCATATCAGGGGGGTATGTTCGCGGCGAGCCTCGCGATTTCGCTTGTCATCGTGATCGTCACCGGGCGGCGATCGGTCGTCGCCCGTGTGTTGGCCGTGCCCCTTCTCGTCTGGCTCGGCAGGCGTTCTTACGGGCTGTATCTGTGGCACTGGCCTGTGATTGTGATTGCCGCGACGCTGGTGGCTCCATCATGGCGATCGCCGCTTGTGCAGACGATCACCGTCTTTGGTGTAGTCGGTGTGAGCGTGTGCATCGCGGCGGCGAGCTATCGGTGGATAGAGAGACCCATCATGCGTGATGGGCTGCGCTCGTCGTGGCGTGCGCTTTCGGTCGCTCGCTCGGAACGCGGTTCGGCTCCGTCACGGGTGCGGCTTGGTTCGGCAAAGCAGCGAGCGATTGTCGCAGTCGGGGCAGCGAGCGTTCTGCTCAGCGTGCTCTCAGTGGTCTCGGCGCCTGCGCATTCCAGCCTCGAGAGCGATCTCATTCAGCAGCAGCAAATCCTTTCGGATGCTCCTGACGACGCGGGGTCGGAATCCACGGGCGGTGGCTCCACGCCGGCACCATCCGTCGGGTCGACTGCGGGCCCGTCCCTGCCCTCGGAGAGCGGATCTGCGAGCGCGACCCCGCAGGTATCCGAACCGCTGACGGGAAGCCAGATCCTTGCGATCGGCGACTCCGTCATGCTGGCATCGGCGAAGGCCCTCAAGACCACATATCCAGGGATCCGGATCGATGCCAAGGTCTCACGGCAAGCGTCGGAGGTGTTTTCAGCGCTGGCAGTTCAGAACGCTGACAACCCGAATCGAAGAGTATTCATCATTGGAACCGGCACGAATGGCCCAGTCAAAGCGAGCGACCTTGCCTCGGCGATCGACGCCCTCGGTCCAGAGGCGAAAGTAGTCCTCGTAAACGTGTACGCAGATCGCCCCTGGGCAGGCGACTCGAACGATGCCATCGCTACCGTCGCGTCGAGTCGCGCGAACGTCGAGGTCGCCGACTGGCTATCGCAGGCACGAAACAACCCCGACGATCTGTATGGCGACGGCATTCATCCTCGTCCGCAGGGCGCGCCCCTCTACGTGAATGCGGTGACAACGGCCCTCAAGCAGCTGGGCCTCTCGTAGAATTGACGCACTGCTAAGCCATCCGACTGTCTGGATATCGATGGCGAATTCTGATTCGGACGGAGGCGATTGCGTATGCCGGATGATGAGGACACCATCCGGTCGAGCCCGCTGCCAGAGCCACCGGCTAGCCCGGTTGCTCCGACTCATGCCGGCGATGTGCCTGGTGATGATGACACGGTAGTCGGTTCCAGAAAATCCG
This sequence comes from Actinomycetales bacterium, assembly GCA_015654475.1. Classification (GTDB taxonomy): domain Bacteria; phylum Actinomycetota; class Actinomycetes; order Actinomycetales; family Microbacteriaceae; genus UBA3913. Next base: position 35,860 of record JAATGV010000006.1, read on the forward strand.
CGGTGTCGTGGAAGCCGGCCGCTGCTGAGATCGAGGACGATGTCACGATCGTCTCGCATCGAAGGAACGAGGCGAGTCGGGTAGATGAGGATGATACGGTGGTCTCCGTACGGCACGCTGAGCAGCAGGACTCGACCATTGTTCGTGTCGCACGTGGCCGCGATGATCGATCACGGCAGGCGCGCGGCGTTCGCCTTGACGGCGCCTCCGAGCCGCCCCGGTTCACGCGTATTGCGTTTGTCCCGGCAACGGTAGCAACCAAGCCGCGCGAACGGTACCACACGCGAACCGATTCGCAATCTGTCGTCTCCGGATGGGTGGCACAGCCCACGAGCGCCGCACCTGCCGTGGCGGCCCACCCCTCCATCCGCGGAGACAAGGCGCACGTCATCAGTGAAAGCCGCAAGACCAGGCGTCGGCTCATCGTCGGTGGCATAGTTGTTGCGGTGGTTGTCGCGGCCGCCATCGGTGCTATCGTCTTAATGCTCGTGGTCTAGTGTGGGGTCTTCGCGAGCCGCTCGTAACCGATAGCGGCTCGGGTCAAGCCGCCACGCCCAACTGTTTGACCTGAGGGAAGATACGGGCTAAGCTTTTCCGGTGGTGTGCACGCGTGCGTGACACCAACGCCGATTCGGGTGCGATGTGATGATCCGCCTGGCTAAAACGAGTCGGCAGGGCGCTTCGAAACGACTCCACGAAAATGGGCTGGTCGCTCGTGCGCAGACAAAGGCTTAGGTCTCGCTAATTGGCTGGGGCTGAGAAGCGAGACGAACACTGGGAAACCAAGGAGAATGTAGTGCCAACAATTCAGCAGTTGGTTCGCAAGGGGCGCAAGCCGAAGGTCACCAAGACCAAGGCTCCCGCGCTCAAGGCCAACCCTCAGCAGCGTGGAGTTTGCACGCGCGTGTACACAACGACCCCGAAGAAGCCGAACTCGGCGCTGCGCAAGGTCGCTCGCGTCAAGCTCAACAATGGCATTGAGGTCACGGCGTACATCCCAGGTGAGGGCCACAACCTTCAGGAGCACTCGATGGTGCTGGTCCGCGGCGGTCGTGTCAAGGACCTTCCCGGCGTTCGGTACCGCATCATCCGTGGGGCCCTCGACACCCAGGCCGTCAAGGGTCGCCAGCAGGCACGTAGCCGTTATGGCGCCAAGAGAGAGAAGAAGTAATGCCACGCAAGGGTCCCGCCCCGAAGCGGCCAGTCGTCGCCGATCCGGTGTACAGCGCGCCAGTTGTCACTCAGCTCGTCAACAAGATCTTGCTTGACGGCAAAAAGGGTCTCGCTGAGAAGATCGTTTACGGAGCACTCGAGGGCGCCCGTGAGAAGACAGGCAATGATCCGGTCGTGACGCTCAAGAAGGCGCTCGACAACGTTCGCCCGACGCTTGAGGTCAAGAGCCGCCGAGTTGGCGGATCCACCTATCAGGTCCCGGTCGAGGTCAAGCCTGGCCGTGCGAACACTTTGGCTCTTCGCTGGCTCGTGTCGTACTCCAAAGCTCGTCGTGAGAAGACCATGACCGAGCGTCTCGCAAACGAGATCATCGATGCATCCAACGGGCTGGGCGCGGCAGTCAAGCGGCGTGAAGACACCCACAAGATGGCTGAATCGAATAAGGCTTTCGCGCACTACCGCTGGTAGGACGCCCATCTGAACGGGTGGGGAATCTGAAAAGACCCCGCCCGTTCTTCCATGACAGATACACTTCCCTGGCATGGCCCGTAGCATGAAAGGAATACCGTGGCACTTGATGTGCTTACCGACCTGACCAAGGTACGGAATATCGGCATTATGGCCCATATCGATGCGAGCAAGACGACAGTCACCGAACGCATCCTGTTCTATACGGGCATGAACCACAAGATTGGCGAAACCCACGACGGTGCTTCGACCACCGACTGGATGGAACAAGAAAAAGAACGTGGTATCACGATCACGTCTGCGGCGGTGACCTGCTTCTGGGACAACAAGCAGATCAACATCATCGACACTCCAGGGCACGTTGACTTCACGGTCGAGGTTGAGCGAAGCCTTCGCGTACTCGATGGTGCCGTTGCGGTGTTCGACGGTAAAGAGGGCGTCGAGCCGCAGTCTGAGACTGTATGGCGCCAGGCCGATAAGTATGGCGTTCCGCGCATCTGCTTCGTCAACAAGATGGACAAGATGGGCGCAGACTTCTACTTTTCGGTAGACACGATCGTTTCGCGTCTTGGTGTTCGCCCGCTGGTCCTCCAGTTGCCCATCGGTGCGGAGAACGACTTCCTTGGTGTTGTCGACCTGCTCAAGATGCGTGCACTCGTTTGGCCGGGCGATGCCAAGGGTGATGTGACCATGGGAGCGCACTACGAGGTCCAGGACATCCCCGCCGATTTGCTTGAGAAAGCGAAAGAGTATCGCGAGAAGCTGCTCGAAACAGTCGCAGAGTCGAGTGAAGAGTTGCTCGAGAAGTATTTCTCTGGCGAAGAGCTGACCATTGACGAGATCAAGGCGGCTATCCGCAAGATGACGATCGCCGGCGAGGTGTTCCCGGTACTGTGTGGCTCGGCCTTCAAAAACCGCGGTGTGCAGCCCATGCTTGACGCGGTAGTTGATTTCCTGCCGTCGCCGCTCGACATCCCGCCCATCCAGGCATTCGATGTCAACGACGAAGAGAAGCTCATCGAGCGCCATTCTGACGCCGCAGAGCCTTTCGCGGCTCTCGCCTTCAAGATCGCCGTTCACCCGTTCTTTGGCCGCCTCACCTACATTCGCGTCTACTCGGGCCATCTCGACTCGGGGGCTCAGGTCATCAACTCGACCAAGGGCAAAAAGGAGCGCATCGGCAAGATCTTCCAGATGTATGCCAACAAAGAGAATCCTGTTGACTCTGTGACGGCCGGCCACATCTATGCAGTGATCGGTTTGAAGGACACTACGACTGGTGACACCCTGAGCGACCCGACGAATCAGGTTGTCCTTGAGTCGATGACCTTCCCGGAGCCTGTGATCGAGGTCGCCGTCGAGCCGAAGACGAAAGCCGATCAGGAGAAGTTGGGCGTCGCCATCCAGAAGTTGGCCGAAGAAGACCCGACATTCCGTGTCGCGCTGAATCCGGAGACGGGCCAGACCATCATCAAGGGCATGGGTGAGCTTCACCTCGACATCCTCGTCGACCGTATGAAGCGTGAGTTTCATGTCGAAGCGAACGTCGGCAAGCCTCAGGTGGCGTACCGCGAGACGATTCGCAAGACTATCGAGAAGTACGATTACACCCACAAGAAGCAGACGGGTGGTTCCGGCCAGTTCGCGAAGGTCCAGATTGCAATCGCCCCGATGGAGATCGAGGGCGACAAGACCTACGAGTTCGAGAACAAGGTCAGCGGCGGTCGCATCCCGCGGGAGTACATTCCCGCAGTGGATGCCGGCATCCAGGATGCAATGGAGTCCGGTGTGCTGGCAGGTTTCCCTGTAGTCGGAATCAAGGCAACATTGATCGATGGCGCGTACCACGATGTTGACTCGTCAGAAATGGCGTTCAAGATCGCTGGTTCGATGGCATTCAAAGAGGCGGCTCGCAAGGCCAGCCCAGTGTTGCTCGAGCCGATTATGGATGTCGAGGTGCGTACGCCCGAGGACTACATGGGCGACGTGATCGGCGACTTGAACTCCCGCCGTGGACAGATCCAGTCCATGGAGGATGCAAGCGGTGTGAAGGTCATTCGGGCCCATGTGCCGCTTTCAGAGATGTTCGGGTATGTTGGTGACTTGCGGTCAAAGACCCAGGGTCGCGCGGTGTACTCGATGCAGTTCGACAGCTATGCCGAGGTTCCCAATGTCGTGGCTGACGAGATCGTCCAAAAAGCCAAGGGCGAGTAACCCATACAATAAGTAAGTTCCAAATGTAACTGGATCGGACGAATCGCGTCCGGCGAGGTTACACACGAGTCCTGAGGAGGACCCACAGTGGCGAAGGCAAAGTTCGAGCGGACTAAGCCGCACGTCAACATCGGCACCATTGGTCACGTCGACCACGGTAAGACCACGTTGACCGCGGCGATTACCAAGGTTCTGCACGATAAGTACCCAGAGTTGAACACGGCGAGCGCATTCGACCAGATCGATAACGCTCCCGAAGAGAAGCAGCGCGGTATCACTATCAACATCTCGCATGTTGAATACCAGACCGAGAAGCGTCACTACGCTCACGTTGACGCCCCAGGGCACGCTGACTACATCAAGAACATGATTACTGGTGCTGCTCAGATGGATGGCGCGATTCTTGTTGTCGCGGCGACCGATGGTCCCATGCCTCAGACGCGTGAGCACGTGCTGCTCGCTCGCCAGGTTGGTGTGCCGTACATCGTTGTAGCCCTGAACAAGGCAGACATGGTTGACGACGAAGAGATTCTCGAACTCGTCGAGGAGGAGGTTCGTGACCTTCTTGAGTCGCAGAGCTACGACCGCGATGCTCCTGTCGTCCGGGTTTCTGCTCTCAAGGCTCTTGAGGGCGACGAGGCCTGGGGTGCCAAGGTTCTTGAGCTCATGGACGCCGTGGATGAGTTCATCCCCGAGCCCGTTCGCGAGATCGAGAAGCCGTTCCTCATGCCCATCGAGGACGTTTTCACCATCACGGGTCGTGGCACGGTGGTTACCGGTCGCATCGAGCGTGGAGTCATCAAGGTGAACGAGGAAGTCGAGATCGTCGGCATCCACGACACCAAGATCAAGACCACGGTCACGGGAATCGAGATGTTCCGCAAGTTGCTCGACGAGGGTCGCGCTGGCGAGAACGTGGGTCTGTTGATCCGCGGCACGAAGCGCGAAGAGGTTGAGCGTGGGCAGGTCGTTGCCAAGCCTGGCACCGTCACCCCGCACACCGTGTTCGAGGGCAACGCCTACATCCTCACTAAGGATGAGGGCGGTCGTCACAGCCTGTTCCAGTCGAACTACCGTCCGCAGTTCTACATCCGTACCACTGACGTGACTGGCGTTATCACTTTGCCTGAGGGCAAAGAGGTTGCAATGCCTGGTGACACCACCACGCTGCACGTTGAACTGATTCAGCCGATTGCTCTCGAAGAGGGACAGCGTTTCGCTATCCGCGAGGGCAACCGCACGGTCGGCGCAGGCACGGTAACGAAGATCATCAAGTAAGTAAGTTCCTTTTCGGTTCTTTCTGAACGACGAGGGCCGCACCTTTCGAGGTGCGGCCCTCGTCGTTGTTTAACGTGCGCTTAATGCGTTCGGGATGCGAACACAGGAGTCGGTCCATGGCTGTTCTTCACAGAACCGCGCTACCGAGATGTGGCAAGACGGGGTAGTAGCTAAACTTCGACGACACCGGGGCGGATGGAGGGAACCCGCCGAGACGATGCTAAACATGCGCGGGGGATAAAAGTGCGACTCAGTTTCACCCACATACGAGCGCACATGCCGCCGCATGACGTCATTATTCACGCAGATGTCACGGTTACTGTGGGGCAACTAGCCGCCCGGCTGCTTGGCGAGGATGTGCCGGAACGCGACGTCACTCTCAGAGTGCACCACCCGGGCGAACCAGTCCCGGTTGTGCTCGATCCCCTTGCAGTGCTGCCGCAATCGCAACTTCGCCCGGGCTCACGAGTGCAAGCCGTGCCGGTGGCACATGTCGGCGTCACCGAGGCGCGCGCCTACGTCATCGTCGCCGCATGCACCGACAGCCGCGGGCATCAGTGGCCTCTTGTGGATGGTCCTAACCTCATCGGGCGTGACCGTGGCGCCCGCATCTGGCTTGCCTCGCGTACGGTCTCCCGCAAGCACGCGAAAATTGTGATCGATAGCGGCGAAGCACGCATCACCGACCTCGGCGCGGTCAACGGGATTGACCTCAACGGGCACCCTGTCAGCGTTGCATCGCTCCGTAACGGAGACGTCATCACTTTAGGGAACGAGACACTTCAGTTTCGGTGGATGCTGCACACAGGTGAGCACCCACGCCGACAGCCTGTTTACACCGACCACGTGCGCCCACCACGTATCGAAACCTATGCGCCAAGTGCCGCCCACACTTTGCCTGCACCGCCAGAGGCGCCGCGACCACAACGGCTGCCCATGCTGGCGGTACTTGCCCCAATGCTGATGGGAGCCGCATCGTTCGCCTTTACCCTCTCGCTGCAGTCGCTCATCCTCGTTGGCCTCTCGCCTCTCATTATGCTCGGCAGCTGGCTCGATGGGCGGATAGGAGCAAAACACGATCACGCGCGCGCCATGTCCGACTATCACAAAGGAATGGAACGGCTTGAGGCAGTTATCGTCGCCGATCAACGCCGCGAGGCCGACACCCGCAACCGTGAAGTTCCTGGTCCGGAATCCACTGGCCATGCTGTCGTCAACTGCACGGATCTGCTTTGGACACGACGGCCAGAACACAGCACATTCTTCGAACTGCGGGTTGGCACGGGGCGAGATCGCAGCCGAACCACCATCTCGCTGCCTGAGCGCGGTGCGGTTCCCGACAGAGAGTGGGTCGCCCTCGAAAATCTCCGTGATCGGCACACGCATATTGACCCGGTGCCTCTATTGGTGTCGTTCCCCGAATCGGGTGGTTTTGGAATCGTAGGCTACCCCGCAGCGCGCGACGGCCTCATGCGCGCGAGCATTCTGCACCTTGCCGCCCTCCATGCCCCAAGCGAGATCGTGTTCGCCGTACTCGCTGCAGACGCGATCGCAGACCGCTGGCAATGGCTCAAATGGTTGCCGCACGCTGACGCTCCGCAAAGTCCCCTCGCCGGTGCGCACCTCGCACGCGGACCCATCGAGGCAGGGCGGCTACTCTCTCGCCTTGAGGAACTCGTCGAAATGCGGGCGAGGTCCGGCCCGGCCCCCGGCTTTCGCTCGCACCTGCCGCGAGACCACCGCGTCGGGCACGACCACGGCACGCCTATTTCTCAGTTGCCGATCACCCCCGCGCTCGTCGTCTTCATCCTTGGCGATCCAGGCGTCGACGCGGGCAGGCTCGTACAACTCGCCGAACGAGGCCCCGATTCCGGCGTGTACACGCTCTGGATGCGGGAAACCCGAGCGGAGCTTCCGGCCGCCTGCCGAACCTACGTCCACTTTGACCCAGACCGGCGGGGATCAATCGGCTACGTACGCGAGGCGGATCAGGTCGTCATCGGTACCCCTGACTGCGTCGATGTGGACGAAGCCGGTCTGCTGGCACGTCGTCTTGCAGCGATCAACGATGCCGGAGCGCGGATGCTCGACGAATCCGACCTGCCTCGCAGAGTGAGCTTGCGAGAGTTGTCGTCATATGACCTGATCGGCTCTCCGCAAGGCGTGGTCGCATCCTGGGCATCGACAGACAGTCTCAAGGCGCGATGGCAGCCAGGCGGCGAGCGCGCTGCTGGTACCATCCCGGCGGTCGTCGGCGTGGGGGCGGATGGGCCGCTCACCCTCGATCTGCGCGACCAAGGGCCGCATGCACTCGTCGGTGGTACCACTGGCTCGGGCAAATCGGAGTTCCTGCAAACCTGGATCATGTCCATGGCCGCCTCGCACTCTCCAGACCGCCTGACCTTTCTCCTCGTCGACTACAAAGGTGGCTCGGCCTTTGCTAAATGCGTCGAACTGCCGCACACGGTCGGGCTCGTCACCGATTTGAGCCCGCACTTGGTGTATCGGGCGCTCACCTCACTGCGTGCTGAACTCACGTATCGCGAGCACATCTTCAACGAACACGGAGTCAAAGATCTGGTAAGCATGGAACGCCGGTCCGATCCAGACGCGCCGCCGATCCTCGTCATCGTGATCGATGAGTTCGCGGCCCTTGCCGCAGACGTGCCCGAGTTCGTTGATGGCGTCATCGACGTGGCGGCTCGTGGGCGTTCTCTCGGGGTGCACCTCATCATGGCGACGCAGCGCCCAGGCGGAGTCATCAAAGACAATCTGCGGGCCAACACGAATCTGCGGATCGCCCTGCGCATGGCTGACCCGGGCGACAGCAATGATGTGATCGACACTGAGGTGGCAGCGCACTTCGACCCGAGCACTCCTGGCAGAGCGGCGGTACGTGTCGGCCCAGGCCGCATCGCCGGCTTTCAGACCGCATACATCGGCGCGCCTGTTCAGCAGGAGGCAAGCTCACCGGACCTCATCATCTCCGAACTGCCCTTCGGCCCGGGCAAGCAGTGGTCTGCGCCATTCACTGCGCTGCCGACGACAAGCGGACCTCGCGAAATCGAAGTGCTGCTCGACCATATCCGGCAGGCAGCCGCACGGCTGAGGATCGCTCCGCCCCGGCGTCCGTGGCTTGATGAGTTGCCGACCGTTGTCAGCCTCACTGACCTGCCAGGAGCAGACCACGTGGGGGAGGATCGTGTTACGCCACAGCATGCGTCCGACGGCCCCGTGTGGGGTATCGGAATCCAAGACGACCCGGTGCGCCAGGCACAACATCGGTGGGACATCCACCCGGAAAAGGATGGGCCTCTCTGCATTATCGGGATGGCGGCCAGCGGAAAGTCCGCCACGCTGCGCACCATTGCCGCCGCCGCCATCATCGAGGCCACGATGGATGCTCCGGTATGGATTTACGGGTTGACCTCGGCGGGCGGCTTGAGCGCGCTCGAACCGCTGACTAGCTACGGCGGAACGATCAAGAACGACGACAACGAGCGAGTGCCACGCCTGTTGAGGTGGCTCGTCGATCTTGCGAAAAAGCGGACAGCGAAATTCTCACGGCTGAATATCACCAATCTCAGCGAATATTTGGCAAGTACGCGCTCGGCGGTGGCGCCAGATCCGGGTTCGGTTGCCAACTCGGTTGTCTCAACCGGTGCTCATTTCGACGACCAGTCGCGTCAGAGTGCGGACACCGGTACCGCTGATGCGGATCCGCCGGGGTCCGCACCCATGGATCGCGCCCGAATTGTGCTTCTCGTCGATGGGTTTGCGCAGTTGCGTGAGCACTGGGAATACACTCGGCAATTTGACTTCGAGCGAACCTTCGACGATCTGCTCTGTTTCGGGCCTCACGCCGGAGTTCATGTTGTGCTCACCGCGGATCGTCGGCGCGCGATGCCGACTCGTTACGACGGCTACTTTGGCACACATATTCTTCTCAAAGTTCCCGATGGCGACGTAAATCTTGCCGACGTTCCCAAAGGCTTCTTCGACGATGCGTCTGCTGGCCGTGGATTTGCCGGCGGGCTCGAAGCCCATGTCGCCCTGCTTGGGGCGGCGACCACGGCAGGCGGGGCGGCCGAAGCGTTCGCCGCGCTCGCCGAGCGCACTGACCGGCTCCCGCAGGCACCGAGTATCCGTTTGCTTCCCGAACGCATCCCGCTCGTGGCTATCGACCCAATGGATCTCGAAGGCAACCCGGCTTTCGCTATCGCCGATGACGATTTCAACGCGGTCGGGATGCCCTTGGGCGGCCTTGTTCTCGTGCAAGGCCGCGCGAAGTCGGGTGCGACGACAGCACTGCGTTGTCTTGCTAGGGCTGCTCAGCGCAGCGGACAGGAGCGACACATCGTGTGGCTGCGTCCCGAAGAGTCAGGAGCCGGCATTCCCGAAGGCATCGAACTCATCGTCGGCGAGAGCGATGCGGCGCGCTACCTCAACAGTCGGCTGGACCCACAAGGCGAATGTGGCAAAGCAGGGGACGACCTCATAGTCGTTGAGCACGTCACCGAGTATTACGACACTGATGCGGAAAAGCCTCTTGAAGCGGTGCTTCGGCTTGCTCAGCGCGGCAAGGTCACGGTCATCGTCGAAGCTGACCCTGGTCTTGTCGGCAACTCGTGGGACATCCACTCTGCGCTGCGGGGCGCGCGCATCGGGCTCCTTCTTCGCCCGGAAGACGGGGATGGCTATACGGTTCTAAGGATGGACCTTCCGCGCGAAGACACGGCTGTATTTCCGCCCGGCCGCGGGTACCTTATCAACGGGGGTGCGATCCGGAAGGTACAGGTCGCGTTCGTCGACGACTAGCCTTCGCAACGTTGGGTACCGAGGTCGCGTGCCATATTTGCCCAGCAATGGCGTGTCGGGTGCCTCAGTTGGCTTCATCTCCTCAGGCGATCCAACCGCCACATGCATGGAACATGCCTGAAACATTCAATTCCGTATAATGAATATCCTTGTAAGAGGTTCATATTAGGGAACGCGTGTTGAGAAAAGGAGGGCCAGTGATGGAGTCTCCTCGGCTGAGTCAGGATGAACTCGCGCTTCAACGCCGATTGCAGGACTGGTGTGAATTGAACTCCGAAGGATTTGTGCAACTTCTGTCGGAGTGGATCTCGTACCCAAGCGTGGGCGATATGCACAAGGCTGCTCCCGGATCTCCCTTCGGCCCAGAGGTGCGAAAGATGTTCGACCGGGTCATCGCCGACTCGCGGGCACTCGGGTTCACAGTTGTTGATCAAGATGGATATGCACTCACTATCGCCGACGCAAGCGTGAGATCACCACACCAAGCTTCGATTCCTGCGGCGGAGGCGCAGCGCGGCTCGCGGCCAACCCTTGCACTCGTCTCTCACATCGATGTTGTGCCACCAGGCGAGGGGTGGACGCATCCCCCCTTCATTGCAACGCGCCAAGGCCACTTCGTGATCGGCCGCGGTGCACACGACGACAAGGGGCCGGCGCTACTCGACCTCTTTGTGCTCAAAGCGCTCCGAGACCTCGAGATCTCGTCGGGCCTCGATGTCGTGGTCGTGCTGGGAGGCGATGAGGAGACGGACATGAACGACATGCGACACTATGCCCAGACAGCCAAAGTACCCGACTATTCGTTCGTCACCGATGGCCCTTTTCCCGTCAACTACGGCCAAAAAGGTCTGCTCACCATTGAACTGAGGCTGCCAACTGGCCCTGTTCTTGCCACGCTACGAGGTGGAAGCGCGCCAAACGCTGTGCCAGACACGGCTCGAGCCTTGTTGCAGAGCAGCCTCCTCTCGCCCTTGCGCGAGCACATTCGTGCTGGAGACGTTCCAGACGCAGACCGCGTCGTGATCCACGAACGGGAAACCGGTGTTGAGGTAGAGTTTCGAGGCATTTCAGGCCACGCGGCCTTTCCCGAAGGATCTCTCAACGCAATTGTTGGTCTTGCCCGCGTTTTGCAATGCCTGACCGAACTCGACGATGCGGATCGCCACGCAGCCGAGACAATCGTGCGTCTTTGGGGCGATCCGAATCCCACATCCACGGGTACGGTTTGTCGTGACGACTCGGGACCACTCACTCTTAACCTCGGTTTGGCGCGCCCCGAGGCGAACGCGACCTCTCTCACTTTTGACATGCGGTACCCCATGACGGCAGATGGGATGACCGTCATCTCGAAGTTTTCGGCCGCCGCAGTCAGCGCGGGTGCACGTGACCTCTCAGTCGTCGATAGTCCCGCCTATTACATTTCGCCAGAGAACCCCATCGTGCGTCTCCTCGGCGAAAGTTTTAACGATCTTTTCGACTTGAACGCGAAGCCGATCGCCACCGGGGGTGGCACACATTCTCGGGTGCTGCCAAATGCCATCACATTCGGTCCCGACTTCTGGCACCTGCCGGAGGCAGCCGCACGAGTGCCGCAGTCGATCCGTCCGGACGGCATCTCCCCAAGCGGTGGCGACCCTCACTCGCATGACGAATACGTTTCTGTTCCACATCTCATGGCCTCGTTGCAACTCTACGTATTGGCGATCACGCGCCTCGGCAGGTATCTGTCCACGTCGGCTGGCGGGATCGATGACTCTGACAACGGCGATGCGGAGGCCTCGCAATGAGCAGAATGTGGTCTCCGTGGCGGTTTTGCGGTGAACGTATTCGCGAATCTGTTCTATCAACCATTCAAGAGGGGCGCTTCGGTGCGTCTGGAAGGGAGTTGCCTTGACTCAAGTACATCTTCGAGAGGGACTGGAGGAGTTGCCGAGTTATCGTCAGGGGAAACCGGCACCCGCGCGCGACATCCCGACATATAAGTTGTCGTCGAACGAGAACCCGTACCCGCCGCTGCCTTCCGTTGTACGCAGGGTCAGTGAAGCCGCGTCTACGATGCATCTCTACCCGGACATGTCTGGGCGCGCACTTGTCACGAGGCTCGCGGAGCGGTATGACGTGGATGCCGATTGCATTGTTCTCGGTTCGGGCTCGGTCGAGATCGCGTCGCAACTGATGCGTGCGACTGCCGGAGCAGGCGATGAAGTACTGTTTGCATGGCGTTCGTTCGAGGCGTACCCGACGCTCGCGATCGCGGCTGGAGCGACACCGGTCATGGTTCCCCTCACCGATAGCCTGACTCATGACTTTGATGAAATGCTCGCGCACATCACACCACGCACACGTGTTGTGCTCATCTGTAACCCCAATAACCCCACCGGTACCGTGGTTGACGCGGATGCGATGGAGCGATTCATCGCCGCAACTCCAGACAATGTGCTTGTCGTTATCGATGAGGCCTATCAAGAGTTCAATCGTGCCGAGAAGAGCCCTGTCGGCATCGAGGTGTTTCGTCGGCATGACAACGTGATGGTGGCTCATACGTTCTCGAAAGCGTACGGTCTCGCCGGGATGCGTATTGGGTATGCGGTAGCGCCTCCCGCTGTCGCTGACGCGTTGCGCAAGGTTGCGATTCCGTTTGGGGTGACATCGTTGGCGCAGGAGGCGGCGCTTGCTTCGCTCGATGCGATTGATGAGTTGGCTGAGCGCGTAGACAAGTTGGTTTCAGAGCGCGACCGTATCCAGGATGCGTTGAAGGCACAGGGTTGGGCCATCTGTGATTCTCAGGCGAATTTTGTCTGGTTGCCGACCGCGGCGTACACCGATGACGTGGCCAGAGTTCTCGATGATTTCGGAATTGTGGGGCGGGTATTCTCTGGTGAGGGCATTCGGATCTCGATCGGTTTGCCCGAGGCAAACGATGTGGTGATCGCGGCATGTGCCGCAGCATATCCGGCCACTACTCCCCACCCTCTCTCCAGAACTACTGCGCAAGGATAGACAGATGACTGAACAGATGCCCGATGCTCCTGGCCCTGGGACAACACGAGATAGCGCATCAGCAGGAGTACCTGTATTCCAGTTCAGCGCACCGGCTGTGCGCACGATGCTCTGGCAGGGCAAAGGCCTGAGCATTGAGTATGAGGCCCGGGCCGAGCAGTTCATTGTGCCGGACGGCGCTGATGTGCCCATGGCAAGCATGTTCGCCGTGTCGTATACAGCACAGCCTCGACACGTGTCGCGTCCGATTACGTTCCTCTTCAATGGGGGCCCGGGCTCGGCAAGCTTATGGTTGAACATAGGTGGTTTTGGCCCGAAGCGCGCCCGCACGGCGACTCCGCAACCGACACCACCTGCACCGTACGCCTGGGGAGACAATCCCTTCAGTCTGTTGCCGTATTCCGACCTGGTGTTCGTGGACGCGGTCGGCACCGGATATTCGCGGATCATCCCTCCAGCGCGAGCGGAAAGTGTGTGGGGCGTGGACGCGGATATCGACATTTTCGCCCGTTTCGTGCAGACCTATCTCACACGGATGGATCGCTGGGAGTCGCCTCGATTCCTATTTGGCGAGTCCTATGGCACTACTCGTGCTGCAGGCCTTGCGTATGTGTTGCAAAATCGCGGCATCGATATTAGCGGCATTGTGCTTCTGTCGACGATCCTCGATCTTTCGGTGGAACTGCCTGGCAATATTCAGGATTTTGTGAACCTTTTGCCCTCGTATGCAGCGACTGCTCGCTTTCATGGCGTGGCTGGATTCTCCGACCTGTCGGATGCCGAATTCGATGAGGCAGCCGTCGAGTTTGCCGAGGGAGACTTCGCACGCGCGTTGTCGCGTGGTGACGCAGTTTCTGACGCTGAGGAGCACGGTGTCGCGGCGACGCTCTCTTCGTTCGTTGGCATCGACGTCTCGATATTGTTGGCGCGTCACCTAAGGATTGAGATGGAGGACTTTCGCGAGCTTCTGCTCGCCAAGTCTGGTGTGACAGTTGGACGTTTTGACTCGAGATTTGTGGCACGTAGCCCTTATGTGGTTGGGCATGGTGGCTTCGATCCCGCCACCAATGACGCAGCCACCGCTGGTGTGAACAGCGCGCATCTTGCGGCATTCCGTACGCACCTCCATCGTGAAATCGGGTTCTCGAGTCAACTTGCTTATCTGCCGTTGAACAACATGGTTGTTGAGTCGGCTTGGAATTGGTCGCACAAGGCTCCTGGCATCGATCAACAGCTCCCGGTTGCCAACTTGGCCCTCGACCTGGGGGCGGCGATGCGTCGCAATCCAAACCTTCAGGTCTTGGTCATGGGGGGTCGTTACGACCTCGCGACCCCCTACCTTTCAGCACGCCACGATATCTCGCAGCTGTTTTTGGCTCAAGAGCTTCGTACAAACGTGACGTTCTGTCGGTATGAGTCTGGACATATGGCGTTTGTGGATGAGGCAGCGTCTGCCGCAATGATTGTTGACTTGTCCGCGTTTTACGGTCGTGCTGTCGCGGCACATCCCTATTGACGGGTGATGGCTGGCCTGGGGCTCAGGGTTTCCCCTAGAGGTATTGGGGGAGTATCGAGGTAATGAAGCTCGTGAGCTCCGGGGTCAGCTTGTTGGTTTGCTACGGTGCTGGCGAATGGCATGTTCGACCTGGGCGTCGTCTTGGCTGCGGATGGCTTCAACGATATCCGTGTGCACGCGAAGTCGTTCGTCGCTGTCGGCGACGAATCCGATGGGGCCGAGTCCATGTTCCACACCTGCTTCGGCACCGATGTAGTCGACGACGTTGAGGTAGAAGGTGCGTAGCACCACGTTCGGTGAGATGGCGGCAATGCGCCGGTGCAACTGCCAGTTGGGGTGCAAACCGTCGTAGGGCTGATGCCATTTGGCTCGAACATCGGCAACGAGGGCGTCGAGTTCGGCGAGATCCTGTTCGGTGCGGTAGCGAGCAGCGTGCTCGATGGCAATGGTGTCAAGCGCGTCCACAACCTCGAGGAAGTAGTTGATGGGGGCCCCCTGGCCCCGCAACTCTGTTACTTCCTGGGCGAGACGCATGAGTGGGGAGGGGGAGGCGACGAAAACTCCGCCACCCGGGCCGGGGTGCACATCCACCAGCCCGCGGCCGCGCAGCAGTCGTAAAGCTTCGCCGAGGGTTGCAGGTGCAACCCGGTATTGGTCTTTAAGCTCGGTCTTCGTACCGAGACGATAGCCATTCGGCAGCGCATCGGTGGTGATTCGGGTTTGAATGGCATTGACGACGTAGTCCGCCGCCGATGACTGGGGGCGAGAAGGGATGCTGGATTGCTCGGCTTTATCCACGTCTCCTCCAGTCGATTTTGGCCATAGTCACGCCCCGGACTGTTCTATCTTAGGGTTCGGCGGTTCAGATTCAGTCCGCGCCAGGCCAGCGTGCGGCGGACGCGGGTACCAATTGCATTGATTTAATATACATGAAACAGTAGAGATGTAATCATTACATTGAATGTATCTAATTAGAGAGGTTGAGTGTGATGGCTGAACGCACCGGAGGGGCGATCCTTGCGGATTGCCTGATTGCTCAAGGAGTCACCGAAATATTCGGAATCCCCGGTGTCCAGCTCGATGCTGCGGTTGATGCGCTCTACGAGAGACAGGAGCAGATTCACTTCACGGGCGTGCGAAACGAACAGGCGGCGACGTACATGGCCGACGGGTACGCTCGATCCACCGGTACGGTAGGCGTCGCCATGGTGGTACCCGGTCCCGGTGTTCTCAACGCTCTCGCGGGTCTGGCCACCGCCTACTCCACGAATTCTCCCGTGTTGCTCATTGCGGGGCAGATCGACTCCCAACTGATTGGGAAAGGCACCGGAGTGCTTCACGAGTTGCCAGACCAAACAGGCATTCTCGAGAGACTGACCTCGTTCGTGGGTCGTGCCGAGAGCGCGGATGAAATACCCGATCTAGTGAATCAGGCCTTTAAGGTACTGCGGTCCGACCGGCCGCGGCCCGTGGCGCTTGAAGTGCCACCAGACGTGCTGGCTCAACTCACTGCTGTTGACCCGTTGGCAGAGTACGTTCCCCCAAGTCGCACCCCAGCCAATCCCACACAGATTGCGGCGCTTGCCGACGCCATCAGGATGAGTTCCCACCCTTTGATCTACGCCGGTGGTGGCATTCGTGCGTCCGCAGCTTCTGAGTCTTTGCAGGCACTAGCCGAGTTGATCGAGGCTCCAGTACTTGTCACCGAGAACGGGCGTGGGGCGATCGATGCGCGGCACAGGCTCGCTTTTGACGTTCTGGCACTGCGACAATTCCGCGAAACCGCAGACTTGGTGATTGCGGTGGGTACTCGATTCGTCGGTACTTTCGGTGGCCGCATGAACGTTGGCTCCGCGAAGGTCGCCCTGATCAATGTGGATGCATTCCACTTTGGCGAGCCCCGCCAGACGGACTTCTCCGTGCAGGCCGACGCTCGCGAGGCGCTTGATGCTCTGCGCGTTGCTCTTAAGGGTATGCAGCGGTCATCTCGCGAGGTCGAACTGACCGCGGTGCGCGAATGGCTTGACGATCAATATGTTGACATCGCGCCTCAGCGTGAATTCTTAAGCATTATTCGCGAGGCATTGCCGGAAGATGGGGTACTGGTGAGCGAGTTCACACAGGTCGGCTATGCGGCGAGTGTCTGTTTTCCAACTTTTGCTCCAAATCGTTACATTGGCCCCGGTTACCAGGGCACGCTCGGTTATGGGTTTGCGACGGCGTTGGGTGCGGCAATCGCCGATGTGTCGCGTCCGGTGATTTCTTTGAACGGCGATGGCGGCTTTTCATGGACGCTGCAGGAACTGTCGACTGCGCGTCGTTACAGCGTGCCGCTGGTGATCGTCGTCTTTGTGGATGGGTTCTTCGGAAATGTGCGTCGCATTCAACGCGATAACTATGCGGGCCACGTCTATGCCACTGACCTCACGAACCCGGACTATCAGCTCCTGGCGTCGGCTTTCGGCGTCGCGAGCGCGCGAGTTACTGGGCCCGACGAATTCCGCGCTGGCCTCGCAAAGGCTTTGCAGGAGCGCGGACCATTTTTGCTCGAAGTGCAGGTAGGCGAGTTTCCGTCTCCTTGGCATCTGATTCACGAGGGCTTGCCTCGCCCCTAAAGCTACGCCGTGCGTTCTGGGCTGCGAACAGCATCCTGAAACATGTTCGACATCTGGCCGATACGTGTTCATAAAGAGTATTGATAATAATGAATTATTGTCACTCGTCACATTCGTCACATCTCGAAAGGGTCTATATGAGACGCTCACTTGCCATCGCAGCCAGCGGCTTGATTGTCGTAGCACTCGCCGGCTGTTCCTCCTCCACAGCAGGCAGCAGTTCCGCAAGCGCAGGGACGGTGCATTTCGCAATCGCGTCC
The DNA here is from genome assembly GCA_015654475.1 of Actinomycetales bacterium. GTDB lineage: Bacteria > Actinomycetota > Actinomycetes > Actinomycetales > Microbacteriaceae > UBA3913. The sequence continues at coordinate 53,202 of JAATGV010000006.1, forward strand.
GATCCTGGAGACTTGAATCCGTTGCAGAACGCGACATCCGACAGCAGCCAACTCGCAGCATTCGCCTATGAGAGTCTCCTTTCGGCGGAGGCAGGGAAAGCCGCCGTCGGGCTGCTTGCCGAGTCCTGGACTGAGACGAATACCGGCGCAACCTTTACCCTCAAGGATGGCGTTACCTGTTCCGACGGATCAGCGCTGACCGCCAGCGACGTCAAGGCAACGTTCGACTACGTCACCAACTCCAAGAATGGCTCACCCTACTTGGGCGTATACGCCTATCCCGACGTGTCAGTAACAGCCGATGACGACACAGGCACTGTTACCTTCACTGCTACAGAGTCGCATAGCTTCCTTGCGGATGCACTTGGTGCTCTCCCGATCGTGTGTGCGTCTGGATTAGCTGATCCCGAAGCGCTCGATACCAAGACATTCGGCACAGGCCCATACCAGCTGACCGCGTCCGTCGCAGGTCAAAGCTACGAATATGGTCTGCGCACTGACTACACGTGGGGCCCAGATGGTGTGACGAGCACCACCGCCGGCCTGCCGGTCGGCATAGACGTGCAGGTCGTAAGCAGTGGCACAACGCAGGTCAACATGCTTTCATCCGGCCAGCTCAACCTCGCCCTGGTTTCGAGTACCGACTTGGCGCGACTCACGGATAGTTCTCTCACCAAGGCGAATATCTCGGCAGGGCCATCGCAAATCTTTTTCAACCAGGCAGATGGCCGTGCTACGAGCGACCTCGCGGTACGTACAGCGATAGCTCAGGCCCTTGACCGCGATGCAGTTGGCAAAGTGGCGACAGGTGGCACGGGAACGGCAATGAAAAGTCTGTTGCCCAACACATCGTCGGTGTGCAGCGGAATGGACAACGCTGCCTCGATCCCAGCGTTCGACGCCGTCGCGGCCGCCACATCACTTGACAGTGACGGATGGACCCTCGGCAGCGACGGTGTGAGGGCGAAGGACGGTAAGAAGCTTTCTCTCAAACTGCTCTACAGCGCCACTCTCGACACAGATGCTCAGGCCGCTATCGAACTCATCCAGAAGGATCTGACAGCCATCGGAATCGCGATCGAGCTATCCTCGTCGTCCAGCTACACCGATGTTATCTTCTCGGGTGGAGACTGGGACATCGTGTGGGCTCCGATTGTGGCGACCACCCCTGCGGAGTGGGCTGGGATACTCACAGGCGAATTCCCGCCGGATGGGGGAAACTGGACCTATAACGCCAACACGGCGTACAAGGCAGCTGTTGCTGACGCTCAGAAACTCAGCGGGGACGCTAGTTGCACTGCGTGGAGCACAGCTGAAGCAGCTCTTTTCAGTGAAGTGGACGTGCTCCCATTCTGGGAGAGCTTCGACACCTTCGTCGGTGATGGCGTCACGGTGACTCCAAGCGCCGCGGGATTCATCATGCCCACTACCATTCGTATGTCTTAGGGGTTGGCGGCTTGACTGTCTCACTCGAGGTCGGGGGCCTGGGCAATTCTGCTCAGGCCCCCGACAACGGGCGTCATGTGGCCCATAGCGTGTGGTGGTCCTTTTTTATCCGCCGTGTCGGCAGGATGATCATCACTTTGCTTGTCGTCGTGACCGTCGCGTTTGTCGTGTTGCGGCTTTCGGGAGGCGATCCGGTCCGGGCGGCGCTTGGGCCGACGGCTGCCCCAGAGATCGTGGAGCAACGCCGTGACCAGTTGGGACTCAACGATCCCATCCTGGTGCAGTACTTCAGTTACTTATGGGGGGTACTGCATGGAGACTTTGGCGTATCGCTGATCACGGGGCGCTCGGTCGGCGACATTGTCGTCAGTCGGCTGCCTGCGACACTCGCACTTTCGTTCATCTCCTTTTTCGTGGTACTCGTCGTCTCGATTCCGCTTGGCATGCTCGTCGCGGTGCGGACTCTCGGAGGGAAGCGCCGGGGAGAAGAGATGGTCTTCGCGGGGGTTACCGGCTTCTTCTCTTCGGTGCCCGACTACTTGCTTGGCGTCATGCTTGTCGTCGTGTTTTCGATAACTCTCAAACTCTTGCCCGTGGCGGGCAATGATTCGGCTGCGGCATTTGTCTTGCCGGTGGCAGCGCTTTCTCTAGCGTCGGCCTGTTCTCTAGCACGCCTTGCCAGAATCGAGGCCCTGAATACGTTGCGTGACGACTACGTGCGCACTGCGCGTGGGAAGCGCCTCCCCAACCGTCGTATCTATCTCGCTCACGTGCTACCGAACATGCTTACGGCGGTGCTAACCGTTGGTGGCACACTGCTTGCCGCGATGGTCACCGGGAGTGTCCTCGTCGAGCAAGTGTTCAACTGGCCTGGCATGGGCACCGCCTTCGTACAGGCCATCACGACAAAGGACTACGGCATCGTGCAGGGCCTCGCGATCGTGTACGCGGCGATCGTATTGCTAGTAAACCTTGTCGTCGACATTGTGATCGCCCTGATCGATCGCCGAAGTACGCTACTGGAGAGTTCATGAACCACCAACTGCGTGATTTTCTCCGTTCTCCGCTCGCCATCGTGTCGTTGACGATGCTGCTTGGGCTCGTTGTGCTTGCGGCCATTGGGCCGGTTGTCTGGCGTGACGCGGCCGATGCAACGAATACGGATGCGATGTTTGCGCCAGTGAGCGCCGAGCACTGGTTTGGTGCGGACGCGTTGGGGCGTGACGTGTTGGCCCGTGTCATGGTGGCGACTCGGCTGTCACTGGTCATGGCCCTTGTTGCGACGGCTGTTGGTGCGCTCGCCGGCATTGTGCTTGGCGCGCTTCCCGCTCTTGGCGGCAAGCGAATTCAGCGATTCGCATCAGCCGTTATCAATATGGGCCTTGCTTTTCCTGTTCTGTTGGTGGCGATGCTTGTGGTTATTCTGCTTGGCACAAGCAAACAGACGGCAGTGATCGCGTTGGCGATCACAATGGTGCCCAGCTTCGCGCGGCTCGCTCAGACACTTTCGGCTCGAGTTGGTGGCTCGGAGTATCTGGCCGCTGCTCGTCTGCTTGGCATTTCGCCGCTACGCCAGTTCACCCGCTATGTCCTACCAAATATCGCAGAGCCGATCGTCGTGAACGTGACGTTATCTATTGGAGCAGGCCTGCTCGCTTTGTCGAGTTTGAGCTTCCTCGGTGTTGGGGTGCAGGCCCCCGAATATGACTGGGGTCGACTGCTCAACGACGGCTTCGATCAGGTATACACCTCACCGATGGCCGCAATAGGGCCGGGCCTTGTTATCGTCTTGGCCGGTCTTGCGTTCGGCATTTTCGGAGAGGCGGTAGCAAGTTCGCTGCGGTCGAAGTCTGGTGCTTCTATCGTCCGAGTGGATGCGCTTGGCGAGCCCCCTCGTGCGGTGCCTGACGATGCGGATGATTCCAACGCGGCATCCGCAGCAGCGCCCTCAACTCCGCAGCCTCACACTCCTGAGGTATTGCTTGACGTGTGCGGTCTGACGGTTGCCTTCCCAAGTGCTGCTGGGTGGCGGACACCGGTGAAGGACGTGAGTTTTCGGATTTGCGCAGGTGAGATCGTCGGTCTCGTTGGGGAGTCCGGCAGTGGCAAGAGTGTGACGGCTATGGCGATCGCTGGACTTGCTGATCCGTCTGCTGTTGTCAGCGCAAGGCGTCTCACCTTTCGCGGGCAGGACTTGCTTTCGTTGTCTGAGCGCCAGAAGCGGCTCGTTCTTTCGGACATGGGGGTGGTTTTCCAGGACTCGCTCACGGCTCTGAACCCTGCCATGCGTGTAGGTGCGCAGCTCGCGGAGATACCACGTATTCAGCAGGGGAAAGGACATGCCGATTCTGCCTCTGCTGCGGTGGCGGCGCTCGCTGGTGTCGAGATCGCGGATCCAGAGCGTCGAGCGAAGCAATTCCCGCACGAGTTTTCTGGTGGCATGCGACAGCGCGCTCTGATCGCAATGGCCGAGATGAGTGAGCCCGCACTGCTTATCGCCGACGAGCCGACGACGGCATTAGATGTCACGGTGCAGCACGCGGTGCTGTCACTGTTGCGGCGGGAGTGTGCGCAGCGAGGGCAGGCTGCCCTCGTGATCTCCCACGACATCGCAGTGCTCGGACAACTGTGTCAACGCATTATCGTGATGTATCGCGGCGAGATCGTTGAAGATTTTGATACTGCGTTGCTACGGACTCCGCAGGATCTCCGGCATCCTTATGCCCGGGCTTTGGTGGAGTCGGTGCCCGATATGAATACAGACAAGTCGGTGCCTCTGGCGACGATCTCAGAGACGATGTTCGGCGGTGAAGCAGCGTGAGCGATGTGCTGCGTGTCGAAGATCTATGTGTCGATTTTGGTACAGGCCATGGTCGTGTGCGTGCAGTCGATTCGGTCAATCTGGTCGTGCCCCGAGGCGCCATCGTCGGGCTGGTTGGCGAATCTGGTTCGGGTAAGTCGACCGTTGCACGGACGATCGTGGGCATGCAGGCTGCGTCTTCTGGTCGCATCTTTATCGGGGATACTGATGTGTTGGCCAAGCACAGGGTCTCGCGTCGTGAGCGTGCCGAGCGGGTGCAGATGATCTTTCAGGATCCGTATTCGTCTTTGAATCCGCGGATGCGTGTTGGAGAATCGATCGATGAGGTATTGGCGACCTATGGTGGCCTGTCTTCCGCACAACGACGCGACTCGGTTGCCGAGTTGCTGCAGCTCGTTACCCTATCGCCGGAGACGGCCGCGTTATTTCCGCAGCAAATTTCTGGTGGTATGCGGCAACGGGTCGCTATTGCGCGATGCCTGGCCGCTCGGCCGCGTCTGATAGTCGCCGACGAGATCACGAGCGCCCTCGATGTTTCCGTTCAGGGTGTGATCCTGAATTTGCTGCGCGACCTTCAGAACAAGCTCGAACTTTCTGTGCTGTTCATCAGCCACAACCTGGCAGCAGTGCGATACATCTCCGAGTCGATTGCCGTGATGCAGCGCGGGCGTATCGTGGAGTTCGGGACCGCAGACGACATTTCACTTCGCCCCTCGCATCCATACACGAGGGCACTCATCGATGCCCTGCCCCGCCTTGACGACGCCGGCCGCGACGTGCTGCTTTCCAGGCCGAGCTAATGGCTTTACAGCACGCGACACGCCCGGGTTGCACAAACACCTATTCTCATGGCAGACTAGTCAGGTTCCAAAGATGTGGCGCATTTGTGCGCAACTCACTGCCAGGTAGTGCATAGCAGACCCGAAGGGTTCGAGCTAGGCCGCAGGTTGAAGAACACAGCTTACTCAAGCGGGCATACAACATATCGTCCAGTTTTACGGATTGTGTGTGGCGTGCGCTCGCAACGGGATCTTGAAATAAGAACAGTGGTGCGTCTCCAGCGAGAGCTGTGCGCGTCGAAGAGATCAAGAGGTCTGCGCCGAAGGCGCGAGACGACTTGAGAGATTGTAGAGAGCGAGTCAGTAATGGCCGGACAGAAAATCCGCATTCGACTGAAGTCATACGACCACGAGGTCATTGACACGACGGCGCGCAAAATTGTTGATGCCGTAACGCGTGCCGGGGCTACGGTTGTGGGCCCAGTGCCGCTACCAACTGAGAAGAACGTGGTCTGTGTGATCCGTTCCCCTCACAAGTACAAGGACAGCCGTGAGCACTTCGAGATGCGCACCCACAAGCGACTGATTGACATCATCGACCCGACGCCAAAGGCTGTCGATTCGTTGACTCGTCTCGACCTGCCCGCTGACGTCAACATCGAGATCAAGCTTTAAGGAAACTGATGGCTACGCAAACGAAGACACGAAAGGGTCTGCTCGGTATCAAGCTGGGCATGACTCAGATGTGGGACGAGAACAACAAGCTCGTTCCCGTCACAGTTGTCGAAGCATCGACCAACGTTGTGACACAAATTCGCGACGCAGAGAAGGACGGCTACGTTGCTGTCCAGATCGCGTTCGGCGCAATAGACCCTCGCAAGGTGACCAAGCCTCGTGCAGGCCATTTTGCCGCTGCAGGCGTGACCCCCCGTCGGCATGTGGGCGAAGTCCGCACAGCAGATGCTGCTGATTACACTCTGGGCCAGGAACTGTCTGTCGATATCTTCGCAGTCGGCGACAAGGTCGACGTGATTGGCACGAGCAAGGGCAAAGGCACCGCTGGTGTGATGAAGCGTCACAACTTCAAGGGCGTTTCGTCGTCTCACGGTTCACACCGTAATCACCGTAAGCCCGGCTCCATTGGTGCGTCTTCGACGCCGAGCCGTGTTTTCAAGGGATGGAAGATGGCCGGTCGCATGGGCGCCGAGCGTGTCACCACCCAGAACCTCGTTGTTAAAGCGATTGACGCTGAGAAGGGTCTCATTGCGGTCAAGGGAGCAATTCCTGGGCCAAAAGGCCAGCTCGTGTTTATCAAGACCGCTGTGAAGGGGGCGTAGTCATGGCTGACGATACCCAGACCGTGAACGTCATTGACGTTGCAGGTAAGCAGGCTGGAACCGTTGAACTCCCCACCGAGGTATTCGACGTCGAGACCAATGTGCCACTGATTCACCAGGTTGTTGTTGCACAACTCGCTGCTGCACGCCAGGGAACGCACAAGACGAAGAACCGTGGTGAGGTTTCTGGCGCCGGCCGCAAGCCGTTCAAGCAGAAGGGAACAGGTCGTGCCCGCCAGGGTTCGATTCGCGCCCCGCACATGACCGGCGGCGGTGTTGTACACGGTCCAGTGCCCCGCGACTATGCGCAGCGCACACCCAAGAAGATGAAGGCTGCTGCTTTGCGTGGCGCACTCTCTGATCGGGCTCGCGGTGGCCGTATCCACATCGTCACATCGCTCATTGCAGGCGATGTGCCCTCGACCAAGGCAGCTGCGGAAGTGCTTGCCAAGGTCGCCGAAAGCAAGAATGTGCTCGCAGTGCTCTCACGCAATGAAGAGCTCGCGATCAAGAGTGTTCGCAACCTCCCGAATGTGCACACCCTCGTGTCCGATCAGCTCAATGCGTACGACGTGCTCGTTGCTGACGACATCGTCTTCACTCAGGCTGCATACGACTCGTTCGTTGCAACTGCGGTCAAGGCCGAAAGCAAGAAAGGTGACGCGTAATGAGCGGCTCCCTGTACAAAGATCCTCGCGACATCGTGTTCGCGCCGGTTGTCTCTGAGAAGAGCTATGGCCTTATCGACCAGGGCAAGTACACCTTCTTGGTCGATCCGCGGTCGAACAAGACCGAGATCAAGTTCGCCATTGAGACGATCTTCGGCGTTCAGGTCGCATCGGTCAACACGATGAATCGCAGCGGCAAAACCAGTCGCACCAAGTTTGGTATCGGCAAGCGCAAAGACACGAAGCGCGCAATCGTGACGCTCAAGTCTGGCACCATCGACATCTTCACGGCCGTCTAAGGAAGAACGACAATTATGGCTATTCGCAAATACAAGCCCACGACGCCAGGTCGGCGCGGAAGCTCGGTCGCTGACTTTGCCGAGATCACGCGTTCGACTCCTGAGAAGTCGTTGCTCGCTCCGCTCCCCAAAAAGGGTGGACGCAACTCCGCCGGCCGGATCACCGTTCGCCACCAGGGCGGCGGACACAAGCGCCAGTACCGCATCATCGACTTCCGTCGCAATGACAAAGACGGTGTGCCCGCCAAGGTTGCGCACATCGAATACGACCCCAACCGCACCGCGCGTATCGCCCTTCTGCATTTCGCCGATGGCACGAAGCGCTACATCATTGCGCCAAACAAGCTATCGCAGGGTGACACGGTCGAGTCCGGTTCCTCAGCCGACATCAAGCCTGGCAACAACCTGCCACTGCGCAACATCCCTACCGGTACCGTGATCCACGCGATCGAGCTCAAGCCGGGCGGCGGCGCTAAGCTTGCCCGCTCTGCGGGCGCAAGCGTGCGTCTCGTCGCGAAAGATGGGCCATACGCCCAGCTTCGCCTGCCGTCAGGTGAGATTCGCAATGTGGATGCTCGCTGCCGCGCAACCATTGGTGAGGTCGGCAATGCCGAGCAGTCGAACATCAACTGGGGCAAAGCCGGTCGTATGCGCTGGAAGGGCGTCCGCCCGACCGTTCGCGGTGTGGCTATGAACCCTGTCGATCACCCACATGGTGGTGGCGAGGGCAAGACTTCTGGTGGACGTCATCCTGTTACGCCTTGGGGCCAGAAAGAGGGCCGCACGCGTCATCCGAACAAGGAAAGCGACAAGCTCATCGTGCGTCGCCGCACTGCCAGCAAGAAGCGTAAGTAGGAGATAGAGAAGAATGCCACGCAGTCTTAAGAAGGGCCCCTTCGTCGACGATCACCTGTTTCGCAAGGTGGTCGCTCAGAACGAGGCGGGGACAAAGAACGTCATCAAGACATGGTCACGTCGTTCGATGATCGTGCCGGGCATGCTCGGCCACACGATCGCTGTTCACGATGGCCGCAAGCATATCCCCGTGTTCATCACGGAAGCGATGGTCGGGCACAAGCTCGGCGAGTTCGCACCCACCCGCACTTTCCGCGGGCACGTGAAGGACGACAAGAAGGGCCGCCGCCGCTAACGCGGAGGCGAGAGAAGGAGAAGAGGAAAACGATGGAAGCGACCGCACGTGTGCGTCACATCCGCGTGACCCCCCAGAAGGCTCGTCGCGTCGTCGACTTGATTCGTGGCAAGCAGGCTTCAGAGGCGTTAGCGATATTGAAGTTCGCGCCCCAGTCGGCCAGTGAGCCCGTCTACAAGCTCGTCGCCTCGGCGGTAGCCAATGCACGGGTCAAGGCGGATGCTGCGAACAGCTACCTGGACGAGGAGGACCTGTACATTTCGCAGGCATTCGTCGACGAAGGCACAACCCTGAAGCGCTTCCAAGCGCGTGCACAGGGACGCGCTTTCCAGATCAAGAAGCGCACCAGCCACATCACCGTCGTCGTATCGACGCCGGATGTAGAAGGGACCAACTGATGGGCCAGAAAGTAAACCCATACGGCTTCCGCCTTGGAATCACCACAGACCACGTGTCACGGTGGTTCTCTGACAGCACGAAGTCAGGTCAGCGTTACCGCGACTACGTGGTCGAGGACGTCCAGATCCGCCGTTTCCTGCAGAAGCAGCTCGATCGCGCGGGTGTCTCGCGCATCGAGATCGAGCGGACGAAGGATCGGGTCCGCGTGGATATCCACACGGCTCGCCCAGGCATCGTCATCGGTCGTCGGGGGGCGGAGGCGGAACGCATTCGCGCCGACCTCGAGAAGCTGACGAAAAAGCAGATTCAGCTCAACATCCTTGAGGTGAAGAACCCTGAGGCCGACGCACAGCTCGTTGCACAGGGCGTTGCGGAGCAGCTTGCCGCTCGCGTGGCGTTCCGTCGTGCGATGCGTAAAGGCCTGCAAGGGGCTCAGAAGTCTGGGGCAAAGGGTGTCCGCATCCAGGTTTCCGGTCGTCTTGGTGGCGCAGAGATGAGCCGGTCCGAGTTCTACCGCGAGGGTCGCGTACCCCTGCACACCCTGCGTGCCAACATCGACTATGGCTTCTATGAGGCCAAGACGACGTTTGGTCGCATCGGCGTGAAGGTTTGGATCTATAAGGGTGACATCACCAACAAGGAGCTCGCGCGCGAGCAGGCCGCTGCAAAGTCAGGCCGGCCCGAGCGTAGCAACCGCCGCCCCCGCCAGGAGGCCGTAGCGGCTGGAGCGGAGGGCTAGACATGCTAATTCCCCGTAAGGTCAAGTACCGTAAGCAGCACCACCCGAAGCGTTCGGGCCAGGCAACTGGAGGCACTACCGTCAGCTTCGGCGAGTACGGTGTGCAGGCGCTGACGTCCGCTTACGTGACGAACCGTCAGATCGAGGCAGCTCGTATCGCGATGACGCGTCATATCAAGCGTGGTGGCAAGGTGTGGATCAACATCTTCCCGGATCGCCCGCTCTCGAAGAAGGCAATTGGAACTCGTATGGGTTCCGGCAAGGGCAGCCCAGAGTTCTGGGTCGCCAACGTCAAGCCGGGTCGGGTGCTTTTTGAGGTGGCCGGTGTAAGCGAAGAGCTAGCGCGTGAGGCCATGACTCGAGCAATTCACAAGCTGCCGTTGAAGGCACGCATTATCAAGCGTGAGGAGGGCGACGCGTAATGGCGATCGGATCTAAAGAGCTCACTTCCGAGAAACTTGATGTCCTAGACAACGAGCTGCTCGCAAACGAGTTGAAGAAGGCAAAGGAAGAGCTGTTCAATCTGCGCTTCCAGGCCGCTACCGGCAATGGGACGAGCAATGGTCGCGTTCGCGCCGTCAAGCGCGATATTTCACGGATCTACACGATTATCCGCGAGCGCGAGCTCGGGATTCGCCCGACTCCGGTGAAGGTCGAGGCCAGTGCAACACCGGCATCGAAGTCGAAGAAGAAGGCCGCTGAGGCCGAAGCAGCCGAGGAGGCCGCAGAATGAGTGCAGATAAGGCACCCGAAGCCGTCGTAGCCGAAGAGACTCGCACGCGCGGATACCGTAAGTCACGTCGTGGCTATGTTGTCAGCGACAAGATGGACAAGACCATCGTTATCGAGGTGGAAGACCGCGTGAAGCACCCGCTTTATGGCAAGGTCATTCGTCGTACGGTTCGGGTCAAAGTTCATGACGAAGCCAACACCGCTGGTGTGGGCGATCTGGTTCTGATCAGCGAAACCAGGCCGCTTTCGGCTACCAAGCGCTGGCGTCTGGTGGAAATTCTGGAGAAGGCCAAGTAGGCCTTCTCCTAACAAGGAGACATAAGCAATGATTCAGCAGGAATCACGACTCAAAGTCGCCGACAACACCGGCGCCAAGCAGTTGCTCACGATTCGCGTTCTCGGCGGCTCCGGTCGCCGGTACGCGGGACTCGGTGACACCATCGTCGCTACCGTAAAGGATGCGATTCCTGGCGGCAACGTCAAAAAGGGTGAGGTCGTCAAGGCCGTCATCGTTCGCACTGTGAAGGAGACCCGTCGTTCAGACGGCTCGTACATCAAGTTCGATGAGAACGCCGCTGTCATCCTCAAGGCTGACGGCGATCCGCGCGGTACTCGAATCTTCGGCCCGGTAGGTCGCGAGTTGCGCGACCGCAAGTTTATGAAGATCGTTTCGCTCGCTCCGGAGGTGATTTGAGTTATGGCAGCCAAGATTCGTAAGGGTGACCTCGTACAGGTCATCTCGGGACCGTCGCAATCGCGCGGCGGTGACCGTGGCAAGCAGGGCACCGTTATCGAGGTTTTCCCTGATCGCGATCGCATCGTTGTTCAAGGGATCAATTTCGTGAAGCGCCACTCCAGGGTCGGCCAGTCCGATCGCGGCGCCAAGACTGGTGGCATTGAGACATTTGAGGCTCCCATCCACGTGTCGAACGTTGCTCTTATCGATCCCGAGACGAAGAAGCCGACTCGCGTCGGCTTCCGCACCGAGACGGTCGAGAAGGACGGAATCAAGCAGACTGTTCGCGTTCGTTACGCGAAGAAGTCCGGTAAGGAAATCGCATGAGTGACACGACTGTGGCTACCACTGAAGCTCCTGTCAAAATCGCCCCGCGCCTGAAAGTGCGGTATCGCGACGAGATCGTCGAGGCGCTTGAGAAGCAGTTCGGCTTCACAAACCCCAACCAGGTCCCTGGCCTGACCAAGATCGTCGTGAACATGGGTGTCGGCGAGGCCGCTCGCGATGGCAAGATCATTGATGGAGCGATTGCCGACATTACGGCGATCACCGGTCAGAAGCCTGCGGTGAACCGAGCTCGCAAGTCGATTGCTCAGTTCAAGTTGCGCGAGGGACAGCCCATCGGCGTTCACGTGACATTGCGTGGCGACCGCATGTGGGAGTTCCTCGATCGTCTGCTGAGCCTGTCGTTGCCGCGTATCCGTGATTTCCGCGGTCTTTCGGACCGCCAGTTCGATGGACACGGCAACTACACCTTCGGTCTCAACGAACAGTCCATGTTCCACGAGATCGATCAGGACAAGATCGATCGCGTACGCGGCATGGATATCACTGTCGTTACAACGGCGAAAAATGATGACGAAGGTCGCGCGCTGCTTACTGCGCTCGGCTTCCCCTTCAAAAAGGTCGACGCGCAGAACTGAGGTCATCCATGACTTCAGTCGTGCGGGTAGCTTGCGCTGCCAGACGCGGCACGCATCCTTCACACAACTGAATACCGCATATATGACGGTCGAAAGGCCGTTACCAAGAAAGGTCGGGACTCCGTGTACGGGCTCTCGAAACCGATTGAGTTAGGAAGAACATTTCATGACAATGACAGATCCCGTTGCTGATCTGTTGACGCGCGTGCGTAATGCCAATTCGGCATATCACGACACTGTGTCTGCGCCGTACAGCAAGTTCAAGCAGAACATCGCTGAGATCCTTCAGGCCGAGGGCTACATCGCCGGCTGGACGGTTGAGGATGCGCGCGTAGGCAAGACGCTTACGATCACGCTCAAGTTCGGTCCGAATCGCGAGCGCTCCATTTCGGGTGTAAAGCGTGTTTCGAAGCCCGGTCTCCGCGTTTATGCAAAATCCGACGAATTGCCGAAGGTTCTTGGCGGTCTCGGTGTTGCCATCCTGTCCACTTCCTCTGGTCTGCTTACAGACCGTGAGGCCAAGAGCAAAGGCGTCGGCGGCGAAGTCGTCGCTTACGTGTGGTGATCTCTGATGTCTCGAATTGGTAAACTTCCGATCCCGGTTCCTGCCGGTGTCGACGTAAAGATTAGCGGCCAGGATGTCACGGTCAAGGGACCGAAGGGTGAGCTTTCGCTTACGATCTCGGCCCCGATCTCGGCAAAGCTCGAAGGCAGCGAGGTTCTCGTGAGTCGTCCAGACGACGAGCGTGAGTCGCGCAGCCTGCACGGTCTGACCCGCACACTCATCGCCAACAATATTGTTGGCGTCACCGAAGGCTTCTCGAAGGCGCTTGAGATTGTTGGCACGGGTTATCGTGTCGCAGCCAAAGGCTCGGCCATCGAGTTTGCGCTCGGTTACTCGCATTCAATCACAGTGGAGCCCCCGACGGGCATCACGTTCACTGTAGAAAATGCAAACAAGGTCATCGTTTCTGGGAGCTCGAAGCAAGCTGTCGGAGAGGTCGCCGCTAACATTCGCAAGTTGCGTAAGCCTGAGCCGTATAAGGGCAAGGGCGTGCGCTACGAAGGCGAAGTTGTCCGCCGCAAGGCTGGAAAGGCTGGGAAGTAAGCATGGCTTCACGGAGTAAATCGCGTAGTAGCGCTCGTGACCATCGTCACGACCGCATCCGCAAGCAGATCTCGGGAACATCGGAGCGACCGCGTCTCGTGGTGAACCGTTCGGCACGCCACGTGTTCGTGCAACTCGTCGACGACACGCAAGGCCGTACCCTCGCGTCGGCTTCGACGCTGGAAAAGGACCTTCGTTCGTTTGACGGGGATAAGACAGCCAAGGCCCGCAAGGTCGGCGAACTGGTTGCAGTCCGCGCAAAGGATGCAGGAATCGAATCCGTAGTGTTCGACCGAGGCGGCAACCGCTATGCGGGCCGTGTCGCGGCGATCGCTGAGGGTGCACGCGAAGGCGGGCTGAGCCTGTGAGCGCTGCAAACGAAGAAAACAAGGAGCAAGAGTTGACTGCCGAGGTAACCGAGGCGCCGGCTGCGAGCAACGCACCTGCGACCGATCCCCGCGAACGTGAGCCACGCCGTGGCGGACGTGAGCGGAACCCCAACCGCGAGCGTGGCAGCCGCGAATCAGAGAAGAGCCCATTCCTTGAGCGGGTTGTCACCATCAACCGCGTTTCCAAGGTTGTCAAGGGTGGCCGCCGGTTCAGCTTCACCGCTCTCGTCGTCGTTGGCGACGGGGACGGCACCGTTGGTGTCGGTTATGGCAAGGCCCGTGAGGTTCCTGCTGCGATCGCCAAGGGCGTCGAAGATGCGAAGCGCAACTTCTTCCGCGTGCCACGAGTGCTGAAGACTATCCCGCACCCCGTACAGGGTGAAGCCGCAGCAGGCGTTGTCCTGTTGCGTCCTGCCACCCCTGGTACTGGTGTTATCGAAGGCGGGCCGGTGCGCGCCGTGCTCGAATGTGCGGGTATCCACGATGTTCTGAGCAAGTCGCTCGGCTCATCGAACACGATCAATATTGTGCACGCCACCGTCGCGGCGCTGAAGCAGCTCGAAGAGCCCCGTGCCGTTGCGGCACGTCGCGGCCTTCCGGTTGATCAGGTTGTCCCGGTTCAGATCCTGCGTGCCGAAGCTGAAGCTAAGGCAGGTGCCTGATGGCCGATCTGAAAGTGACCCAGACAAAGAGCAAGATTGGTGGCAACCAGAGGCAGCGCAACACGTTGCGTTCGCTTGGCTTGAAGCGCATTGGCGACTCTGTCGTCAAGCCAGACAACGCGGTCAACCGCGGATACATCAAGGCCGTCAGCCACCTCGTAAAGGTTGAGGAGATCGCGTAATGGCGAACGAAGAAGAGAAGGCAGCTGCCGAAAAGCCGGCTGCCGCGAAGGCCGCAGCCAAGAAGCCCGCTGCAAAAAAGGCCCCCGCTGCGGCGTCGGCTGATAAGAAGCCTGTCGCCAAGGCGGCTCCGTCGAAGGAAAAGGCCGAGAAGCCTGCTGCTGTTCAGGATTCCAAGACGGACGACAAGTCCCGCACCGTGCGAGTATCGGTGCTCAAGGTGCACCACCTTCGTCCGGCGCCTGGCGCTCGTAAAGAGCGCACGCGCGTCGGCCGCGGTGAGGGTTCCAAGGGCAAGACAGCGGGACGTGGCACTAAGGGCCAGAAGGCTCGCTACCAGATCCCTGCTCGTTTTGAGGGCGGCCAGATGCCCCTGCACATGCGTACGCCTAAGTTGCGTGGCTTCACGAACCCCTTCCGAGTGGAGTACCAGGTTGTCAACCTTGAGAGGCTCTCGGAGCTGTACCCAGCCGGTGGAGACGTCACGATTGCCGATCTCGTCGCCAAGGGCGCGGTTCGCAAGAACGAGAAGGTCAAGATTCTTGGAACCGGTGATATTGCCGTTAGGCTGAACGTTGCTGTCGATAAGGTGTCGGCTTCTGCTGGTCAGAAGATCGTCGCCGCCGGCGGCTCCATCAACTAACCGAAGGGGCATACGTGTTCAAGGCTGTCGTACGAATTTTCCGTACGCCTGATCTTCGTCGGAAGATCGGCTTCACCCTTGTCATTGTTGCGTTGTTCCGTTTGGGGTCGGTAATTCCGGCCCCATTCGTGAACTTCTCCAATGTGCAGGCGTGCGTGAGTTCAACCAACAACACGTCGGGCCTCTACGAGCTTGTTAACCTCTTCAGCGGCGGCGCGCTGCTGAAGCTTTCCATTTTCGCGATGGGAATCATGCCGTACATCACGGCATCGATCATCGTGCAACTTCTGCGTGTGGTCATTCCGCGTTTCGATGTGCTCTACAAAGAGGGCCAGTCGGGCCAGACGAAGCTCACCCAGTACACCCGCTACCTGACAATCGCGCTCGGGCTGTTGCAGTCCACGACGCTCGTCACGGTCGCCCGTTCCGGAGCCCTCTTCCAGAACTGCACCCAGGAGCTGCTCGTCTCGGACGAGTGGTACCAGGTGGTGCTGATGATCATCACGATGACCGCTGGTACCGGCCTCATCATGTGGCTCGGCGAGTTGATCACCGAGCGCGGCGTCGGCAACGGCATGTCGCTTCTGATCTTCACATCCATCGCTGCAGGTTTTCCCGCATCGCTCGGTGCGATCTGGGTTGCGAAAGGCCCCGAGGTGTTCTTCCTCGTGCTCCTTGTCGGGCTCGCTCTCGTTGCTCTGGTCGTATTCGTCGAGCAGTCGCAACGCCGTGTGCCCGTGCACTACGCGAAGCGGGTCGTCGGTCGGCGCACGTATGGTGGAAACAACACCTACATCCCCATCAAGGTGAACATGGCGGGTGTCGTCCCCGTGATCTTCGCTTCATCGTTGCTATATCTTCCCGCGTTGCTCGCGCAGTTCGCCCAGGCGCGCAACTCGACCGAGGTCGCTCCTTGGGTCACGTTCATCTCGAACTACCTGACGCGCGGAGATCACCCCCTGTATATGCTGATCTACTTCCTGCTGATTGTGGGCTTCTCGTACTTCTACATCGCCATCACCTTCAACCCAACTGAAGTCGCTGACAATATGAAGAATTACGGTGGCTTCATCCCCGGAATACGTGCGGGGCAACCGACAGCCGATTATCTGCGGTATGTGTTGACGCGGATCACTCTTCCTGGATCGCTCTACCTCGGTTTCATTGCTTTGATACCGTTGGTGGCGTTGGCATTGGTGGATGCGAACAGCAGCTTCCCATTCGGTGGAACATCGATTCTGATCATCGTAGGTGTTGGTCTTGAGACCGTGAAGCAGATTGATTCTCAGCTGCAGCAGAGGCACTACGAGGGGCTGTTGAGGTAGATCCCTTTGACACGGCTAGTCATCATTGGTCCCCCAGGAGCGGGGAAGGGCACGCAGGCGCGCGGAATCGCCGACCGGTTCGGCATCCCTGCGATCTCTACGGGAGACATATTTCGCGAGAACGTCGCCAACAAGACGGATCTCGGGCTTGAGGCCAAGCGATACATGGATGCAGGGCAGTACGTACCAGACGATCTGACCAATGCGCTCGTGCGCTCTCGGTTGGGGGAGCCAGACGCTTCTCGGGGCTTTCTTCTCGACGGGTATCCGCGCACAACCGATCAGGTGCGTGAACTCGACGAGATCCTTGCCGACAATGGTGTTTCTCTCGATGCGGTGATCGAGTTGGAAGCCGATCAAGAGGTCGTCATCCAGCGTCTGCTCGGTCGCGCGGCAGAGCAGGGGCGGTCGGACGACACGGAGGACGTCATCCGTACTCGCCTGCAGGTGTATGCGAAGCAGACTGCCGGGCTCATCGACGCATATGGTGAGCGTGGGCTCATTGTCGCGGTCAACGGTATCGGAAGTGTCGCCGAGGTCGGCGAGAACATCCTGGCCGGTCTTGCTGCACGCGGCCTCACCGGAGAAGTGTAGAGGCGTATCCGTTCATGGCCCGCAAGTATCGGTATAAGACCGCTGAAGAAGTTCGCGCAATGATTCCGGCTGGCCTTGCCACCGCAAACATGCTTCAGCGTGTCGTCGAGCACATTCGTCCAGGAATCACCACACTCGAATTGGATGACATCGCTCAATCGAGCCTCGTCAGCGACGGGGCGACCTCGAACTTCGCGCTCGAGCCGGGGTACGTTCATGCGCTCTGCGTATCGGTCAACGACCAGATCGTGCACGGTGTGCCGGGGGATCGGGTGATCAACCCGGGAGACATTGTCTCGATCGACGCCGGTGCTATCGTCGACGGCTGGAACGGCGATGCAGCTGTGACGGTTGTCGTCCCAGGAGGAGACCCCCAGCTGTCTGAGCGTCGTCAGCGCCTGAGCGATGTCACCGAGAGATCCATGTGGGCGGGGATCGCCAGCCTGTCGCATGCGCGCACCGTCAACCAGGTCGGTGGGGCCGTCGAACGGTCGATCAATAGTGCGGGGAAGTATGGAATCCTGCGTGAATATGTCGGTCACGGAATTGGCCGGGCGATGCACGAGGACGAGGGTCCTGACGTGTTCAACTATTTCGTTCGTGACACGGGCCCCCAGGTGAAACCTGGTCTCGTCATCTGTATCGAGCCGATGGTTACTTCGGGCGGCGAAGACACCTACGTTGATGAAGACGACTGGACGGTCATAACAAGTGACGGCAGCGACGGGGCGCATTGGGAGCATTCCATCGCGGTTACCGACGGCGGCATATGGGTTCTCACTGCTCCCGATGGCGGTGCGGAGAAGCTGAAAGGCTTCGGTGTGACCCCTGTACGGCCTTAGCTGTGAGGACCGGGCTGGTCTTTTGGCCCAAATTGACTTATGATGTTTTTTTGGTATCCCCGCGTGTCAATCCGCGTGTAGGGAGATCAGTACCCCCGAGAACAGAGCATGTTTTTCACTGCGCGCGACGTCGACGGGGAAATTTCCGGCAACTAGTGAGTATAAGAGGTTATGGCCAACAAAGACGGTGTCATTGAGATTGAAGGCTCAGTGGTGGAAGCGTTGCCAAACGCACGGTTCCGTGTCGAGTTGGCAAACGGCCACCGCGTGCTTGCGCATATTTCTGGAAAGATGAGGCAACACTACATCCGCATTCTTCCTGAGGATCGCGTTGTTGTGGAGTTGAGCCCCTACGACCTGAGCAAGGGTCGGATCGTTTACCGCTACCGGTAGACGTTAGACGGGCTGATGCGTTGTCAAATACGCGCCAGCCGAATGAGAAGAAGAGCCGAATCATGAAGGTGAATCCGAGCGTTAAGCGGATCTGCGAGAAGTGCAAGGTCATCCGCCGACACGGTCGTGTCATGGTGATCTGCGAGAACCCTCGCCACAAGCAGCGTCAAGGCTGATTGGTATGGAGTCTCGTCGCTCGCCAGAGTGACACACAACTGAATACACATGTAGCGTCCGCGCATAGCGTGACACCCTTGGTTGGAGGCCAGGGACCGGGTTGCCTACCCGGGAAGGCGTTGCACCACACCTCCACCGATAACAAGGAGATAGCCAGTTATGGCACGTCTAGCAGGCGTCGACCTTCCGCGCGAGAAGCGCATTGAGGTCGCACTCACATACATCTATGGCATTGGCAAGACGCGAGCGGCGAAAGTGCTCACCGACACCAAGGTCAACCCCGATACCCGCGTCAAAGACCTGAGTGACGACGAGCTGGTCGCATTGCGCGACAGCATCGAGCTGAACTTCAAAGTTGAAGGCGACCTGCGCCGTGAGGTAGCGGCCGACATTCGCCGCAAGGTGGAGATTGGCAGCTATCAGGGCGTCCGTCACCGTAAGGGCCTGCCCGTCCACGGCCAGCGCACGAAGACAAACGCACGCACACGTAAGGGTCCTAAGCAGACCGTCGCCGGTAAGAAGAAGGCCGGACGCTAAGCGTCGCGCGCAGGATCCAGGGAGAAGAAAAATACCATGGCAGCACCTAAGGCAGCAGCTCGCAAGCCGCGTCGCAAAGAGAAAAAGAACATCGCCGTCGGCCAGGCACATATCAAGTCGACGTTCAACAACACCATTGTGTCAATCACCGATCCGAGCGGCGCCGTGCTTGCATGGGCTTCATCGGGTGCGGTCGGCCTCAAGGGCAGCCGCAAGTCGACTCCATACGCGGCTCAGCTGGCTGCTGAGGCGGCGGCTCGTCGTGCGCAGGAGCACGGCATGAAGAAGGTCGACGTGTTCGTGAAGGGCCCAGGCTCAGGACGTGAGACGGCAATCCGTTCGCTCCAGGCCGCAGGCCTTGAGGTCGGCACCATCTCTGATGTGACGCCACAGGCGCACAACGGATGCCGCCCGCCCAAGCGTCGTCGCGTCTAAGTTTGTCGCTCGTCGTCTGCACGCGCGCCGTGGCTTGCAGATTGCGGGCGTGACTCACCCAACACATTCGGAGGCGCGCGCCTGATCGGCGTGCTCTTCATCCAGCCGAGTGTCATATGGCGGACACTCAGCCGAAAGGAAAAACCGTGCTTATCGCACAGCGACCAACATTGACTGAAGAGGTGCTCTCGCAGTACCGGTCACGTTTCGTGATTGAGCCTCTGGAGCCAGGTTTCGGTTACACACTTGGCAATTCGCTTCGTCGGACGCTCTTGTCTTCCATCCCGGGCGCGGCCGTAACGAGCATTCGTCTTGAGGGCGTTCCCCACGAATTCAGCACGATTCCTGGTGTCGCAGAAGATGTCACCGAAATCGTCTTGAACATCAAGGGTCTCGTACTCTCGAGTGAGCACGATGCGCCAGTTACCGCTTACCTGCGTAAAACGGGTGCCGGCGTCGTGACTGCTGCAGACATTGCGGCTCCCGAGGGCGTAACGGTGCACAACCCCGAACTCGTTGTGGCCACGTTGAATGACAACGCAAGTTTCGAACTGGAGCTGACCATCGAACGCGGCCGTGGCTACGTTACCGCAGCGCAGAACCGTGACGAGTACTCCACGAGCGGGCAGTCGATTCCAGTCGATTCGATTTACTCGCCGGTGCTCAAAGTCACCTACCGCGTTGAGGCCACTCGTGCCGGCGAGCGCACCGACTTCGATCGCCTTGTCGTTGACGTCGAGACCAAGTCGGCCATCACTCCTCGTGACGCGGTTGCATCCGCAGGCCGCACGCTCGTAGAGCTGTTCGGTCTTGCTCGCGAATTGAACACCGAAGCCGAAGGCATCGAGATCGGGTCCGCCCCGGTCGAGGCCATCACCAACGCCGAATTGTCGATGCCGATCGAAGATCTTGATCTCTCGGTGCGTTCGTACAACTGCCTCAAGCGCGAGAACATCAATTTCGTGCACGAGTTGGTTGCACTCAACGAGCAGCAGCTCATGAACATCCGCAATATCGGTCAGAAGTCAGTCGACGAGGTTAAAGACAAGCTTGTCGAGCTGGGGCTTTCGCTGAAAGATTCGATCCCCGGCTTTGACGGAGCCCACTTTTACACCGGTTTCGACGACGCGGCTGACGAAGCCTAATCGCGACCTTTCATCCATTAAGGAGTAATCAATAATGCCTACGCCTACCAAGGGTCCCCGTTTGGGTGGAGGTCCGGCGCACGAACGTCTCATCCTCAGCAATCTTGCAGCGAGCCTGTTCACCTATGGCCGTATCGAGACAACTGAGGCCAAGGCCAAGCGCCTCAAGCCGTTTGCAGAACGGCTCATCACATTCGGAAAGCGCGGCGATCTGCATGCACGCCGTCGTGCGCTTTCCATCCTCAAAGACAAGACTGTCGTCCACGTCTTGTTCACTGAGATAGCGCCACAGGTGGAAGGTCGCGACGGCGGCTACACCCGCATCATCAAGACGGGCTACCGCAAGGGCGATAATGCCCCTATGGCGGTGATCGAGCTCGTTCTTGAACCGGTTGTGAAGAAGACACCGACGAAGGCCAAGGTTGAGAAGCCAACTGCTGAGGAGACCGTGGTCGAGGAGACCGTCGCCGAAGAGCCAGTTGTAGAGGATACTGCTGAAGCTGAGGCAGGCGACTCCGAAGGCGCCGATGTCGAGGAAGCGCCCGCTGCGGAAGACGCAGAGGCTGCTGAGAAGACTGAGGACGCGAAGTAGGCTTCGAGCCCAATTCTGAGACTGTGGGTCGTGCCGTTTATGGTGCGGCCCACAGCTTGTTTAACCCGGGACTTGGAATGAGAGAGAACGAATGAGTGCGCATCAGCGCGTCGCAGATCGCGACGATGCGCTGCGCTTCCGCATCGATCTTGGCTACGACGGGACCGATTTTCACGGGTGGGCGCGGCAGCCGGGAGAACGCACGGTCGAGGGTGCGTTTCACGAGGCTGTCAATCTCGTCATCGGGCCCGATGCCCACGTGCGCCTTGTGGTTGCGGGTCGCACAGACGCCGGTGTGCATGCGAGAGCCCAGGTCGCCCACCTCGATATAGCGGGTCAGCACCGTCTGCTGCCGTACGGCCGGGATGTCGATGTGCTTGCGAAAGTGTTGACGCGAAAACTGAGGGGTGCACTTGCGCGGCATCCGGACATTGCCATCCACTCGGTGGTACCGGCTGAGCCAGGGTTCGATGCACGATTCTCCGCTACTGGCCGCGAGTATGCCTACCGTATCGCCGACAATCTTGCCATCGTCGACCCGATCAGGAGGCGGGATACCTTGCGGGTCAACGTCGCCTTGGACGAACGGCAGATGGATTTGATGGCGCGTGCACAAGTGGGCTTTCATGACTGGGCGGCGTTCTGTAAGCCGCGGCCCGGAGCGACCACCCTGCGTACCCTGACCGAGTTCTCTTGGCGTCGCGAGGACGATGGCGTGCTTGTGGCGTCGATCGCTGCCGACGCGTTCTGTCACAACATGGTGCGTTACCTTGTCGGTGCGTCGGTCGCCGTCGGGCGGGGGCGGATCAGTGCTGCTGACGTTGACGTTATTCGGGAGTCTCGCGAACACGCCTTGGCTGTCGTCGTCGTGCCCCCGCATGGGCTCACGATGATGGGGGTGACGTACCCGTCGTCTCCCGCCGAGTTGTCGGCACAGGCTGAACGTTCGCGTGCCCGTCGGGTTGCTGGGCTCGGAGTCGATGACGATGAATGACGGCGGCGACGACGAATAGAACCTGTCGGCCCCTGGCGGCGCGCGTCAATGGAGCAAAACCCGACACACCCAGCCGCCTGGTGTCGGGCTTTGCTCCATTAGAAGAGGTACTCCGTTGGAGAAAAGTCAGTGTGTATTAGGCAGACTCGTGGAACGTGCGTGCAAGCACGTCCAGTTGCTGCTCCTTGGTGAGTCGAACGAAGTTCACAGCGTACCCTGAGACGCGGATGGTCAAGTTCGGGTATTTGTCTGGATTCTGCATCGCGTCCTCGAGGGTCTCGCGGTTGAGGACATTGATGTTCGCGTGAAAGAGCGTTGCCTCTTTCGGATCCGTGTTGTTGATGATGACCGGAGTATCTTTGCCGGCTGGCCGCAATGCGTCGGCGACGCTCGCGGCGTATTCAAGGTCAGCGTAAGGATTGGGGTCGTTGTGCGTTGGTGTGTTGGTCTCAGTCATGGCCCCATTTTTCTCTTTTTACTGCACACCATGTTCATCTTTTGTGGACGATCTCCAAAGATCTCCGCAGAACCACCGGCCTAATCGTTCGCGGTGCAAAATCCGGCGGGAGAGGACAAGGACGTGTCCATCAGCGGATGATCTGGATGTACGGGGGAATCCGAATTGTGCCGACAGCGGGGGGTCTTGCCTCGGCCACTACATCTGCCTAGTTGGGGGCGGGCTCACGTTGCGGTCACGCAGTGTTACCGGTAACATTGGTGCTGATTGAGTCTCCCGATCACGGGGTGTCGACGGTGACCCCCGATCGCGAGAGAGGTGCGACCTAATTTGGAGCAGGTAAAGAATATGAGTACAGAGGCGTACGTGGTTGGCGTTGACTTCGGTTCGCTCTCTGGCAGAGCGGTCGTCGTCCGGGCATCCGATGGAGCGGAGCTGGCGGATGCCGTATACGAGTACCCGCATGGAGTGATGGATGAGGTCCTTGCGTCGAGCGGCGCAACCCTGCCCCCCGATTGGGCGCTGCAGGACGCGAATGATTACGTGGATGTGCTCAAGCATGCGGTGCCCGAAGCGGTGGCGCTTGCGGGCATCAATCCGGGAGACGTTGTGGCGATCGGCACTGACTTCACCGCGTGCACTGTGTTGCCCGTGCTCTCTGACGGAACGCCGCTCTCGAATTTGCCCGAATATGTGAACCGTCCGCATGCGTACGTCAAGCTTTGGAAGCACCACGCCGCACAACCTCAGGCCGATCGCATCAACGACACAGCTCGCGAGCGTGGTGAGTCCTGGCTGCCGCGTTATGGCGGTTTCATCTCAAGCGAATGGGAATTTGCCAAGGGCCTTCAATTGCTCGAAGAGGATCCGGAGATCTACCGGCGAATGGATCACTGGGTCGAGGCGGCCGACTGGATCATCTGGCAACTGTGCGGCGTGTATGTGCGTAACGCCTGCACCGCCGGATACAAGGGGATTTTGCAAGATGGCGAGTACCCATCCACCGATTTCCTCACTGCGCTGAACCCAGGCTTTGCCGGTTTCGTCTCGGACAAACTCGAACATCCCATTGGCCAACTCGGGGACGCGGCGGGAACGCTTACGGCAGAGGCTGCCGCCTGGACGGGGTTGAGTGAGGGCATCACCGTGGCCGTCGGCAACGTGGATGCCCACGTGACGGCACCGGCAGCGAAAGCCACGACACCGGGCATGATGGTCGCGATCATGGGCACGTCGACGTGCCATGTGATGAATGGAAGCGAACTTCGCGAAGTCCCCGGCATGTGCGGAGTCGTTGACGGGGGGATTACTCCAGGGCTTTATGGATACGAGGCCGGTCAGTCCGGTGTCGGGGACATCTTCGGCTGGTTCGTCGACGAACTCGGTTCGGCAGCGGTCTCAGAGGATGCGGCGGCGGCCGGCAAATCAGTGCATCAGTACCTGATGGATCTCAGCGACACCAAACCGATCGGCAGCCACGGCCTGATCGCTCTCGACTGGGAGAGTGGGAATCGTTCCGTTCTGGTCGACCATGAGCTCTCTGGCGTTGTGGTCGGGCTTACCCTGACAACTCCTCCCGAAGATATTTATCGCGCGCTCGTCGAGTCGACGGCCTTTGGCGCGCGCACCATTGTCGAGACCTTCAACGCTTCCGGAGTGCCAGTGACCGAGTTCATCGTCGCTGGAGGACTCCTCAAAAACAAGCCGCTCATGCAGGTGTATAGCGATGTCCTCGGTATGCCGATCTCGATCATCGACTCGGATCAAGGACCTGCGCTCGGATCGGCGATTCACGCGGCCGTCGCGGCAGGCGTCTACCCAACGGTTCAGGCCGCGGGTGAGGCAATGGGCAAGATCCGCCACGCCGTGTACACCCCTCGTCCTGAGGCTCAGGCGATGTACGACCGGCTGTTTGCCGAGTACTCGCTGCTGCATGACTACTTTGGTCGCGGTGGGAACGACGTCATGCATCGGCTCAAGGCCATTCGCCGCGAGGTATTGGCATAACGAGCACCGTAGGCAGAAAGGGAGTATCCAAAATGACAACAGAGATCACCCCAGAGCTGGCCGTGGCAATCGACCTCGTTCGAGCTGACGTTGCACTATTGCATCAGTTGCTGGTGCAATACAACCTCGTGGTGTGGACGGGTGGCAACATCTCCGGCCGAGTGCCAGGCTCCGACCTCTTCGTGATCAAGCCAAGCGGCGTGGAGTACCCCGATCTTGCGCCAGAGAACATGGTCGTCTGCACGCTCGACGGTGAAAAGGTGGCGGGACTTCCCGGCAGTGCCAACTCGCCGTCGAGCGACACCGCATCGCATGCCTACGTGTATCGCAACATGCCGGAGGTGGGCGGTGTCGTGCACACACACTCGGATTTCGCGACCTCATGGGCGGCGCGGGGAGAACCCATCCCCTGCTACCTTACGGCGCAGGGCGACGAGTTCGGTGGCGAGATTCCGGTTGGGCCGCTCGCCCTGATCGGCGACGAGCAGATCGGTCGTGGTGTGGTCGAGACGCTCACCGGGCACAGATCTGCTGCAGTACTCATGCAGAACCACGGTGTCTTCACTATCGGCAAGGATGCCAAGGCCGCTGTCAAGGCGGCGGTGATGGTGGAAGATGTCGCACGAACCGCACACTATGCACGCCAAGGCGGCACCCCCATCCCCCTGCCTGCAGAGGCAGTCGATTCGCTGTTCGACCGCTACCAGAACGTGTACGGCCAACATGCGAAGTAACTCGATTCACACACTCTAGGAGCATTCATGTCATCGATCATCCCCGACCTTTCGGCGTTGAAGGTCTGGTTTCTCATCGGAAGTCAGGGCCTCTACGGCGAGGAGACCTTGCGTCAGGTCGCCGAACAATCTCAGGAGGTTGCCCGGCTGCTTCAGGCGTCCAGCGATATCCCGGTCACTATCGAGTGGAAGCCAGTCCTCACTGATTCGGAGGCTATCCACTCGACTGCCCTCGCGGCCAACGCCGATCCATCGGTTGTCGGCGTGATCGCCTGGATGCACACATTCTCGCCGTCGAAGATGTGGATTCGCGGCCTCCAAGCCCTGCAGAAGCCACTGCTGCACTTCCACACCCAGGCCAACGTCGAGCTCCCCTATGCCGACCTCGATTTCGACTTCATGAACCTCAACCAGGCCGCACACGGTGACCGTGAGTTCGGGTACATGCTTAGCCGCCTCGGCATCAGGCGCAAATCAGTGATCGGTCACGCGAGCGATCCACGCGTGACGCAAGAGATCGGAATGTGGACGCGGGCGGCCGCGGGCTGGGCTGAAGTGCAGGGAATGCGGGTCGCTCGATTCGGTGACAACATGCGTTTCGTAGGCGTAACCGAGGGGGATAAGACTGAGGCCGAGGCAGTCTTCGGCGTCTCGGTCAACACCTGGAGCTCAAGCGACCTCAGCGACTCCGTCGCGCAGGTCAGTGAGTCCGACGTCGATGAGCTCGTCGCAGAATACGACCAGCTCTACGAAGTCGTGCCCGAACTGCAGGCAGGCGGTGCACGGCGTGAGTCTCTGCGTGACTCGGCGCGCATTGAGTTAGGGCTACGTGCATTTCTCGAGGAAGGCGGCTTTCACGCATTCACAGACACCTTCGAAGACCTTGGCAGGCTGAAACAGTTGCCAGGCATCGGTGCGCAGCGCCTGATGGCAGACGGCTACGGGTTCGGCGCTGAGGGTGACTGGAAGACGGCCGTTCTCGTCCGCGTGGCCAAAGTGATGGGTGCCGGACTGGCCGGTGGTGCATCACTCATGGAGGACTACACCTACGACCTGACACCTGGGAATGAGACCATCCTCGGTGCTCACATGCTTGAGGTCTGCCCAAGCCTCACAACGGCCAAGCCGTCGCTTGAGATCCACCCACTCGGCATCGGTGGCAAAGACGATCCATGCCGTCTTGTCTTTACTGCGGACGCCGGGAGCGGCGTCGTCGTTGCGATGTCCGATGTGCGCACACGCTTTAGAATCACCGCAAATGCTGTGGATCTTGTCGAACCCGCCGCGCCGCTGCCACAATTACCCGTTGGGCGGGCATTCTGGAAGCCACGCCCCGACTTCGTAACTTCAGTGCAGTCGTGGTTGGCGGCTGGAGCGGCACATCACACGGTGATGTCGACCCAGCTTCCGGTGGAGGCGTTCGTCGACTTCGCCCGGATCGCCGACACGGAGATCGCTGTGATCGATGAGCACACGAAGGCACGCGAGTTCGAGGACACTCTGAACTGGAACGCTGCTTATCGTGGACTTGCCCGTGGAATCTGATTTACCGACTGAACCCAATAGCGGAAGCGCGAAGGGGAACATCCCTGCTCCAAGCCTTCGCGATGTTGCGCGCGTCGCAGGTGTTTCTCACCAGACGGTTTCGAGAGTCGTCAACGGCCATCCCAGTATTCGGGAAGAGACCCGTAAACGCGTCCTCGACGTCATACACGACCTCAATTATCGGCCGAACGCGGTGGCCCGGGCGCTCGCGAGCGGGCACTCCCGGCGCATTGGTGTGCTCATCGAATCATCGTCTCATTACGGCCCGATGAGCATGCTGCGCGGGGTCGAGGTCGCTGCACGCAACGCAAATTACACCTCGACCACTTACACCGTGCGTGGAACGAAAGACGGTGAGTTCAAAGGTGGCCTCGACTTTCTGCTTGACCAGGACGTCGATGCTCTGTGTATTCTCGCGCCGAGGCAGCGGTCTCTCGAATCCATTCGCAACTATGAGATTCCCAAGGCGACCGTTGTGATCGGGTCTTCGCAAACCGACGTCGAGCACGCATCCGGTTCGAGCCAGATCATCGCAGTGCAGGTCGATCAGTACACTGGCGGGTCCTGGGCCACTCGTCATCTGCTCGATCATGGGCATCGCGCCGTCGCTCACATAAGCGGCCCCGCTGACTGGGTGGATGCTCGTCAGCGTGAGGCCGCGTGGCGCGACGCACTCATCAACGCGGGTGCCGAAGTACCGGAGGCGATCCGCGGCGATTGGACGGCGGATTCCGGCTACGCTGCTGCTCGCCAGGTTGCGGATATGGACGGTATTACCGCTGTGTTCGCGGCGAACGATCAGATGGCGCTCGGGCTCATCCATGGCCTCCACGATCTGGGCATCTCCGTTCCGGAGGACATCAGCGTTGTCGGTTTTGACGACATTCCGGAGTCACGCCACTTTTTGCCACCGCTGACAACCGTCCGGCAAGATTTTCGTCGGCTTGGGCAGCTCAGTGTCTCGGCGATGTTGTGGCTGCTTGGAGAGCAGACTGCTCTCGAGCCTTGGATCGTTGAGCCGGAGCTCGTGTTGCGTTCGTCAGTGCTGCCGCTGGCCGCGCGCTGACACATCATCAATTTGGTAGCAGTGCGCTGATCCGCGGCATCCGCTTCGCTTGACTGCCCTCATTGGCGACAGAAAAATGGCTGTTGGTCGGCGCCATCGCCCGTTCCTGAGGCAGATGGTGCCGACCAACAGCTGTTCGTTGATTCCCGGTCTTGTTTTATCAGGCGGCCCGTGCACCGCCGCGGCGCTTGTTGTACACGTCGAACGCGACAGCTAGCAGCAGCACCAGACCCTTGACCATCTGTTGGGTGGATGTGGACGCCCCCATCAGCTGCATACCGTTCGAGAGGACGGCCATGATGAGGCCGCCGACCATGGCGCCTCCGATGCGTCCGATGCCACCAGTCGTTGACGCACCGCCGATGAAACATGCCGCGATCGCGTCGAGCTCGAACATGTTGCCAGCACTTGGCTGTGCGCCGTTCATCCTGGACGAGTAGATCACTCCGGCGACCGCCGCGAGTATGCCCATATTGACATATACCCAGAAGGTGACCATCCGCACATTTACTCCGGAGAGGCTTGCTGCGGAGATGTTGCCGCCGATCGCGTAGATGTGGCGCCCGAATACTGTTCGACCGGCGACAAGACCGTAGACGATCACCAGAATGGCGAGAATGATCAGGACGACAGGAAGGCCGCGGTTCTGAGCGAGCTGCGTGCCGAACCACATGACCACGACGGCGATCGCCAGGATCTTCAAGATGAACAGCCAGAGCGCCGGAACATGCTGGTTGTAGGCGATGCGGCTGGCACGGGAACGCCATTGTGAGACCGCGAACCCGAGAATGCCGACACCGAAAATGACGAGAGTGAAGATATCGATTCCCGCGCCGCCGAAGAGCCCGTTGAGGAATCCATTAGCGATGAACTGGTACTGACTTGGAAATGGCGACAGCGACACATTCTCAAGCACCGTGTATGTCAAACCACGGAACAGGAGCATGCCTGCCAGGGTGACGATGAATCCTGGGATACCGACGAACGCCACCCAGAAGCCCTGCCATGCGCCAACGACCAGTCCCGTGGCGAGGGCTGCGAGGACACCAACCCACCAGGGCATACCCTGCTTGATGACGAGCACGGCCGAGACTGCGCCGGTGAGCGCCACCACTGAGCCGACTGACAAATCAATCTGGGCAAGCACGATGACGAACAGCATGCCAATCGCCAACACAAGGACATACGAGTACTGAAGGACGATGTTGGTGAGGTTCGTCGGGCTGAGGAAGTTGGGGTTCATGACGGCGAACAGGATGAAGATCGCGACGAAGGCCACGAAAATTCCGCTCTGGCGAAGGTTGGATGTGAGCGAATGCGTCAGTCCACTCAATGCGGTGCTCATTTGATGAGGTCCTTGTCTGTGTTCTCTTGAGTCATGAGGGCCATCAGACTCTCTTGTGTTGTGGTGTGCGCATCGACTTCGCCGGTGATCCGGCCGTACGCGAGCGTGTAGATGCGATCGGAGATTCCGAGTAACTCAGGCAGCTCCGACGAGATGACGACGACGGCCTTGCCTTGCGCGACCATCGCATTGATGATGGTGTAGATCTCGAACTTCGCGCCGACGTCGATGCCGCGGGTCGGCTCATCGAGGATCAGCACGTCGGCATCGGTATAGAGCCACTTGGCCAAGACGACTTTCTGCTGGTTGCCACCGGAAAGCTGCCCGGCGAGTTGCAGAACGCTTGGCGTCTTGATGTTGAGGTTCGTGCGATATTCAGTGGCTACCTTGAGCTCTTCGTTGCCGTTGACCCACCCTTGCACCGCAAGCTTGTTGATGCCGGCGAGCGAGATGTTGTTTCGGATATCGCCGATTAGATTGAGGCCATACACTTTTCGGTCTTCTGTGGCGTAGGCGATGCCATGTTTAATGGCCTCTTTGACGGTCCGCGCGTGAATCTCCACGCCGTCTTTGAACATCTTGCCGCTGATACCTCGGCCGTAGCTATGACCGAACAAGCTCATGGCCAATTCGGTTCGTCCCGCACCCATCAGGCCGGCGATCCCCACCACTTCGCCATGGCGTACGTTGAGCGACGCATCCTTGACGACAAGCCGATCGCTTTGGCTGGCATGGTGCACGTTCCAATGCTCGATGCGAAATACCTCGTCGCCGATTTGCGGAATACGTTCGGGAAAGCGTTGGTCGAGTTCTCGGCCGACCATCCCCTTGATGATTCTCTCTTGCGTTGACGTCGGCAGCGACATGTCGAGGGTCTCGATTGTCTTGCCATCCCGGATGATGGTGGTGCGGTCCGCAATGGCCGCAATTTCATTGAGCTTGTGAGAGATCATGATCAGTGTGACGCCCTGGCCCTTGAGGTGTCGCATCAGACTGAGGAGGTTTTCGGAGTCATTGTCGTTGAGAGCAGCGGTCGGCTCGTCGAGGATGAGCAGCTTGACCTGTCTCGAGAGCGCCTTCGCGATCTCGATGAGTTGCTGCTTGCCGACCCCCAACTGGCTTACCGGGGTGGTGACATTCTCATCGAGGCCAACCCTGGCCAGTAGCTTCGTGGCCTCTGTATTGACTTTTTGCCAATCGATGATGCCGAACCGTCCGGCGACCTCTGTTCCGAGGAAGATGTTTTCGGCGATCGAGAGGTAGGGCACGAGCGCAAGTTCTTGATGGATGATTCCGATGCCAACTGACTCGGAGTCTTTGATGTTAGCGAATTGCATGGCTTCATCTTCGAAGATGATGTCGCCTTCATAATCTCCGTGCGGGTAGACGCCTGAAAGAACCTTCATGAGCGTCGACTTGCCTGCACCGTTTTCACCACAGATAGCGTGGATTTCGCCACGTTCGACGGTGAAGTTGACCTCACGAAGTACTTTGACTCCGGAGAAGGACTTGGAGATGTTCCGCATCTCCAAGATGTTTGTATTCATGATCTCTTCCGTCCTATTAACCAATGTGCCGTGAACGATTTCCGTGTTTGGGGGCCGAGGTGCCGGTCCGGCCCCCAAACACGGTGATTGATCGTTAGGAGGCGACGCCCGCTGCAACCTCAGCTGCAGTCCAGTAACCGGAGTCAACGAGTTCGGATTGGATGTTGTCCTTCGTGATGGTTACGACGGGCAACAGGAAGGATGGGACAACCTTGACGCCGTTGTCATAGTCCGTGGTGTTGTTCGCCTCGGGTGTATTGCCCGCAGCGAAGTCCTTCGTCGCGGTGACCGCCTGGCTGGCCAGCGTGCGAGTGTCCTTGAAGATAGTTGAGAATTGAACGCCGTCATTGATGAGTTTGACGGACGCGATCTCTGCATCCTGGCCGGTCACGATGGGAAGGCCGTCGGCGATGGTGTCGCCATAGCCGGCGCTCTGCAACGCGGTGATGATGCCGCGTGAGATGCCGTCATATGGCGCGAGAACGCCAGCGAGAGGCGTTGAGCCACCGCCGTATGTCGACGTGATCAGGTCTTCCATACGCTTCTGGGCGATCTCTTGCTGCCAGCGCAACGTTGCGACAACATCGAACTTGGTCTGCCCTGACTTCACGACGAGTGTGCCGTCGTCGATGTATGGCTGAAGAACGGACATCGCGCCGTCGAAGAAGAACGTCGCGTTGTTGTCATCGGCCGAACCAGCGAACAGTTCGATGTTGAGCGGTCCGCTTGGCGCGTCTGCTGCCTTGGCACCAGTTGCGTCGACGAGGCCGAGGCCGTTCAGAAGGGAAGTGCCCTGCGCGACGCCAACCTTGAAGTTGTCGAACGAGACGTAAAAGTCGACATTCTCGCTGTTGCGGATCAGACGATCATAGGCAATGACCTTGATGCCGGCATCCGCTGCGGCCTGAAGTTGGCTTGTCAGCGCCGTTCCATCGATCGACGCGATGATGAGTAGCTGTGCGCCACTCGTGATCATTGAGTCGATCTGCTGGGTCTGGGTGGGGATGTCGTCGTTGGCGAACTGCAGGTCGACAGTGAAGCCTGCCTCTTCCAACTGTGACTTAACGGCGTCGCCATCGGCGATCCACCGCTCTGAGGTCTGGGTCGGCATGGCGACGCCGACTTTCGTAATAGCGACGGCCGCCGATGATTCGTCCGCGCCTGCGCCAGCACCGCCACCCGCACAGCCGCTGAGTGCGAGTGCACCTGCGGTGACGAGAGTGACGGCAATGAGGGGCTTTTTGAAGCGCGACTGTTTCGTGAACCAGTTCATGTACTTACTCCTCCTTGAGTAATGCTGTGGTGCTTGCCAGGAGTGGGTCTCGCCGTGAGACGAGTTTTCGCCATGCAGTTACACCGTTGTACCTGTGTTGGAGCGTCTGAGAGACACTCTTGGGCCGACTTCGTCACCGGTGGGGCATCAGTGGTGTTGCGCTGGTGTGTTCTCTCGAAACGATCCTTGGGAAACACCATTGTCACCACGGAACCATATGGTCCACCAGATTGTTACCGGTAACACATAGCATCCATGGAGGTCCGCCAAAAGTCAAACCACTTGTAGACGTCGTTCATCACAACCTGGTAACAATGCACGTTGGGGGGCCTGGCGTTGGCGATGCGGCCTCCCCCCAACGACATGTTCAAACGACACCGTTCAGTTGATCGCGATCGCCGTCCACGACACAGGAGGCAACGACACAGTGATGACGCTCGTGTCCTTGACTGACACCGTCGAGTTGAGGTGCGGGGCGACGTGGTTGGGGTTATCGAGGGTGTTCGCTGCGTAGATGTCGTTATCTGCCGAAAGCGTTGTTGCCACTGCGGAGTCAATGGATATCGTGTCTGTCGAGCCATACGCGCTTGGGAGTGCAATGTCGATGCGAAAGTCGATCGTGTCCGTCTGTGAGCGGTTGACGACGAAGACCGCGGCTTTGCCCGTCGCCTCGTCGTATGTCGCCACAGCATCCACGACAGGAACGTTACCGTAGGCCTCGGTCGGATAGTTATCGGAATCCAACCGTGGAACGAGGACCACACCTTTGGCGAGCTCCGAGGTAATCGAGAATGGGAAGAAGGTGGTCTGCCGCCAGGCCGGACCGCCCGGCTCTGTCATGATCGGCGCAATGACGTTGACAAGTTGGGCGAGCGACGCTGAGTGCACGCGATCGGCGTGCTTAAGCAGCGAGATCAGAAGGTTTCCGAACACGACGGCGTCGGCAACGGAGTAGACATCCTCAAGCAACCGTGGGGCGACGGGCCAGTTGTCGATTCCTGTGGGCGCGTTTGCCGCGACCCGATTGATATACCAGACATTCCACTCGTCGAACGAGATGTTGATGACCTTATCGCTGGCCAGCTCCGCCTTCACATGGTCGGCCGTTGCAACGACCGACTCAATGAAATAGTCCATGTTTACGGCTGATGCGAGGAAGCTGTTGAGATCGCCTTTCACCTCTTCGTAGTACGCGTGGCACGAGATGTAGTCCACATCGTCATAGGTCTGCTCAAGCACAGTGCGTTCCCACGAGCCGAAAGTGGGCATTTTGGCGCTCGACGAGCCGCATACGACCAACTCGACTGATGGATCGAGTTGCCGCATGGCCTTTGCTGTGCGCGACGCGAGCTTTCCATAATCCTCAGCACTTCGATGACCCAGTTGCCATGGCCCATCCATTTCGTTGCCGAGGCACCACATTGAGACTCCAAAAGGCTCCGGACGTCCGTTTGCTGCCCGCCGGTCGGAGAGCTCGGTACCATTCGCAATGTTTGAGTACTCGAGCAGGTCGAGTGCCTCTGCTGTGCCACGGGTGCCGAGGTTGACGGCGAGCATGAGTTCACTATCAAAATTTTCGAGCCAGGACGAAAACTCGTGTAGGCCTACCTGGTTTGTCTCGGTCGAGTGCCAGGCGAGGTCGAGGCGTCGAGGCCTTTCCTCCTTTGGCCCGACGCTGTCCTCCCAGCGAAACCCCGAAACGAAATTTCCGCCAGGGTAGCGAATGGTCGACACTCCGAGCTCTTTGACCAGTTCGATGACGTCCTGTCGGAATCCCTCCGGATTGGCTGTGGGATGGCTCGGTTCGTAGATCCCGTCGTATACGCAACGCCCGAGATGTTCCACGAACGAGCCGAATAGTCGGCGATTGATTGGTCCGACGGTGAAATGCGGGTCTACGGTGAGATGTGCGATGGGCACAATCGTCCTTTCTTTAGGGGTTTTCGGCTGCTACTTGAGACTGCCGACGGAGAGGCCGCCCTGCCAGTACCTCTGAAGGGAGAGGAAGGCCACAATGAGCGGAATTATCGAGAGCAAGGCGCCCGCGGTGACGAGATTCCATACCTGTTCACTGCCTGCGCCGGCATTCGAGTGTGCCTGCCACTGAGTGAGCCCGACGGTGATGGGAAGCAGGCTCTGGTCACGCAGCATGACCAATGGCAGGAAGTAGTTGTTCCACGAGCCGACCACTGAGAGCAACAGTACGGTGATCACTGCTGGCCGCAGGAGTGGAAGACCGACCCTCCAGAAGATCCTGATCTCGCCTGCGCCATCAATGCGTGCGGCGTCGAGCAGTTCATCGGGCACAGCATCCTGCGTGTAGATCCTCATGAGGTAAACGCCGAACGGGCTCAATAATGTGGGGAGGATCACCGACCACACGGTGTTCACGAGTCCGAAGTTGGAGAAGAGCACGAAGGTGGGGATGACAAGAGCCGTCATCGGAACCATCACGGCGCCAAGCACCAGGGAGAAGAAGAGATTTCGTCCGCGGAACCTGTACTTGGCAAAGCCGTATCCGGCGAGAATAGAGAGCACTGTGGCACCAATGCCACCCGCCAAAGCGTAGAGGAAGGAGTTTGCAAACCAGCGCCAGTAGATTCCGCCTTGATAGGTCGCTAGCTCTTGGATGTTTTCCCAGAGGTTGAAATCCTGGTCAAACCACATCGCCCCCCCAGTACCGGTGAAGAGGCCAGAGTTGCTCTTCGTGGCCGCCACGATAAGCCACCACAACGGGGTGAGGAAGTAGACGATGAGGATTAGCAGAAAGACGGCGGAGCCAATCTTTGGGCTCCCCGTTCGACGGGAGCCGCTCTGTCTGTGTGTTGTAGCGAGCGACCGGCTCGCACTTGCTGTGCTTGACATCACTTGAGTCCGTTCTGCTTACGCGTGAGAAAGAGAAAGAGATACGAGAAGATGAAGACGATCACGCCAAGCGCGAATGCAATAGTCGATGAGTAGTTGAACTGGTTGTATGAGAATGCGAGTACGTTCGCATACATGTTCGGTGTGTAGTCGGGCGGAATGGCCGACTGCGCGACGTTGCGGAGGACCGTAGGCTCAGTGAAAAATTGAAGCGTGCCGATCAGTGCGAACACGATGATCATCACCATCGATGAACTGATCATCGGTAGCTTTATCCGCATCGAGATCTGGAAATTGGTAGCGCCATCGATCCGCGCGGCCTCGTAGATGTCGGTGTCGATGCTTCGAAGAGCTGCGTACACGATGATCATGTAGTAGCCAGACCATTGCCAGGTTACGATGTTCACCAGGCTTCCGAAGATGCTGTCTTGCGAGAGGAAGTCCGGAGCGGAGAGCCCGAAGAGGCCGAAGATACTCGTCGCGGGACCCATGGTTGGGCTGTACAGGAAGCCCCACATGAGTGAGCCGATGACCACGGGAATCGCATATGGCACGAAAATCATCACTCGGGCAAACTTGGAGAACCAATTGGTCAGGTTGTCGAGTACGAGTGCTGCTGCGATGGCGACGACCAACTGCGCGGGAATCATCACCGCGGAGTACTCGACCACGCGAAGCATGCCTTGCAGGAAGATGGGATCAGCAAACGCTTGTGCATAATTCTTGAGCCAGGTGAATGAGGTTCCGGTGGCGATCGTTGTCGTTTGGATGCTTAGAAAAAAGGCATAGACGAGCGGGATGATGAGCAAGCCGATGAAAACGATGGCGAAAGGCCCGACAAAGGCCCATCCCCAACGTTGCCGCCTTCGATCGCCGACAAGTCGTCTTTGCCTTCGGGGCTTTGAATTTGAGGTGTCGGCGCTGCTTGCGCTGACGATAGTGGATGTCATAGGTTGTCTCTCCTCGAGTGAGGGGGTGTTGGGCTCGCTAGTGTGGCGCCGAGCCCAACACCCTCGCACAGTCGCTACTTGACGGTGAATCCCTGTTGTTTCGCGTAGTTCACGAGCGTGTCTTGTAAGTCAGTCAGTGCCTGGGTCGGCGACTTTGTACCTTTCGCTACTGCAGAGAACGCCTGGGTCTGTTGGTCGTATGCGTATGTTTGGAAAGGCAAGAAGGTATACCCCGTGTACGCCTGGGCGGCCGGGATGAAGACTTCTTTGTTAGTCTGCTGGTTGCTGAAGAACGGGTCCTCGCGCTCGGCAAAATAGGTCGAGTTGAGTATCGGGCCATATGTGGGGAACAGCGCACCCTTCTCTATCCCGATCTTCCATGCATCTTGCGTACCGAAGATCTCCTTTGCGACTTCGGCGGATAATGCCTTGTCTTTTGCCTGCGTGGTGACGGCAAAACTTGACCCGCCCTGGTTCACCTGGACCGGGTTCTTGGCATCCCATTGAGGAAGCGGTGCCGCCTGCCATACAGCGTCCTCGTCCGCTCCGGACGCACCCTGAAGGTACCCCGAGCCCCACGAGGCCACGATGTATGAGGCGTAGCCTCCTGAGACCATCTTGGTGGTCCAGTCAGAGGTGTTTGAGTCATCTGCTGAGACAAGTCCCTTTTGGATCAAGTCGTTCCAAAAGCTGAGCACTTTGACGGTAGCAGCGTTGTCGACATCGATGCCGACGGTCGTTGGCGACGAACTGTCGAATGAGTACAACTCGGCGCCGGCCTGAGCAAACAATGCGACATTGAATGCCGTGCCATTGGTCTGATAGTTACCAATTACTCCTGAGAAGCCAGCGTCCTTGAGTTTTTGGGCATCCTCTGCGTACTCATCCCAGGTCTTAGGAACTGTGATTCCGTACTTGTCGAAAATGTCTTTGCGGTAGAGGAACCCGACTGGGCCGGCATCCACCGGGATCGCATAAACACCGCTTCCGCTCGACACGTCCTTCCATGCACCGGCGGTGTAATTTGTTTTGACATCGTTGGCGCCATAGCTCGTAAGGTCTTCAAGAGCATTCTGGGCTGTGAATGTCGGGAGTACTTCATTCTCGAGCATGATGACGTCGGGTGCACCAGTCTTGGCTTGAATTGCCGTCGAGAACTTCGAGTACTCGTCGAGACCTTGTCCGGCATTGCTCCAGCAAACTTGCACGTCGGTATGAGTGTTGTTGAATTGATCGACGACGTCTTGGAATGCTGGATACCAGGCCCATACGGTTACCTGTGGGGCACCGTCCTGCACAATTGTGTTCGTGCACGACGACGCGGAGGCTGTGCCACCTCCAGAACAGCCAGTCAATGCGGCTGCGAGGGTCGCGAACACGCCGACCGCAGCAACAATTCTTTTTTTCA
Source organism: Actinomycetales bacterium (assembly GCA_015654475.1). GTDB lineage: Bacteria > Actinomycetota > Actinomycetes > Actinomycetales > Microbacteriaceae > UBA3913. The sequence goes on from JAATGV010000006.1 coordinate 90,444, forward strand.
TCAGATGTGATTTCCTCTCGTGGGTGTGAGACAACTGCGTCTTGCCCAATGTCAGGAACCGCGGCCCTAAGTTAGTCCCGCCTACTGCTCTCGCGATATGACGCGAGAGCAGTGCGATGGGCATGGGCTTTTGGTCTCTAGCACTGTCGAATCCTCCTTGACTCGAACGTCATTCGCGCCTGGTCGGCCTATTTGCCGCTAGGCATCCATGCGATAACGCATGGGCGAACATCATTTTTACAACGTTGTAAATTCGTTGTGGCTTCATCATAGAATCCTGGCGTGTGCTTGTCAAGAACGGTCGGTAGCGACCTGGCCGAGTTCCCGCAGATACCGCACGGTCCCCTGGGCGACGGGCCGCGATGATGAGCGCACTATCGCGTGTTCACAAAGTCGCGGTTGATTCCCGCTCGACGATTGTGAAGGCTGACTTGATCTCGCGAGGCGGGTCATCCGAGCCTCCGTCGATCCGTTCAATAAGCAGGTCGATAGCTGTTTCCACGATCTCAGTTTTGCCCGGGTCGACCGATGTCAGAGTCGGCAATGAGAATTGAGTTTCATCGAGATTGTCGAAGCCGAGCACGGCGATATCCTGGGGGACGCGTAGCCCCGCCTCCTGAAGAACACGCATGGCGCCGAGAGCCAATGTGTCGTTGAGCCCGAATACCGCATCGAATTCGACCTCGCGATCGATCAAGTCGTGCGCCCCGGCGGCCCCTTGCGAGCGGTGCCACAAAGATTGATAGGAGAGAAGCTGTTCATCGAATTCAATTCCGCGTGCGGCGAGCGCCTCGCGATAGCCTCGAGTGCGCAGGCCCGCCGAACCGATAACCTCGTCACGGTGCGCGCCGACTACCGCGATCCGTCGGCGTCCCAACGACAATAGATACTCAGTCGCCGCTCTTGCGGCCTCGACGTTGCGCATAGTGACGTGGTCGTGGTCTGCGGCGAAGATGCGTTCACCGAGAAGCACGATAGGGACTTCCGCCTGTACGAGGGCGGCATCTGCCTGGCCGAGCCCGAGAGGGCTAAAGAGCAGCCCATCACAGTTTTGCAAGCGTCGACCGCTCAACATCGCGAGCTCACGTTCGCGCTTACCATCCGTCTGTTCGATGACGACAGTGAGCCCGCGTTTCTCCGAGGCTCGAACAATGTCGTCGGCGAGCTCGGCAAAGTAGGGGAGTCGGATGTCTGGCAATGCCAGCGTGATCGTGCCGGTGCGTCCGGATCTCAGGTTTCGCGCCGCTATGTTGGGCTGGTAACCGAGTTGCGCGATCGCCGCCTCGACCCTCGCTCTTGTGTCTGCTCGCACATGAGGGTACTGGTTGACGACGTTCGACACCGTTTTGAACGAAACGCCAGCAAGCCGCGCCACGTCACGTAGTGTCACGGACATTAGGGCCCCGTTCGCTTCGGCAGTCGATTGAGTCTTGTATACCCATTATCTGCCCAAGCGCGTCACGGACGGGGTGTCCGCGGGTCAGGTTTTGCGAGTAAACCGATCCGGCGGAGAACACGGTGACCCGATGCTACGGACAGTTCGGGGGTTTAGTCGTCTAGCGCATGCAGAACGCGAGCGGGGTTGCCTGCCGCGACCACATTGGCGGGGATGTCTTTCGTGACGACGGATCCTGCTCCGACGATACTGTTCTCGCCGATAGTGACGCCGGGGCAGATCACAACACTGCCGCCGAGCCAGACATTGTCGCCGATGGTGATCGGGGAGTTGCGTTCGTATCCTTCGCGACGACGAACCGGGTCGATGGCATGATTCGGCGTGTATAAGCGTGCCCCTGGCCCAATGAGCACATCAGTGCCGATCGAGATCTCACCACCGCCGATCGCCACAAAATCGTTGTTGATGAAGGTTCCTCTCCCGATCCGAATCCGCGAGCCGTAGTCGATATGGAACGGTGGCGTGAACTCGACTCCCTCACCAACGAACTCCACCAGCTCGGAAAACAGGGCGAGCGCATGATCTCGGTCGCTGTAATAGCTCTGATTGATCGCGTGGCATGTCGCGTGCGCATGCGCGGTCATCGCCTTCAACTCTGGGCTCTTGCGATAGCGGTACCAGTCTCCGGCAACCAGCCTCTCGTATTCGCTGCGCTCTGATTCTGATTCTGATTCTGACTCAGGGATATCCACCACGTTTGTCCTCTCTCACGGGGCCGTCATCGGCCCCATTGCGGCCACGGAACGGTGGCACTGTGACCGGTAACGTTAAGAGTGCGAGTGGTCCCGGTGCGAAGTCAAATTCGGCCGGATGATGGCTATGGGCCAAACAGACGCCCCCACTCCGCCGTCTTGGTGTGAGTGAGTTGCTGGCGGAACCCGGGCACGCACCACGAGCTGCCCGTCGCACACGAAATGCAGACGCCCCCACTCGAATCCCTCGCACACAGAAGGCCTTTCCTGTTTTGCCCGGTATCACGGGCCGCGGCTGCGCCATGTCTCGGGATGTCAAGTGTTCGAGTGGGGGCGTCTGCACAGGGCGGGCCGCGGCTCGTACTCGAAGGCTGTCTTACGCGGGCCGCTGAGTTTGGCCGAGTCCGCTGCGATGAGGTGTGCAAGTGGGGGGCGTCTGCAGATAAGCGCGTTGCACGTGAGATGAGTCGCAAGCGAGAGGAGGTGCAAGCGAGAGGAGGTGCAAGCGAGAGGGAGTCCATGTGAGAGGAAGTGCATGGGAAAGGGCGGGGAGGAGGATGCGAGAATTATGTTGGCCGGGCAGGAAGAGGATGGTGCGTCCGAAGCCGTACGCGTGCTTTCGACGATCGCTCGGTCTAGATGCTGCGCATCCGCCGAAGACTTGCCCGAACGTGCGAGGTCGGGTAGGGTAGATCCTTGGTATCTGTGCCTGCATGGGTATCCGAAGTTGAGCCCTCCACGCGGCACCGATTCGTATTCACTCTTAGAGCGACTCGAATCGCCGGGAGCGGGATTCACGACCATCTCAAATTTCGACAAGAAAGCAGTACTACTGTGACACGTACGTACACGCCCAAGGCTGCAGACATTGAGCACAATTGGGTCATCATCGACGCAAAAGACGTCGTTCTTGGTCGCCTTGCCAGCCATGCCGCAGCTATTTTGCGCGGCAAGAACAAGCCGACCTTCGCAAATCACATGGACACAGGTGACTTCGTCATCATTGTCAACGCCGACAAGGTTGTCCTCACCGGCAACAAGGCCGAGAAGAAGCGCGCATACCGGCATTCGGGTTACCCGGGTGGTATTCGCTTCGTCACCTACACCGACTTCCTCGCAGACAACCCCGTAAAGGCTGTCGAGAAGGCAATCCGGGGCATGCTTCCCAAGAACTCTCTTGGCGCCGAGCAGCTTCGCAAACTCAAGGTCTACGTCGGCCCTGAGCACCCACACACGGCTCAGAAGCCTGTGCCATACACATTCCCACAGGTCGCACAGTAGAGCCGAAAGGACTTATTCCCATCACCATGGCTACCACAGAAGAAACGGCTCCCACGAGCTACAGCACAGAGACTCCGGTAGATGTTGCAGCAACAGCTACCGCGACACCTCGCAACCTCAGCATTCCCGGGGCGGCAGTCGGTCGCCGCAAGGAGGCGATTGCGCGCGTTCGCATCATGCCTGGCACCGGCGTGATCACCATCAATGGCCGCGAGTTCGCGGACTACTTCCCTAACAAGCTTCATCAGCAGCTTGTGACCGATCCGTTCACAGTGCTCGGCCTGTCAGGGTCATACGATGTGATCGCTCGCATCCACGGCGGCGGCCCGTCTGGTCAGGCCGGAGCGCTTCGTCTCGGCATTGCACGTTCGCTCAATGAGATCGATGCTGAGAACAATCGTGCCTCGCTGAAGAAGGCCGGCTTCCTCAGCCGCGACGCGCGTATTAAAGAGCGCAAGAAGGCTGGACTTAAGAAGGCTCGTAAGGCACCTCAGTACTCCAAGCGTTAATCGCCGATACAGACGTAGCCTGAACGACAATGGCTCGACTTTTCGGTACAGACGGCGTCCGTGGGCTCGCGAATCGCGAGCTCACGGCTGACCTGTCGATGCGTGTCGCCCAAGCGGCGGCAACAGTTTTGGGACGCGAGGCACGTGAGCAGATGCGTCGCCCTGTCGTCGTGATCGGTCGAGACCCGCGAGTGTCCGGCGAATTCATTGCCTCCGCTGTGGCTGCCGGTCTTGCGAGCTCTTGTGTCGATGTCTACGACGCGGGAGTGCTTCCCACGCCGGCAACGGCGTTCCTCATCGCCGATCTTGATGCGGACTTCGGGGTCATGATTTCGGCATCGCACAACCCGGCCGCCGACAACGGAATCAAAATCTTCGCGCGGGGCGGTGTCAAGCTTGCGGATGCTCTCGAAGACGAGATAGAGCGGGCGACGCTCGGGCCCTTTCTCGCTCCGACCGGAGCAGAGGTCGGCCGAATCCGCCGTTTCTCAGACGCCGAAGACCGCTACATCGTCCACCTTCTCGCGGCGATACCCAATCAACTCACCGGACTCAATATCGCGATCGACTGCGCGAATGGGGCCGCTGCTGGCGCATCCCCGGAAGCATTCAGCCTTGCAGGGGCAGAGGTCACCGTTATCGGCGCGGAACCAGACGGCCTGAACATCAACCTCGGCGTCGGCTCCACGCACCTGGAGAAGCTGCAGGAGACCGTCATACGAACCGGTGCTCACCTCGGTATCGCGCATGACGGCGACGCCGATCGCTGCCTTGCCGTCGACGAGAACGGCCGGATCATCGATGGCGATCAGATCATGGCAATTCTCGCCATCGACATGGCCAAACGCGGCACTCTTGTTCACAACACCCTCGTGTGTACCGTGATGAGCAACCTCGGCCTCAAATTGGCCATGGCCGCACACGGCATCGAGATTCGCGAGACCGGCGTCGGCGACAGGTATGTACTCGAAGAGATCAATGAGCACGGCTACAGCCTCGGTGGCGAACAGTCTGGGCACGTGATATTCCGCGAGCATGCGACAACTGGGGACGGTGTCCTCACGGGCTTGCAACTCGCCGCCATCGTCGCGCGCACCGGAAAGCCACTGTCCGAACTTGCCGATGAGGCCATGACGGTGTATCCACAGACCCTGATCAACGTTGGCGGGGTCGACAGAGCGGGCGTATTTGCCAACCCTGTCGTCGCTGCTGCAGTTGCGGATGCGCAGGCGCAGATGGGCGAAACCGGGCGAGTGCTGCTACGCCCAAGCGGCACTGAACCTGTTGTTCGTGTGATGGTCGAGGCGGCGGATCAGCACACAGCGGAGCAGGTTGCGCGTCACCTTGCCGACGTTGTCGTTGCCGAGCTCAGCATCGACGACACCTTGGTCTAATAGCGTTCGTTCCCAACCGCCGTGTCCACCGAGCGCTGGTCGCCTCGTCTCTTGTGACGAACCGACTCCTGGCATCGAACGTCACAACTTGCGAATCAATACCGACTTGACGGTGTGATCAGAAGCTTTGCGCAGAACAACATCAGCCCGCGAGCGCGTTGGAGCGATAAACCCATCGAGGTTGGGCCCGTTCACCTCATTCCACGTGTTTACGCCGATCTGACGCATCTCATCATCGGTCAGTTCCGCCCACTGATGGAAGTACGAATCAGGGCGCGCAAAAGCATCGTGTTTCAACTGGATCAAGCGATCCAGGAACCAGCGCTCCACGTCGCTCGGTCGCGCGTCGACATAGATGGAAAAATCGAAGAAGTCCGAGACCGCCGGCCCGCTGCCGATGATGGCCGGCTGCAAAACGTTGAGCCCTTCGATGATCAACACATCCGGTCGAGAAATGGTCACGGTTTCTCCCGGAACGATGTCATAGGACTGGTGCGAATACACCGGGGCAGACACCTCAGGTGCGCCACCTTTGACCGAAGCGACAAATCGGAGCAGTTCTTTGCGGTTGTACGACTCGGGGAAGCCCTTGCGATTCATCAACCCGCGGCTCAAGAGTTCGGCATTGGGATAGAGAAAACCATCGGTCGTCACCAAAGACACGCGCGGGGTCGACTCCCATCGTGCAAGCAGTTCGCGCAGCAACCGGGACACCGTGGACTTCCCCACTGCGACCGAGCCGGCAATGCCGATGACAAACGGGGTCGTTGCCTCATCGCTTGCGAACAACTGGTTCACCCGGCTCTGCAAACTGCGCCGCTCTTCGACGAACAGACTCAGCATCCTGCTCAGCGGCAGGTAGACCTCGCGCACCTCGCGCAGATCCATCTGATCGCCAAGGCCACGAAGCTGATGGATCTCGCGCGCGGTCAACGGCGAGGACTGATGGCTGGCGATCGTCGCCCATTCTGCACGCTCCACCTCCACAAAAGGCGAAGGTTGGGTGCTCGGAAGCCGGACTCGTGCACTTGCCTCACCACTCATCTCAACAATTCTGCCGTAAAATCATCGACATGTGCGGAATCGTGGGATACGTCGGACCAAATAACACTCTCGAGATTCTGATTGCGGGGCTAAAACGTCTGGAATATCGAGGATATGACTCGGCAGGAATCGCAATCATCGACGATGCGAACACACTGCACAGCGAGAAGCGCGCAGGCAAGCTCGTCAATCTCGTGACGGCACTCGAACAACACCCGCTACCTGCTGGATCCACCGGAATCGCTCACACCCGCTGGGCAACGCACGGCGGCCCGACAGACACCAACGCCCACCCCCACTATGGGGATTATGGCAAGCTCGCGCTGATCCACAATGGAATCATCGAGAACTTCGCTGAACTCAAAGAGGAGTTGCTCGCTCGTGGGCACACCTTCAGTTCGGAGACGGATACGGAAGTTGCGGCCGTGCTGCTCGGCGACGAGTTTGCGGCGTGCCACGACCTGCCCACCGCGTTGCGGAATGTTGTGAAGCGACTCGAGGGAGCGTTCACCATTCTCGCAGTGCATCAAGATCAGCCGGGAGTCGTCGTCGGTGCGCGCCGCAACTCGCCGCTTGTGATCGGCGTCGGGGAGGGTGAGAACTTTCTGGCGTCAGACGTCGCGGCGTTTGTTGCACACACCAGGCATGCGCTCGCAATCGGCCAGGATCAAGTCGTCGTCATCACCGACACATCCATTGAGGTCACAGACTTCGACGGCAATACCGTAGAACCCGTGGAGTTCGATGTGCCATGGGATGCCAAGGCCGCTGAAAAGGGTGGCTGGTCAAGCTTCATGGCCAAGGAAATCTCAGAACAGCCGGACGCAATTGCGAATACGCTGCGCGGGCGCATCAAGGACGGGCGAGTCATGCTCGGCGAACTCGGCACCATCGATGACGAGTACCTGGCTGGCATCAATCGCATCATCGTTGTTGCTTGTGGCACTGCGTCGTACGCCTCGCAGGTGGCGAAATATGCCATCGAGCGGTGGACGCGCATCCCTGTCGAAGTGGAACTCTCACACGAGTTCCGGTATCGCGACCCAGTGCTGACACCCGAGACGTTGGTGGTCGCGGTCAGCCAATCTGGCGAGACCATGGACACGCTGATGGCCATTCACTACGCGCTTGAAAACGGCACCAAGGTGCTTGCCGTGTGCAACACCCAGGGAGCGACGATCGCGCGCGAATCCCATGGCGTGATCTACACGCATGCCGGACCTGAGGTTGCCGTCGCCTCGACCAAGGCGTTCGTGGCGCAGGTCGCTGCCCTATACCTGTTGGGACTCCACCTCGCCGCCGTGCGAGGCAGCCTGCCCGACGATGAGATCGCCAAGACGCTCACCGAACTTCAAGCCATGCCGGAAAAGGTGACCGAAGTCCTTGCCTCGACCGAGAGCATTCCCCAGCTTGCGCACTGGATGGCAGACACGCGGTCGGTGCTTTTCCTCGGCAGGCACGTCGGCTATCCCGTCGCGCTCGAGGGCGCATTGAAACTCAAAGAGCTTGCGTATATCCACGCAGAGGGATTCGCGGCAGGCGAACTCAAGCACGGCCCTATCGCGCTGATCGAGCCGGGGCAACCGGTCTTCGTGATTGTGCCAAGTCCGCGTAACCCGCAGAATCTGCACGCGAAGGTGGTCTCGAACATCCAAGAGATCAGGGCCAGGGGGGCTAGGGTCCTTGCCATCGCTGAGATCGGCGATACTGCTGTGCTTCCCTTCGCCGACGAAGTCATCCCGATCCCACTCGCACCGACGCTGTTGCAACCGCTGCTTGCCGTCGTGCCATTGCAGGTGTTCGCCATGGAACTGTCTCAGGCCAAAGGGCTCGATGTCGACCAACCCCGCAATCTTGCGAAATCGGTCACAGTCGAGTAGCCATGATTGTCGGAATAGGTTTAGACATTGTCAACATATCCCGCTTCGTCGATCATCTCTCACCCGCGCTGACGGACCGTCTGTTCAGTGAATCGGAACGCGGCCTGTCCGCCGAACGTCGTGCCGGAGTGTTCGCCGTCAAGGAAGCCGTCATCAAGGCGCTAGGCGGAGTCGACAGCTTCTCGTGGCACGACATCCATGTCTCCCATGACAACCTCGGCGCTCCGGCCGTGACACTCACCGGCGGCGTTCTCGGCGCTGCGGAGGAGCACGGAGTATCGACGATATTGGTTTCATTGAGTCACGACGCGCCGGTCGCCGCGGCAATGATTGTTTTGGAAGGAACCCCACAGTGAGCAGCCTCTTTCGTGAAGCCCGCATTGACATAGCCGCCATAACGCACAATGTCGCCACAATCGTTGCGCGCATGGGCGTCGACGTGCTTGCTGTGGTCAAGGCGAATGGATATGGGCACGGCTCGGTCGCTGTCGCCAATGCCGCTCTTGCTGGTGGTGCGACGCGCCTCGGGGTCGTTGATATCACTGAGGCGCGGCAGTTGCGGGAGGGCGGGATCGAGGCACCGATCTTGGCCTGGCTGCACGATCCGGACACCGACTTCCGCGAGGCAGCGGATTTTGGCATTCGGGTTGGCGTGAGCACGCCAAGGCAGCTCGACGCAGCAGCACGTGCTGGCGTGCCTGCGGTGCATCTCAACGTCGACACCGGCTTGGGTCGGAATGGTGCCGTTGAGAGCGAGTGGGCGGACCTCTTCGCCGCCGCCGCTCGCTATGCTGACGAAGGTGCATATTCCGTTGAGGGCATATTCAGTCATCTCTCCGGCACGTCGGATGAAGAAGATCGTCAGCAAGGCGTGCGCTTTTCGGCGGCGATAGATTTCGCGGCGCAGTTCGGCATCGATCCACCGCTCAGGCATCTTGCGGCAACGGGAGGTGCGTGGTCGCTTCCTGAGCTTCGGTTCACCATGGTGAGGGCCGGAATCGGTGTCTACGGGCTGTCCCCGTTCGGCAACCGCACCTCTGCCGATCTTGGCCTTCGCCCAGCGATGCGGCTCTCGGCGAAGGTGGCGCGAGTCAAAAGGGTTGCGGCGGGAGAGGGTGTCTCATACGGATACCTGTATCGGACCAGGGCGGAGACCACTCTCGTTCTTGTGCCGGTCGGCTATGCAGATGGGATTCCGCGCGTCCTTGGCGCGGGAGCTCACGTGCAGATCGGGGGAGTGCTCTTCCCGATTGCGGGGCGAATCGCCATGGACCAGTTCGTCGTCGACGTCGGCGACGCGTCTGTGAGCGCAGGTGATGAGGTGGTGCTGTGGGGCGACCCCGAGCGTGGCGAACCAGCAGTCGAAGAGTGGGCCGACGCCGCAGGCACGATCAACTACGAGGTGGTCACGCGGCTTGGCAACCGGCCTGTGCGGACGTATGTCTGAACTGCAAATCTCATCAGGGTCGTCTGCTCGCCGCAAGCGGTGGGCTTCCGTGATCGGCAGTCGTGAGATTGCGGACGCGGGGGAGATGGAGGCGTTGGGCAGGCAGCTGGCGAGTGTGCTTGACACCGGTGACCTGATGATCCTGGTCGGCGAACTCGGTGCGGGAAAGACCACGCTGACCCGCGGTCTTGGGGCGGGGCTCGGATTGCGTGACAGCGTCACGAGCCCGACGTTCGTCGTGGCGAGAACCCACCGTCGGCTGGATGCGCAGCTGCCACCGCTCATCCACGTGGATGCGTACCGGCTTGGTGGAGAAGCAGAGTTCGACGACCTCGATTTGGACATCGACAACTCGATCGTTGTGGTCGAGTGGGGCGAAGGCATTGCCGAGGCACTCGCGGACGAGTGGTTGCTTGTCCGCATCACTCGGCCTGTGGGCGGAGCCGGCCCGGTTGCCGAGGAGGACTTGGCCACAGACTCGCCGCGAACTGTCGCGATCGAGTCGATGCCTGCCGACCCCGGAACCGCCGAGACGCCTTAGTCTTGATGGGTGATCTTGGCAGTCGATTCTTCGTCCGGCACCAGCGTGGCTCTCGTCGGGGCCGCCAGAGTGGTCGCCGAAGCGTCGAGTGACGACACTATAGGCCACACCGAGGTGGTCGGCACATTGATCGCCCAGGTGCTGCACGAAGCACAAGCGTCGCCTGGCGATGTCACGCTGGTGGCGTCTGGCATCGGCCCTGGGCCGTTCACCGGACTACGGGTGGGTATGGCGGCGGCACGAGCCTACGCCGTTGCGCTCGGGGTGCCGGAGGTAGGCGTGCTCAGTCATGATGCCGCCGCGTTGGAATGGCTCGAACACCATTACGCCAGAGCGCGAACGGGGCTTGCCCAGCTTGATCCGTCGGTCACAATCGCCACAGACGCGCGACGTAAGCAACTCTTCGTCAGCCAATATTTCGGGCTTGACGATAATTGGCTTCCCGTTCGTACGCAAGGCCCGTCCATCGTGTCGGCGGCCGATGCGCCTGCCGAAGGGTGGATTCGTCCCGAGCGTATCTCGGCGGGTTTCCTTGGGCTCATCGCCGCTAGGCGCAGGAATATGGGGGTTCCTCAGACGGAGGCCGTGCCACAGTATCTCCGCGACCCCGATGTGACACCATCGGCTGGTCCTAAGCGGGTGACATCGTGAGTTGGGTCATTCGTGATGCGACCGTGGATGACGTGCCGAGCATAATGCAGGTCGAGCATGAGGCATTCGGCGTCGATGCCTGGAGCGCCGAGACGATTGCTGCCGACATCGCGCGGCCCACAACAAAGTATTTTGCGGTCGAGGCCGAAGGCGTGGTGCGCGGCTATGCAGGCGTGTCCGCATTGAGCGGTGGGGAAGCTGATATCCTGACGATCGCCGTGAGCGCCGCGTTGCGTGGCCAGGGGGTCGGCCGCGCGCTATTGCGCAGGCTGATCGGTGAGGCTCGTGAAAACTCCGCCCGGCTTATTTTCCTCGAGGTCCGCGAGGATAACCGGGCGGCGATCTCGCTCTATCAATCGGAAGGCTTCGAGTTCATCGGGCGGCGTCCTGCGTATTACAACGATGGCATGACGGCGCTGACGATGCGGCGTTCGCTCGTAGATCCTGTTGTCGCGGTCGGGCCTGTCGGCGCTGAGGCGCTACATGCCGGTCGTGCTGCTGAGGGAAGCGCTCTGGAAGGCCAGGTGGTGACAGGGCAGGCAAGCGTCGTTGCTGAGCCTGCGCCGCTGGTGATCGGCATCGAGACGTCATGTGATGAGACCGGGGTCGGCATTGTGCGCGGCACTCGGTTGCTGGCCAACGTGATCGCATCCTCAATGGATGAGCATGCACGATTCGGCGGAGTGGTGCCCGAGGTGGCGGCGAGGGCTCACCTTGAAGCACTTGCACCAACGCTGCGGCAGGCGGTTGCCGAGGCAGGGGTGCGGCTTTCTGACGTGGATGCGGTGGCGGTGACGGCAGGCCCGGGACTCGCGGGTGCGCTCATGGTCGGAGTCGGCGCTGCAAAGGGGCTCGCGCTTGCCCTCGACAAGCCGCTATATGGCGTCAATCATCTTGTCGGTCATGTCGGGGCCGATGTGCTCGACCGTGGCGCAGTTGTGGCGCCGACGGTTGCGTTGCTGGTCTCCGGAGGGCATACGTCGTTGTTGCTCGTGCGCGACCTGGTCGATGATGTCGAGTTGTTGGGTGAGACCATCGATGACGCGGCGGGCGAAGCATTTGACAAGGTTGCCCGGCTGCTGGGGCTGCCGTATCCGGGGGGACCCCACATCCAGCGCGCTGCTGAATCGGGAAACCCGAAGGCGGTACGCTTCCCGCGCGGGCTGTCTCTGCCCAAAGACATGGCTGCCCACCGTTACGACTTTTCGTTTTCAGGAGTGAAGACAGCGGTCGCAAGGTACGTTGAATCAATCCGCGACTCTGGAGCGCAGGTCTCGACCGCGGATACGGCCGCAAGCTTTCAGGAGGCGGTTGTGGACGTGTTGTTGACCAAAGCTCTTGCCGCCTGCGCCGATCTTGGCGTACCGCGCCTGCTCCTTGGCGGCGGTGTCGTGGCGAACGGTGCTTTGCGTGCCGCGGCCGAACTCCGGTGTGCGGCGCAGGGCGTTGAACTTCGCATCCCTCCGCTTTCACTGTGTACGGACAACGGTGCCATGATTGCGGCGTTAGGGGCTCAGCTCATCCTTGCGGGCAAGGCACCGAGCACGTTGTCTTTCGGTGCCGACTCGACGCTACCGGCGACTACCGCCATGGTGGCGTGACGAGCGACTCGTGATTGACCAGATGCCGCCCTCGGGTCTTGCGGGCACGCTCATCCGTGATGGCCGCCTCCTGACCAGAGGCAACCCGGTGGATGCGTGGCGTCTTTTCGCAGCATTGGCGGGAGTTGCCGGGTAGAATTGTGAACGAGCGCCGAGTTACCGTGTTCGAAACACCCTCGAGAGGCCAGAGCCATGTCCGATGCGAACGATCCGCAGCCCTCTGACGCGCCGACCCCGCCGGATCCTGCGCAGCCGGCTAGTGCCCTGCCCAAATATGGCGAGCTGAGCGACGCACCGAAATACGGTGAACGTCTTCCGGCACCGCAGTACGGCGAACGGGTCACACCAGCGACACCCCAATACGGTGAGCATGCGGCCACGGGCGCGCCACAGCAGCCAGGGGGCACGCTTCCTCCTTACCCGCAGGCCGGTGCCGTTCCCGGCCAACCATACGGCGCCGCACCGGTGTATCCGGGGCAGGCCTACCCGGGAACCCCCGGAGAGCCCCAGGGCCAGCAGGCGCCACAGCGTACAAACACGCTCGCGATCATTGCGCTCGTCGTCTCTGTGGTCATCTCCAACGTGGTCGGCATCATCCTGGGCGTCATCGCCCTCAATCAGATCAAGAAGTCGGGGGAAAAGGGGCGAGGGCTTGCAATTGCCTCGATCATCGTCGGCGTCGTGCTGACCATACTCGGTGTGGTGCTCCTTTTCTTCGTGCTGCCCTCCCTTGGCATCGACTTGGACACGTTGCTCAACGACGCATTCACGTCGAACTAGGTTCTACTGCCCGGCATTGCACTGTCCCGGTCAGTGTTCTTGTTCTTGTTCTTCTATCGACACGTGTCGCCGTTCAGGATCGCTTCGCAAGAATCGCACGGTGTCTTCCGTCCACCCGAGTGATGATGAGTGTCGCAGAATTAGTGCCCCGTAGTGAGAGTTCTTTGCGCAACTCGGCGGGGTCCACCTCCACGCCACGCTTCTTGATCTCAAGTGTTCCGATACCGCGGTCGCGCAACAGCGCCTTCAGCCTCTTACGATTGAATGCCAAATCATCGGTGACCTCAAAGCGTCGTGCGAAGGGCGTATCCACTCTGCGGTCAGTCGACAAATAGGCCAGCCCAGGGCCGACCACTCCCGCATCGAGTTGCGTGGCAAGGGTGCCGAGTGCTTTAGCCCGAATTACTGCCGGATCGGGATCATAGATGTACTGGGCTAGCGGAGTGGATGCGACCGGCCTCGCATGCTCGTCTCCCCTGATCTCGGCCGGCAGGCCTCGGCCGAGCACCAGAGCACCGAATCGCCTGCGCGGTCTCGCAAGCGATCCAAACCACAAGCCGAGCTCAACCGCAGTGCCACCATCCGATATCCACAACGCTTCACAATCCTGAGGGATCTGGGCGTGCGGGAAACCTGGACCAAGCTTCACTCCAAGCGGGCGCTCGGATGCCAGGCTGAGCACCCAGTCCAACGCGGGTGTGAACTGAGCCGGGTCAAAGGTGCGTGACATGGCGCCTGCGGACCCAAGGCGCCTCGCGGGGTCGCAAAACACCGCGTCGATGCCTGTCAAGTCGAAAGACTCAGCAGTGCCGAGAACTACGCGTGCAGTCGAAAACGGTGACAAGTTGTATGCCGCAATGGCAGCGGTGATCGGATCGGACTCGACGGCAGTAACCGCAAGATCGAGGCTTGCCAACGCCAGTGAGTCGGCGCCGATTCCGCAACCAAGGTCGGCGACACTGTGCACCCCAGCGTCGCGAAAACGGCCGGCATGCAAGGCAGCCACGGCAAGCCGAGTTGCCTGCTGCAGCCCATCGTCGGTGAAGAGCAGTTGGTCGGCGAACTCACCGAACTTGGCGCGCGCCCTCTCGCGAAGACGAACCTGAGTCAACGCCGTGGCAACCACCTCCGGAGTGTAGCCCTCGGCGCGCAACGTCTTGGTTGCCCGCGCCACCGCAGCGGTGCTGTCCAGGGCAATCGCGCTCGCCGCAGTCACCGCGGAAATGCCATCGCGGGTGAGAAGCGCGCGCAGTTGGGATTCGTCCATCCCACCATTGTTGCGTGTTGCGATCATCAGTGCCCGGATCCGCTGGCATCCAACCGAGCAAAACCCGACAACGACCGACTCCCTTATCCGACTCAACCGAGCAAAAGCCGACAAAAGAAGCCCCAAACTGTCGGGTTTTGCTCCGTTGAGTAGCGATGGGCGAAGCCGGGTGTCGGGTTTTGCTCCGTTGATGGCGGACCAAGCGGTGTTGCACGAGTGCGCCGAGGGTGCTTTGTTAGCACTCGTGTTGCACGAGTGCTAACTGGCGGCTACAGTTCTATTAGCACTCTCATGCCGAGTGTGCTAACTGGTTTTGTGTAATTTAGTTACTCGAAAGAAGAGGTCGCAAGTGTCGATCAATTTGAAGCCGCTTGAGGATCGCATCGTCGTTCGTCCCCTCGAGGCTGAGCAGACCACCGCGTCGGGTCTAGTAATTCCCGATACAGCGAAAGAGAAGCCAAGTGAGGGCGAAGTCGTCGCAATTGGCCCCGGTCGCTTTGACGATAAGGGTGCGCGCATCCCTCTCGACATCGCAATCGGCGATAAGGTGCTGTACTCCAAGTACGGTGGCACCGAGGTCAAGTACGCCGGTGAGGACTTCCTGGTTCTCGCAAGCCGTGATGTGCTCGCCATCGTTGGCTAGTTAAACAATCGTGGCGGGAGCCGGGTGCTGACAAGGCGCTCGGCTCCTCCTCCTTTAATCTGGCAGCTTTTTGCCGGTTTCGTTACTAGAGTTCGAACTTCTACCGTGGCGTCTACCGTTGTGTAAAGGCATGCCCGTCTTTCCTTCACTCTCGGGACGGAAATCGAAATAGTGGGGTAGTCGCGTCGCCCTAGCCCGGATTCCGCGAGCAGTAGGATGATCTGATGACCTCGCCAAGCCTCCCATCCTCATCTTCTGCAGGAGGCTCGGTTGCTCCCGGGCGATCTGGAATCTGGTATGGCCTTGGGGCGTATGGCCTATGGGGTGTGCTTCCCGGATTCTTTCTGCTATTGGCACCGGCGGGGCCCTTCGAGATTGTCGCCTTTCGCATTATCTGGTCGCTCGTGTTCTGTGCACTTCTGCTGACCGTGACGCGATCGTGGCGACCGCTTCTCGCCGCAATGCGCACCCCGAGAGTCCTCTTCATGTTCGGCCTCGCCGGTGTCTTGATTTACATCAACTGGCAGGTCTTCGTCCTTGCCACCGTGACGGGCCATATTCTCGAGAGTTCGCTCGGTTATTTCATCAACCCGCTCGTCACCATCTTGCTCGGGGTCGTGTTTTTGCGTGAGCATCTTCGCATCACTCAATGGGTTGCTGTTGGACTCAGCTTTGTTGCAGTGATTGTGCTCACCATCAACTATGGCCAATTGCCCTGGATGTCGCTCGTGTTGGCATTTTCGTTTGGTTTTTATAGCTTTGTCAAAAACCGGATGGGCCGAAACGTTGATGCGGTTACCGGTCTTACCCTGGAGACGCTTTGGCTCACCCCCGTCGCCATAGTGATCCTCATCCTGGTCGCCGTGGTCGGGCCGGGAGTCTCTTTCGGCACATCCGGGGTGCCGCACGCGCTATGGCTCGCGTCCAGCGGAATAGTCACCGCGGTGCCCCTTCTACTCTTCGCCGCCGCCGCCCGCCGTGTCTCGCTGGTCACCCTTGGCCTCACTCAATACGTCGCGCCGGTGTTGCAGTTTCTTTTCGCCGTGCTCGTCATGCATGAGCCGATGCCTGCGGCTCGCTGGCTTGGCTTTGTCATGGTGTGGATCGCATTAGTGATCATCACGGTCGACATGGTGCGCAACCGTGCCCAATCGGTCTAAGGACCGTCCTCGGGTGCGGGACTCGCGCCGGGGTCGATGCCCTAATGTAGACGCATGCCACAGCCGCGCCGCCACTTCCGTATCGTCATTGCGTTCGCTTTGATCGCACCCATGACGCTGGCGGCCGCAGGATGCACGGCGCCGACTCCTGGGCTGTCCTCCAACGCGGCATCGAGCGCTGTTCCAGTATCCTCTTCCGTATCGATTGCATCTGTTGCCGGGGACAAGGTGTTGACGATCGCGGCTCAGCTACCAGGCACCGGCGCTCACTCCGCCGCCGCATCGGCTACCGAGGCGGGCGTGCAACTTGCCGTGCGCGAGATTCGTGCATCGGGCCTTGGGCCGACCGTCTCCCTCTCGCTCTCGGACGCGAACGGCGCTAGTACATTGCCAGCAAGTGTGGACGCGATTGTGAACCCGTTCCCCGCAAAGAAAACCGCTTCTCCTTCCGGAACTGTCTTCGCCACGCTCAACTCGGCGGATGGGGCCATCCCAACCGACGATTTCGTCGCCCGGCTGAAAAGCGTGAGCCCGAGGATCCACGATGCAGAATTCGCTGCCGAGTCCTACGACGCGGTGACGGCGATAGCCATTGCGGAAGTGATCGCCGGCTCAGACTCTGCCGCGGCCATTGACTCTGCGCTGCCGCTTCTCGCCGCCGGTGGATACAGCTGTGTCAGTTATGGTGACTGCGCCACAGCGGTCAAGGCCGGGCAGAGCATCACGCTGCACGGTCAGGGAGGCACTGCCGTCGTCGTTGATGGGGTTGTCTCCATCGGCGCGCTCACGCTCTCGTCTCGGTGATTACGCCTGCTGCGGATATGACGCAGAATGACCGATAAGGTTACGAACCGGTCACGATTATGGCCCTTTCGGGGCATTTAACATTTCGGAAACACATCCGTAGCGAAGTGGACGATTCATGAAGCTACTTTCAGCGGTAGGGATTGACCCACGGGCATCCTTTTTTCTTGCAACAACAATCACTTTTAGGAGCAACATGAGCGCATTTTCGAAGGCCAATGGGTCTTCCTCGCGTACTCGGATGTTCGCGTGGGGAACCAAGGCAGTCGCCCTGGTCGCTACGGGACTCCTGCTGGCCTCGTGCTCAAGCGGGACAGCAGCTTCGAGCGCGGGTGCGGCGACAGACCTCACTCTGAAGCTTGGAACGATTCTTCCTCAGACCGGTAGCCTTGCGACACTCGGCCCGCCTGAGTTCGCTGGCGTCGACCTCGCCATCAGCGACATCAATGCCGCAGCGGCCGGCCTGACTGCAACCGTTACTCACAAAGACTCGGGTGATACCACGACGGATATCGCCACACAGTCGGCTACAGCGCTTTTGGCTGACGGCGTGAGCGGCATCATCGGTGCAGCGTCATCAGGCGTCTCGAAGACGATCATCGATCAGATCACCGGCGCCAAGGTCGTCCAGATTTCTCCAGCAAACACGTCGCCTGACTTCACCACTTACGATGACGGCGGCTTCTACTGGCGGACTGCCCCTTCAGATGTGCTGCAGGGCAAGATCCTTGGAAACAAGATCGTTGCTGACGGCAAGACCAACGTCTCCGTGATCTACATGAACGATTCATATGGCATCGGTCTCAACGAGAACCTCTCCTCGACACTCAAGGACGCTGGTGTCACGGTTCAGTCGATCACCTACGACCCCGCGGCAACAAACTTCACCGCTGAGGTGTCGAAGGCGCTCTCGAGCGAACCAGATGCAGTGGTTGTGATTGGTTTCGAAGAGTCGAAGACCATCTTCTCTGAGCTGGCCACCAAGGACTACGATTTCGCCAACGTGTACGGCACTGACGGAAACTACGGAATCATGGCGCCAGGTGACAAGCCTGACATCGCAGGTGCACAGTTCACCAACCCCGGTGTCAAGGCAACGGATGATTTCCAGGCACGTTTGACGGCGCTCCCGGATTACTCCGATCTGACCGTCTTCTCATACGCGGCTGAGTCTTACGACGCCACTGTGCTGCTCGCGCTTGCTGCGCTGCAGGGCGGGGCAACGGATGGCGCAACCATCGCAGCCAACTTGCAGTCGGTTTCCGAGGGCGGCACCAAGTACACCGACTACGCGTCGGCTGCCAAGGCAATTGCTAACGGCGAAGACATCGACTACGACGGTCTCTCAGGCCCCATCGAGTTCGATGCCAACGGTGACGTGACGCAGGCCACAATCTCCATCTACAAGTACTCGACTGGTAACGAGAGCGCTTGGGTTGATCAGGTTGATGGCAAGCTGTAAATAAGCTAGCCAACCACGGCAAGTTGTGGCGGGATCCCCTTCGTGGGAATCCCGCCACAACTGTGTTTTGGGTAGCTAGCGGAGGGCGGGCCCCCCTCCCCGTAAGCCTTCTCTCTACCGACTGTTCCGGCTGCTGCCACTGCTTGCCGTCTTCCACCCGGCTGCACCCACCAAATTGCGCCCGTGCCAATCCAATCCCTCTTCAAAAAAGCTGTGGCCCCGCGACATAAGGCGGGGCCACAGTGAGAGTAGAAAGCCTGTTTCGTTATCCTCCGACGTTTGGTGCGCTCGAAGTGGTCGTGTGGTCCGTAGCGAGCGTGCCGAGGTAGAGCGCGATGACCTTTGGGTCATTGAGGAGGTCCTTGCCGGAGCCGACGTATGCGTCTTTGCCCTGGTCGAGCACGTAGGCGCGGTCGCAGATCTGCAGACAACGCCGTGCGTTCTGTTCAACCATAAACACTGAGACGCCGGCCGCGTTGATCCGAGCAACGTTGAGGAACGTCTCATCCTGGCGCACAGGGGAAAGACCGGCGGACGGTTCGTCGAGCAACAGGATCGACGGGTCCATCATCAGTGCGCGCGACATGGCGACCATTTGACGTTCGCCTCCGGAAAGGGAACCGGCCCGCTGCTTGAGGCGCTTGCGCAATTCGGGGAACAACTCACAGACGAAGTCGAGGCGTGAATTGAACAAGTCCGGTCTCTGAAAGCACCCCATCTGGAGGTTCTCTTCGATGGTGAGCGTCTGAAAGACATTTTCGTTCTGGGGGACGAATCCGACGCCCTTCGCCACGAGATCGTCTGCCTTGAGGCCAGTGATCTCTTCGCCGTTCAGGATCGCCTTGCCTCCTCGAATCGATACCAGACCGAAGAGAGCCTTGAGGAGCGTCGACTTTCCGGCGCCATTCGGGCCGATGATACCCACCAGCTCGCCCTTGTCGACATACGTAGTGCAGCCGTTGAGGATGTTGACGCCGGGGATGTAGCCCGCGTAGAGATCCTGCGTCTCGAGAACATGCTCTGCCACGGTATTACTCCTTCTCCAGGGAGAGGTCGTCTCCGGCCAACGCGGGATCGGCTCCCGCGGCGACTTCCCTCTTGATCTCGGCGACGAGCTCACCGAGGTCGCGATCCTTATTCGAACCCAGGTAGGCGTCGACGACCGCTTGGTCTTGCATGACGACGCTTGGCTCGCCCTCGGCAACGATCTTGCCTTCCGCCATCACGATGACCCAGTCGGCGATGGTCTGGACCATGTGCATATCATGCTCAACGAACAGCACGGTCATGCCTTGCGCCTTCAGATCGACGATGTGGCCAAGCAGCGACTGCGTGAGAGCCGGGTTGACGCCCGCCATCGGCTCGTCGAGCATGACGAGTGTCGGATCGCTCATCAGCGCCCGTGCCATCTCAAGCAACTTGCGCTGACCGCCGGAGAGGGAGGCGGCGTAGTCATCTTTTTTCGTATCGAGTTTGAAGCGGGCGAGCAGCTCGACGGCCTTTGCCTCGACCTCGGCCTCCTGGGCTTTCCACGTCCATGGCAACAAGGCGTGCAGTAGGCCCTCGCCGCGTTGGTTCGTAGCCCCGAGCTTCATGTTGTCAAGAACGGAGAGCAGTGCAAGAGACTTGGTGAGCTGGAAGGTGCGTACCTGGCCGCGTTGGGCAACCTTGTACGCGGACTTACCGGAAATCGTCTCGCCATTGAACGACCATTCCCCGGTGTTGGGCACGTCGAAACCGGTCAACAAGTTGAACAGCGTGGTCTTGCCAGCGCCGTTTGGACCGATAAGAGCCGTGATGGCGTTTCGCGGCACCTCGATATGGGGCACGTCGACGGCTGTCATGCCACCAAACTTGCGTGTGACGTTGTCCGCGATGATGATCGGATCGATTTTCTTGCACCCGGGAACGGCCTCACCGATATGCAGTGCCGGCCTCGTCGTGTCATTAACCATTGAAACGTGCCTCCGCCTTCTTGCCGAAGATGCCCTGCGGTCTGAAGATCACGAGAAGCATCAGCGCGAGTCCCACCAACATATACCGAATCTGTCCCGATTGGACCGGGGTAATGGGAAGCACGCCCGTCTTGACCCCGAGCGAGACGAACCCTTCCGTGATGGCGATCGTCGCCCAGAAAATCATCGAACCGACAATCGGGCCGAAGATGGTTGCGGCTCCGCCGAGTAGCATGATCGCCCAGATGAAGAATGTTGTCTGGGTGCCGTAGTTGTCTGGCTGGAGGGACGACGGCATGATGGCAAAGATTACGCCGATGCCGGCGAGTACACCACCAATGATGAGAACCTGCATCTTGTAGGAGAATGCGTTCTTGCCGAGCGCGCGCACCGCATCTTCGTCTTCTCTGATCCCCTTGATGACGCGACCCCACGGGCTTCGCACCAATAGCCAGATGATCAAGGCGGCGACGATGACCGTTATCCAACCGACCAGCCTTACCCAGACCATGTCGTTGGTGTAATGGATCGGACCGAGATTGATGCTGAAGGTGTCGGGAATCGGATTGAGTGCGAAGAAGCTCGCGCCCGTGCCGTTGAGGCCGTCCGAGCCGCCTGTCAGCGGACGCGCCTCTGGCGTGCGCACCGAGAGCCGAACGATCTCGGCGGCGCCGATGGTGACGATTGACAGGTAGTCGGCCCGTAGCCGCAATGTCGGGATGCCGAGCAGCAGCGCAAATAGGACGGCACCCGCGATCGCCATGAGGAGCGACGGGAAGAAGCCGACATTGAGCTTGACCGCGCCGATGGCGAATGCGTAGCCGCCGATGGTCATGAACCCGGCCTGGCCGAAGTTGAGCAGTCCGGTGAAGCCGAAATGCAATGCCAATCCCAGGGCGGCAAGGGCATATGCGATCGTGATGGGGTCGAACAGCGCCCCGACGGCTACCCAGATGAATGTGAAATCAGAACTCATGACGTGATCCTCCGGTTATCCCACACGCTGTTTCTTGCCCAAGAGCCCCTGTGGTCGCACGAGCAGGATCAGGATCATGATCAGCATCGCGACGACGTATTTAAGGCTGGTAGGGATGAAGAAGGTTGACAACTCGATGATGAGGCTAAGCAGAAGGGAGCCGATCAGCGCGCCATATGTGGTGCCGAGGCCTCCTAATGTTGTCGCAGCGAAAATGAGCAGCAGAATCGACGCACCACTCTGAAAGCTGATGGTCTGGTAGTAGGCGATCAGCACGCCGGCGATTGCGGCAAGAGCGCCGCTGCCGATCCAGACGACTCGAATCACCCGATCCACGTTGATGCCACTCGCTGCGGCGAGGGGCTTGTTGTCTGCGACCGCGCGAGTAGCTTTGCCAATTTGCGTGTAGTTGAGCACATACGCCACAGCGACGATCAGAACGATGGAGACCACCGACCCCATGACATTCCAGTAGGTCAGGCCGACACCGAAAATCGATATGAGAGGGGAGAAGTCCTGGTCCATGGTGTAACGACCGGGGCTCCACACGAATGCGAACACGTAACGCAAGAGCAGCGAAAGGCCGATGCTGACGATCATGATGGGGATCAGCCCGACCCCCTTGCGACGTAGCGGCTTCCAGATGCCCAAGTCTTGAAGCCACCCGAGAACCGCGCCCAGGATGAGGGCGATGACGAGTCCTGCCCAACTCCCGACAGCAAAGCTGCTTGTGGCCGTGAAGGCGACGAAGCCGCCGAAAGTGACCATCTCGCCATGTGCGAAGTTGTTGAGCCCCGTCGTGCCGTAGATCAGCGAAACGCCGATCGACGCGAGCGCCAGGATGAGCCCGAATACCAGGCCGCTCAACACCTTCTGGGTGATCTGTGTGCCCATATCGGTGGCGCCGGTTGAGCCATCGTCTCCCGGCGTGACCGTCGCCGGTTCGGATGCGGTCTCGCTCGCACCCGCCGACTCGCTGGCCTGTGCCGCCTGCGGTTCGCCGACGTCGAAACGAACTGTTGTAGGGATTCCCTGCACGTCAACAATCTTGGGATTGTCGACGAATCCGGGTGCACCTGCGGGAAGGCTGTCGACATCTGCCGTGAATGTGTAGGTCGAGCCCGCCGGAAGCGAGATCGTTGCGGCGCCCTTCTCATCTGTAGTGATGGTCTGCTCCGTGAAACCATCTGCGGTGACGGCGATCGCGACATCGGGCACTCGTTTGCTTGACTCGTCGATGACGATCACTGTGATTGCGGTGGTGTCGGCAGCGTGCGCTGCGGGGGGAGCGATCGTGAGGAAGGCTGCACATGCTGCCAAGAACATCAACACGAGCACGAGCACCCGCGGAGCGGATCGTGTAATCAAACCTGTACCTCCGGTTATCAATGCTGTGAATTTTCCCCCAAATGGGCCACACAGTGCCCAGACTCTACCCACGGAATGTATCGGTCGTGTTACGCGCTACATACGTTATTGGGGTTTAATAGGCATGGCGGCTAATGCCGCCTCTGAACTAGACGGGACTGCTGTGGCGAACGATCCATTCGGATATACCGGACTGACCTACGACGATGTACTGCTTCTTCCAGGACACACAAATGTGATTCCAAGCGAAGTGGATACTTCGAGTCGGTTGACAAGAAACATTCGGCTCGCGATTCCGCTGCTTTCTTCTGCGATGGATACTGTCACCGAAGCACGTCTTGCGATTGCGCTTGCACGGCAGGGTGGCATCGGCGTCCTGCACCGCAACCTGTCCATCCAAGACCAGGCGACTCAGGTCGATATGGTCAAGCGCTCCGAGGCTGGGATGGTGTCGCACCCTGTGACGACGACTCCCGACTCGACAGTTGCCGAGGTGGACGCCTTGTGTGCGAAGTATCGAGTATCCGGGCTTCCCGTGATAGATGAGCGTGGCATCCTGGTCGGCATCATCACCAATCGCGATATGCGGTTCATCAATCCCGAAAGTCATGACACCACCCTGGTCAAAGATGTGATGACCAAGGATCGGCTCATCACCGCTCCCGTCGGTGTGCCTGCCGATGACGCGGTTGCGCTGCTCGCCTCACACAAGATCGAGAAGCTTCCGCTTGTCTACCCAGACGGCAGGCTCGGTGGCCTCATCACCGTCAAAGACTTCGACAAGTCAGAAAAATATCCGCTAGCGACCAAAGACGGCGACGGCCGGTTGCGCGTCGCTGCGGCCGTCGGCTTTTTCGGCGATGCATGGGATCGGGTCAAGTCTCTGGTCGAGGCAGGCGTCGATGTCATCGTCGTCGACACGGCGAATGGCGACAGCGCCGGTGTGCTTGACATCATCCGCAAGATCAAATCCGACCCCGCAACGAGTCACGTCGATGTGATCGGTGGCAATGTGGCGACGCGTGAGGGCACGAAGGCACTCGTCGAAGCGGGCGTCGACGCGGTCAAAGTCGGTGTTGGCCCCGGTTCGATTTGCACCACAAGGGTTGTTGCCGGTGTGGGTGTTCCTCAAGTTTCCGCCGTGTGGGAGGCGTATCAGGCGGCCGGGCCCGCCGGCGTTCCTGTGATCGCCGACGGTGGTTTGCAATACTCTGGAGACATCGCAAAGGCACTCGTCGCCGGCGCGGAGACGGTCATGATCGGATCGCTCTTTGCTGGCACGGACGAGAGCCCAGGCGACCTGGTATTCGAACACGGCAAACAGTTCAAGGAGTACCGCGGCATGGGGTCGCTCGGTGCTCTGCAGACCCGTGGCAAGAAGACCAGCTACTCACGTGACCGCTATTTTCAAGCCGATGTGCCGAGCGACGATAAGCTCATTCCGGAAGGCATCGAGGGCCAAGTGCCATATCGTGGACCATTGGCAGCGGTTGCCTACCAGCTTGTGGGCGGTCTGCGTCAATCCATGTTCTATGTTGGCGCGCGCACGATTGACGAGTTGCGAGACAAAGGCAAGTTTGTCCGAATCACGCCTGCAGGCCTCAAAGAGAGCCATCCGCACGATGTGCAGATGGTCATCGACGCACCGAACTACAAGGGACACTAGGGCGGCGACCTCAGCTGTCGGATCACGCTGAGGGAGCCCGTAAAGGAGCAGGAACGTGAACGAGCAGTACGAGATCGGCCGATCGAAGATGGGGCGCAGGGCCTACTCGTTTGACGATATCGCGGTCGTGCCCGATCGGCGAACTCGAGACCCTAAGGACGTCTCGGTTGCCTGGAGTATCGATGCGTACCAGTTCGAGATTCCGGTGCTTGCCGCCCCGATGGATTCTGTCGTGTCTCCAGCTGTGGCGATAGCGATTGGTCGTCTCGGTGGCCTCGGCGTGCTTGACCTCGAGGGATTGTGGACAAGGTACGAGAACCCAACGCCCATCCTTGAAGAGCTTGCTGCCGTTGACCCAGCGTCTGCGACACAACTGCTCCAGCGTGTATATGCCGAGTCGATCAAGCCGGAGTTGATCTCGCAGCGTCTTGCGGAGATTCGTGCAGCAGGCGTCACCGTCGCTGGTGCGCTCTCGCCGCAACGCACTCAGGATTACTATCAGACGGTGCTCGATGCCGGGGTCGACCTTTTTGTGATCCGCGGCACGACGGTGTCTGCCGAGCATGTTTCGAAGTCGAGTGAGCCGCTCAACCTGAAGAAATTCATCTACGAACTCGACGTTCCTGTCATCGTCGGCGGCGCAGCCACATACACGGCTGCGATGCACCTGATGCGTACCGGTGCTGCGGGAATCCTGGCTGGGTTCGGCGGAGGTGCGGCATCCACATCGCGCAAGACCGTTGCAATTCACGCACCTATGGCAACCTGCATCTCTGATGTGGCCGCAGCCCGCCGCGATTACATGGATGAGTCGGGTGGCCGATACGTTCACGTCATCGCTGATGGTTCGCTTGGCACGTCTGGCGATGTGGTGAAAGCGATTGCGTGCGGGGCGGACTCCGTGATGCTTGGCACGGCTCTCGCGCGTTCGGCTGAGGCACCCGGTGCCGGCTGGCATTGGGGTGCCGAAGCGAAGCACTCAGAGCTGCCGCGCGGCGAACGTGTACACGTTGGCACCGTTGCGCCGCTTGACCAGGTGCTTTTCGGGCCGGCGACGACGGCGGACGGAACGTCCAACATCATCGGAGCGTTGCGTAAGTCGATGGCGACAACCGGGTATTCGGATCTCAAAGAATTTCAGCGTATTGAGGTTGTCATCGCCCCATACCAGCTGGCATAGCGGACATCCACACGTAGGCGAAGTCAAGCCGGTTATCGACAGCATCCCTCGGCATCGAGTCTTGTCCTGTTAAGATGGATGGAATCGGTTCCCAGAAATAAGGAGTAACGCCTGTGACTGATGTCAAGCGAGTCAAACTCCCGGGTGTTGGGGTTTTGCACACGTTCGTGACCGAGGGCGGCGGAAAAGTCGGCGTCATCGCGCACCGGTCGGGTCACAGCGATCTGATCAGTTTTGACGACGAGGCCGGCGGCCCGGAAGCGACCAAGGTGTCACTTCGGCTGAGCGAAGAAGAGGCCCACATCCTCGCGGAACTTCTTGGTGGAACCCGAATCACCGAGTCGTTGACAACCCTGGAGCAGATCCCCGGCCTCTCGATCGACTGGTTCCAGGTCGACTACGACGACCATATCGCGGGGCAAGAGCTCGGAAATCTCGCAGAGCGTGGCATCTTCGGCCTGACCGTGGTCGCGGTGGTGCGAGGCGAGGGAGCAAACCCTGCACCTGCACCAGACTTCCGAGTATTTCCGGGAGACACCCTCGTCGTGGCTGGCACGCCTGAAAAAGTTGCCAAAGCCTTCACGTTCTATCGAACAGGCGAACTCACCTTCAAACCCAAGACCGAATCCATCGACCTGACAGGAGACTGATCGGCCCGTGGAGCACGCGATCGGACCGCAACTACTTACTATCGGCACGCTGCTGATCATTGCCTATGTGCTTGGCCGGCTCGGTCGTCTGATTGGGTTGCCCGCGATTCCGATCTACATTCTTGTCGGCCTTATCGCATCACCGAA
>JAATGV010000037.1 GCA_015654475.1 Actinomycetales bacterium
CGTTGCTGTCGCCAAATAGTCGCAGGCTGATCCCAGGCGGCAAGAACGCCCCGAGCGACTGCCCCGCCGAACCCTCGAGCGTGACATCGATGGTTCCGGTCGGCAGTCCTGCCTCGCCAAAAATCTTCGTCACTTCGTGACCGAGCATCGTACCGACAGCCCGCTCGGTGTTCTGCACCCGAAGCGAGATGCGCACGGGCTCAGAACGTTGCAACGCATCGGCCGACAACCGGATCAGCTGATTGTCGAAATGCGCGTCCAGCTCATGATCTTGAGCCACCAGATTCCTGCGCGGCTCGTCGGAAGGCACACCCGCGTCAGAGAGGATTGGCCCGAGGTCGAGACCATCGCGACGCCAGTACTCGATCGCCTCATTCGCCGCAAGCAACTCGGAGTGCCCAATGACCTCCGCAATCGAGCGGAAGCCGAGTTGCGCCAGATACTCGCGCACCTGCTCGGCGATGTACTCGAAGAACGTCTCAACGAACTCTGGCTTTCCGGTGAACCGCGCACGAAGCTCCGGGTTCTGGGTCGCCACGCCAACCGGGCAGGTATCGAGGTGGCAGACGCGCATCATGACGCAGCCTGAGACCACAAGCGGGGCACTTGCGAAGCCGAACTCTTCCGCACCGAGCAACGCACCCACGATGACATCCCGGCCCGTCTTGAGCTGTCCGTCCACTTGCACGACCACACGGTCGCGCATCTTGTTCATACGCAACGTCTGCTGGGTCTCGGCGAGCCCGATCTCCCACGGCGTTCCAGCGTGTTTGAGCGAGTTGAGCGGGCTAGCGCCGGTGCCGCCATCATGGCCCGATACGAGGATAACGTCGGCCTTCGCTTTGGCCACCCCTGCCGCAACCGCGCCAATGCCGTCGTGCGACACAAGCTTGACGTGCACTCTCGCCGCCGGGTTCGCGTGCTTGAGATCGAAGATCAGCTGTTTGAGATCCTCAATCGAATAGATGTCGTGGTGCGGCGGAGGCGAAATCAAACCGACGCCAGGAGTCGCGTGCCGGGTGCGGGCCACCCAGGGATACACTTTGGCTGGCGGCAGCTGTCCGCCCTCACCAGGCTTGGCCCCCTGGGCCATCTTGATCTGCAAGTCATCGGCGTGAGTCAGGTACATGCTTGTCACACCGAAACGCGCTGAAGCCACCTGCTTGATGGCACTGCGGCGCTCCGGGTCGAGCAGGCGCTCGGTGTCTTCTCCGCCCTCCCCAGTATTCGACTTCGCGCCAAGCCTGTTCATCGCAATGGCGAGTGTCTCGTGAGCCTCTTGAGAAATCGACCCATAGCTCATCGCACCCGTGGAGAATCTCTTCACAATCGATGCAACCGACTCCACCTCTTCAATGGGCACAGGGGGTCGATCCGGCACCAAGGTCAGCAGCCCCCGCACAGTCATCAACTGTGCGGCCTGATCGTCGACAAGATCGGTGTACTGCTTGAAAATGTCATACCGCCGATTGCGGGTCGAGTGCTGCAGTTTGAACACAGTCTCCGGGTTGAACAGGTGCGGCGCTCCGTCACGACGCCACTGGTATTCGCCGCCCGTCTCGAGACGCTTATGGGCGGTCGCCGACGGCTCAAGCGGATATGCAATCGCATGGCGGGCTGCAACATCCGCTTCGATCACATCCAATCCGACACCGGAAATGCGGCTTGGGGTTCCCGTGAAGTATTCGTCGATGAGTTCGCGGCTGAGGCCGACCGCCTCGAACGCTTGTGCACCCGCATAGGACGCAACAGTGGAAATGCCCATCTTGGACATGATCTTCAGAACGCCCTTGCCGAGCGCCTTGATCAGGTTCGCCACCGCCTTCTCCGGGGTCACACCACGAACAACGCCGGCCCGGACAAGCTGCTCACAACTCTCCATCGCCAGGTAGGGGTTGACCGCAGACGCACCATATCCAAGCAGAAGCGCAACGTGGTGCACCTCGCGAACGTCACCTGCCTCGATGACGAGACCGACCTTGAGCCGCTGCTCGGTGCGAACCAAGTGGTGTTGAATGGCAGCGCACATGAGCAATGAGGGAACGGGCGCGAGGTCACTGTTCGAATCACGATCAGAGAGCACGATGTAAGTCGCACCCTCCCTGATCGCCTCATCGACCTCGTGCCGCATCTCCTCGATGCGTTCCTGAATCGCCTCTTCGCCACGCCTGACGTCGTAGAGTCCCCGAATGGTGACAGTCACCTGGATGCCGCTCTTCGGATCCAGATGCTGGATCTTGGCCAGTCCGTCATTGTCTATGACAGGGAAATCGATAGTGATCTGCTTCGCACTGCCATTCGGCTCAAGTGCCAACAGGTTCGGCTCTGGCCCGAGGCCAAGGCTGAGAGAAGTGACGACCTGTTCCCTGATCGAGTCCAACGGCGGGTTCGTGACCTGGGCAAATGCCTGGGTGAAGTAATCGAAGAGCAATCGTGGTCGATCCGACAGGGCAGCGATAGGGGTATCCGTTCCCATCGCGCCGAGCGGCTCCGCGCCGGTGGCGGCCATCGGAGCGAGAAGCATGCGCAAGTCCTCTTCGGTGTAGCCGAAAGTGCGCTGGCGCCGAACGACCGATGCCGGAGTATGCAGAATGTGCTCGCGTGGGGGAAGCTTGCCAAGCGTGGTCTGCCCATCCTCGAGCCACTGAGCCCATGGCTTCATCGATGCGTACTCAGATTTGATCTCTTCATCGCTGATCACACGGCCATTAGCAGTATCGACGAGGAACATGCGGCCCGGCTGCAACCGCCCCTTACGCACAACCCGGCTCGGGTCGATGTTGAGCACGCCTATTTCGCTCGCCAGCACAATCAGACCGTCTTCGGTGATCAGCCACCGGCCCGGCCGCAACCCGTTTCGGTCGAGGGTCGCGCCGACAAGCGTGCCGTCGGTGAAAGTGATCGCCGCCGGCCAGTCCCATGGCTCCATCAGAGTGGCGTTGTACTCGTAGAAGGCCTTGAGCGATGGGTGGATGCCTGGCTGGTTTTCCCACGCCTCCGGGACCATCATCATCACGGCCTGCGGGATCGGGCGGCCACCGAGCTCGAGCAGTTCGAGCACTTCGTCGAACGACGCGGAGTCGCTGCCATCAGGAGTGACGATCGGGAACAACGGTTTGAGATCGCCCATGAGTTCGGAGCTCAACTGAGCTTGGCGAGCTCGCATCCAGTTGCGATTGCCCTGCACAGTGTTGATCTCGCCGTTGTGCGCAATCATGCGGAATGGCTGGGCCAGCGGCCAAGACGGGAATGTGTTCGTCGAGTAACGAGAGTGCACTACGGCAAGTTTGGATTCGAACCGCTCATCGGAGAGGTCGGGATAAAACGGCTCAAGCTGCAGAGTCGTGACCATGCCCTTGTACACAAGTGTGCGGCACGACAACGACGGCAGATAGACCTCGGCCGAGTGCTCGGAGCGTTTGCGGAGCCGATACAGCAGGCGATCGAGGGCGACGCCGCTGACAGGGCGCCCGTCGGCTCCCGGCTGCCGCGCAGAGACAAACAGCTGTTCGAAAGCGGGCATCGTGCTTTTGGCGAGCTCACCTATCACGTCTGGCTGGGTCGGTACCTTACGCCAACCAAGCACCACCAGGTCCTCGTCTGCCGCAATCCGCTCCATCGCCGCCTTCGCCTTGACACGCTTCGCGGAATCAGATGGCAGATAGACAAGGCCAACACCGTATTGGCCCACCGCAGGAAGAGAGAACTCGGCGACTTCTCTAAAGAACCGGTCGGGAATCTGCGTCAGGATGCCAGCGCCATCACCGGTGCCTGCGTCCGATCCGACCGCGCCACGATGCTCGAGATGGCGTAACGCCTCAAGCGCCTGAGCAATGATGTCGTGACCGCCAAAACCACGCAAAGTCGCCACCATGGCAAGGCCACAGGAGTCCTTCTCGTTTTTCGGATCATAAAGCCCGGCCGCTTCAGGCCGCGCACCGAACCGTGAAAAAACAGGGCTAGCGACGTCAGTCACAGAACTCCCTCACTCTCGCTTGAGGATGTGGACGGCGCTGTCCGCGAACTACAGATGATCGTGATCGATCAGGCCTTATCAGCTTCGCCCAACGTGCTTGTGGCGGGGGCGACTGGAACTTCAACTGATTTGACTTCTGATTCTACATGAGACTTCGACAACTCGGACTCGTCCTGCGCGTCTTGCGCGGACTCCCCCGAATCTGCCTGATCTGCGGGCGACACAACAGGCTCGCGGCCGGGAAGATACGGGCTTGGCTCAAGGCCAGGATGCCTGCGGGTGAGGAAGATGAACAAAACGACACCGAATACCGCGAAAACACCGGCGACAAGCTGGTTGATCTGAATGCCAAGCACCAGCTCCGTCGGGTCGATGCGCAAGCCCTCCAGAAAATAGCGTCCCACGCCGTACCACACCGCATAGAGCGCCAACGTCCTGCCCCACTGAAGCGAGAACTTGCGAGACGCCCAGATCAGCACGAGGCATCCGACAACGTTCCATATTGCCTCATACAAGAAAAGGGGGTGGAACAGCGTCGTCGCAGGCAATCCATGCGGGAAAACAGGGTTATCGACAGGGATCTCCAGGCCCCACGGAAGGTCGGTAGGCACGCCGAAAAGCTCGTGATTGAACCAGTTTCCCAGCCTCCCAACGGCCTGAGCCAGCAACATCGCCGGAGCCACCGCATCCAAAAATGCGGAGAAACGAATCCCGGCAATCCGCGTGCCGATCCAGATACCGAGCAGCCCGCCGATCATGGCGCCGAAAATTGCGATTCCACCATCCCATATGCGCACAACCGCCCACGGGTCCGCCCCAGCAAAAAAATAGTCGGTCGGGTGAGTGAGCACATGGTATGCGCGGGCAAAGATCACACCAAGAGGCACTGCCCAGAAGGCCACATCGATGACAATGCCAGGGTCGACGCCGCGCCTCTTCAAACGGATCGCCGTCATCCATAGAGCAAGCACGATCCCGAGCAAAATGCAGAGCGCATAGGCCCTGATGGAGAATGGCCCGATGCTAAAGCCGTTCCAGTTGGGACTTGGGATGCTCAACGGAAGTAGCATGACGGTCAACCTTCCAAACTCATCTGCACCACGGGAAAACCTTCATCATCCTACCTGGATGCCCTCAGCATGCGATCCACCAGCGAATCGTCCGGCGGCGAGGGCCGCCGCAACCTCAGTCACACCTGCAACCCCGCCATCGGCTAGGGCGCTCACGAGCGCCGAACCAACAATCGCTCCGTCGGCGTAGCTGTTCACATCACTCACCTGCTCAGGTGTCGAGATGCCGATACCGACGCACAAGGGTCGGTCGGTCACTGCACGCAGTCGGGAGACGAGTGTGCGTGCGGCCTGATCGACCTCGTGCCTTGCTCCTGTGATCCCCATCGTCGAGACCACATAGACAAAGCCTCGCGACAGCCGGGCGATCATCTCGAGGCGCCCGTCGTTCGATGTCGGGGATGCGAGGAACACGCGCTCCAGCCCTGCCTCGTCGGAGGCGGCCAACCATTCCCCGGCCTCATCCGGAATCAGATCAGGCGTGATCACTCCGGCCCCTCCCGCTGCCGCGAAGTCACGAGCGAACTCGGAAACCCCATACTGGAGCACAGGGTTGAAATAGGTCATCGTCAGAACCGGTGCACTCACCGCGGAGGTGATCCTGCGAACGGCATCGAAAACATAGCGGACATGGAAACCACCCTCAAGAGCCGCAGTGGTCGCCCGTTGAATGACCGGTCCATCCATCACCGGGTCGGAATAGGGAATGCCCAGCTCGAGCACGTCCACTCCAGCCCGCACAATCGCGATGGCCGCCTCAACGCTCGTATCGAGATCGGGGAAACCAATGGGAAGATAGCCGATCAGCGTTCCCCGCCCCGCCTCGGCGTTCGCCCGAATGGTCTGCTCGACGCCGAGACGCGCCGCCTTCTCAGCCAACATATGTTTCTCCCTCACCCAAAAGCCCGAAATACTGGGCAGCAGTGTGCATGTCTTTATCGCCGCGACCCGACAGCGACACGATGATGACCGCGTCTTTGCCGAGCTCGCGACCAAGCGTCAACGCGCCCGCGAGCGCATGAGACTACTCGATGGCCGGGATGATTCCTTCGGTGCGGCACAGCAAACGGAACGCATCCATCGCCTCTGCGTCGGTGACCGCGCGATAATCCACACGGCCGATGCTCTTGAGCCATGCGTGTTCCGGACCGACACCGGGATAGTCAAGACCGGCCGAAATGGAATGGCTCTCTATCGTCTGCCCATCAGCATCTTGAAGCATCAGGCACTTGGCCCCGTGCAAGACACCGAGCGTCCCCTTGTTCAGAGTCGCCGCATGCTTGTCGGTTTCGATACCGAGGCCGGCCGCCTCGCACCCGATCAGCGCCACACTGGGGTCGTCGAGGAAGGCGTGGAATATGCCGATCGCATTCGACCCTCCCCCGACGCACGCAACGACGGCATCTGGCAAGCGCCCCTCGGCCACGAGGATCTGTTCTCTGGCCTCCTCGCCGATAATGCGGTGGAACTCGCGGACCATCTCGGGGAATGGGTGCGGGCCTGCCACCGTACCCATCAGATAGTGAGTCGTCTTTGTGTTGGCGACCCAGTCGCGCATCCCTTCATTGATTGCGTCTTTGAGAGTGCGCGACCCGCTCGTGACAGCGACCACCTCTGCGCCAAGCAATCGCATGCGCGCCACGTTGAGGGCCTGGCGTTCGGTATCCACCTCTCCCATGTAGATCACGCATTCCATGCCGAACAGCGCCGCGGCGGTCGCCGTGGCCACCCCATGCTGACCAGCACCGGTTTCGGCGATAAGCCTCGTCTTGCCAAGGCGTTTGGCAATGAGCGCCTGGCCGAGCACATTGTTGATCTTGTGGCTGCCCGTGTGGTTGAGGTCCTCACGTTTGAGATATATGGTCGCGCCGCCTGCGTGCTGCCCAAACCTGTCCGCACGCGTGAGCAAGGATGGCCGTCCTGTGTAGTCACGGTGGAGTGCAGCGAGTTCGGAAGCAAAACTCGGGTCGACTCGCGCCTTCTCGAACTCCGCGGTCAACTCGTCGAGAGTCGCAATGAGCGACTCCGGCACGAAACGCCCGCCGAAGCCGGTAAACGAATCCGTTGCCCCGAAAAAGGGCCCATGCGCGTCCCTCAAATGGGTTGCTTCTGTCACTATTCCTGTCTCATCTTTCTCACATTTACGCGTTGATACGCGAAAAATCGGCGAACAACGCCATTGGATTGCCCCTCACGAGCGCCTCGCCGACCAATACCACATCCGCTCCTGCGGTGCGGTACTTCTCGACGTCCGCCGCAGTCTTGACCGCAGACTCGGCTACTCGAACGACACCATCGGGAATCGCCGAAACCATCTGGCCGAACAAGTCGGTATCCAAGCTGAAATCGTGCAGATTTCGCGCGTTGATACCGACGATCTCAGCACCCGCCTGCAGCGCCCGATCCACCTCGTCAGGGTTATGAGTCTCAACGAGAGCCGACATTCCGAGGTCCGCGGCCAGCTCCCGAAGGCGCACAAGTTCGCCATCAGCCAGAGCCGCGACAATAAGCAGGATGAAGTCGGCACCGGCCGCACGGGCCTCGAGCACCTGGTATTCGGTAACCATAAAATCTTTGCGCAAAACGGGCACCGTCACCGCTGCCCGCACTGCACGCAGGTCGTCGAGGTTGCCGAGAAATCGCCGCTGCTCGGTCAATACCGAAATTGCAGAAGCGCCAGCTGTCTGATAGAGCTTGGCGTGTGCGGCAGGATCGGGGATCGGAGCGAGATCGCCTTTAGAAGGGCTTGCCCTCTTAATCTCGGCGATGATCTTGACGTGACTTGCCGGAGCGAGCGCCTCTCGTGCGTCTCGTACAGCAGGAGCGTTCAACGCCTCGCGCTCAAGAGAAGTATGATCGACGAGTTTCTGTCGTCTCCGGGAGTCTTCGACCGCTCCGGCGACGAGGTCTTCAAGAATAGTCATCGTCAGTGCGCCTTCGGCTTATATTTCGGCCCATTGACGCCCCACCCGGCTTTCGCCATCACCCAACCGGTGAGGAGGCCGATAAAGATAAGAGCGACACCGATGAATACACCGACCGGAACGTTGGTCGTGAAAAAAAGCGTTCCAACCGAAACTCCGATCAGCATGATGATGACCGCGCTCCAGGCTGCGGGTGAATGTCCGTGTCCCGGTTCAATGGGACCGTGAATCGCATCGTTCATCGGATTCTCCTAGTGATGGGTGATTCCCCCTATTTTAGGGGTTCTGTCTCGGATTGAGTGGGATCCGCACCCCGACTGAGCCTATCCCAGGTGGCGATGGAGTCGGTGGGATCCACGTCGCGGTTCACCCCGTGACGCTCCGGGCGGTTTGTCCACACCGCAGATTTGATGACAACAAGGCAACCCAGAATCGCCGCGAGAGATGCAGCGACGATGCTGACGTACGGCCACCCCATTACCGAACTCGACACAACCAGAGCGCCGAGCGCCGAGCGACCCGCCACACCGGTGGCTGAGCCCACAACCGCCCCAGACGCTGAAATCGGATCGGCCAGAACGACAACCATGATCCCGACGAGACCCACTCCGAGGAGCGCCTGAAGCACACCGAGTACAGCGATGCCGCGTCGCTTGGCAAGACTGAGGGCAGCGACCAAAGCGACGAGCGCCAAGCACATCGGCGCTATCCCAGCGGCTGCCTCGCTGCCGGTCACGCTGTGCACGCCGCCGCCTACCAGCGTTACCCGAATCCACTCCTGAGTCGAAGCACCGAGCGCGATGAGAGCAAGCGCCGCCGTCAAGAACAAGACGGGGCCGCGCCTATTCAGCATGACTCCATCCTCTGCTTGGCGGCACGCCTGAGCGACACGCTGCCTCTGCCGCAGCACATATTCGCCATCAAGGTATCAGCCATCGAGCCTGATCATAGTTTTGGCGATAGAAATGGCTCGCAACGCAGCCGCAGCCTTGTTCTGGGACTCTTCGAGCTCAAGCTGAGGCACCGAGTCGGCGACGATGCCACCGCCGGCCTGCACGTAACCACGGCCGTCCCGGATCACTGCGGTGCGAATCGCAATCGCCAAATCGCTATCGCCGGCAAAGTCGAAATACCCGACGACGCCACCATAGAGGCCACGCTGGCTCGGTTCCAATTCATCGATGATCTCCATGGCCCGAGGCTTCGGGGCGCCAGAGAGCGTGCCCGCGGGGAAAGTGGCCCGAAACACGTCGATCGAGTCCTTCCCCGGGCTGAGCACTCCCTGCACCGAAGAAACAATGTGCATGATGTGACTGAACCGCTCGATCTGCATAAACTCCGTAACCTCTACGGATCCCGGCTCACAGACCTTCAACAGGTCGTTGCGAGAAAGATCGACGAGCATCAAATGCTCGGCTCTCTCCTTTTCGTCAGCCAACAGTTCGACACCGATCTGAGTGTCACGCTCGACCGTCGCACCGCGAGGTCGCGAACCAGCGATCGGATGCGTTATCACCGTCGATTCCGTTACCTTCACAAGCGCCTCGGGCGATGCACCGACGATGTGATAAGGCAAACCATCGGCGTCAACGAGGTTGAGCAGGTACATGTACGGGCTCGGATTGAGCGTTCGCAGCACTCGATACACGTCAAGTGGGTCGCCGTCGAAATCGAGCTCAAACCTCTGGCCGATCACCACCTGAAAGATGTCGCCCGCCCGGATGTATCGCTTCGCCACCTCGATCGACGAGATGAATTCCTCTGCCGAAGTACGGCGAACAGGCTCCTCAGCCGCGCGAAAATCGACCCGCGCCAAGCTTGCCTGGTTTGGTTTGGACAAGGCGAGTTGCATGGAGTCCAGCCGCGCACGCGCGTCGTCCCACAACTGCTCGGGGTCGGCCTCAGGCTGTGCAAGCACATTCGCGATAAGGCTGACCGTGCCGTATCGATGGTCGAGCACGATGAGATCGCGCACAAGAGCGAATGTCATGGGTGGGATCGAATACTCGGCCTGCTTGGTGTTGGGCAGTCGCTCGATCTGCCGCACGGCCTCCCACCCGAAGTGACCGACCAGCCCTCCCGTCAAAGGCGGCAGCCCGGGAAGGCGCGGCGTGCGCCAACGGCGACAGATTTGCTGAAGCGCATCAAGATAGCTCGGCGGAAGAGGCTCATCGCCGAATGCCTCGGCCTGGCTAAGACCCATATCGATCCAAGTCACTTGCTGAGCATCGGTGACAGTGACAAGGCCATACGCACTCACGCCGACAAAAGAAAACTGCGACCAGATGCCGCCCTGCTCGGCAGATTCGAGGAGGAAAGCCCCCGGATTTCCCTGAGCCGTCTTGCGGTACACACCCATCGGCGTCTCCGAATCGGCGAAAAGCCGACGAACAACCGGTACGACACGATGGTTCTTGATCCGGCTACGGAACTCATCCGGCGTGGTCTGGAAACTCCCAGAGTCACTCATCGATGCTCCCCTCACCCGGCGTCGGCCACAGCTCTCGCGTATCGAAACAGCTATGAGTTCCCGTGTGGCAAGCCGCTCCGACCTGTTCCACGCGAACCAGGATGGCATCGCCATCGCAGTCAATCGATAGGGACTTGACCGCCTGGGTGTGCCCGGAGGTATCGCCCTTGCGCCAGTACTCCTGACGCGACCGCGACCAAAAGACCGTTCGCCCCTCAGCGATGGTGCGTTCGAGTGCAGTACGATCCATCCAGGCGAGCATCAGCACCTCGCCGGTGTCGTGTTGCTGAACGATGGCAGGGATGAGGCCGTCTTTCCCGAAACGCACTTGGTTACTCGTGATCGGCATTGCTTACCTCTCTGATGGGAAAACCTGCTGCCGCGATCGCCGCTTTGACATCGGCGATGGATATCGCGCCCGTATGAAAAACGCTTGCCGCGAGCACCGCGTCCGCGCCCTCGCGAACGGCTGCCACGAAATGCTCGACCTTGCCGGCGCCACCGGATGCGATGACCGGGACGCTGGAGACGGCGCGAACAGCGCGAAGCAGCTCAAGGTCAAACCCCAGCTTGACCCCGTCCGTGTCGATCGAGTTGACAAGCAACTCTCCTGCACCCGCGTCAATAGCACGCTCGGCCCACTCGATCGCGTCGATGTCGGTCTTGTTGCGACCACCGTGTGTTGTCACGCAAAAGCCGGAAGCAGTGTCGACGCTCCGGGTGATATCAAGCGAAAGCACGCATACCTGAGCGCCGAACCTGTCGGCGATCTCAGTGATCAGCCTCGGACGCGCGATGGCAGCACTGTTTACGCCAATCTTGTCTGCACCACTGGCAAGCAAACGACCGACGTCGTCGACGCTGCGCACCCCGCCGCCCACGGTAAGCGGAATAAACACCTGTTCGGCTGTGCGACGGACCATGTCGTAGGTCGTCTCACGACCTTCGACCGTTGCCGTCACATCGAGGAACGTCACCTCATCGGCGCCTTCCGCAAAATAGCGCGACGCCAACTGCACAGGCTCGCCCGCATCCTTGAGGTTGCGAAAATTGATGCCTTTGACCACCCGACCATCAGCCACATCGAGACAGGGGATGACACGAATAGCAACGCCCATATCTCCCCCTAGATTCGCGCAGCTGCGATGGAACTGACCAGAATGGCTCGTGCACCCACCTCGTAGAGCGCATCCATAGTGTCATTCGACTGATCGCGCCGCACCATGGCGCGCACGGCGAACCAACCGGTGTCAGCCAGCTGAGAAATCGTCGGAGACTCGAGGCCCGGAGTGATCGCCGCCGCCCTATCCAGATGCTCGGCCGGGACGTCATAGTCGAACAGAACATACTGCCTGGCAACCCTCACGCCGTGCAGTCTGCGCGATAGCTTCAACGCCTTGTCGCGCAGCGTGCCATCCGGGGCGGACTCCGGCGAACCGATAAGGATCGCTGTCGATTCAAGGATGACCGGGCCAAAGATCTCAAGGCCGGCGTTGCGAAGTGTGGTGCCGGTCGAAACGACATCGGCGATCACGTCGGCGACGCCGAGCTTAATGGCAGACTCGACAGCGCCATCCAGCTGAATCAGCGTTGCATCGATATCGTTAGCGGTCAAGAAATCCTGGACAAGGCCGACATAGCTTGTCGCGACGCGCAGCCCCTGAATTTGGGAGAGGTCGGTAAATTTGCCGACAGGACCGGCAAATCGGAACGTCGAATCACCGAACTCGAGAACGGCGACCTCGTTCGCATCGGAGTGCGAGTCGAGCAACAGATCGCGCCCGGTGATACCGACATCGAGCGCGCCGCGACCAACATAGGTCGCGATGTCCCGCGGACGAAGGTAGAAGAACTCGATGTCGTTGTGCGGGTCGAACAGCACGAGTTCGCGAGTGTCGCGACGAGTCAGATACCCCGCCTCGCGCAGCATGTCGACCGACACCTCGGACAGCACACCCTTATTGGGCACGGCGACGCGCAACATCACAGCTCCTCATAGACAGCGCTGAGCGCAATGCCCTTTTTTATCAGCATCACCTGGAGGTGATAGATCAGTTGACTTGCCTCAAGTGCGAGAGCCTCATCTGTCTCATACTCGGCTGCCATCCACACCTCGGCGGCCTCCTCGACGATCTTCTTGCCGATCGCATGCACGCCGGCATCCAATTCGCGCACGGTTCCTGACCCTGGATCAGCTGAGCCGGCTTTGGCCGACAGTTCGGTAAACAATTCGTCGAAAGTCTTCACAAAGAACAAGGCTACCCGCTTGCCGCCGTCGTTGCAGGCGCATACGGGCTAGCCGGCGACCGCCGCACGCAGACCAGCGATCGCAGCGGCCGGATCCTGTCCCCCGGGAGCACCATAGACCGCCGAACCAGCGACAAAACAGTTCGCACCAGACGAGGCGGCCGTCACGATCGTCTCGCGGGTGATGCCGCCATCCACCTGAACGTGGATATCGCGCCTGGACGCTGCGACGGCATCCGCCACCTGACGCACTTTGGGCATCATGTCGGCCATGAAGGACTGACCGCCGAATCCTGGCTCCACCGTCATGACGAGGATCTGGTCGAACTCAGGCAGATTCGCAAGGTACGGATCAGCGGGCGTGCCCGGTTTGAGGGCGATCCCCGCCCGTGCCCCGAACGATCGAAGCACGCACGCCGTGTCGATGACCTGACCGAGGTCCAGTGCAGACTCCACATGGAATGTGACGCTGTAACAGCCCGCCTCAGCGTATGCCGGTGCCCACCTGGCCGGATCATCGATCATCAGGTGTACGTCGAGCGGCACAGGCGTGACCTGCTGCAGCCGACGCACAACGGGGAGGCCGAAGGTCAGATTGGGTACGAAGTGGTTGTCCATCACATCGACATGCGCCATATCTGCTGTGGCGATCTGGCGCAGAGAAGCCTCGAAGTTGGCAAAATCGCACGACAAAATACTGGGGCTAATGATCACCGTCATGCGTTCTAGACTACGGCCGAGCTCCCGCCCCGACGTGCTACTTCTTGGTCAACAACGAAATAAACATGGCATCGGAGCGATGCGCGTGCGGCCAGAGCTGAACCCCAGCACGCTGACTGCCGAGCTGGATGCCCGGTGCAATGCGTTCGACAACGGCGCGCACATCGAGCAGCGAAAGCTCGTCGTGTCGTCTCAGCGCGCCCTCAACCTGGCGCTGCGTCTCGGCGAGGTGCGGCGAACAGGTCACATAACCGAGAACCCCTCCTCGCCGCAATCCGACGACAGCAGCATCGATCAACTGGGCCTGCAAAGCCGTCAACGTCGAGAGGTCGGCCGGGCTCTTGCGCCATCGCGCCTCGGGACGACGACGGAGCGCCCCGAGACCTGTGCATGGCGCATCCACAAGAATGCGATCCCAGGTGTCTGGGTTTTCGTTCATCAGTTCGCGAGCGTCGCGCTGGTGACCAGACGATGGGAACGGGATTTTCTCGATGGCACGGTGCACCAGGCCCACTCGGTGTTCAGCGATCTCGTTCCACTCCAGTTCGACGTCTCCCGCACCCTCGGCGAGAAGAATGGCCGCCTTGCCGCCCGGTCCTGCGCATGCATCCAGCCATCTTTCGCCAGGCACAATCGGGCGCGCCCGGGTCAGCGACAGCGCGGCGATCTGGGATCCTTGGTCCTGCACGCGGACCTTGCCAGGAACGGTTACGTCGGCGGGATCGCCATGCGGCGCATACATGCCGATTGGGGAATACTCGGTCGGCGGAAAATCCGCCGTTGCAAAATCCTCACGGGATGCCAGGCCAGGCAAAGCGGTCAACGTGACTGCCGGTGCGGCATTGTCGGCCTCCATCAGTTCACGAAGATCGCCGTCTCGTCCATCGGATTTCAGTGCGCTGCCGAGTGCACGCGCAATCCACACTGGGTGAGAGAAGCGTGCGGCTTCGAAACCCTCCCGGCTCATGGACTCGCTCAGCACCGAATCCCACTGGTCGACGCTCCGCTCGGAAACTCGTCGCAGTGCCGCGTTGACGAGGCCGGCGGCACGAGTCACCCCGATCTCGCGGGCAGCATCCACCGTCTCGGCAATAGCTGCGTGAGCCGGAACCCGCATCGAAAGCAACTGGTGAGATCCGAGCCGCAGCGCCACCCTCACGGCGGCATCCAAATCATCGACGCCCTTCGGGGTGCAATTGGCCAAGATGGCGTCGTACCAGCCTCTGTTGCGCAACGTGCCATAAACGAGCTCCGTCACGAACCCGGCGTCCCGGCCGTGCATGCCCGCTCGCGAAAGCTTCGTCGGCAACAAGAGGTTTGCATAGGCGTCGGCGGATTCGACCTGAAGCAACACTTCGGCTGCAAGCGACCGAGGGGTGTAGTCGATCATCCCAACACCACCCGACCACGCTTGCCGAGCAACCATGCGCTTGCGGTCATCGACTTCTTTCCAGCGGGTTGAACTGTGTTGACGGGCAAGAAGCCGTCGCGGCACTGCACGAACACAGCGCCGGACTCAACGACCACTCGGCCAGGCTGACCGTCCTTGTCTTCGTCGAGGCGAGCGATGCGGGATGCGGGTCCTGCCGCAAGAATTTTGATCGGCTCGGCACCGTCCATGGTCCACGCGCCGGGCTCGGTCGTCATGGCTCGCACCAGGTCATATACCTTTGTCACCGGTTTCGTCCAATCGATTCGGCCGTCTTCTCGCGACAGCTTGTGAGCATAGCTTGGTTCGCCGACCTGCGGCGTCGGAGTCGGTGCGGTGCCATCGGCGAGCTGCGCCACCAGCGTGGCCAGGTCTGCGGCACCCGCCTGCGCGAGGGCGGTCAATGCAGCGGACCCCGTGATGTCCGGGCCGAGGTCGATGACGCGCTGCCGGTATACGGGGCCTGCATCGAGTTCGGCAACCACCCGAACCAGGCTGATGGATGGCGGATCGCCGGCGGCGATGCTGCGTTGCGCTGGGGCCGCACCCCGCCACTTGGGGAGCATGGAAAAGTGCAGATTCACCCAGCCAAGGCGGGGAATGGAAAGCACCTCATCGGGGATGATCGCCCCAAAGGCGACAACAATTCCGAGGTCTGGTGCCAGCCCGACAAGGCGAGCCGTCACCTCTTGCGTGAACCTGTTCGTCTTGACAACAGGAAGACCCAGCTCCGTTGCGATCTGTGCCACCGGAGAAGGCGTGAGCACGCGGCGTCTACCCACCGGGGCATCTTCCCTAGTGATGGCGAGTACCGATCCATCGACCTGTGCTGAGCCATTTGCCAGAGCCGCAACAGCCCGCAACGGCTCGACGGCCGCCTCAGGCGTGCCGGCGAAGACGATACGCATGACGATAGTGACACCTTCCTCAAGGTATCTAGCCTATCGGCGCAAAGCCTTTCGCGAGAGAGCGTTGCCGAGCAGCTGCGCAAGTTGCACGATGGCGATGATCACAACCACGGTGACAAACGTCACTGTCCAGTCGTACCGCTGATAGCCGTATTCGAGTGCAAAGGAGCCAAGGCCTCCGCCACCAATTGCGCCCACCATAGCGCTCATATCCACAATGGCGACCATGACGAATGTGTAGCCGAGAATAAGCGGCCCAAGGGCCTCAGGAATCAGCACAGACCAGATGATCCGCAGAGGACCCGCCCCCATCGCCTTCGCGGCTTCGATCACGCCAGGATCGGTCGCAACCAGGTTCTGCTCCACTATTCGGCTGATGCCAAAGGTTGCCGCAACACACATGACGAAAACAGCCGCATTGACCCCGAGAGTCGTGCCGACGACGGCTCGCGTAACCGGACCGATCGCGAACACGAGAATGATGAACGGGATCGGCCGCACAATGTTGACCACGATGTTCAGCACCGTGTACACCCATACGTTATGCAAGATTCCACCACGGCGGGTCGTAAACAGCAGGATCCCGACAACCAGACCAAGCAGACCGGCGATGACGACAGTCGCCGCGACCATGTAGAGCGTCTGCCCGAGGGCTGTAACAAGAAGTGCGATCAACCGATCAAACTCCAGTTTCATCGCACGACCTCCTCAACCGTCGCGACAACATTCAAGTGGTCCGCGAACGCCTCGACATCCGCGGTTTTGCCAGTGACCTCGATCGTGAGGGTTCCGAACGGTCTGCCCTGCAATTCAGTGATCCCGCCGAACACGACTGCGACGGCAACGCCAAACTGCTTTGCTGCCGCCGAGAGCAGGCCGCTCGTCTCGCCGTTGTCGCGAACGGGAAGAATG
Source organism: Actinomycetales bacterium (assembly GCA_015654475.1). Taxonomy (GTDB): domain Bacteria; phylum Actinomycetota; class Actinomycetes; order Actinomycetales; family Microbacteriaceae; genus UBA3913. The sequence continues at coordinate 16,657 of JAATGV010000037.1, forward strand.
AAGAGTCGGCCCGGGTAGCGGGTCTTCAGAACCTCGAGAACATCATCGGACGGAATGTCAGTGAGCACAGTGCTGAGAAATCGTCGTGTTGTCTCCGTCTTCGGGCTTGAGAACACGTCGTACACCATGCCCGACTCGACGATCTTTCCCGCATCCATCACCGCGACCCTGTCCGCAATCGATCTGACGACGTGCATCTCGTGGGTGATCACCACGATCGTGACGCCCAACTCGTCGTTGACACGCTCGAGCAGACGGAGCACATCGCTCGTAGTCTCGGGGTCGAGCGCGCTGGTCGCCTCATCTGCGAGCAGAATCTCGGGCTTGGTCGCGAGCGCGCGAGCGATACCGACACGCTGCTTCTGGCCGCCGGAAAGCTCACTTGGGTATGCTCTGGACTTTTCGGCGATCCCCACAAAATCCAAGAGCTCGGCGACGCGCTCCCGTCGGCGCTTTTTATCCCAGCCAGCAAGGATCAACGGATACTCGACGTTGGAGGACACCGACCGTGACTCGAACAGATTGAATTGCTGAAAGATCATGCCGATTCGCGAGCGCAATGCTCGAGTCTCACGCCCAGACAGCTCACGAACCGGGCGGCCGAAAACACTCACGGTTCCGGTGGTTGCGGACTCGAGCCTGTTGATCAGGCGAACGAGCGTGCTCTTCCCCGCGCCGGAATACCCGATGATTCCAAAAATCTCGCCCTGCTGGATCTCCAAACTCACCCCGTCGAGCGCGACATGCGCGCCGCGCTTCTGCGGGAAGACCTTGGTCACCTGGTCAAAATTGATAACGGCAGTCAATTGCCCGTCGCTCCTTGCTACTCACTTCACGATGACGCTTCCGACTTACGCCGAACTTCTGGCTTGCACCCAAAAGTCTCGGGCGACAACACCGCGAAGTGCGTCACCCGAGGCTTATGGAGTGTCAGCAGGGCACAGACCTAGCTGGCTGCTCTGATCTGTTCTTGCAGTGTGGCAAGGATACTCTGCAGGTCAGCAGCGCTCACATCGGTCTTCTGAACGGCGGTTCCGTCAGAGTCCGCTTTCACCTGGTCGGTGATCTCCGGAGTGTTGTACAGCTCGACGATCTTGAGCAGGGTTGGGTTGTCCTTGTCTGCGGCGCGAACAGCGAACACGTTGATATATGGATCGCTCAGGTTGCTGTCGGCGTCGCTATACAACGCGCTGGTCGCATCAATGCCGGCGTCTTTCAGGTAGTTCTGGTTGATCACGGCCGCGTCCACATCTTGCAGAGAGTTTGCGGTCTGGTTGGCGTTCACCGTGGTGACTTGAACTTTTGACTGGTCGGCGATGATGTCATCCGGTGTGGAGAAGGCCGTTCCGCCATCCTTGAGCGAGATGAGGCCCGCACCCTGCAAGACCAGAAGTGCTCGAGACTGGTTTGTGGCATCGTTCGGAATTGCGACTGATCCGCCCTGGGGAATGTCGGCAAGCGCGGTGTGCTTGGACGAATACAACCCGAGCGGGTAGACGAAAGTAGCACCGATCGGGGTGAGGTCCTGCCCGGCGTTCTCGTTATAGTTCGCGAGGAAAAGCAGGTGCTGGAACTGGTTGATGTCGAGCGATCCGTCGGTCAGTGCTGGATTGGGCTGCTGATAATCGGTGAAACCGACGACGTCCAGCGTGATGTCCTCTTTCGCCGCGAGATCTTTGAGCGTTGTCCAATACGCCTTTGACGCATCGGCGACCCCGATTTTTACCGTCGTCGCCGTTTCGGAGCTTGACGATGTCGTTGTCGAGCATGATGCGATGCCGAGGGCGAGCGGGATGGCTGCAATCGCCGCAATGATTTTCTTCGCCGTGTTCGTCACAAGTGTGATTCCTTTCTTAGTGGCAGGTTCAAGGATCGTCATTGGAAGCGATATCGACAAATGCCGATGCAACATTGCGAAACGATATGCCTGTTAAGAAATGCTCTTTATAGGCTCTCGACGTCATCGAATCGCACCCGGATCGGTGACGCCGACGCCGGCTGCCTGGCTATCCCCCACTCAGGAAACCGTTGTGGCGCCTGCCTGGCTGCTGCCTTGAGCCGGCGTGCGACCTCTGCCCCCGCCGAGTATGCGACGGTGAACAAGGTACGTTCCCTTGCCGCGCGCGTGGTGTCGATGGAATCCGGATCGACAGCCACCGTACCGATGACGGTGACGATGTCCGAGATCCCGGCCAGATCTATCACTCTGCGAGTGGATCCCGCAGGCCCCATCACTGCACAGACACGGTATGCGGGCGGAAAGTGAGCCGCACGACGAGCGGCGAGTTCGTCGGCAGCGAAGACGTCCGGACGCCACAGGTTCAGGGCCCGAGCAAGCCTGCCCTCAACACCCATCGCGATCACTCGCCCCGAATCCGATACAAGAGTCGCGGCGGTAAGCCATTGCCGCATCGCGTCCTCGACGGCGAGCAGTCCTTCCCTGCCGAGCATCCACTCGCAGTCGAGCAGAATCACGACGTCGTATCCACCGACGTCTGGTAACGGCTCCACACCCGGAGTCGCAAGCGCGACCGCCCGGCCTGGCCGGAGACGGTCGACCGGCATGTCCCCTGTGGATGTGACGATGCGGGCCCTTGGAAAGGCCCGGCCGATGTCCTGACTGGTTCGCTCGACTCCAGGGGCGGCCTGACGCAGCTTCGTGTGCCCGCAGACGGTGCAATGGAAGCTCGGCTCCTCATGCCCGCACCAGCGGCATTGTGGAATCGACTGTGCGTCGTTAGCAAGCCCGAGCGGGCCGCCACATCGAGAACATCGGGCCGGCGTGCGGCATTGCTCGCAGAGCAGCATCCGCGCGTACCCACGCCGGGCGACCTGGATCAGCACCTGCCCTCCGGAGTCAAGTGCTTCGCTCGCCATGCGCCAGACCGGCTCGGGGATGCCAGCCCTCCCGTCGTCTGCCCCGGCCAATTGGCCGCTCGGGATGATCGTCGCCGCCGCCCCCAATGACTCTTCGCGAAGCCACCCGATCTCCACGAGTCGCTGCACGGCGGTGCTCCGACTGTGTGAGGCAAACACCAATGCGACGCCTTCGCGAGTATGCCGCATCATGGCGACGTCGCGTGCATGCGCATACGGAGCGTGCGGTTCAGCGTGCAGCGGGTCGCCGTCTTCCCACACGTAGATGCAGCCGAGCCCCAGAACCGGGGCATACACCGCCTGGCGATTGCCGATCACAAGGTCGGCAGCGCCGGCAAGCACGTCAAGAAACGATCGATAGCGGGCAGCGACATCGGTGCCCGCATCCAACCGCACTACCGTCAAGGTCGGTGCAACCGCCGCAACTGCCTCGGCGACTACTGCGATGTCCCGTTTGTCTGGCACGGCGACGAGCATGCGCTTGCCCAGCGCCCGAAGTTCTCTCGCCCGGCGCGCGATGTCGAGCGCCCAGAGTGGGTGCCACCGGTTCTCGACCGCTGCCCCCCCGCCGCGCACGAGGAGTGCAACACGCGATGGAATCTCTGCCTCCGATGGGAAAACGAGTTCGGGCTGGTTGGCCAGCTTCTCGATGTCAACCCTGTGCGCCCACGCCTTCTCTTCTCTTGCATGACGCGGAGGCACCGCGAGTCGCACCACGTCTGCGGCGACACCCGCCTGACGATCGGCCACAGCTCGCGCCAATTCCCAGATTTGGGGAGTGAGAACGGGAACAGGCGACACAACCTTTTCGATGTCTACTAGGGTCACCCCCGGCTCGGCGCGATCCGTCACCTCGACGATAAAACCGTCAAGCAGGCGTCTCCTTGTGCCGAACTGCACTTTGACGCGCACCCCGACTCGGGCGTCGGCAGCTAGCCGATCGGGAATGCGATAGTCGAAGAGATGATCGAGATTGCTGAGCGGCGAAACGACGACAACCCGGGCGACGCGTGCTGGCATCGTCGTGCCTCCATCATTCCCATCCGGCTGCCGCGGCAAGCGCCGTGACCCGATCCAGATTCTCCCATGTGAAATCGCGGTCGCTGCGCCCGAAATGGCCATAGGCGGCCGTCTTGCGGTAAATAGGACGCAGCAGGTCGAGATCACGGATGATCGCGGCCGGCCTCAGATCAAAGACCTCGCGAACAGCACGGATGATATTGGGTTCAGGCACCTGAGCCGTGCCGAATGTGTAAACATACAGGCCAACCGGCTCGGCTTTGCCGATGGCGTAGGCCACCTGAAGTTCCACCCGATCGGCCAAGCCTGCCGCAACGATGTTCTTCGCAATCCACCTGGTCGCATACGCCGCCGACCTATCGACCTTCGACGGGTCTTTGCCACTGAACGCCCCACCACCATGCCGCGACATGCCGCCGTAGGTGTCGACGATCACCTTGCGACCGGTCAATCCCGCATCGCCCATCGGCCCACCAAGCACAAACGAACCGGAAGGGTTCACCAACACCTTGAGATCGGGATAATCTAGGCCGCTCTCCATGATGACAGGTCGGATGACGGCCTCGACGATGTCTGCCTCGATACGATCGTGAGACAGGTCTGGAGCATGCTGAGCCGAAACGACGACCGTATCGACGGTGCGAGGCCTACCGGCGTTGTCGTAGCCGATAGTGACCTGGGTTTTGCCATCCGGGCGCAAGTAGGGCACAACACCCTCCTTGCGCACCTGCGCGAGGCGTTGCGCAAGCCGGTGGGCAAGCCAGATGGGAGTGGGCATGAACGCGCTTGTCTCGTTTGACGCATAGCCGAACATGATGCCCTGGTCACCCGCACCCTGCAGGCTCAGCGAATCCGAGCTGTGCTCGACCCGAATCTCGTGTGCAGTCTCGACGCCGGCACGGATCTCCGGCGACTGCTCGCTGAGCGACACGGATATTCCGCAGGATTCGGCGTCAAAGCCGTACTTGCTGCGGGTATAGCCGATCTCGGCGACGGTCTTGCGCACGATAGAGGGGATGTCGACCCATGCCTCGGTCGACATCTCGCCGATGATGTGCACGAGGCCCGTCGTGACAACGGTCTCAACCGCGACTTTGCTGTTGGGATCTTGCTTGATCGCCTCATCCAGGATTGCGTCCGAGACTTGATCGCAGATCTTGTCCGGATGGCCCTCCGTGACCGATTCACTCGTGAATAGGCGCAATTCCGTCGTCATCGTGCTGTTCCTTCAGATCTCAATTAAATTTTTCACGTCATTGGCCGAACGCCACGACGCCACACAGCCACGGCGAAAAGGGCACACAGTGCATGCATGATCGTCGTCCCGCGGCGGCGCTTGCCCGAGGCAGTGCCGCTAGACGATCAGGTCAAGTACCCTGTCGGCAACGTCCCGCTTCGTTCCTGCAGCCTCGGCGACTACCTCCCCAGCACGGTCGATGACCACGACTGAATTGGTCTGCTCACCAAAGCCGATGGAGTCGCCAACTGCATTGATGACGAGAAAATCGCACTTCTTGCGAGCCATCTTCTCGCGGCCAAGTGCAAGCAACTCATCACCATCTGCCGTCTCGGCGGCAAAACCAATAATGGGCCCAGCCACCGACTTTTCCAGGACCAAACTGGCAAGAACGTCACGATTCTTCACAAGCTTCACGGTGAGTCCGTCACCGATCACATCTTTTTTGAGTTTTCTGGCCGACTTCTCGACAGGCCGATAGTCCGCGACCGCGGCCGCCATCACGACCGCATCACATCCACGGGACCGCGTCAGCACCTCATTCGCAAGCTCTTCTGCGGTCACAACCGACACGATCTCCACGCCACCCGGAACGGGGCCATCGACATTCGCCGCGACCAGAGTCACGTGTGCACCCCGCGCCGCTGCCGCAACGGCAAACGCGATGCCTTGCTTGCCGGAAGAGTTGTTGCCGATATATCGCACCGGGTCGAGCGCCTCATGCGTTCCACCAGCCGTGACGAGGATTCGGCGTCCGTCAAGATCGCGAGACTCCGATCCGGGAATCAAGGCAAGGGCCTCTGACACGATCCGTTCGGGTTCTGGTAGCCGTCCTGGCCCAGAATCGTCTCCAGTGAGCTGACCGTCATCCGGCTCGATGATCGTGATGCCCCGCGACCGCAGGGTCGAGACATTGTGTTGAGTCGCCGCATTGCGCCACATCTCGGTGTGCATCGCCGGCGCGATCACTATCGGTGCCGTCGCGGTGAGCAGCGTGGTCGTCAACAAGTTGTCGGCTATTCCGGCCGCGATCTTAGCTATCGTGTTCGCGGTAGCCGGCACCACAACGACCAAGTCGGCCGCCTTGCCGAGGCTGACGTGCTGCACTCGATCCACGTTGTCGAAAAGGTCGACTCGAACGGGTCGGTGCGAGACCGCCTCGAAAGTGGGTCTGCCCACGAATTCGAGCGCGGCACGAGTAGGAACGACCGTTACCTCATGCCCCTGCAACGTGAGGAGCCGCACGACATGTATTGCCTTGTATGCAGCGATGCCGCCGGTAACGCCGACAATGATCGAGAGTGGACGCGACGACACGTTCGTGCGCTTTACTCGCGACTAGACGGCATCAATGGGACGCACTGTCAGCTTGCCCTCATTGATTTCGCGCAATGCCACAGAGAGCGGCTTATCTTCGATGCTTGAGTCGACGAGCGGGCCAATGTTGTTGAACAGTGAGCCCTCTTGAAGATCGGTGTAATAGGAGTTGATCTGTCGCGCACGCTTGGAGGCAAAAATCACCAACGCATACTTCGAATCGACCGTTGTGAGCAATTCGTCAATGGGTGGATCGATGATGCCGAGAGCTTTATTGGCCATGACTGGGGTGACTCCTCAAGTGGTTGGAACATTTTCGCGCGGATGTTGAAAGACAGTTTACGCCGGAAAGCCGGAAAGCGTCGGCTAGCAACTCATCAGACCAACGACTTCACGGGCAGCACGACCAACGTCGTCGTTGAGAACAATGGCATCGAATTCCGACACGGAGGCCAGCTCGACCTTCGCCGTCTCCAAGCGGCGAGCCTGCTCTTCCTCGCTTTCGGTGCCTCTCCCGATCAGGCGGCGAACCAGTTCGTCCCATGATGGTGGCATCAAGAACACGCGGTACGCGTTCGGCATTTTCGACTTGACCATGCGGGCACCCTGCAGATCGATCTCAAGCAGAACTCGTCTTCCCGCCGCGAGAGCCTCCTCAACGGGCTTGCGCGGTGTGCCATAGCGAAATGCGTTGTGAACTGTGGCCCACTCTAAGAACTCACCATCGGCGATCATCGAGTCGAACGTGGCATCATCGACAAAGTAGTAGTTGGCTCCGTCGACTTCGCCGATGCGGGGCAACCGCGTAGTCGCCGAGATGGAAATCATGATGTCTGGCTCTTGATTATGGATGTATGCGGCCACCGTCCCCTTGCCGACCGCCGTCGGTCCCGCAAGGACGAAGAGCCTGTTCTGTGCTCGTTCGGCGCGGGTGATGCCACGAGCCAGGTAGCGGGCAAGGCTCTCGGCCTGACGCACGCCAAGACCGCCGAGACGTTTGCGGGGCGAGACACCCACCTCGTCGAGGATGTCCTCGGCACGCCGCGGGCCGACGCCCGGGATGCTTGTCAAGAACTCGGTCACCCGCATCCGTTCATAGCTGCTACCCGGCGCGTCACGCAATGCACGAACTGGCGGCAACTCACCTGCGGAAATCCGGGCCTTGACCGCGGCTCTGGCCTGCCTTGCGGCGATGGATCGTTGGGCAGCTGCCACGCGGTCGACGGGTGGTACATTCGCGCTCATGATCTCTCAAGCCTAGCGGAGGCCAGTCTGCGCTCGTGCGTCGTGCGCTATCAAGTCGGCTATGAAGCCGCGCCGACCTCTGCCTGCGCAGCGCGAATTCGGTCCGCCAACGCATCCCGTGGCCCTGCAAGCACCGAGCGCGACACACTCGCGAGCAGACGCTCCGAGGCGTCAGGAAAAATCCGATACACGTCTGCAAGAATCGCGCCCTGGGCACCGAATCCCGGCGCAAGGATCGGCACCGTGGCCGGAAGACGCTGCGGGTCGATGCCACGCGCGTTCAAATCGAGAGTCGCACCGAGCACGACGCCGGCAGAGCCGATCCCGACCTCGCCGACCTCGGCAGAGTTCCATACTTCGGCCACCCGAAGCACTGAGGATGCAATGGTTCCCTCATGCCCCTCGTCGCCACCTCCGGTAACCCACGCGGTCTGGACCTCGGCGGCCTCCGGATTGCTTGTCGCCGCAAGCACATACACGCCCCGTCCAGAATCCAGCGCCTCATGTGCGATGTCAGCAAGGGCTCGTACTCCAAGGTACGGGCTGACAGTAAGTGCGTCGCAATAAAACGGCGACTCGGCGCGCAACCAGGCAGCAGCATATCCTGCGTTACTCGAACCAATGTCTCCCCGTTTGGCGTCGGCAACCACGATCAGCCCAGCGTCGCGCGCTTCCCGAAGCACCCGTTCCAGGGCGGCGAAGCCCACAGATCCATACGCCTCGAAGAACGCCACCTGCGGCTTGACCGCGGCAACGCCGACGGCCTGCGCCGCCTCAACAACACGCCGACCAAACTCGCCCACCCCGCTCGCAGAGGAGGCAAGGTCCCATTCGGCAAGCAGCGCCGGGTGCGGGTCTATGCCGATGCAGAGGTTGCCGCGCAGCGCGATCTGCTCGGCTAGCCGCACCCCGTACGGTCGTCTCGGATCAGTCACTCGGCCTCCACAAGATGCTGCTGGCGTCTCGCATCGTATTCCTGCAAGCTCGTCACCGAGAATCGTCGATCCGATACATCGATCGCAGCAACCGCCGCGCCGACCTCCGCGATCGTAGTGAAAATCGGCTTGTCCGCAGCAAGGGTCGCCGCGCGAATCTCGTATCCGTCGGCCCGCGCAGCCGGCCCACTTGGCGTGTTCAGCACCATATCGATCTCGCCTGCCATGATGAGGTCGACGATCGACCTCTCCCCCGGATAGCTCTCTTCCTCAGACTGCTTGCGGATGCGCTCTGCCTGGATGCCGTTGCGCAGAAGAACGCGCCGCGTTCCTTCGGTTGCGAGAATGCGGAAGCCTCGCCGCGCAAGGCGATGGATGGGAAGCACCACAGAACGCTTGTCTGCGTCCGCAACCGTGACGAAGACGGTGCCAGAAGTCGGCAGCGCGGACGATGCCGCGGCCTGCGACTTCGCGAACGCCGTGGGGAAGTCGACATCTATTCCCATCACCTCGCCGGTCGACCGCATCTCCGGGCCGAGAAGGGAATCGACGACACGTCCATCTCGCGTCAGGAACCGTTTGAATGGCAGGACGGCCTCTTTTACTGCGATCGGCGCATCGAGCGGAACCTTCGATCCATCCTGCGCGGCAAGCACACCGGAAGCGATCAGTTCGTCGATTTGAGTGCCGACCATGATGAGCGACGCCGCCTTGGCGAGTTGCAGCCCGAGCGCCTTAGAAACGAAAGGCACCGTGCGGCTCGCCCGCGGATTCGCCTCGAGCACGTAAAGCACGTTCGCCGCGATCGCGAACTGCACGTTGAGCAGTCCACGAACCCCGACTCCTCGTGCGATACCAAGCGTCGCGGTGCGGATGCGGTCGATATGGCTGTTGCCGAGCGTGATCGGCGGCAGCGTGCAGCTGGAGTCGCCGGAGTGGATGCCCGCCTCCTCGATGTGCTCCATGATGCCGCCGATATAGAGCTGCTCGCCGTCGTACAACGCGTCGACGTCAATCTCTATTGCGTCGTCGAGGAACCGGTCTACGAGTAGCGGATTGGCGTCGCCGACAAGCGCCTGACCACCGATCCGGGCGAAGTAGTCGAGTACCTGGCCGTCGTCGTAGATGATCTCCATGCCACGGCCGCCGAGCACGAAGGATGGGCGCACCAGCACGGGATACCCAATTTCGCGAGCCACAGCGAGCGCCTCATCGACCGTCGTCGCAGTGCCGTTGCGAGGTGCAAGCAAGCCGGCCTCGTCCAGGATGTGCGCAAACTGGCCGCGCTCTTCGGCGTGATCGATAGCATCAGGAGACGTTCCGAGAATTCGGTAGCCTGCATCCTCGATGCCATGGGCGAGCCCCAGTGGCGTCTGACCGCCAAGCTGGGCAACAACGCCAACGATCTCGCCCGCCTGCGACTCTGCGTGCAGCACCTCGAGCACATCTTCGAGGGTCAGGGGCTCGAAATAGAGGCGGTCAGACGTGTCATAGTCTGTCGATACCGTCTCGGGATTGCAGTTGACCATGATGGTCTCGTAGCCGGCCGCCGCCAGGGCGAATGATGCATGCACGCAGGAGTAGTCGAACTCGATGCCCTGCCCGATGCGGTTGGGTCCAGAGCCGAGGATGACGACACGCTTGCGGCCATTGAGTGCGACTTCGGTCTCTTGCTCGTAAGTCGAATAGTGGTACGGCGTGAGTGCAGGGAACTCGCCGGCACATGTGTCGACCGTTTTGTAGACAGGGCGCAGGCCTGCACTCCAACGCGCCTCGCGCACCTGCTGTTCTGTGACGTTCCACAGCTGAGCGAGCTGCACATCGCTGAAACCGTGTTCTTTGGCCTCTTTGATCGTGTCGAGGTCGAACACCGGGGCGGCCGCAACGTATGCGGCAACCTCGTTGATCAACTGCACCTGGTCGATAAACCACGGGTCGATCTTGGTCGCCTCGAAAACCTGCTCGGCAGTCGCGCCGAGGCGCAACGCCTGTTGTACCTGGACCAGGCGCTGCTCGGTCGGGGTGCGAATCGCCTCGAGCAGCTCAGCGACGGTGTCGCTCGTCTCGCCCCAGTGGAAGCTCGAACCGCGCTTCTCAAGCGAGCGAAGCGCCTTCTGCAGCGCCTGAGTGAAGTTTCGGCCGATGGCCATGGCCTCGCCGACGGACTTCATCGTTGTCGTCAGCGTCGGGTCGGCAGCCGGGAACTTCTCAAACGCAAACCGGGGTGCCTTGACCACAACGTAGTCGAGGGTCGGCTCGAAGCTTGCTGGGGTGACGCCCGTGATATCGTTCGGGATCTCGTCGAGTCGGTACCCGATTGCCAGCTTGGCAGCGATCTTGGCGATAGGAAATCCCGTTGCCTTGGATGCGAGCGCGCTGGACCTGGAGACTCGCGGGTTCATCTCGATCACGATGATGCGACCCGTGGCGGGATTGACCGCGAACTGGATATTGCATCCACCGGTATCGACACCGACGGCCCGGATGATATCGATGCCGATGTCGCGCAGCCGCTGAAACTCTCGGTCGGTCAGCGTAAGCGCCGGCGCCACCGTGATCGAGTCGCCCGTGTGTACGCCAACCGGGTCGACGTTATCAATGGAGCACACCACGACCGTGTTGTCCGCGGTGTCGCGCATGAGTTCCAGTTCGTATTCTTTCCACCCGGTGATGGATTCTTCGAGAAGGATCTCCGCAGTGGGACTCGCATGGAGGCCCGCGGTGACCATGCGTTCGAGTTCCGTCTGATTGTGTGCGAAGCCCGAACCGAGACCGCCCATCGTGAACGACGGCCGCACCACGAGCGGGTAGCCGAGGTCTGCCGCCGCGGCAATCGCCTGGTCGACAGAGTGTGCGATGTGGGAGCGCGCTACGTCGGCGCCTGCGGCGATGACGAGTTCTTTGAACTCGCTGCGGTCTTCCCCACGACGGATGGCCTCGACCTTTGCACCGATGAGTTCGACGCCATACTTTTCGAGGATGCCAAGGTCATGCAGGGCCATCGCGGCGTTGAGGGCGGTCTGGCCGCCAAGGGTCGGAAGGATCGCGTCTGGTTTCTCCTTGAGGATGATCGACTCGATCACTTCGGGGGTGATCGGCTCGACGTAGGTCGCGTCGGCGAAGTTCGGGTCGGTCATGATGGTCGCCGGGTTGGAGTTCACCAGGATGACGCGGATGCCTTCCTCCCGCAAAATGCGGCAGGCCTGTGTGCCGGAGTAGTCGAATTCGCATGCCTGCCCAATGACGATTGGGCCGGAACCGATGACGAGAACGCTGGAAATGTCTTGCCTTTTGGGCACGAGCTATGCTTCCTTTCTTGCCGTGGCTACGTCACGGCCGCGCAAATTATCGACCACGAGATCGCGGAAGCGGCGGAACAGGTAATGGGAGTCGTGGGGGCCGGCAGCGGCCTCAGGATGGTACTGCACGGAGAAGGCAGGGATGTCGAGGCAGTTGAGCCCCTCCACCACGTTGTCGTTGAGGTCGACGTGGCTTACCTCGACTCGACCGAATCCCTCTGAGCTGTCGGTGACGCCATCGAGCGGGGCGCTGACGGCGAAACCGTGGTTGTGGGTCGTGATCTCAACCCGACCGGTCGCCCTGTCGAGGACCGGCTGGTTGATTCCGCGATGGCCGAAAGGCAATTTATAGGTGCCGAATCCCAGGGCGCGTCCGAGCAGTTGGTTGCCAAAGCAGATTCCGAAGAACGGCAGGCCGTCGCGCAGCAGGGTGCGCAACGCATCCACATGCCGATCGGATGCGCCAGGATCGCCTGGTCCGTTCGAATAGAACAGAGCATCGGGCGAGAGCGCCCGGATCTCTGCGACACCAAAACTCTGCGGCACAACCGCGACCTCGAACCCTTCGTCGGCCAAATAATTGAGCGTCGACTCTTTGACCCCAAGATCGAGGACGACGACACGGCCGATTCGCTCGCTCCGAGGATCGATGATGCGCACGTCGACGGTGCTCACGCTCGCCGATAGGTTCTGGCCGCTCATCTGCGGCGAGGCCGCGACGATGGCCAATTGCTCGTCTGGCTCGGTCGGCGCGTCTCCGGAGAAAATGCCCGCCCGCATGGCGCCAGAATCGCGCAGATGCCGGGTCAGCGCGCGAGTGTCGATTCCGCTGATGCCGATAACGCCGAACGAAGCGAGTTCGTCTGTAAGACTTCTCTTGGCGCGGAAGTTGGAGACCATACGCGATGGATCGCGAACGACATAGCCAGCAACCCAGATACGGGACGACTCAGGGTCTTCGTCATTGACGCCGGTGTTTCCGATGTGCGGTGCCGTCTGCATCACAATCTGCCCTGCATACGACGGATCGGTCAGCGTCTCCTGGTATCCCGTCATCCCTGTGGCGAAAACGGCCTCGCCGAGGGTTACGCCGGTGGCGCCGAATGCATGCCCCTCGAATCGAGTGCCATCTTCGAGAACAAGGACAGCGGGCGCATTACGCCGGTATGCAACTTCAGTCACGCTCAATACTCTTTCATCTCGTCGGTTCCATTGTCTCAGGTGTCTCAGGGCTGGGGATGTCCAGGGCCGCTGCCTGACAGTTCCGAAATTGCCTCGAAGATCGCCGCTTTGTCGGCCGAACGGCGCGGCCGCAGGGTCGTCACGACCGGCAGCTTGCCCAGTCTCCAGGCAATCGCCACCATGCCGTCTGTCTCGACTCCCCGATCGATAGCTGTCGATGCCGGTTCAGCCGCCGTGATGTCTGCGGCGGGCACGAAAAATCCGCGTTCCCCCTCCCGGTCGAGAACGATCCCATCCGCGGCGGCGAAGAACGTCGCGTTGCCACGAAACCCGAGGCCATGCGCCATGATGCGGGCGAACGGATCGTCGCCCCGAGTCGTCGCGACGTAGGAGACCGGAATCCCGGGCAATGCCGCCGCACTCGCACCGCGAGCCCACTGCTCGGGGACAGCGGTTGGTTCGGGGTAGAGCGTCTCCTGCCTCATCCGCTGACGAGACCAGCCGAGCCACATGGCTGCGGCGATGGCCACGAAGAATACTAGGGAAATTGCTGCGACGACAGTGTAATTCACGCTGCCACCTCATCGACGGGCACGAGTGTGCCGCTGGATACGGTCGCACGCCCGCGGAAGAATGTCCACTCGACTCTGCCCGGCAATGTCAGGCCAATATAGGGAGAGTTGCCGGACTTGCCAGCCAAGCGATCTGTGGTGAAGACAGATGCGGCTGCCGGATCGATGAGTGTGATGTTGCCAGGGGCTCCAGTCGCAAGCGAATGGCCTTGCCCTGCCACACGACCGATCGAAGCCGGAGTGACCGACAGGATGCGTGCGACATCGTCCCAGTCGATCATCCCCGTATTGACGAGGGACTCTTGCACTACGGACAGCGCCGACTCGAGCCCCACCATTCCGAAGGCCGCTGCTGCCCATTCGCAATCCTTGCTTTCGATGGGGTGTGGTGCGTGGTCGGTGGCAATGATGTCGATCGTGCCGTCGGCCACGCCTTCGCGCACCGCCTGCACGTCCTCGCTGGTGCGAAGCGGCGGGTTGACCTTGAACCGGGCATCGTAGCTTCGCAGATTCTCGTCAGTGAGGAGAAGGTGGTGCGGAGTCGCCTCGGCGGTCACACGGATGCCACGCTTTTTCGCCCAGCGAACCAGCTCGACTGAGCCTGCGGTCGACAGATGGCAGATATGCAGCCGGCTGCCCACGTGTTCAGCGAGCAGGATGTCGCGGGCGATAATGGCCTCTTCGGCAACAGATGGCCACCCTGTGAGGCCTAGCTCGCTTGCGACCGCGCCTTCGTTGGCTTGCGCTCCCTCGGTAAGTCTCGGATCTTGAGCATGCTGGGCGATCACACCGTCAAAGCCGCGCACGTATTCGAGCGCGCGTCTCATGATCAGCGGATCCGATACACATTTCCCGTCATCGCTGAACACGCGCACCGCTGCCTCTGAGCGAGCCATCGCCCCGAGTTCGGCGAGGCGGGTTCCCTCAAGTCCTGCTGTCACGGCCCCGACTGGGCGCACCTCCACATAGCCCGCGCTGCGACCGAGGTGGTATATCTCGTCGACGACGCCCGCGGAGTCGGCGACCGGAAATGTGTTCGCCATGGCGTGCACGGCTGTGAAACCTCCCGCTGCCGCCGCCTGGCTACCAGAGAGCACGGTCTCTGACGCTTCGTATCCAGGCTGACGCAAATGGGTGTGCAAGTCGACGAGACCGGGCAGCGCGACCAGCCCATCCGCATCGATCACGGTGGCACCATTGGCAGAAAGCCCCACCCCGACCTCGGCGATCACTCCCCCTGAGACATGAATGTCTGCTCGGTCGCCGGCGCCTATGGTCGCCTCGCGAATAAGGTAGCTGGTCATTCGGGTCTCCCTAAAATGTCGGCGTCGGGCAGCGCGCTTAGCGCATACAACACGGCCATCCGCACGGACACCCCGTTGGCCACTTGCTCCAGCACTGTGGCTTGGGCGGAGTCGGCGGCCTCGCTTGAGATCTCTAGTCCGCGATTCATTGGCCCCGGATGCATGATCAACGCTTCCGGTTTGAGGCCACGGTACCTGTCTTGGTCTAGGCCCCATAGACGCGCATATTCGCGCTCGGTCGGGAAGAATGCATTGCGCATGCGCTCGGTTTGGATGCGCAACATCATTACCACATCCGGTTTGACGGCGAGAGCCTCGTCGAAGTCGTGGACGACGTCGACCGGCCAGCGGTCGATGGCGAGGGGCACGAGTGTGGCCGGTGCCGCAAAGGTGACATGCGCACCGAGGGTCGTCAGCAGCCACAAGTTTGACCGGGCAACGCGCGAATGCACGATGTCGCCGACGATGAGCACCGTGAGGCCTTGCAAGTCGGCACCGCGCGACGATGAACCATGGATGCGCCGACGAATCGTGAATGCGTCAAGTAGCGCTTGCGTTGGATGCTCATGCGTACCGTCGCCCGCGTTGACGACGCCTGAGTGGATCCAACCCGACTGGGCGAGAACCTGAGGCGCACCCGATGCGGAGTGGCGCACCACGACGAGGTCGGCACCGATCGCCTCAAGCGTCTGAGCCGTGTCTTTGAGGCTCTCGCCCTTGGATACGCTCGAGCCCTTAGCGGAAAAGTTGATGACATCGGCCGAAAGCCTCTTTGCAGCGGCCTCGAATGAGGTGCGGGTGCGGGTGGAGTCCTCGAAGAACAGGTTGACGACGGTTCTGCCTCGCAACGTGGGAAGCTTCTTGACTTCGCGCGTGCGCACCTCTGCCATGTCTTCGGCGATATCGAGCAGTTCGATCGCTTGCGCTTTGGTGAGGTCGGCGGTTGAGAGAAGGTGTTTCATCCGATCACCACACGATCAGTGCCATCGACTTCGGCGAGGTCGACGCTGACCCGCTCCTGGCGTGCGGAGGGAATGTTTTTGCCGACGTAGTCTGCCCGAATAGGAAACTCGCGGTGCCCCCTGTCGACGAGCACAGCGAGCCGCACCGCCGTCGGTCTGCCGACATCGGAAAGCGCATCGAGGGCCGCCCGAATGGACCGACCAGAAAAAAGCACGTCATCGACGAGAACGACTGTGGTGCCGTCTATCCCGGTTGACGGCACATCGGTTGGGCGCGTGACGCGTAGCGGGTTTCGGGCGATGTCATCGCGATACATCGTGATGTCGAGCGACCCGGCGAAAACGGGCACACCGCCACTTGCGGCGCTGATCTTGGCGGCGATACGCGCGGCGAGCGGGGTACCGCGGGTGGGAATGCCGAGGAGAACGAGGCCCTCGGGGCCTTTGTTGCCTTCGATTATTTCGAAGGCGATGCGCGTGAGCGCTCGATCGATATCGGCTGCTTGCATAAGCACAGCGTCCATGTCGACCCCCTTCTCCGCCTCACAGGACGGTCATTAAAGGATGTCTTTGAGGTCAACCATACCATCGACGCCGGAGCACTCGGCGCCCTACGACAGACCGCAGGTCAAGTGTGCCGAGATGACGCGGCTACCGTTCGGCCGGCGGCGTGAACGCCCTTCCCAATCCTTTAAGCGCCTCGGTCAATTCGCTCGGCACGATCCACAGCTTGTTCGCCTGGCCTTCCGCGAGTTTCGGCAGTGTTTGCAGGTACTGGTATGCGAGAAGCTCGCTGTCTGGTCGGCCTTCATGAATTGCCGAGAACACGGTGGCGATCGCCTTGGATTCGCCGTCGGCTCGCAGCACCGCAGCCTGCGCATCGCCTTCAGCAGTCAAGATGGCGGCTTGCCGCGCACCTTCAGCCTCAAGGATGAGCGACTGCTTGGTGCCTTCCGCGGTGAGGATTGCGGCGCGACGGTCACGCTCTGCCCGCATCTGCTTCTCCATCGCGTCTTTGATTGAGGGAGGTGGCTCGATCGCTTTGAGTTCGACGCGGCCGACACGAATGCCCCACTTGCCCGTCGCCTCGTCAAGAACAACGCGAAGCTGGCCGTTGATCGAGTCACGGCTCGTCAACGCCTTCTCCATGTTGAGCCCGCCGACAACGTTTCTCAGCGTGGTCGTGGCCAGCTGTTCGACCGCCCACAGATAGTTGTTGATCTCATAGGTCGCTGCACGCGGGTCGGTGACCTGGAAATAGACGACAGTGTCGATGCTGACCACCAGGTTGTCTTCGGTGATGACAGGCTGCGGGGGGAAGGCCACGACCTGCTCGCGCATGTCGATAAGCGGCCGCACCCGGTCGAAGAAGGGAATCACGAAGCTCAGCCCCGGGCCAAGCACCCGATGATATTTGCCCAGCCGTTCAACGATCGCCGTGCTCGCCTGCGGGACAATGCGAATCGACTTCGCCACCACGGTGATCGCAAAGATCACTACGAGAATCAAGACGATCGCAGTCACGATCCAGCCGCCGCTATTGTCCATGGAATTACCCCTTTGATTGATACGTGGTCGGTATGTCTGCGCTGACGACGACGCTCGCACCACGCACTTCGATGACCCGCACCAGTGCGCCGACACCAAGCCCCTGAGGCTGCACCGAAAGCGTCCAGGTCTCGCCGTTCTCGAGGCGAACGAGTGGCAACTCGCCCGGGATCGAACTGTCGACCAGCTGGCCGCGAAGACCGACGATGGCATCGATATTCGTCACATCGTGCGACGTCTTGCTGCGCACAAGCCGAATCACCGGTGGGCGGACGAAAACAAGCAACGCGATGGCAACCGCCGCGAAGACAACCACTTCGACGATGAATGACACGCTCGACAACGACACGAGAAGACTTGCAACGGCACTGACCGCTATCGCCGCAGCAGTCAGCTCGAGAGTAAACATTTCGATGACGCCGAAAATCAGAAACGCGGCCGCCCACAGCAGCCACGTATTGTTGGCAATGTAGTCGACCATTGAGCGCCCCTCTCGATTGGTTTCTAACCTATCAGTACCCTGTGACACGGCGCGCGTCTAGCCGACAACAAGCCCGCGATCCGTCGGACTGTGCTGCCACACACCTACTGGAAGCGAGCCGAAACAGCCTCGCCATGTGCAGGCAAGTACTCCGCCTCGGCAAACGCGACGATGCCATCCGCCAGTTCGCTGAGCCCCTCGCGCGTGTAATCGATGAGCTGCTGCGGGCGCAGGAAGCTGTATGCGCCGAGCGCAGCCGAGAATCGCGCCTGTCCCCCTGTCGGCAGCACATGGTTCGAACCAGACGAGTAATCGCCAAGGCTGACCGGCGAATATGCACCCAAAAAGATAGCCCCGGCATTGTCGATGCGCTCGGCAAGCGCATGCGGATCCGCAGTGTGCAACTCAAGATGTTCCGCGCCATAAGCGTTGGCGACATCGATTGCGGCGTCAAGGCTGTCGACAAGTATTGTGCCCGACTGAGGACCGGTCAGCGCGGTGATCGCACGCGCACTGTTCGGGGTGGCAGCGGCCCGAACGGCAATACGCTCGTCCACCGCACTGGCAAGCGCCTCGTCGGTGGTGACGAGAACAGAGCCGGCCTGCTCATCGTGCTCTGCCTGACTCAGCAGGTCGGCGGCGATGAGGTCGGGATCTCCGGTCGAATCCGCGACGATCATGATCTCGGTCGGTCCCGCCTCGGCGTCGATGCCACAGACGCCACGCACAATCCGTTTGGCCGCCGCAACATAGATATTGCCTGGTCCGGTGATCACATCCACCGGATCCAGCCCAAGCTCAGGCACCCCATAGGCGAACGCCGCAATGGCACCGGCGCCCCCCATCGCAAACACGTGCTGCACCCCAAGAAGACCGCAGACAGCGAGAATGAGCGGATGGATGGCACCGCCGAAGTTGGCCTGGGCTGGCGAGGCCACCACAATCTCGGGTACACCAGCCACCTGGGCGGGAACCACGTTCATGATCACGCTCGACGGGTAGACAGCCTTGCCGCCCGGGACGTACAACCCGACGCGACGAACCGGCCGCCAGCGCTGGATAACGCGAGCGCCAGGAGCCAACTCCGTGACGACGGTGGAATGGACTTGAACCGCGGAGGCCTCGCGCTGCCGCCGGATCGACTCTTCGATGGCCGCGCGTAGCGCGGGATCGAGGTGGTCGACGGCCTCGTCGATATCCTGCGCAGGCACCGAGACGTGCCCAGAGGTGACGCCGTCAAACTGCTCCGCCTGACGGATAAGAGCCGCAGCACCATTTGCGCGCACATCCTCCATCAAGGGCATCGCCCGCGCCACGGCCTGCTCGACATCGAGCTCGGCGCGTGGCAGCGTGGCAAGGAGTGTGGCGTGATCGGTTTTCTGACCCCGGAGGTCGATCAGTCGAAGCATGACTTTCAGTCTAGCGGCGTGTGATCTTCCCTCGCCTCGACTTGCTCTTTGAAAGCGTGGCGATAGCGCCGAGCGGCGAGAAACAGAAGTGTTTGGGACGGAACGACCAAAACTACAAGCACGATCGCCGTGACAGGCCGGAAGGCAAGCCAACCAGCCTCTCCAGTCAGCAACCATCGAGTAATTTGTGTGATCCCTAAGAGAATGCACAGCGCGATATAAACAAGATGCGCCGTCGGATGATTATTCAGCCACCGTTGCGGTACCGCGTACCACTCAGCTCCGGAATAGTTGCGATCTGCTGAGCTACTTTCACCACCAACCGCAAGCAAGAACGACGCCTTGAGCACTGCGTGTCGGGTGGGCTCCACTGTTATCGCGGTCACGCCTTCGTCAGACCAGGTGCCGGTCGAGATCGCCTGCTTCACCCCAATTGGCAACCGAAGAAGATCGACAGCACGATCGAACCCGGTCGCAACGTCGTCATCTCGAGAAGCCGAGGCAAGCGCAGCAATGGACTCCTCCGAGAGGCTCCGCTCCTGCGCCAACGCCTCAAGGTTCTTGCAGCCCCACAACTCGTCTCGAAGAACGCTCGCGTAAGGATTCGTCGGCAAGCTCCAATCTGGGAAGAATGGCCGTCGAGGTGCGTCCGTCCACGTCATGACTGCATATTCCTCTGCACCGGACTTCATCTCCCGTGAAAAATTGATGCTCCTGTCGCCGTCTGGCCATTGCACGCAGCAAATGAGGGCGGGGAAGAACTCACTCGATGGCATTGGGATAGCATCAGGAACCAAAATGACAATGTCCTCGCCATCGTCGATCACCGACACTTTTTCGTCCGTCGCCCCGGCTAATAGCATGCCCATGGCACGAAGACCGGATTCCGTGGTCTGGGCGGATCGAAGGCGCGACCGAGGAACAACAATCACGGTATGTGCTTCAGCCACCGCACTTGCGTCGAGCACCGAATCGATGTCGTCGTCATCGTACAGCTCGTCTTCCGTCACCATCGAAAGACCGGTCAATTCACGCAGTTGCCGGTCGAGGAGGCCAATATCGGGCAGCGGGATGGGGTCCGTTCCGGGTGGTGCGATAAAAACTCGCTCGTTTTTGTCGAGGCACAATCCAACGACTAGTCGATGGATCCCACCGAGAATCGTGTAAGAACTCCACCCAATAACGTGTCGGGCCGCGAAAAACTCTGCCGCTGCGGCTGCCAATTCAGGAGTAGCAGGTTCACGAGAATAAAACACCTCAACATAAAAGTCGTCGACCGGATCCATGTCGTCATTATCCGCTAACACAAACGGCCCGTGCCCCGCTGCGGCAGATATGCGGACATCCCATTAGTCGAAGACAAGGCAATTCGAGCCGAGCAATGCCTTCAACTCTGCATACAAGTCGGCAGTCAATGTGACCTCGTAAGGGATCTCGAAAATCCGGGATGTGCCCCCCTCGCGGGTGAGTTTCAGCCTGACAGGAGTAGGGCCGACGTGCCGAACCAAAATGGCACCGAGCTCTTCGACAATTTCTTGCGTGGCCGCGATCTCGGGGATAGCCAAGACGAGCGGAAGATCGTGATCGGCCGTGTCGATGTCGGGAGAAAAGATCGACGCTGCGTGAAGCACGACCCCGTCATCACGCACGTTGACCCTTCCACGAATCACGACAATGGAGTCGGGAATCAGCGCCGGCGAGAACTCTTGATAAGTCTTGCCGAGGAAGAGCGCCTGCACCTCACCAGTGAAATCCTCGAGCACGACTGTCGCATACTCGTTACCACTGGCTCGTGCGATGCGTTTATTGACGCTTGTGAGCAGTCCCGCGAGGGTGACGGTCTCGCCGTCTTTAATCCCTTCGCCCTCCGTAAGTTCGATGACACTCAATTGGGCGTGGCGCGAAAGCTTCGCTTCCAAACCGGCCAACGGATGGTCGGAGACGTACAGCCCGAGCATTTCCCTCTCGAATGCCAACTTGTTGCGTTTCGACCACTCCGGCCGATCCGGAACCGACTGTCCGGTGCCGTCGAGCTCGAAGAGCCCACCAAAAATATCCACTTGACCGTTTGCTTCGTTTCGCTTGAGCGCTGCCGCGGACTCCACGGCCTCCTCGTGCACTTCGAGCAGAGCCCTTCTGGTCGACCCCATCGTGTCGAACGCCCCCGCCTTGATGAGCGACTCCATCGTGCGCTTGTTGCACACCGAAATGGAGACCTTGGCGAGGAAATCGTGCATAGACGTGAATGCGCCTTTTGCGGTGCGGGATTCGACAATGTTGGCGACGACGTTCGCCCCGACATTGCGCACGGCACCAAGGCCGAATCGGACGTCCGCGCCAACGGCAGTAAAGCCGAGCGTCGATTCGTTCACGTCCGGCGGCAGCACGCGAATTCCCATCTTCCGGCACTCGTTGAGGTAAAGGCCGAGTTTGTCTTTGGCGTCCCCGACACTTGTCAGGAGTGCCGCCATGTATTCCGCTGGATAGTTCGCTTTGAGGTAGGCAGTCCAGTACGACAGGAGGGCGTATCCGACGCTGTGAGACTTGTTGAAGGCGTAGCCGGCAAATGGCTCAAGCGTGTCCCACAGCGTCTTGACCGCTTCGCTGGAATACCCGTTCTCGAGCGCGCCCTTCTCGAAGTTGGCGTACTGCTTGTCCAGCTCGGACTTCTTCTTCTTGCCCATCGCCTTGCGCAACAGGTCCGCCTGACCAAGCGAGAACCCGGCTACCCGCTGGGCCGCGGCCATGACCTGCTCCTGGTAGACGATCAGGCCATACGTCTCGCCGAGAATGTCGTGCAGCGATTCGTCCAACTCAGGATGGATGGGCGAGATATGTTGCAGCCCATTCTTGCGCAGAGCGTAGTTGGTGTGGGAGTTCATGCCCATTGGCCCGGGGCGGTATAGCGCGATCACCGCAGAGATGTCTTTGAACGAATCGGGGCGCATTTGCCTGAGCAGAGTTCGCATTGCGCCGCCATCGAGCTGGAACACACCAAGCGTGTCGCCGCGACCAAGCAACTCATAGGTCTTCTGATCGTCGAGAGCCAACTCACCAAGCACGAGTTCGTGACCAGTGTTCGCCGCGATCGCGTCAAGAGCGTCACCGAGAACGGTGAGGTTGCGCAAGCCGAGGAAATCCATTTTCAGGAGTCCCATTTCCTCGCATTGCGGATAGGCGAATTGCGTAATGATTGCGCCATCGTCTTCGCGCCGCATCACAGGAATATGGTCTTGGAGCGGCTCGGCAGACATGATCACACCCGCAGCGTGCACGCCCCACTGGCGTTTCAATCCCTCAAGCCCACGCGCAGTGTCGAGCACTTTCTGGTTGACCTCATCGGCGGCCACCAGCTCCCGGAACTCACTGCTCTCGGCATACCGATCAGAGTCGACGTCGAACAGTTCCGTCAGCGTGACTTCGTGACCCTGTACCGCCGGAGGCATTGCCTTGGTGAGCTTCTCCCCAACGGAATATGGATAGCCAAGCACGCGAGAGGCGTCTTTGAGCGCCTGCTTCGCTTTGATGGATCCATAGGTCACAATCTGCGCGACCCGGTCGTCCCCGTATCGTTCAGTCACATACTTGATGACCTCGGAGCGGCCGCGATCATCGAAGTCGACATCCACATCGGGCATGGAGATGCGCTCGGGGTTGAGAAAACGCTCGAAAAGAAGACCATGCTCGAGCGGATCGAGCTCCGTGATGCCCATGGCGTAGGAGACGATGGAACCCGCTGCGGAGCCACGACCCGGTCCGACGCGAACACCATTGTTTTTGGCCCACTCGATGAAGTCGGCGACAACCAAAAAATAACCGGGAAAACCCATCTTTTTGATGATGCCCACTTCGTAATCGGCTCGCTCCCGATGCTCTGGCGAAATCCCGTCGGGGAACCTCTTGTGGAGTCCGCGCTCCACTTCTTTCTCGAACCAGGTGTATTCGGTCTCGGAGTCTGGCACGGGGAATCGTGGCATCAGGTCACGAGTCACGAAGTTCGTCTCGCAACGCTCGGCGATCAGCAGGGTGTTGTCGCACGCTTCGGGATGGTCACGGAACAAGGTGCGCATCTGCTGAGGAGACTTGAGATAAAACTCGTTCGACTCGAATTTGAATCGTTTGGGATCGTCGAGCGTCGAGGCAGACTGCACGCACAACAGGGCCGCATGCGAGCTGGCATCCTCCGCATGCGTGTAGTGCAGGTCATTGGTCGCCAGCAACGGCAAATCCAGTTCCTTGGCGAGTTTGATCAGGTCGGTGATGGTGCGGCGCTCGACCTCGATTCCGTGATCCATGATCTCGGCAAAGAAGTTCTCTTTCCCGAAAATGTCGCGGAACTCGGCAGCCGCGGCAACAGCTTCGCGGTACTGCCCCATACGCAAACGCGTCTGAACCTCGCCACCGACACAGCCCGTCGTGGCGATGACGCCCTTGCTGTATTTCGAAAGAAGTTCGCGGTCCACCCGCGGCTTGAAATACTGCCCCTCGATCGATGCGAGCGAAGCCATTTTAAATATGTTGTGCATGCCTTCGTTGTTCTCAGAAAGCAGGGTCATGTGGGTATAGGCACCGCGACCAGACACGTCATCCCCCTGGCCGTCGCCCCACTGCACCCGAGTCTTGTCGGTTCGGTTGGTGCCCGGCGTGACGTACGCCTCGATGCCGATGATCGGCTTGATCCCCTTGGCACTCGCTGTCTTATGGAACTCGTATGCGCCGAACAGCTGACCGTGGTCAGTGATGGCAATCGCGGGGCTTCCCTGCCGCACCGCCTCATCGATGAGGGGCCCGACTTTGGCGGCGCCGTCGAGCATCGAGTACTCGCTGTGCACGTGCAAATGCACGAATGAATCGTTCTGTGACACGGATGGCTTTCGATGAGTTGGGTTTGTCCATTCATCCTAAGACCTCGGAAGTCCAACAGCGGTTAGGTGTCGGCTATTGCCTTGAGCGCGCCCTGCAAGTCGTCAGGATAAGAACTGGAGAACTGCACAAGCTCAGTTGTCGCCGGGTGAACGAACGATAACGACACAGCGTGGAGCCACTGCCGTTCGAGGCCAAGCCTGCGCGAAAGCGTCGGGTCTGCGCCATAAAGTGGGTCGCCGACCAGCGGATGCCTCTGGCTCGCCATGTGCACACGTATCTGGTGCGTCCGCCCCGTCTCCAGCGTGACTTCAACGAGGCTCGCGAAACGGAACGCTTCGAGAGTCTTGTAGTGCGTCGCGGCAGGCCGGCCATCGGCGACGACGGCAAATTTCCAGTCATGGGCCTGGTTTCGGCCGATTGGTGCATCGATGGTTCCGTTGAGGGGATCGAGTTGGCCCTGTACAAGAGCGTGGTACACCTTGTGCACTGTTCGTTCTTTGAAAGCCCTTTTGAGCACGCTGTACGCCCGCTCGCTCCTGGCGACGACCATCAGGCCGCTCGTGCCGACATCCAGCCGCTGAACAATGCAATTGCGTTCTGGCGGGCCACCCGCCGCAACGGTGATACCAAGCGCTGCGAGTGCGCCGAGCACCGTTGGCCCGGACCAGCTCGTCGCCGGGTGAGCCACGACGCCGACCGGCTTGTCGACAACGACGATGTCATCGTCGAGATGCACGATCGTCAGCCCGTCAACCGGGGTCTCGACAACCCGAAGCGGCTCTGCCTCCGTCCAAGTCACGTCAAGAATGTCGCCGGAAAGCACACGGTCTGACTTGGTCAGTACCTGCCCGTTCGAGAGCACGGTGCCCGCAGCGAGCACGCCCTGTGCAGTAGTTCGGCTGAACCCGAGGAGCCGGGAAAGCGCCATGTCGGCACGTTCACCATCGAGCCCCTCCGGCACAGGAATCATGCGAGTTGGCACGTCAATTTTCCTGAGTGATGGGTTTTTCGTCCTGGCCAGACTCTGGGTTCGGGCGCTCTGCACTCGACGAGCCGGTCGACTCGTCTACGTCTGCGGCGTCTGTCGTCGCGTCGGCATCCACAGCGTGTGGGCGGGTGCCTTCGACTGTGACGCCTCTGACAATGAGAATCACAAAAACGACCACCGCAGCAGTGATGAACACATCCGCCATGTTGAAGATTGCAAAATACTTGACCTGGATGAAGTCGACGACGACGCCCTGTCCAAAAGGCCTACCGACCGGTGCACCTTGCTTAGGTACGAGTCTGTCAGAGAGGTTGCCAAGTGTGCCGCCGAGCAATAGGCCGAGGCCGAGCGCCCAACCGAAGCTTCGCAGGCGTCGCGCCACCCAGATGATGCCGACCACAACGGCGAGTGCGATGAGCGAGAATACCCAGGTCACACCGCCGGCGAAGCTGAATGCAGCACCCGGATTGAAAACCAGGGTGAACGAGAGCAGGTCGCCAATGACGGCCACAGGATATCCGACGTCGAGTCGAGACAGCGCCAGCATTTTGGTGCCGAAATCAACGACAAACGCCGAGGCAGCAACCACACTCAGGATAACGAATGCGGCATATCCTCGACGTCTAATCGCCGTGCGCGTGGAATGCTCCACTCGCGAGATCTACTTGTTCGCGTCGCCGGCGAATGGTGCCGAGAACGTTCCTGACGACTCAAGCAGCGAAAGCTGGCTATCGATGAACGACTTGAGCTTCGAGCGATAATCACGCTCGAAAACTCGCAGTTCGTCGATGTTCTGCTCAAGAACGGCTTTCTGCTGTTCAAACTGCTGAATCTGCTGGCGATGGGTGGCCTCTGCTTCAGATACGAGACGTGCTGCGGTGGCCTCGCCCTCGGCGATGAGCGCGTCTCGCTTCTGCAGGCCCTCGCGGACATGTTCTTCATGAAGACGACGAGCAAGCTGCAGCAAGTTTGTGGCGTTCTCCGAATCGAGCTCCGGGCTCTCGCTGACCGGTTGCACTGGAGGCGTGACGGCCTGAGCAGGTGCGGCAGCCTCTTCAGCAAGAAGTGGAGCCTCGGCGGCGGCCACCGGCGCACCCTGTTCTGCAGCAGAAAGGCGCTGACGAAGATCCTCATTTTCATGAGTGAGGCGGCGCAATTCACCAACGACCTCGTCTAAGAAGTCATCGACCTCATCCTGGTCGTAGCCTTCGCGAAACTTCGTTGTCTGGAAGCGCTTATTGACGACGTCTTCGGGAGTCAAAGCCATCTCTTATTCACCTTCACAATCTATCATTCGGGGAAACCCCCCACAGTTTTCCTGTCGCAGTTGCCACTCACGTGGCGACCCTTCGCCTACCTACCTTAGTGCCGCAACCACGTTCAGCAGGAGCGAACACGACAAAAGCGTCAAAAGGAGCCCAAAATCTAGGGCGAACCCACCGAACCGAACCTGAGGAATCAGCCTACGAAATAGTTTAATCGGGGGGTCGGTCAATGTGAATATGATCTCTAATACAACCACCCAACCACGCCGAGGCGTCCAGCGCGGATTAACCGACATGACAAGGTCTGCAACAAATCTCGCCCAAACCACAAGCACATAAAGATAGATTGCGTAATAAATAATTCCCGCGATCAATGACACCGCGGGGTTTGTTTCGGTTCCGATCACCGTTCAGCGAAAAATGCTGGATCCTCCGACGATGCACCATCTGCAGACGACTGCCCCGAGACAGTCACATACGACGGCGAAAGGAGAAACACCTTTGGGGTGACCCGCTCAATTTTGCCAAGCAGGCCGGACGCGAGGCCCGATGAAAAGTCAATCAAGCGACGTGCGTCTGGTTCGGACATTTGGGCGAGACTGATGATCACAGGCACACCGTCGCGAAAGCTTTCTGCGATTAGCTGAGCGTCTGCATACTTCTTGGGGTACACCGTGAGGATTTCATTCATCTCGGGGGAAACCGCCTTTCCTGATGGACGCCGAAACTGCGTGACAGTCGGCTTTGCGGCCGCTTGCTGAGCCGAAACCACAGGCTGGACGGGCGCAACCGAGGCCTCGTCCTCTTCCATGAGGTTCTCCTCGGCGAGTCCGAGGTACTCGAGGGTCTTGCGGAATGCGTGCGCCATTTTTCCTCCTAGCGGTTGCCTGTACTGAGGCTAATGCCCCGACCAGGCGTTTACGTGGATTTCGCGATTCGGATCCGACCGTGTCGCCCTACTTGAGAAAGTCGGGAACATCGAGCTCTTGCTGGTCGAGTTCGGCAAGCGAGATCGCTTGAGTGGCATACGGATCTGCAGAGGCATCCGGCGTTCCTTCGCGAGAAGACTCGGGCTTGCCTCCATACGGTGCGTTACCTGCAACGGTTCCGCCCTGGTCGGTCCCCTGCTCGGCGTCCTCGTCTGTCGCGTCGACGGCAAGACCATTTGGTGCAGCGTGATTGCCCGGGGTCGCCGCGCGGGCGGCCGCCTCTCGCTCAGGATCGAATCCAGCAGCGATAACCGTGACCCGAACTTCATCGCCGAATGCATCGTCGATGACGGTACCGAAGATGATGTTCGCCTCTGGGTGCACGACCTCCTGGACGAGTTGGGTGGCCTGGCTGATTTCCTGCATACCCAGGTCGGAGCCACCTTGAATCGAGATGAGCACACCATGCGCGCCATCGATGCTTGCTTCGAGAAGCGGAGACGATACGGCCAATTCGGCAGCTTTGACTGCACGATCGGCGCCGCGAGCTGAGCCGATCCCCATCAAGGCGGTTCCCGCGCCCTGCATCACCGACTTCACGTCTGCGAAGTCGAGGTTGATCAGACCGGGAGTAGTGATGAGATCGGTGATGCCCTGCACGCCGGCAAGCAACACCTGGTCGGCCGTCGCAAACGCGTCGACGATGCTTATCGAGCTATCGCTGATCTCGAGAAGTCGATCATTGGGAACCGTAATGAGCGTATCCACTTCGGCGCGCAATGCTTGAATACCATTTTCAGCCTGTGTCATGCGTCGTCGACCCTCAAAAGAGAATGGCTTCGTGACGACACCAATCGTCAATGCGCCAATCGACTTGGCGATGCGGGCTACGACGGGTGCGCCGCCGGTGCCGGTGCCGCCGCCCTCACCAGCCGTAACGAATACCATGTCTGAGCCCGAGAGCGCTTCTTCTATTTCTTCGAGGTGTTCTTCTGCTGCTCGTCGACCGACCTCCGGGTCGGCCCCCGCTCCAAGTCCGCGCGTGGTTTCGCGACCGACGTCAAGCTTCACATCCGCGTCACTCATCAACAGCGCTCGAGCGTCAGTATTGATGGCGATGAACTCAACCCCTCTGAGGCCTTTGTCAATCATGCGGTTGACCGCGTTGACCCCGCCACCACCGACCCCGACAACCTTGATGACGGCAAGATAGTTCTGATACGACATGTCGCCCGGCCTCCAAAACTTTTACCCTAAGGTAGAAGGTTAGTGTTATAGTACTTCTGGATCGCTCCGTCCCCAATGACGGTAGCCCACTTATGCATCCTCGCTCACAAGAATGCAGGGTGTGTCGCAAAGTCTCGCATCATAAAAACCTCCAGAGAGTACGCCTACCCGACGACAGGAACGTCCGGTGCCGAGATATCGATCTTTCGGGCCTTCGGTGCCGACTTCACGACTGCCTTCAAGACTGTGGCCTTGAACTCAGACTGGCTTGCATCTCCCCACACGATCGCAAGTCCTGAGTCAAGAGTTACCGTGACGTTGTCCCGCGTGGTGCCGGAGATAGCCTTCACCTGAGACCTGATCGAATCGGGAAGTGCGTCGAGCACCGCGACGGCCGACCGGAATCCGACATCATCCACCGAAACTCGAGACACCTTGAACACGGGCAGGTCTTTCGGGGCCTTGTCCACTTTCTGAATAGTCACGCCCGCCGCATCGAACACTACGTAGCCCTTGCCCGATTTGGCAGCCCCGAGAGGGGTTCGTTCGGTGACCGATACCACCAGCGTCGACGGCAACTGCGACTCGATCGAGATCGACTTGATCAATGAAAATTCGGACAGCCGATCAGCAACCCGACCGTAGTCGACAAAAGCGATCAACCCGCCGACCTCGGGCTGCAACGCCGTCTGCACGTCGGCGACGCTCACGCGAGACGTCCCCTCCACGACGATTTCGCGCACCCGAAGCACCGGCGACGTGACGATGGCCGCGACAAGACCGATCAGAGCCACGACAAGGCCGAGCGAGATGGCAGAGCGACGGGCTGCCCTGCGGGAACGCTCGGTGAAATGATGAACCTCGCGTCGCTCGAAACGCTTTCGTTCCCGAGATCGACGTCGCACTTCCCGACGAGCCTGCCAAGCCGAGATCGGGCTGGCGCTCGCCCCGGCATCCGCGTTCGACTCTGCTGCGCCACTGACCGGTTGGCTACCAGAACTCGCCGGATTTGGGTCGCCACGCTTCGCCGCCGGCGGTGCCGGATCGCCCTTGACATGATCCTCCTCCGAACGTCCTATGACACGCGACCACCAAGATTCACGTTGCGGCCTTGTCGTCGCGTTGACGTTTGTCGGTCTTCTCACGCCGGCGCGGTCTCCAAGGCCGCCATGAGCTGCGGAATTATCCGGTAAACATCACCGCACCCGAGTGTCACTACAACATCTCCGTCATGAGCCACCCGAGCAACCTCATCCGCCGCAGCTGCCCAATCGGGGCGATACGCCGCACGTGACACGTCATCGTAGTTATCGAGAAGCAATTGGCCTGTCACGCCGGCAATCGGGTCTTCCCGCGCCCCGCACACATCCAGCACAACGGTGTAATCCGCGTCGTGCTCGAGCACCTGGGCAAACTGGCCAGCCATCGCCTGCGTGCGCGAATACAGGTGCGGTTGCTGCACGGCAATCACGTGACCTCCAGGTGCTGTCAAAGTGCGAGCAGCGGCAAGCGCCGCAGCCACCTCGGTAGGGTGATGCGCATAGTCGTCGAAAACCCGGACCCCCCGCACCTCTCCATGCAGATCGAGCCTCCGCTTCGTTCCGGCAAAGGCCTCGACCGCGCGCGCCGCATCGGCCAGCGCATAGCCCAAGGTGACCAGCACGCCTATCACGCCCACCGCATTGACAGCGTTATGGGCTCCGGCAACGGACAACGAGATCGGCTCAGGGTTACCCGCACCAACAGCGACAGAGGTGTCGGTGCGGCCGCCTGCCGACGTCACTGGACCGACATGGATATCCGCATTGTCGGCAAAACCGAAGGTGACGATCTCTGGCGCGGCGATACGTGGCAAAATCGCCGTGCATAGTTCGTTGTCCGACGAAATCACCACTGCCTCGCGTGCACCTGATGTGAACTGCACGAATGCCGCCTCAAATGCATCGATCGAACCATAGTGATCGAGATGATCGGTGTCGATGTTCGTGACAAGCGCCACCGCGGGATCATAGAGCAGGAACGAGCCATCCGACTCATCCGCCTCAATGACAAACAGCTCTCCATCACCGACTCCGGAACTGGCGCCCAGCTGTGAGACGATCCCGCCGTTGACCCAGGACGGATCAGCACCGAGATGCTGCAACGCGACGACAAGCATCCCCGTGCTCGTCGTTTTGCCGTGCGCACCCGCCACAGCGATAAGGCGTTTACCCCGCGTCAGCCATGCCAATGCCTGGGAGCGATGCAACACTGTGATTCCGCGCTCCTTCGCGCGGACCAGCTCGGGGTTGTCTGGCCACAGAGCACTCGTGACAACAACAGTGTCGACATTCTCCACGTGCGCCGCGTCATGGCCGATAAATATCTGGATGCCCTCGGAAGCGAGCGCATCGGTCGAATAGTTGCGCTCTCTGTCCGAACCGGAAACGACCAGACCGCGGCGTTGCATGAGCCGTGCAATGCCGCTCATCCCAGAGCCGCCAATGCCCACAAAATGAACTCGCCCGAGTTCATCGGGAATCTCACCAGTCGTATCGAGCTGAACTACCATGACCTTCTTGTCTCCTGCCTTCACCAACCCACCGGCAAGCTAGCGACCGTAAGCCGCACTCGCCAAAGCGTCGTGGATGAGTGCAACCATCTTCGCACTCCCATCTCTGAACCCCGACCGCCCCGCCGCCGACGCCATTTCTGAGACACGGCAACTGTCTGCGAGAAGCGGCAACAAATGCTCGTCCACCCACGCAGCTGTGAAGTTGGCGTCGTCGACGATCAACGCGCCACCTGCAGCCTCCATCGGTTCAGCGTTGAGGCGCTGCTCCCCATTCCCGAAAGGCAGCGGCACGTAAACGGCGGGAATCCCGAGCGCGGCGAGTTCCGACACCGTTGCAGCACCCGCACGCGCCACTGCGAAGTCGGCCACAGCCAAAGCCAAGTCCATTCGATCGAGGTAGTCGAACATGCGATAGCCCGGCAGCCCCGGATCCGGCACCGGGTTCGCCGACCCCCCGACATGCACAACCTGCCAGCCTGCGGCAACGATCGACTCAGCCGCAGACACAATAGCCTCGTTGACCCGAAGCGAACCGAGCGATCCGCTCGTCACGAGCAACACCGGTTTGAGCGGATCGAGGCCAAGTTCGGCAGCTGCGCCAGAGCGATCCGCAGCCTTATCGATGCTTTCGACCTCACGCCGAAGCGGCATGCCGACAAGGCGTGCATGCGGCAACGCGGTGCCGGCGAACGTGACACCGACAAACCTTGTCCACCGGGCGCCAAGCCGATTAGCCAGACCTGGTAGGGCGTTCGCCTCGTGGACGACAAGCGGAATTCTCCCGCGCGCCGCAACATAGGCGGGCGTCGACGCGTATCCACCAAAACCAACTACCACGTCGACCTCCCGCTCTGCGCAGAGCCGCCGCAGTTGCCGGACGCTTCGCCAAAACCGAAATGGGAAGACGAGCGCGTACCGGCCGGGCCGGCGCGGGAACGGCACGCGCGGAATCGTCACCAGCTCGAAGCCAGCAGCGGGAACGAGGCGGGATTCCAGGCCTTCGCGAGTCCCCACGACGATAATCGTCGCGTCAGGATCACTTTCAACGATCGAGCTGGCGACCGACAACAATGGGTTCACGTGTCCTGAGGTTCCGCCACCGGCGAGAAGATAGGTCGTCACACGCGCTCCTTAGCGATTTCGGCCTGTTGTTGCCCTGCTGCGTTGCCGCTCTTAGCGATCGCCAGCACAAAGCCCATCGCGACAAGTGCGCTGAGCAACGCCGACCCCCCGGAAGACACGAACGGCAACGGCACGCCGAGAACCGGCAGCAGACCAATCACCACCGCGATATTGACAAACGCTTGGCCGACGATCCAGATAAACACTCCCCCGACCAGTACCCGCCCGAACACGTCTGGTGCTGCCACGATGATGCGGCCAAGAACAAACGCGAGAACAACGAACAGCAGCAAAACGGTGACAGCACCGAGCAACCCCAGCTCCTCTCCGATGATCGCATAGATGAAGTCGTTTTCCGCTGCAGGCAGCCACGACCACTTGGCGACCGAGTTGCCGAGACCGACCCCGAATATGCCACCGTTTGCCAGCGCCCAGGTGCCATGGATCGACTGCCAGCACGAACTCAGATAATCGCTGCACTGGGGCCCGACGAACTGGACGATGCGAGCAAGGCGGTTGGGGCTCGCCAAGGCGAGCACCAGCACCGCGGCTCCAGCAACGGACGCGAGCAGCAGCAGGTACCTCATCGGGATCCGGGCAAAGAAGAGACAACCGAACAGCGCTGCGGCCATGATCATGGCCGTGCCAAGGTCGCGCCCAAGCAGAACGAGGCCGATCGCCGCGAACGCCCCGACAAGTGCCGGCACACAAATCTGACCGAAAGAGGTAAGCCTCCGGCTCTTGTTTGCGAGCACGGCCGCAAGCCACAGAATCATGGCGACCTTAAGCAGTTCAGACGGCTGCACGCTTCCGACGGGTGTGCGCAACCAGTTTCTGTTCCCGTTCACGGCAATGCCAAGCGGAGTAAGTACCAGAGCCTGAGCAAATAGCATCAAACCGAAAAACGGCCACGCCAGGCGGCGGATTGTTTTCACCTTCAGGTGCCCGATGGCAAGCATTGCAGGCACGCCGACAAGAGCAAACCATCCCTGCTTAAAAAAAACAGTGAAAAAACTGTCGCTCGACGTGTATGAGTCAATCGCCGACGACGACAACACCATCACAAGGCCGATGACGACCAGGAGCAATACAACCGCAAGCAGGAGCACATAATTGGACGAATACGCCTCGGTAATGCGGTGCACCCGAAGCCGCATCATCCAAGCAGACCGCTCGGTACGCGGTTCGCCGACAAGGTCAGGCTGCCCTGTGCGTGTCACGCCCAACACCTTCGACTAGCCGGTTGAGGAAGAGGAACCACCACTGTTGCGCCTCCTCTAGGCTTGCCCGTTCACCCTGTTCGCGATCGCGTCGGCAAAAGCCTTGCCGCGATCTGCATAGTCACGGAACTGATCCATTGATGCTGCCGCCGGAGCAAGCAACACAACGTCACCCGCGCGAGCCAGCGACGCGGCGCTTGCCACCGCCGCATTCATGACCCCCCTAGTTTCGCGCGGGTCCACTGCCACAACCGGAATATCGGGCGCGTGTCGCTTGAGAGCGTCGAGCACCGGCTGCTGATCGACACCGATGACAACCGCGCCACGAAGGCGACCGGCATTACCGATGATCAACGGATCGATGTCGACACCCTTGAGCAGACCGCCAACGATCCAGACGATCGAATCGAACGTGCCGAGAGCCGCCGCCGCCGAGTGCGAATTGGTCGCCTTCGAATCATCGATCCAGAGCACCCCGTCTACATCGGCGACAGGTTGGATGCGGTGCGCGCCGAGAGTAAAACTTGCGAGCGCCCGTGCGATCTCTTCATGGCTTGCACCAGCCGACATCGCCAACGCACTTGCCGCAAGAACATCGGCGATCAAGTGAGGCGCTGCGAGCCCCGATCTGGCGAGCAAATCCATCGATGCGATCTCAGTCCCATGTGTCCATCGCTCGTCGATGAATGCGCGATCGACGAGCAGATCCTCGACGACGCCGACCATCGAAACGCCTGATGTACCAAGGGTGAAACCGACAGCCCGGGCACCCTCGACGACATCCGCTCCCTCGACAAGTGCTTCAGTGACAGGGTCATCGACGTTGTACACGCACACTGACCTGACCTCTTCGAAGACCTTCGCCTTTGCTGCCACATAAGCTTCTTTGGACCCATGCCAGTCGATGTGATCGTCGGCGATATTGAGGCATGCGCTCGACCACGGCGAAATGCGATGCAGGTAGTGCAATTGAAAGCTCGACAGTTCGACTACGAGAAAATCAAAGCCCTCAGGATCGCGAATTCGATCCAAGACAGGAATCCCGATGTTGCCGCAGACCGCCGCGCGTTTGCCAGACGCTTCGATCATGGCTGCCGTGAGTTGGGTGGTTGTTGTCTTGCCATCTGTTCCCGTGATACAAATCCACTCGGCTTTGCGCGGCGAAAGATCACGAAGCAACCAGGCCAAGTCGATATCGCCAAGCAGCGGGATACCCGCCGAGTCGATGTGACGGACCAGTTCGCTGTCTGGACGGTAGCCCGGCGAGATCACCACGACATCCGGTTCTATGTCTGCGATCGCCGCGATGGCGTCAGCGTCAGCCGGCGTCTCACGGGTATTCACGCCAATGACCTCGAGCACATCCCGCTTCGCCGGATCGCTTTTGGCCGCGAGCACGGTCACCCGGGCGCCGATATGAGCGAGAGTATCAGCCGCCGAAAAACCCGTGACTCCCAACCCGAGAACCACGACTCGCACGTCGGCCCAGTCTTGGATCGTTGCGGGAACCTGTCGTGTTGTCATCCTGTCGCCCACTCCAAATAAAACACGCCGATACCAACTGCGGCGCAAATGCCGGAAATAATCCAGAACCGAACGACGACGGTAACCGGCGCCCAGCCCTTGAGTTCGAAGTGATGATGCAGAGGGCTCATGAGGAAGATCCGCTTGCCGCCGGTGAGTTTGAAGTAGACGCGCTGCAGAATGACCGAACCCGAGACGATCACGAATAGGCCGCCCATCAGCACAAGCAGAATCTCGGTGCGAGTCAGGATGGCAAGAGCCGCGATGGCCCCACCGATGCCAAGCGAGCCCGTGTCACCCATAAACAGGTGTGCAGGAGAAGTGTTCCACCACAAGAATCCGACAAGCGCGCCCATCAGCGCCGCGGCGACGACCGTCAGATCGAGCGGATCGCGAACCACATAACACTGACTGGCACTGATGAAGTCGCGACCAGTGGAGAAACACCATTGGTTGAACTGCCAGTAGCCAATGATCACGTAACCGCCTGCCGCGATGATGGCCGCTCCGGCCGCAAGCCCATCGAGCCCATCCGCCACATTCACCCCATTCGAGGCAGACGCGATGATGAGATACATCCACACGCCGAGCAGGATTCCGCCAAGCACCAATCCGGCCGAACTGAAGTCGATAGGGAGGTCCCGAACGAACGAGACGCTCCACGAC
Source organism: Actinomycetales bacterium (assembly GCA_015654475.1). GTDB lineage: Bacteria > Actinomycetota > Actinomycetes > Actinomycetales > Microbacteriaceae > UBA3913. The sequence goes on from JAATGV010000037.1 coordinate 52,406, forward strand.
GCCGGCGTCGTGCCATGTTGGTCGGGAAACTGTAAAGACAGCACGATGAACACCACCGAGACAACGCCCTGCAAAACAATCTTGGCCCAGCCGCCCAGCCCAAGGGAGCGGTGCTTTCGCACCTTGATGAAGTCGTCAATGAAACCAACCAGGCCGAGACCGAGCATCAAAAACAGCGCAAGCAGCGCCGATGCCGTCACCGAACTGTCGGTGAGGAGGTGAGCGAGGAAATAGGCAATGGTGGTTCCACCGAGAATGACGATGCCACCCATCGTTGGTGTTCCACGCTTCGTCTGATGGGTGACCGGGCCGTCTTCCCGGATGAATTGTCCCCATTCCAGCCGATGTGCAAGCCGAATGTAGAAGGGCATCACGAGCAAGTTGATTATCATCGCAATAGCTGCGGCAACGAGTACGGTCTTCACTCGCCCGCCCCACCCGTAGCCAGAAGATCGCCAAGGAAACGCAATCCATACGTCATCGATGACTTCACGAGCACAATGTCTCCCGAGCGCAGATAGTCAGACAGCATGGCCGAAGCCGCAGCTGCATCAGGTACGATCACGGACTCTCCTCCCCAAGAGCCCTCTTGGCTCGCCGCCAGGTGAATAGGCATCGCAGGTGCACCGACACAAACAAGTTGATCAATACCAAGCCGAACCGCGAGACGCCCAATCTTATCGTGCTCGTCGTTCGATATTTCGCCAAGTTCGGCCATCCCGCCGAGAACGGCTACTACCCGGTGCCCCGGACCACGAAGGCCAGCCAAGGTACGCAACGCAGCAGCCATCGACGTCGGGTTCGCGTTGTATGCATCGTTGATGATGGTCACGCCGTCTTGCCGAGGCATCACCTGCATGCGCCACCGCTCGCCCGACTCGACCGCCTCAAGCGCATGGGCGACCTCGCCAAGACCGAGTCCGGTCACGACGATGGCACAGGCTGCAGCGGCCGCAGCGTTGCTCGCGTTGTGCTCGCCGAGCAACCGCAATGACACCGGCCGCGAGTCGCCCCCCGAGCTCAGGCTGAACCGGATGCCGCCAGGCGTCGACTCCACATCGCCGAACCGGACGTTTGCCTCAGGATGGGAGCCGAACCAGACCACCGTCGCGTCTGTCGCCTCAGCCATCGAGGCCACCCGCTCGTCATCCCTGTTCAAAACAACGAAGCCGTTCGAGCTCACCGCCTCCACCATTTCGCGTTTGGCAACCGCGATATTCTCGACACCGCCGAACTCTCCGGCATGCGCCATGCCAACGCACAAGACACAGCCGACATCAGGCGGGGCAATGGATGTGAGCGCCGCAATGTCGCCGATGTGGCTCGCCCCCATCTCGAGAACCACATACTTCGTATCTGCCTCGATACGCATTACCGTCAGTGGTAACCCGACCTCGTTGTTGAACGACTTCTCAGGCCAGAGCGTCGGGGCAACGGTGGCAAGCACGTGGCCGAGCAGATGCTTGGTCGTGGTCTTCCCCACAGAACCTGTGATGGCGATCACACGTTCGACCTCGCCAGTCGCACGCATGAATGCCAGGTAGTTTCGAGCAAGGTCGGCAAGCGCGGTGACTGCGTCGGGGACGACGACTTGCGTGATATCGACATCCACAGGATGCTCGACGATCGCAAGCACAGCGCCTGCAGCACGAGCGGCCTCGACGAAATCATGGCCGTCGGCTTCTTCGCCGCGTTTCGCCACGAAGACTCCCCCGGCGAGAGGCTCGCGCGAGTCGGTCTGTACAGGCCCAGAAGCGACCATAGTCGCGTCTCCGACGACAGTCCCCCTCGTCCATTCGGCGATGGTTGCCGCATCACGGGCGATCACTGGTCCACAACCTTTCGTACTGCTTCACGAACGGGCAATCCTCGGGCGCGCAAAGCATCGCGAGCCTCGTCACGCGCCGAGTACGGAATCTCTTGCGTTCCAACCGCGCGGTAATCTTCATCACCGGGTCCAAGCACAACGAATGTATCAGAGGGCTCAAGGAGGGCGATAGCGGCTCTGATCGCTTCGGCCGGATCGGCGATCTCCCTCAACTGCGCGTCCGGCACTTCCCAGGCTGCTGCAAGCAACTCAGCACGGATACCCGCCGGATCCTCCGTGCGAGGATGAGCATCGCAGATGAAGACAAGGTCGGCATTGGTTGCTGCCGCGATCGCCATGCCGCGACGCTTGAACGGATCACGCCCGCCATCGGCCCCGAAGGCCGTAATGAGCCTGCCCCGAGTGCGGCGACGAAGCTCGACGAGGGTATCCGCCATCGCGGCCGGGGTGTGCGCATAGTCGATGATGACGAGCGGCCCGTCATTGCCCGAGACCTGTTCGAGCCGGCCGGGGATATACGTATCCTCAAGGACGCCGCGGTTCAACGCCCCTTCTATCAGACCAGGATCGACACCCAGCGCCGAAACGAGTGCGATCGCCATCGCGGCGTCGACCGCAACGTGCCTGCCGGGAAGGCCCGCCCGCACCGGGAAGCGATGACCACCTGGAGCGACAACGATGCACGCACAACCCGTTTCGGTATCGTTGAACTCGGTCACGAGCCATTGCGGAGCCGAGCGAACGTTGTAAGTTGTCGTGCCGCCGGAGAAATCATCCCACCAGCTTGCCCGCAATGTCTCAACCGGGATCTCGCACTCCCCTACAAGCCGCAGCGCCCACTCATCGGCGAGGGCAATCACCGCACGAGAGGCATACTCAGCGCGAAACAGCCCACGCTTAGCCTCGTAATAGCTCTGCATGTCGGCATATTCGTCAAGATGTTCCGCGTTGAGGTTCATGAACCCGACAGCATCGAACCTCACGCCGGCAATGCGGTGTTTGGTGACCGCCTGGGCAGAGACCTCAAGCGCGAGCGCGGTGGCTCCCAGTTCGCGCATGCGCGCGATCATTCCCTGCAGGACGGGGGCCTCGGGGGTGGTCAGCCCGCTGCCCACGACGGTGCTTCCCACATGCCGTTCGGGGGTGGCGCTCATTCCGGTCAGATAACCGGCGCCGGCGAGGATCGCCTCAGCGAAATAGGTGACCGTCGTCTTCCCGTTTGTTCCCGTGACTCCAAGCGTCTTGATTCGCTGAGAGGTGTTGCCATAGATTGCCGCGGCAATGGGCCCCAATGCCCGGCGTGGATCGGCGCTCACGATAACAGGAAGGTCTGTCGTGCCGTCGTCACGGCGCAACAGCGCCAGCCCCCGCTCATCGGTAAGGACTGCAACTGCACCCTTTTCTCTCGCTGCAGACACAAACTGGGCGCCGTGCGAGTTGGCCCCGGGCAGCGCCGCAAAAAGGTCGCCGAGCTGCACAAGCCGAGTGGCGTTGGCAACGCCGGAGACGAGAACTCGCATATCTCCTTCGATGCGCGAACTAGGATCGAAAGCCACGAGATCTGCAATGACGGTGTCGCGGATCGCGCGAGGCCGCACATCTACAACTGTCTGTGTACCCATGCCGTCCTTATTGTGTTGCGCCGCGGCGCGAGTTGGCGCTGCTAACAGCGGCGTGCGGCGCGCCAGACAATTATCTAACAGCGAGCACCCAGCCAACGCATGCGACACCCATTACCACGTGATGGGAAGCTTTGCCGCCTTTGTCGTCGACGGGGTGACGTCGAACTTTTTGAGTACATAGCTCATCACCGATGCAAACGACGATGCAAACGTGAAGGTCTGCTCGCCCGCCTTGTAGGCGAACACGCCAACCACATATTGTGGGTCCTCCGCGGGTGCAGTGCCTACGAAAGACAAGGTGTACTTGTTGCTGAGGTATTTCCCGTTCTCGGCGATTTGGGCTGTGCCCGTCTTGCCTGCGACGCGATAGCCGCTTACCGCAGCGATGGGGGCGCCTCCCTGCGTCACGGCAGTTTCGAGCATCGAGATCGTCTTGTCTGCAGAATCTTCGGAAACAACCTGCACCGGTGTCGCCTGTGCGTTGGTCGCCACTGTGCCGTCGCTTCCCGTGCAACTGGCAACAAGCCTTGGAGAGATGCGCGAGCCGCCATTGGCCAGCGCCTGGTATACCCCGGTGACTTGCACCGCGCTTGCGGCCACAGGGCCTTGTCCGAACATCTCCGTGAGCGCCGAGTGCGCGTCCCAGTCTTTGTAGTTGGTCAGAGTTCCGGTCGTCTCGCCAGGGAAGGCGACCGCAGTAGGCTCTCCGATACCGTAGCTCTTCAGGTATTGATAGCGAGTCTTCTCGCTCATGTCATCCCCGACCATGGTGATTCCCACATTCGACGAATAACGCAGGATGCCAGTTGTCGTGAGCCTGAGTGTACCGTGCGAGAATGCGTCGGAGAAAGTGGTGCCGATCGACGTGGTGCGGCTGCCAGCGACCTTGTACTTTGACTTGGTCGTGGTGACCCCCTCGTTGAGTGCAGACGACGCGGTAATGGATTTGAAGGTGGATCCCGGTTCAAAAGAGTCTTGAAACGATCGCGCCCCACGATCGTCGGAAGATGACGCGAGGAAGTTGGATGGGTCAACGCTCGGCGCATCGGCCACCGCAACAAGATCGCCCGTCTTCGCCTCCATGACAACGACAGATGCCCAGTCGGCACTCACCTTCTTGGCGGCTTGGGCAGCCACTTGCTGCGCATACCACTGGACATCCCTGTCTATGGTGAGGGTCACGTCACCGCCATTCACAGCCTGGGTGGTCACGTGAGTCGTGCCCGGAAGGCGGACGTTGGACGTGGATCCGCTGCGAACATACGTCTCTTCGCCATCGGTACCGGTCAGGCACGAGTCGTATGCGTATTCGATTCCTGCCAATGCGGCTGAATCAGAGCCCAAGTAGCCGAGCAGGTTTCCTCCAACGGCCCCAGATGGATAGGTGCGATACGAAGAGGCTTTGAAAAGCAGCCAGGGCACGTCGAGAGCGTGAACCTTTTCATACGCATCGACATCGAGGCCTTCAAGCACCACCGAGTATGACTTTGTACCCGTCAACGACGCAAGCACCGTCGACTCGTCGGTATTCGCTATGTCCGCAAGCTTTTTCGCCACACTTGCGACGGTGATCGTCGTGTCCGACACCACGTAGTCACTCACATTGCGCTGATCGACGACAACCGTGTAACGCAGCACCGTCTCGGCGAGCACGTTGCCGTTTCGGTCAAGAATTCGTCCGCGCTGCGCCGTTATCGTCGCCGTCGCCTCGAGTTGTTGCGCCGCAGACGACTCGAGGCTTGCAGCCTGAACCACCTGCACATCGATCAGTTTGGCGGTAAAGGCGACGAACACGATGACCAAGACGATCAGACTGGCAACCACCCGTGTTGAGACACGACCTAGCCGAGCGGCCATAAAAGTTACCTCGAATTCGGGGTTGGCATCTGATTCGCGCTCAACGTTAGCTCGCCAGAAGAAGTGCCCTGCTTTGCCGCTCCGGAAGTCGTGGAGTTCTCAGCAGACTGTAAACTTTGCTGCGGCGCTGCCTCCGTTGCCTCGGCATGAGTCGTACTCGACATGGGCGGCTGTGCACTCTTTTCGACTGCCGCCTGCGGCTGTGCTGCGTTCGTCGATGTCGTGTCGTCAGACGTTGCGGCCTGTGCGAGGCCGATCAATGACGTGAATGCCGTATCCAAGTCCTCTTTGGTTGCACCGACCGCAGAGCTGACCCCTGTTGTCACGGCCGCAGAAGTGGACAGGTTGGAGTTGGCGATCAGATTGCCACTTATCGTCATGGCGTACGTGTCGGCGGTCTGCTGATACGCGTTGCTCAACGTGGCGACCGTCTTGATCTTCTTGCCATCGCTGAGGCGAATGAAGGTGCTGCTCGCCGAGCTCTGCATGCCGAGTTTGTCGGCCTGCTCCGCCAGGTATTGCGGAGATTCGAGCACAGTCAGTTCTTCCCTCAGCGACTGAGTCGACCGACTGAGCTGAGTCGACTTGTTCGTCAATGCCGCGATCTCATACGAGCCCTGAGCGAGCGCAAGGCTTACCGCAAGCTGAATTGCGCCGACAACCCCGACTGCGGCGATCGCGATAAGTGCGTACATGACGGTTGGTCGCATGGCCGGCCGCCGCTTCGCACCGGCACGTGATCGGTTGTCGCCGCCAATGCTTCGAGTCGCAGTCGCTCCAGACTCATACTCCTCGACGCCGAAGTCGTCATCGATCGACCTCAATACGTTCTGTGAAGCGCTCATTCCTTTGCCCCCTGCTGTTTTTGCGCGGCACGCAGCCGCACTGATGCCGACCTCGGGTTACTCAGTTTTTCTTGCTCACTCGCCAGCTGCGCCCCCCGAGTGATCAGGTGGATGCGAGGGCCATGCCCTGGAAGTGACACGGGAAGCCCTGCAGGACTTGAGTCAGTGGAGGCCTGCGCAAAAGCACGCTTGACGATTCGGTCCTCGAGAGACTGATACGAAAGCACGACGATGCGGCCGCCCTCCCTCAACGAGTCGATCGCCGCAGGTATCGCCGCTTCGAGTACTGAGAGTTCCTGGTTCACCTCGATACGGATCGCCTGAAAGACCCGTTTCGCAGGATGCCCGCGTTTCGCCTGCACGGCACGCGGCACGACATCTGCCGCGATCTGAGCGAGTTCACCGGTTGTAGCGATAGCTGAGACTCGCCGGCGTTCGACGATTCGCTTGGCAATCTTGCCGGCGAACGGCTCCTCCCCGTATTCACGGAGGATTGTGGTGAGTTGCTCTACGGAGTACTCGTTCACAATTTCGGCCGCAGTGATACCCTCTGTCGGATCCATTCGCATATCGAGCGGTGCGTCAGTCGAGTACGAAAAACCTCGTGAGGTGTCGTCGATATGCAGCGATGACATCCCGAGGTCGAAAAGGATGGCGGATGCCGGGGTTTTCCCAGCCGCCACGATCGTACCGATGTGGTCGTATGTGGCTTTCTCGATGCGAAACCGGCCCGAAAAGGGCTTGAGCCGCTCAGTTGCGAGTTCGATCGCCGCGGGGTCGCGATCGATTCCGATCGCGTACGACTCGGGAAATGCGGCCAGGATCGCCGCCGTATGACCACCCATGCCACACGTCGCATCCACATACAACGCGCCCGGCTCCGTCAGCGATTCGCCGAGGATTCGCACGCAATCGGCGAGCATGACTGGCTCGTGGATCTTGGTGAGGTCTATTGGTCGGTCAGAGGCCATAGCTTTCCCGTGTGTGTCCCGGACCGAGAACCTCCAACCGTATTTCGATCTGGCAACGGGGAAGTTTGCCAGAGCGATCACGATTGAAAGTTCTCAGCCAGGGCTCAGAACAGTCCGGGAATCACCTCCTCCGCAGTATCCGCAAATGGTTCTTCATGCTCGGCCAAGTACTTCTCCCATGCAGGGGCGGCCCAGATCTCTGCCCGATTACCGGCCCCGATCACGACCAGATCGCGCTCAAGGTCGGCATAGGTGCGCAACATCGCAGGAACAGTGACTCGCCCCTGCTTGTCGGGAACCTCGTCGGAGGCACCGGAGAGAAACAGTCGCATGAAGTCTCGCGCCTGCTTGTTCGTCAAAGGCGCTTGACGGATCTTCTCCTGAACGTCGTCGAACTCCCGCGCGCTGAAGACGAAGACACAGTGTTCGAGCCCGCGTGTGAGCACCACTCCCCCGGCCAATTCGTCGCGGAACTTGGCGGGCAAGATGAGGCGCCCTTTCTCGTCCAGCTTGGGGAGGTGAGTGCCAAGCATTGTCATGCGGAACGCCCCTTCCCAACCGGCCTGCGAGAATTTCCCCCCACATTACCCCACTATTCACCACAAACCTAGTATTTCGGCTCTTTTTGGACGTGATGGTGCCGAGACTTCCCAACAAAATAGGGGGAAGTATAGAGTGGAGGGAAATCTTGCGTGTTGCACCAGATCTGGCACAATCATGAGGTCTGTGCACGTCAAGACGCGCTACGGGCGGGCCTTGATAACGGCTCTAGGCCGTTCCGCATTGGGCTCAACCGTGGTCAACTGATTCAGCACCGCCTAAAGACGTCTAGGCTCGCCCGCAATGGGCCCCACTCTGCAGACGCCCCCATCCGGACGCTCCCGAGGTACACGAAGTGTCAGCGTTGCTCACGCAACGCACCGCGACTATCGGTCCGCTGTCCGGAGCAGACGCCCCCACGCGCATCCCGGTTCCACAGCACGAGCAGAACTCTTTGCCCGATACTTCGGGCTGCGACCACATCGCGTATCGGGAGGCAAGACGTTCGGATGGGGGCGTCTGCAGAAAAAGGGAGCGCAGCTATAGGCAGGGACTAGACGGCCGGGGCAGGGTTGTACGGCGCTGTCGCTGCGGTGGGTGCTCGCGTGGGGGCGTCTGCAGAAACGGGAGGTACGGCTCGAAATGAGGAGGATGGGTCTGCTGTTCCGGGCCACGCGTCTTCGACAAAACCCACAAATGCTCAGCGCTTGCATGCATTCGGCATCGACACACACCAAAAGTACAAAAGCCCACCGAAGTGGGCTGATGTCTTGGTCTAGCTAGACCAAATGTCGAATTGACCGGGCTATTCGCCGCGACGCTTCGCCCACCGACGTTGCATCGTCTGGGAGAACCCATCGCCCGCCCCACTGGGTGCCTGTCCGGCCTTGCGAGACGAACGCCCGGCATCCGGGCTTTCGGGGCCTGCCGACTTTGCCGGTCGTAGAGCAAGGAAAACACCAAGAGCCATCACGATGAACCCAAGCACCCCGATCGCCGGTTGCTTGATGACCACCCCAACGATGAGAGCAACCAAGCCGACGACCACGGCTATCGAGCCGAGGACAATGCCGCGAAGGTTGACATGCAAGCTGCCACCCTTGGGAGAGGTCACAACATCGGCCTCCGAACTATACAGGTTGCGTTCCATCTCATCGAGGAGTCGCTGTTCATGTTCTGACAGTGGCATCGAAGGCACCTCCCTGGGGGCTATTTACAATGCAAGTATGCCACCATCTGGCAACGTCAGCACTGGGATATTTCTGAGAGTTGCACGAATAGACGGCTGCGTGAAAACTCCTCGCGAACAATAGAATGTCTCGCGTGGACGCAACTCAGGCACTCCTTACGCACCTCGACACGGCAATCACCAGCGGACTCGCGGGCAGGAAGGCACATCTCGAGACCATCAGCGTGGATGCCGGCCCACTGGTCGATGCGGCAGCCGCCCTGTTGAGCCGCGGCAAGAGGCTACGGCCGCAATTCTGCTACTGGGGGTGGAGGGCCATCGCAGACAACGCCGTCCCAGACGTTTTGCCGCAGGCCGAGGCCGGAGACAGCGAGCTGGCCTGCATCCTGCGTATCTCGGAGGGGCTGGAATTCTTCCACGCGGCTGCCCTCGTACATGACGACATTATTGACCGGTCAGATTCCCGAAGGGGCCAGCCGAGTGCGCACCGCCGCTTCGAACTGCTTTACGGCCACGAAGACGATCCCGCCGGAAGAGAACACTTTGGTCAATCCGCCGCCATCTTGCTCGGCGACCTACTTTTGACGTGGAGCCACGAACTATTCGCCACAGCAATGAATTACCCGTTCGCCTCGGAGCGCAAATTAACCACGCAGCACCGCATCAACCAGATGTGCACCGAAGTCATGGCCGGCCAGTATCTCGATGTGTTCGCCGAGAGCGCCTGGCAGCATCGCACGCCAGAGGCCGCGCTGGCTGAATCGCTGACTGTGCTCAGATACAAATCTGCGAAGTACTCGGTCCAGGCACCCTTGCTCATCGGCGCGTCCGTGGCCGGCGCGACTGTAGGCCAAGTGGATGCGCTGTCACGCTACGGGCTCGCGCTCGGTGAGGCTTTCCAACTTCGGGATGACATCCTGGGAGTCTTTGGCGATCCAGAGACAACGGGCAAGCCTGCCAGCGACGATATTCGCGAAGGCAAACGGACATACCTCGTGCTCTTGACCCGAAACGGCTTGCCGCGAAGCATGCAGAGAGTGCTCGACGAGATGATGGGTAACCCTGCGCTTGATGCTGAACAGATCGATGCAGTGCGGCGGCTTGCCTCCGAAACCGGGGCGGTCAAGGCGGTGGAGGCCATGATTTCAGAGCGAGTGGACACAGCCCGAGCCGCCATCGCCGAAGGAGATTTCCCCGCAGAGGCATATTCCGAACTCGATCGACTCATCGCTGCGACGGCCTACCGCACCGTCTAGCCGGATGCCAGACATAGCCGGGCGAATGGATGGGTAATTACTGCCAGCGGATAGTGGGGACGCGATCAGAATGCGAGCATCTGCACTGCTTGGCGCACGATCGTCTTCCGTGATTGACGCAGCGCATCAATCGGAGTGGCACCCACCATGTCATTCGGTGTGAGCATCCACGTGCATGCTTCGTCGTCGCCGTATCCCGCGTCGTGCAATGAGATCAAGGTTCCCCTGAGGTGCTGGAGAGGCTGACCGTCGCGGAGGAACACGTCGGGAATGCGGCGCTGCCCGTCTTGAAAGCGAGATCCCAGGTCTTTGTTCTCGACGAGTCGCTTGACTCTGGCACGCGAAACACCGAGCGCCTCGGCGGCTTCGTCGTAGCTCAGCCAAGTGATGGAGTTCTCTGGCTCTCGCGGATTGTCCTGTGGCACGCTCTCATTTTTTCACGTCTGCACGCCATGTGGTAATCGAACCCGGAAAAAGATACCCAACTGTGCCGATGTCTTCGGTTTTCGAGTGGCAAAAGTACACATCAGTCACTTTTGTCACTTTCACCACATCCGTTTACTGTGACAACACACCCAATTGCTTCACGTTGCTACCCCCACGCGAACCTAGAATGAACCCGTGACCGAACAGCCGCCGATCAGCGACCCCATCGTTGGGCGAACCATCGACGGCCGCTATCACATCGACGAGGTCATCGCCTCCGGTGGGATGGCCACCGTGTACCGCGCAACCGACGTTCGCCTCCAGCGCTCGGTTGCCGTCAAGGTCATGCATGCGCACCTCGCGGCCGATCAGCAGTTCCGCGACAGGTTCCTCAGCGAGGCCCTTGCCTCCGCAAAGCTCGCACATCCCAACATTGTCAACGTCTACGATCAGGGTCATGAGGCCGGACTCTGGTATCTGGTGATGGAATATGTTCCTAACATCACGCTCCGTGACCTGCTGCGCAAGAGACGATCGCTCAGTCCTCACGAAGCATTGAGCATCTTCAGCCCGGCCCTTGCCGGACTTGCCGCCGCACACGATGCAGGCATTCTTCACCGAGACCTTAAACCAGAAAACATCCTTCTCGCCGACGATGGCCGCGTCAAACTTGCCGACTTCGGCCTCGCGCGCGCCGTCAGCGACCATACCTCGCCGACCCAGAGCCTCATCGGCAGTGTCGCGTACATGTCTCCCGAGTTGCTTTCCCGCGGCCGCGCGGATGCTCGTAGCGACATTTATGCGATGGGCATCATTCTCTACGAAATGCTTGTCGGAGCCCGGCCGTTTCGCAGCAAAGATGCGGTACAGATCGCGCTGCAGCACGCGAACGATCCCGTTCCACTACCATCGGCAAGCAATCCGAATATCCCGGTAGACGTTGACGAACTCGTGCAGTGGGCCACCGCGAAACAACCAGATGATCGGCCGAGGAACGCCCACATCCTGCGCGAGCAAACCGACGACATCATCGCCACACTCGGCACAGACAGCGGGAGCGTTCCCCCAGCGGTGCTGCAACGCACCGCACCGACGCGCGTCCTCACATCGGTGCCGCCACCTCCCGAACTAGCCAGGACCACCGTGCTGGACACGGCCACGGCGCAGAGTGCAGCCGTTGCCATCAAGCCGCCACAGCCACGTCAGCCGGGGAACGACGTGGAAAAGTTGCAGCGGCTCGGCCGCTCAGGATCGCGCCGGGGCGGGATGCTGTTGCTGATAGTGCTTCTTCTTGCAGCATTTGCAGCCGGAACCGGTTGGTATTTCGGCGACGGTCCGGGTGCCATGACAAGCATTCCTGACGTGACGAGCCTCAGCGAAGAAGAGGCGAAGGCCACATTGGAGACGCAAGGGTTTCTGGTGGAGTCGACACGTGTTCACGACCTGAACATCCCGAGCGGCACGGTCATGTCCACCGATCCTTCTGGCGGATCCAACGCATTCACGGGGTCAACCGTATCGATCGTTGTCTCCTCCGGGCCGGCAAACGCCAAAATCCCCTCGGTGATCGGGGCAGATCGGGACGCGGCGACCGAAGCCCTTGAAGAACGTGGCTTCGTTATTGCAACCAAGATCAATTACCGTTTCTCCACAGAGGCCGCGGACACCGTCCTCAGCTTGTCGGCAGGCAAAAAATCGATCCGCGAAGGGCAATCCGTGCGTCAGGGGACCAAGATCTCCTTGACGCTCTCGCTCGGTTCGATTCCGAGTGTTGTCGGCTCGACTCAGGAATCGGCCACGACCACTCTGCAGGACGCAGGCCTCAAGGTGCGAATCGCCTCGACGAAGTTCAGCGACACGGTAGCAAAGGGCCTGGTCATTTCGCAATCGAACGAAAAAGAGGTGATGGCCAAAGGCGACACCGTCTCGCTCGTAGTCTCGAAAGGGCAAGACCTCGTCGCCATTCCCACTGGAATGGTCGGACAGTCCGTCGATTCCGCAAACGCTGCGCTCGAAGCCGCGGGATTCGACGTCGTCATCGACAACGACTGGCTGCCAGACGTCACCAAACAACTTGCGACGGTGAGTCGCACCGATCCCGCCGAAGGCACGCAGGTGAAGCGCGGTTCGACGGTGACGATCTATTGGACGTTCACCTCCGGCTAGGAGGCGCAGATCCGTTGGCGAGCTGCGATGTAAGCTGCCCGGAGTTTGCAGAGGCTATGCAGATGCCTGAGAATGCGCGCTCAGCTCTTCCGCGATCAGGAAGGCCAGTTCCAGCGACTGCATGTGATTCAGCCGGGGGTCGCACACCGATTCGTATCTCGTGGCGAGCGTCGCCTCGTCGATCTCCTCGGCGCCGCCGAGGCATTCGGTCACGTCGTCGCCAGTAAGCTCGATGTGCACGCCGCCAGGGAATGTACCGACCTGAGAATGCGCCTCAAAGAAGCCGCGCACCTCGTTCACGACGTCGTCGAAACGCCTGGTCTTGTAGCCGGTGGATGTGGTCATGCTGTTGCCGTGCATCGGGTCGCTGACCCACACAGGCAACGCATCGGTTTTCGACACGAATTCGAGAAGAGGTGGCAACGCGTCACGAATGGTTCCAGCACCCATACGCGTGATGAATGTGAGCCTGCCGGGCTCGCGATCGGGATCGAGGCGGTCGATGAGCCGTTCGACATCGTCTGTCGACGTGCTCGGTCCGAGTTTGACTCCGATCGGGTTGCGCAATCGCGAAAGGTAGTCCACGTGCGCGGCATCCAGCTGTCGGGTGCGCTCGCCGATCCACAAAAAGTGCGCCGACGTGCCATACGGCTGACCGGTTCGAGAATCGATACGAGTCAGCGGCCGCTCGTAATCGAACAGCAGGGCCTCGTGCCCGACAAAGAAGTCAGCGCGTTTGAGCTCTTCGAAGTCGGCGCCACATGCATCCATGAACCGCACTGCTCTGTCGATCTCACCAGCGAGCTGATCGTAACGTGAATTCGCCGGGTTCGAGGTGAAACCCTTGTTCCACATGTGGACTTCGCGCAGGTCGGCAAATCCGCCTTGCGTGAACGCGCGAATGAGATTCAAGGTGGATGCCGCCATATGGTAGCCATCGACGAGTCGGTGCGGATCGGGCGTGCGAGATTCGGGGGTGAAATCGTAGCCGTTGACCACATCGCCGCGGTATGCCGGCAATGTCACACCATCCCGCGTCTCAGTATCGGACGAACGCGGCTTCGAGAACTGGCCGGCCATGCGCCCCATTTTGATGACAGGAAGCGAGGCGCCGTAGGTCAACACGATCGCCATCTGAAGGATGGTCTTGACTCTGGCCTTGATCTTGTCTGCTGTCGCATGCGCGAACGTCTCGGCGCAGTCCCCGCCCTGGAGCAGAAACGCCTTGCCCTGCGCCACGTCGCCGAGGCGAGCACGCAACTGGTCGACTTCCCCGGCAAATACCAGCTGGGGAAAAGTGCGCAGCTGTGCACGCGCACTCTCTACAGCCGCCTCATCCGGCCAGTTCGGCTGCTGAAACACCTCGAGCTTCTTCCACTCGTCGAGGCCCTCAACAACCCCTGGGGCGGGCAGGGTTATCGGCTCGGTGAACGTCGACACGTATTCTCCTTCAACTGTGAGGAAGCATTCGGCTACGCAACTGGTGCGGAGCCGGCAACCTCTCGGGCGTACTTTGCGCGGGCTGTCGATGCGTAGACATCGGAATATTCTTGCTCGCCCAAGTTCTGCAACTCGGCCATGATCTGGTCGGTAATGGAGCGCAACACGAACCGGTCGCCATCCATTCCGGCGAAGCGCGAAAAATCGATCGGCTTGCCGATGCGCAGTTCGATAGGAACGCGCTTGGGAATCTTCGCCCCGATCGGCATCATCTCGTGGGAACCGACCATGGCGACAGGGACGACGGGACACTGAGACTCGAGGATCATTCGCGCGACCCCCGTTCTGCCCCGGTACAGCAGGCCGTCCGGGCTGCGGGTGCCTTCGGGGTACAAGGCGAGAACATTGTTGCTGCCGAGCACGGAGAGTCCCGTATTCAGGGATGCCTCAGATGCCTTCCCACCGGATCGGTCAATGGGAATCTGACCCGTGCTCTTCATGAATACACGAGTGATCCATCCGGTGAACCCCTTACCGGTGAAATATTCGTTCTTGGCAAGAAAGTTGACGGTGCGACGCACATAGATCGGCAAGAAGAACGAGTCGACGACGGACAGGTGATTTCCTACAAGAACGACGGGGCCATGTGTCGGCACGTTATCGCGCCCCGTCACCCGTGGACGGTAGACAAGGCGCAGTATCGGCCCAAGCAAAACGTTCTTGAGAAGCCAGTACAGCATGGTGTCAACCCCTATCGAGTAAGCGTGCCGAGTAACCGAACCAGCGGCACACTAATCGTCCAGTCTACGTCGGATCAGATCCGCGGCGCCGATCCAGCCGGCGGCGTTGCCGAGCTCAGCGAGAGAGATGCTCAGTTCTGGGCGTTTGCCCGCACTCGGCAGATTATTGCGGTAGCCGTCCACAATCGCTGAATAGAACAACTCGCCGGTTGCCGCTACCCCGCCGCCGATCACGACAACTTCGGGATCGATGATGGAAGCGATGGAGGCGATCCCCTGACCGACGTAGTCGCCAGTCGTCACGATCACGCTTGCCGCTCCCGGGTCTCCATCGCGAAGCGCCTGGTGGATAAGGCCTCCCGTGAGCTGACCGTGCTTTGCCTGGATTGCGGCAAGGCCGGCGCCGAGCGGATTGTCCGAGTCGGCGAGTTCGCGCGCAGCGCGGGTGAGGGCGCTTCCCGACGCGTACTGCTCCAGGCATCCACGGGCTCCGCAGCCGCACGGCCTGCCACCCGGCACAAGGCGCATGTGTCCCGGTTCGCCGGCAAGCCCGAAGCCTCCGCGGTACAGCTCGCCGTTCAGGATGACTGCTCCCCCTACGCCGGTACCGATGGTCAGCATGAGCCCATCGTCGTGGCCCCGACCCGCGCCGAAGCTGAACTCGGCCCAGCCCGCCGCATTCGCGTCGTTGTCCAGCAGGATGGGCAATCCGAGCCGCTGCTCGAGTCGGTCGACGAGCGGTTCGTCGTTCCAGTTCAGATTCGCGGTGGTGTAGACGTAGCGTTGCGCTTTGTCGATGAAACTCGGCAGGGCAACTCCAGCACCAGAGATGTCGTATTGCGACTGAAAAGTCTGAATGATGCTGACAAGCAGTTCGAACATCGCTTCTGAGTCGGTCGGATCACTCGGATACTTGATTTCGTCGACGCGGCGACCACGCTCATCGAGTACTCCAGCTGCCACCTTTGTACCACCAACGTCAATGCCGATGGAGTAAGCCATCACAGACCTTCCGTAAAACGTGGGAGCGCGCTCAATTCTGCTCGAGCGCGCGATGCATCATTCGCGTGCACAATTCTAACGGTCAGATCTCTTCCGTGTTGGACACACGTCCCAAAGCACCCACGGGGTACTCATCAGAGCGCACAGAATTGCGGGATCAGCGTCGAAACCAGGAACTCTCGCGAATTGCGCTCATTGCGGCTTTGCGGTTCTCTCCGGTCAGCCTGCGCACATACACCCATCCATCGAGATGATCGGACTCATGCTGCAGAGCCTGCGCCATCAGGCCCTCCCCCTCGATCTCGATGGTCTCACCATCGAGATTCATTCCCCGCACCTTCGCATAGCTATACCTCGGCGTTGGGAAGAACAAGTCAGGGACGGAGAGGCATCCTTCGCTGACCTCGCGCAACTCTCCGCCGAGTTCCACAATCTCGGGGTTGATGACGTAGCTCACGTCGCCGTCGATATTGAGGCTGAAAGCACGCAGGCCCACGCCGATTTGGCACGCGGCAACGCCCGCGCGACCTGGCTCGCGTGTGGTCTCGCATAAGTCTGCGATCAGCCCGCGAACCCCGTCGTCAATCTGAGCGATCGGCTCGGAGACAGCAAAAAGTATCGGGTCTCCGTAGAGACGAATAGATCGAACAGCCATGATTTACAGGCCAGAAAGCCCATCCATGACGAGGGCCGCCAGTTCGCGGGCCGCGTCGCGGGTATTTCGGTGCAAATCAGCGTAGGTGATGACTCCTCCTGCGGCGAGCAACTGGTCGTAGGGGATGCGGACCACCGCACGGACGCGCGACTCGAAGTGCGATTCGATTTCATCGATCCTTACCGGATTGGTTCCCTGGGTCGCCGTATTTATCGCTACCACGGCGCTTTTGGCGAGCGCTGCGTATCCGTTCGATTCCAACCACGTCAGCGTCTCGCTTGCGAGCCGCGCCTCATCGATACTGCCGCCGGAGACGATCACTATCGTGTCCGCGTGAGCAAGTGTCGCGGCCATGACCGAATGCACGATTCCCGTGCCACAGTCAGTGAGCACGAGAGAGTAATGACGCTTGGCAAGACGCGCGACGACCTCATAGTCCGAATCGCTGAAAGCCTCAGATAACAGTGGATCGGTGTCGGAGGCAAGCACGTCGAGACGCGTCGCATCCCGCGACACGAATGAGGAAAGATCGGTGAAGCCCGTCACCGATCCAGCACGGGTTACCACGTCTCTTACCGTCATACGTGTGCGCTTGGGAACACGCTCGGAAAGCGTGCCGCGATCGGGGTTCGCATCGATCGCGATGACCCGGTCTTCCCGGGAGTCTGCGAGGGCCATTCCGAGCAGTGTGGTAATGGTGGTCTTACCCACACCGCCCTTGCGGGTGAGCACGGGGATGAACTTGGCTCCGCCTTCAAGAGGCTGATTGATGCGCTGCGCGATCTCCTTCTCGTACCGCACGCGAGGAGAGTCTCCCAAGTTGACCAATGTCAGGGTTGCCCGGTAGACGAACCTTGGCCAACGCCCCTCCGGAGCTGCCTTACGACGTCCATTTGGCTTGAGCAATCGATCTGCTGTAAGCATGGCGGCCGGTTCTGGCTTGCCTGCGTCCGTGCCTTCAATTCTGGTGCGGCGCGAAAAGACGCTGCCAGTATCTGGCAGCGGTACCACATCATTGGGGAGGTTGACGGGGGAAGCCGCCTTGTCGGCATCGAGCGCGATGGTCGACGTCGCCGTCGAGTCGAGCACCGCCCCCGGATCGACGCTTTCAGTTTCGAGAGCGATGGCGGCTTCAGACGAATCGGCCGCAACGGTATCGGGCACTGCGTCAATCACATCGTCGGGAACGACGGCCACCGTGACGGTCTTAGGGTCAACTTCGATATCGCGCGTGGATGCCTTAGTCGCCTTCGTATTCGGCACCTTTTTGTTCGGCACATCACCCTCAGGCGACGCCGTGGGGGAATCCGCCATGCTTCACTCCTTATAAACATAAACGTTCGTTGTTGAAATGCGTCTTCCTGTGCGCATTCCTGCCTGATCCTAGACGTTTGCCATCAAAAACCTGAACCTTGGGACACCGCCCAAGCACATATCGGACGTCAGGAAACTCGTGTCGTGCGCAGCCCACATCGAATACGATGCAGCGCGAGCACAACACTCAATCATCGCAATCTCACGAGGTAGACGCAACCCGAGCCTTGAATCTGCTAGACCAAACAGTTAACTTGCCTAATCAATTCGTGCTGGTGCGTTGGAGTCGCTAACCTTGTACGTTGTGCAGGTAATCAGTATCAGTTCCCTCAAAGGTGGCGTCGGCAAGACGACCATTACTCTTGGGCTTGCTTCGGCGGCATTCGCTCGCCACCTTCGCACTCTCGTCGTCGACATGGACCCGCAATGCGATGCGACAACCGGGCTTGGAGTCGATTCCAGTGGCGCTGAATCCATTGCCGATGTGCTTCGTGGCCCGAAGGAATCGGTTGTCTCTCGCGTGATTCGATCCTCGCGATGGGCCCACGGCCGTAAGGACGTTGTCGATGTCATTCCCGGCAGCCCTCACGCCGTGAACTTCGATGAACCCCATCCCAAAGCGAAGGACCTCTGGAAACTCGAGGAAGCACTTGCGGCGGTCGAATCGAACTACGACGTTGTGTTCATCGACTGCCCACCTTCGCTGAACGCCCTGACTCAGACAGCCTGGACCGCGAGCGATCAGGTCCTTATCGTCAGCGAACCCGGCCTGTTCTCGGTTGCGGCCGCGGCGCGGGCACTCCGCGCGATCGCCGATGCGAACGACGAGCGCAAAGACGGGAGCCTGCGCCCAGCAGGAATCGTGATCAATCGATTCCGTTCGCAGTCGATCGAACACCAGTTTCGGGTGAGCGAGATTCGTGAGATGTTCGGCGATCAGGTGCTCGACATTCAGTTGCCCGAGCGCAGTAGCCTTCAGCAGGCTCAAGGCGCTGCCAAGCCCGTTCACTCATGGGCCGGCGAAGCCACTCAAGACCTCGCAACATCATTCGACCGATTGCTTGACACAGTTCTCGAGCACAACTAACCACTGCGGGCGCTCGCCAAGCTTGCGCCGCGTCGCTGCGACTAGCTGATCTTGCGCGCCTCACGACGCTGAGCGAGTTCATCCATCTCTGGCCGCTCAAGATCGATCGAGTAGAGGGTGGCTTCGACTTCGCGAAGCACCTTGCCTACCGCAATGCCGAAAACCCCCTGGCCGCGGTTGACAAGGTCGATAACTTCATCGTTAGAGGTGCACAAATATACGCTCGCCCCGTCGCTCATCAGCGTGGTCTCTGCGAGATCTCCGATACCGGAACGGCGAAGCTGATCGACCGCAGTGCGGATCTGTTGCAGAGAGATTCCGGTGTCGAGCAAGCGCTTGACCAGTTTGAGCACGAGGATATCGCGAAAGCCGTAGAGCCGTTGTGACCCCGAGCCTTGAGCGCCCCGAACCGTGGGTTGCACCAGTCCAGTGCGTGCCCAATAGTCGAGCTGGCGATAGCTGATGCCCGCCGCATTGGCGGCAACGGCCCCGCGGTAACCGGCCGAGTCATCCATTTCCGGGAGTCCATCGGTAAACAGGAGCCCTAACCGATACTGCTCACCGTCTACTGGCGATTTATCACTCACCGCTCAACCTCCGTATGTGTTCCCGGAATCCGGGGTGGGTCATCTCGGTTCCCACGGTATCCCGGTGTAGCGACCGGGTCAACGACATTCGCATGACGTCTTCGGCGTGTCGATCTTTCAATCTCTAGATGAAGTTGAAAGTTTGCCTCTCGATGGTTCGTCAACTCATCGGTGTAAGCGTCGAGGCAAGCATTGCACCGTGAAGGGCAGCGAGCGCATCCGTTACCTCACCTGCCATCTTGGCGGCGCGGGCATGGCTATCCGCACTACCCTTCGATGCCAACGGACCAATCGCTGACTCGACAAGGCCCGCTTCTCGATCCACCATTGCACGGTATGCGCGTAGGTGGCGTGGCTCGAAACCGAATCGAGAGAGCTCGACAAGGAGCTCGACAATGCGAACAGCTGCCTCGTCGAAACGCTTTGTGTTGACGAGGAGTCCGAAGTTTATGGCATCAGCGACAAGCGTCACCGGTGCTCCGGTGCGCTCAATCAGCTCCTCGCGAGAATAGAAGCTCAGCACTGAGGGCGACTTCACTGCGTCCGCGGGCACGATGAGACCGGCGAGATTCGGCCTGCGGCCTGCATCAAGCTCATCGATATACGACTTGATGACTTTAAGGGGAAGATAACGATCGCGTTGAAGCGACAAGATAAACCGAATGCGCTCGACATCCGACGAAGTGAACTTGCGGTAACCCGACTCTGTGCGTTGCGGGCAGATCAGCCCCTGCTCTTCGAGAAAGCGAACCTTCGACGGTGTGAGATCTGGAAAAGCAGGCTTAATACGCGTGAGAACCTGACCGATGCTCAAAAGCTTCTCCTCTGGCCCCGCCGACTCGGAACCGGCGGCCGATGGCACCACCATCTAGTTGGCCGCCTGCGCGAGATCGCGACGCGAAGCGAAGAACGTCAAGATGTACTTGCCTATCTGAACTTCAGAACCATCGTGCAGGATCACGCGATCGATGCGCACACCATCAAAATAGGTACCGTTCAACGAGCCAAGGTCTTTAACCTCGAAGGTGCTGCCTGAGCGAAGAAAAACTGCATGCTTACGCGAGACCGTGACGTCGTCGAGAAAGATGTCGGCGTCGGGATGACGACCTGCAGTCGCCTCATCGGAATCGAGGAGAAACCTCGCGCCCGCGTTGGGGCCGCGCTGCACGATCAGAAGCGCCGAACCGCTGGGAAGCGCGTTGATAGCTGAGAGCTGCTCCTCGTTGAGGGATGAGGGCGAAGCGGGAACAAAAGAGGCGGTAGCTCTGCCAAAGTCCGTGCTATACGTCGCAGTCTGATCTTGACGCTCACGTGCATCGGCCCCTCCAGCCTCGTCATTGCTCATCGCCATGCCGCCCCTCCTTTCGAATCTAATAATCCTACCGGATGCTTCACCCGTGCAACTTCCGAAGATTGCTGCATGACAGGGAAAAACATCCCTCCGTGCCACAGCCGAGGGCTATTGGGCGGACAACCAGGATGACACTCCGAGAACCGTCAAGGCAACTCCCCACACAATCAACGTGAACGCGATTGCGGCGAGTTTGTTTTCTGGATAACCGTCGAGAAGACGACCTTCGGCATCGGGAAGGCGGTCTGACAAGAGTTCAACGACATCGATGAAGGCCCAGAATCCTAGCCCGCCCAATGTGCACAACTTGAGGATCGCCAACTTGCGGTAGCCCAGATAAAACCTATCGGCTCCCACGATGCCAAGACCAAGCGCGAGCGCCCAGCCCACAACGAAAATTTTGGCGTGAGAACTCTGACTGTCGCCGTCGCCTTCGCCGTCGACAAGGGTGGCTACGTCCTGTGTCACATTGACCACCTTATCCCCCTCAGCGATATTCGACGCTTGGCATTGTAGCCTTGACGAATGGCAACATCCCCCCGAGACCGCGCCTGCCCGTGCGGCAAACGTCGGCGAACCGTCCGGTTTGCCGCAGCCTTCGTTGCCACGGTGCTGTGCGGGGCTGCCCTAGTAAGTGGAGCGCAAGCGGACGACGCAGTCGATGACAGCGGTCCAAGCTGGTCCGAAATCGATGAGGCTAAAAAAGATATTGCTGCGACAGAAGCTCTTGTTTCGCAGATCAATGACGCATTGGCCGCCGATCAGCGGTCCGCCGACGCCGCGGGCGACGCCGCTGTAGCGGCAGCCGCAGAGGCAAACGCGGCCAAGCAGAAGTCTGATGCCGCATCCATCAAGCTCGGACTGCTCGATACTCAGCTAGCGATCGCACAAGCGCAATATTCCGGTGTCGTCAAGGCGGCAGGAGCTGTCATCGTCTCAGAGACCCGCTCGGGAGCAGTCGTGTCGAGCGACCTTCAGGTGTTCCTCAGCGCTCACCCCGACGATGCGCTTGCCGCTCTCACCATGAATGAGCGGGTTTCACAGATTGCCGGCGGCCTCGTACAGCGGGCGCAAGCGGCCAAGGCGAACGTTTCGAGCCTCGCCGAAAACGCCGCAGTGCAAGCGGATGCACTGACCAAGCTGTCGGACGCTGCCACGCGTGCAGCAACCAAGGCCGAGGCCGAGAACACAACAGCAAATGATGCGGTAAATCGGCAGACCACCACGCAGAAGGTGCTGTATGAGAAGCTCGCAGCCCTCAAAAACACTACGGCAACTAACATTGCCACGCTGAAAAAGAAGGAGGCCGCCGCCGCCGCATATAAGGAGCAGCAGGAGGCCGCGGCTGCGGCCGCAAGCCACAATTCGCCCACGCCTGCGACTCCGGCCGCGCCGACCTCGGCCGCTACACCGTCCTCCACGCCCTCGAAGTCACCGACAAAGCCCACAACGCCGACTGCGTCCGCCTCGGCACCGCCAAGCAACCCCGGCAGCGGCTCAGGCGGAGCCACGGGCGGAGGGACAAGCGGGGGCGGCTCAGCCACTGGAAACAACACCGTTGCCGCGGCAAAGGCCTATGCCAAGTCCAAGGTATCAGCGCGAGGTTGGAAAGCCTCCCAATACACCTGCCTCGTCAGTCTGTGGAATCGCGAATCCGGCTGGCGCTATGACGCGACCAACCCATCGTCCGGCGCCTACGGCATTCCACAGGCTCTCCCCGGCAGCAAAATGTCGTCTGCAGGATCCGATTGGCGCACAAACGCGCGAACACAAATCGACTGGGGACTGGGGTATATCGCCGACCGCTACACGAACCCGTGCGGTGCCTGGCAGCATTCCGAGGACACCGGCTGGTACTAAGTGCGGCTTCCGCCGAGGGTGTGACCGCAGGCGCCTAGTCTTCCGTATGTCCTGCGGCGAGCCGCGCCGAGATGACCGCCATGATGGATGTGTCGGAAAGCGTTGTGACGTCTCCGACCGGTCGGTCTTCCGCTGCGTTGCGCAGTAGCCGCCGCATGATCTTGCCGCTGCGTGTCTTCGGAAGATCAGGGACGACAAGGATCTGGCGAGGAGACGCGATGGCACCGATCTGATCCCGCACCCAGGTGCGCAGCACCGTGACCGCATGGGCGTCCTCCCCCGCCGCAGCCCGTTGACTGTCTTTGAGCACCACAAACGCGACGACAGCCTGCCCCGACTTCTCGTCGAATGCCCCGACCACTGCAGATTCGGCCACATACGGATGTGCACCGAGCGTCGCCTCGATCTCCGCTGTGCTCAGCCGGTGCCCTGCCACATTCATCACGTCGTCGACTCGGCCGCGCAACCAAAGATCGCCATCTGAATCCACCAGCGCACTGTCACCCGTGAAATAGCGGCCAGGAAAACGCGACCAATAGGTGTCGACAAATCGATCGGGGTCCCCCCAGATACCACGCGCCATGCTTGGCCACGGCAATTCGGCGACGAGAAACCCGATCTCGTCGTGCGCGGTAGGCGTCCCGTCATCGCGCACAACGCTGAGATGGACACCCGACACCGGGTGCTGCACGCTTCCCGGCTTGAAGACTTCCTGGTGTACCCCCGGAGCCGCCATGACGGCACCAGTCTCGGTCTGCCACCAGGTGTCGATGACCGGTGTACCGCCGCCGCCAACGTTGTCTCGGAACCACTCCCACGCTTCAGGATTGATCGGCTCACCAACGCTGCCGAGCACTCGCAAGCTGCTGAGGTCATACGGGTCCGCAAGTTGCCTGCCAAGACGCATGAACGTGCGGATAGCCGTCGGGGCTGTGTAAAAGATCGATACCCGGTATCGCTCCACGAGTTCCCACCAGCGCGCGTGATGGGGAGTGTCCGGTGCCCCCTCGTAAATGACCTGTGTCGCGCCGTTCGCGAGCGGGCCGTACACCACATAGCTATGCCCAGTGATCCACCCGACATCAGCGGTGCACCAATACACGTCGGACTCGGGACGCAGATCGAAAACCGTGCTGTGCGTGAACACGGCCTGCGTGAGGTACCCGGCGCTGGTGTGCACGATGCCCTTCGGGGCGCCCGTCGTTCCCGAGGTGTACAGGATGAACAGGGGCGTCTCTGCAGCAAAGGCCTCGGGCTCGTGGACGGAACTTTCCGCATCCAGTACTTCGTGCCACCACATATCGCGCCCCGGACGCCACCCGACACCCTCCGGCATCCATGCGCTGCCCGTCTCGAGATTCAGGCGCTCGCCGCGTTCACCGCTCGTACGCTGCACGACAAGCACATGCTCCACGCTCTGCGCCTCCGTAAGCGCCTCGTCCACAGCACCCTTGAGCGGGGTCACCTTACCTTTACGAATGCCCCCATCCGCGGTAATCACGAGCTTCGCCCCTGCGTCATCCACCCTCGCGCGCAAGGATTGGGGGCTGAAGCCCGCAAAGACGACAGAATGGATGGCCCCGATGCGAGCACACGCAAGCATGGCGATAATCGCCTCCGGGATCAATGGCAAGTAGATCACCACCCGGTCGCCCTTGCCTATTCCAAGCGTTGCGAACGCATTCGCCGCACGACAGACCTCAGCAAGCAACTCTCGGTAAGTGAACTGCACACGGTCACCCGGTTCTCCTTCCCAATAGATGGCGATCCGGTCGCCGATTCCCGCAGCCACATGTCGATCGAGACAGTTCTCTGAGACATTGAGCTCGCCGTCGGCAAACCAGGTGGCGAATGGCGGATCCGACCAGTTCACCCCCTGCAGAAATGGTCGTCGCCAGGTAAGGACATTGCGCGCCCGCCCTTCCCAAAGAGCACTGTGTTCGGCAAGAGCGGGCAGGCGGATAGGTGACGTCGTTGTCATTGTGGTCCTCCTTGACCGGGACACCAGAGGTGTTCCCGTCACACTACCCGGCGACGACCGCACACAACAGTGTTGCGGACGAATTTGTTGCCGACGCCCGGCGCAGGTCTCACACCGTCAACGTCGTCGGCGCACGCCGATCAGTTCGAGTGCGGCTCCGCCCATCAGCAGCAGAACGCCAGCTCCAAGCACCACACCGGTTCGCAGCGCCACATCGCTGGACACACCGGTGTCCACCAGGCCATCGCTCGGGCCACCAGCCCCAGAATCCGTACTCGCCGAAACCCTCACGGCCGTCGAATAAACATTTCCGGACGTTGCGCCGGTCGCTTGCAGCGTGTGACCGCCGGCTTCGAGCCCTTCTGGTACGGCGACAGTCGCCACGAGGCTGCCATCGGCAGCGGCCTGGAGCCAACCACCGAATATCTGCTCGGGGTACCAGGCCAAGTACACGTTCTCGAAGGGCTCGAACGATCCGGCCAGAAAGGAAATGGTGACAGTTCCACCCGAATCGATATCCGTGCTATCGACCGGTACTTCGCCAATTGGCGATGCATCGGGCTCTGCCGGCAGTGTTGGCTCTTTGGTCGGCAAGGGCCCGGCACTCGCAGACGGGGACGCCGAAGGCGACGGCGAAACCGACGGGGACGGAGATGAACTCGGCGTTGGGCTCGAACTCGGCGGCGCGGCCACGGTGATCGCGTTGTCTGCCCAGCCGAGGAGTCCGCCCGTCCTGTCATATGCAGCAACAGTGTAGGCTCCTGGGTCAAGACTGGCAGGCGTGGTGAACGACGAGACACCGGACGAGGTGCTCTTAGCCCAACCCGCGAACACCGGAGTAGACCCGGGCGCGCCGGTCAGGTAGATGCCGACATATTGAGAGGCCTTGGCCCCCAAGGCGACGCTGAACCCTTTGGCGGTCTCGGTCACAGCCCCCGTATCGAGCTTCTTCCCGTTCGGCAGGGACGCGGCGGCGTCGATGATCGGGTCGGCCGTCGGCTCGTCAGCATTCCAGGTCTCGGTGCTGCTCGAATACGAGATGTCTTCGAACAGAAAGCCGTTGCCTGCAGTGGATGAGGCCGTCGGCAGACCAGAAACATAGCCCACACCGTCGGCCGTCGGAGCCGAACCGCTGACGCGGAATGCCAGGTTGCGCACCTGTTTGGCCTCGTGGGCCGTGACCTGGTGGTAATACTCCCAGGTGGGAACGGCGGCGACCAGATCACCATCCACTGACACCTCGACCACGTCGATGCCGTCGTCGACGAAGTGAACATCCGTCGAGATGTCGTGTGGAACAGTTGGATCCCACAGTCCGCCGCCCAGCGGACCAGGGATGATCGCCGAGCGCCATTCGCGGAGGCTACCAC
This sequence comes from Actinomycetales bacterium, assembly GCA_015654475.1. Taxonomy (GTDB): domain Bacteria; phylum Actinomycetota; class Actinomycetes; order Actinomycetales; family Microbacteriaceae; genus UBA3913. The sequence continues at coordinate 78,493 of JAATGV010000037.1, forward strand.
TGGTGGCGTCGCTAGCCATCCAGATCGCGCTGATCTGCAGACCGCCGTCGACGTGACGATAGATGAGGTTGCCGCCAGCACGGTTGGTGGAGTGCCCGATGCTGACTTCGATGGAAAGACCTTCCTGGTAGCCGCCAGTGGCTGAGGCGATCGTATAGTCGGCGCTGAACTCATCGGCACCGGCCGCGGCCACGGACGACTCGCCCGCGGGAACGCTGAGATACGGCGAGATGAGCTGGCCGATGGCAGCACTGGTCACGGCGTTCGAGAAACGTAAGCTGACGCCGTCGTGCCCTAACCCAGACAGCGGAAAGTCGGCGTTCTCGGCAAGCGTGTAGTCATAATCCCCTGGATTGCGCGTATCCGTGGCCCATCCGTTCTGGTCGACCGGGCTATGTGGCGCGATCGAATAGCCACTGGCGGCAAAATCGGCGTCGAACGACGACTCTTCGGCCGCAGCCGCCGGCACCGCAGCGCCGAGACCGAGCATGGCGGAAGCCAGCACGGCGAGCACGACTTGGGGAATGCGGATCGTTGGTGGATTGTGTGTGCTGTATCGCTTCGTATTCATTGAGCGTCACTGCCTTTAGATGACCCCCATCGGTCCCTGACCACAGCTTAGCGACGGAGTTGTCTTTCGCGTAGCCCGGATCGCAGTCTGGTCGGGCTGCCGTAGCCGCCAAGACCCGGCATTCACACGACACGCCCAACAAGACACGTCCAAGTCGGAAGATAATTGATCCACCAGATTAATTACTTGTTTTTTTATTTGCTCCGAGTTGAGAGGACCACCTGTGTCCCGAAACACCTTCGATTTCGTCCAAACGACCGTACTGGTCACCGGAGCGTCCACTGGAATCGGTGCCGAGTTCGCCCGAAGACTCGCCGAACGGGGAGCGGACCTCGTCCTGGTTGCACGGTCAGAAGACAAGCTCATCGCTCTCGCCGCAGAACTCGAAGCCGCGCACCCCATTCGGGCGATTCCCGTTGCCGCCGATCTCAGCGCGCCTGGTGCCATCGACACGCTGATCGGGAAAGTGGCCGCACATGGCGTCGAAATCGACGTACTGATCAATAACGCGGGGTTCGGCACCTTCGGCGACCTTGCGACGAGTGACCCAGTGCGAATCGACCAAGAGATCGACCTCAACGTCGGCGCACTGACGAGTTTGACGACCCGCATACTTCCCGGCCTCATCGCGCGCAGGCACGGCGCAATCATCAACGTGGCGAGCAATGCGGCGTTCCAGCCGATCCCGTACATGGCCGTATACGCAGCGACAAAGGCCTACGTTCTTTCGTTCACGCAGGCGCTGTGGGGCGAGCTGCACGGCTCAGGCGTGCGAGTACTCGCGGTCTGCCCTGGACCGACCGAGACTCCCTTTTTTGAAATCGCAGGCAACGATGTCATGCTCGGCAGCCGCCGCACCACCACCGATGTGGTCAGGTCGGCGTTGCGTGCCCTCGATCGCGGCAGGCCCTCAGTCGTCGACGGGATCGGCAATGCGTTTGTTGCTCGGGTTGCGACACGGCTCGCTCCAGAACGCCTCCTGATTCGAGTCGCGGGACGCTATGTGAGTCCACGCTCGTCACATCAACAGCTTTAAGACGTCCCTGGACGCACCCAACGACCCGACCACTCCCATATCCACCGCATCCATATCTGAGGCACAACCCATGACAACCAGTCCCGACAGGCACGATCCACACTCTCTGAACGGCCAAAGCATTGCCGTGCACGCAGGCAACAGCAACGACTTCGGCGGGGCGATTCGCACCCCGATCGTGATGGCGAATTCGTACCTTCTGCCGGACGATCCGACGACTGTCAACTGGTCAGGCACCGACGTCGCCCTTTACACTCGCAACTCCGGGGTGAACCAGCTCGGGCTGCAAGTGAAACTCGCTGCGCTCGAGGGGGCAGAGGATGCGGTGGCGTTAGCCAGTGGCGTCGCTGCGCTGCATGCCGTGTTCTTCGCGACGCTCAAGACGGGCGACCACGCCATCGTCAGCGACATCGGCTATGTCGCGTTGCGCCGCCTTCTCGAAGACCTCCTCCCCCGGCGGTACGGGGTGCAGGCCACATTCGTCGACACAAGCGACGTCCAAGCGGTCGCAGCGGCGATCCGCCCGAACACGCGATTGATCCATACTGAGGTCATCGCCAACCCCACTACGCGCGTCGCCGACATCGCCGCGCTTGCCGGGATTGCGCATGAGGCCGGCGCGTTGCTGTCGGTCGATTCGACGTTCACTCCACCTGGAGTGTTTCGGCCGCTCGAACACGGCGCCGACTATGTGGTGCATTCGATGACCAAGTACATCAACGGTCACGGAGACGCAATGGGTGGCGCGGTGCTTGGATCACACGCACTCATTCAACCGATCCGATCCGACGCAATGGTGGATGTCGGCGGCGTGATCAGTCCGTTCAACGCCTGGCTGATCATGCGTGGTGCCGTCACCCTGCCGCTCCGACTGCGACAGCACGTGACCACAGCACAAAGAATCGCGGAGTTCCTGGCCGCACATCCCGCAGTGGCCCGCGTCGACTATCCAGGCCTCGACTCTCATCCCCAGCACGCGGTCGCGGAGCGCCAGTTCGAGCACGGCGCAGGGGGGATGATCGCGTTTGCGGTCATCGGTGGACCGGACGATCAGAACGCGTTCGTGGCGCGACTCAAACTCATCACGTCGGCCGTCTCGCTCGGCCACGACGAGTCGTTGATCGTGCAGGTCAGTCGTGACGAACCGCACACGGTGAACTTCCCCCCGCTCTACCAGGATTCGGGCCTGTTGCGGCTCTCCGTCGGGCTCGAAGATGCCGACGATCTCATCGCCGACCTCGCTCAAGCCCTGAACGGCATAGCGCTGGCGGAATAGAGTCCGGCACAGACGAGTTGGTTTATGCGTGAGCACACGTAAAAACATCGGCTTCCTGTCCTTCGGTCACTGGACACAACATCCAACATCCGCAACCCAAAGTGCGTCCGACGCGCTGCTCCAAAGCATCGACCTCGCTGTCGCCGCCGAGGAGCTCGGAGCCGATAGCGCCTACTTCCGTGTACACCATTTCGCACAGCAGCTCGGCTCACCGTTCCCGCTGCTCTCTGCGGTCGGGGCACGTACGAAGCGCATCGAGATCGGCACCGGGGTCATCGACATGCGGTACTCCAATCCTCTGGTCTTCGCCGAGGATGCTGGGGCCGCCGACCTGATCTCCGGCAACCGGCTACAGCTTGGAATCTCCCGGGGATCACCCGAGCAGGTCGTTGACGGCTGGCGGTATTTCGGTTTCGCGCCTGAGGAGGGCGAGACCGATGCGGACATGGCACGCAGGCACACCGAGGTCGCGCTGAGGGTGCTGACAGGAGAGCGGTTCGCAGAGCCGAATCCGCGGCCGATGTTTCCAAATCCGCCCGGTCTTTTGCGAATCGAGCCGTACTCCGAGGGTCTGCGCGAGCGCATCTGGTGGGGCGCAGGATCGAATGCCACGGCGCGTTGGGCGGCCAAGGAGAGAATGAACTTGATGTCATCGACGCTGAAAGACGACGAGTCGGGCGAGCCGTTCCATGTGCAGCAACGTAAGCAGATCGAAGTATTCCGCGAAGAGTGGGCGAGACACGACTACGGCTACGAGCCACGCGTTTCGGTGTCGCGATCGATTTTCGCGATCACCAACGACCTCGACCGCGAATACTTTCTCGGCAGCGGTGAGCGCAATGACCAGATCGGCTACATTGACTCGACCCGATCGGTATTCGGCCGGTCATACGCCGACGAGCCAGATGCCCTGATCGAGCAGCTCCGCGGCGACGAGGCGATCCAAGCGGCGGATACGCTGCTGCTTACGGTGCCCAACCAGCTCGGGGTTGACTACAACGCGCACGTGCTAGATGCCATCCTCACGCACGTCGCCCCTGCACTCGGGTGGCGGTGAACATCTGATCTGTGCGCCGGCGACAAACGGGGTCGCGAGTACGAGCAAGGGATTCTTGCAACCGCTGTCCAGCTGTCGCAACTGAGGCTGCCGTCGCGCTCCAAGGGAGGACCGGGCACACGAGCCGCCCTGCCACGTTCCGTCCAGGATCGTTACGGCGCCGGGCACACCCGGAACAGAGACAGTCCCTCATCGAGCCGGGTGCGCTCGCACGCTGAGCCGGGCTCGATGAGGGACTGCAGGAAACCGGTACCTCTACTGTTTCGCGGTCTCGGCCGATGAGGCCGACGAACCGACCGAGGTGACGGGCTCGGCTTCGCTGGAACCAACAGGAGGTTCCGCAGACGTGCCCGCATTGTTCTTGGCTCGCCGTCCCATGACGAGGCTCACCAGGTATACGGCGACGAGGGCGAGCACGATTCCCGCAATGACAGCTATCTGACCGCCCCCGATGGAGAGCCAGCCGAGGAACAGCCCGACAATGCCATAATCCGCATCGGAGAAGGTCGAGTTCGAGAACCCGATCTCACCGAGCATCGGCAGAAGGAGCAGCGGCAGGAAAGTGATCGCAAGGCCGTTTGCGAACGCGCCGAGCACTGCGCCGCGGCGTCCGCCAGCCGCGTTGCCGATGACGCCGGAGGCCGCACCCGTCATGAAGTGAGCGACGACACCCGGAACGATGATGGCCGTGCCCATGAATACCATCGCGACCATGCCGACGATGCCACCAACGAAACTCGCGAGGAATCCGATCAGCACGGCGTTAGGGGCAAACGGGAAGACGATCGGAACATCGAGAGCTGGTCGAGCATTCTTGACGATACGCTCGGAAATGCCCTTGAACGCCGGCACGATCTCGGCTAGCACAACCCGCACACCGGCGAGGATGATGAAGACCCCGGCCGAGAATGTGGCCGCCTGCATCAGCGCGAAAATGATGTAGTTCTGGCCATCGCTCAGCGTGGACCGAACGTACTCACTACCGGCGAAGAGCGCGACGATGATGTAGATGACTCCCATCGATAGGGCCACAATGACCGTCGTATCGCGCAGGAAGCCGAGTCCCTTGGGGAACTGCAGCTCTTCGGTAGACTTCGAGGTTCCCTTTCCTCGCGTGATGCTGGCAACGAGACCGCTCAGCGCAATGCCCACGCCGCCTGTGTGACCGATCGCGACGTCGTCGTTGCCCGTGACCTTGCGCATGAACGGCTGCACCAGCGCAGGCGAAAGCGTCATGACCAGCCCCTGGGCAAGCGCGCCCCAGAGCACGACGGCCCAAGTGTCGAACCCGGCGACCCCAAGGATGACGGCGATCATGGCCGCCATGTAGAAGGCGACGTGGCCCGAGAGGTAGATGTACTTGAAACGTGTCGTCGCGGCGAGAGCGATGTTCACGATCATGCCGAAGAAGAAGATCAATGCGGCAGCGGATCCATAATCGAGCAGCACCTGCCCAACGATGGCTTCATTGTTCGGCACGACGCCCTGCACGTTGAAGGCGTGTTGGAACATATCGCCGAAGGGGGTCAGCGCACCGACCACCACGTTCGCACCTGCGGCGAGCACGAGGAAGCCGACGAGCGTGCGCACAGTACCCTTGAGCACATCGCTGAAGCTTTTCCGCTGAACAGAGAGTCCGATCAGCGAGATCAGCGCGACAATGATCGAAGGCTGACGAAAAATATCGAGTAAGACATTCAATACTGCATTCATGGCTAGTTTTCTCCTGCTGCTGTGATTGCGAGGCCCTTGCGCTCCGCGGTTTCGCGCACCTTCGTGCGAAGTTCGTTGAGGTCGATGATGCTGTTGAGAACGACAACGTCACCGAGGTCGGACGTGGCGTCGGCCAGGTCGGCGCCCACGAAGATCGTGTCTGCGTCACCCTTGGCGACAGACCCGAGGTCAGCATGGTCGACATCGACGCCATTGATCCCGAGTTCTTTGAGGACTTTTTCAATGTTCATGTGAACCATGAAGCTGCTACCGAGACCGGTACTGCATACTGCGAGGAATTTCATTTCAGTTTCCCATCTTTTGAATGACCGCCAGTACTTCGGCGGAAGTGTGTGCGGCGAGCAGTTGCGTGCAAAGTTGCTCGTCGCTGAGGAGAGATGCGAGTTCTCTCATGGTTTCGAGGTGTGCGTTCGCATCGGTCGCAGCGAGGCAAAGGAACAAGTCGATCGGATGCTGAGGATCATCGTTGAGGAGAACGGTCGGGCTCACCCGCAGGCTCGAGAGGCCCGTGTGCTGCACCCCGTTCTCCGGCCGTGAATGCGCCAGAGCGATCCCAAAGCCGAGATCGATGTAGACGCCTCCTGCGGCAATCGACGCCGTGATGGCATCCACATAGGCGGAGGTTATCGATCCCGACTCCAGCAGAGGCGCTGTCACCAGGTCGATCGCTTCACGCCATCCTCCGACGTTCTGCGCGAAGCGAATGGTGTCTTTGTTGAGGTAATCGTTGAGCACGTGTTCTGATCCTGTTCGGTTGCCGGTTGAAGAGGTTAAGGGTGCAGAGAGATGCGTCAGCCGTGCAGGTTGAACGAGATCTCGCTGTTCTGCGGAGTGAAGTGAGAGGTGCCGTATGCGACGGCCCGATCGTCGGCATCGAAGACGGTGGAAGCGATCTTGAGGAGCGTGTGGCCGACATCGATTCCAAGCTGATCCGCGAGGAACGGATTCGCCTCCTCAAGCGACACGAGCAAGTCGTTGCGCTCAAGGACGACCCCGTGTGTGTCTTTCAGATAGCCGTAGAGCGAGCCATCCGTGAAATCGACCCCCGCCGTGTCCGGGAAGAGAGCATGCGGTAGATAGGTGACGACGAGGTGGTGCAGAATTCCGTTGACGAAACGCAGACGGGTGAGCTCCACGACGCGGTCGGCGGCACTGATATTCAACTGGGCCGCGACAAGCCCTCCGGCGAGGACGACTTCCTGCTTGATCACCGAGGTCGTGACGGTGAAGCCCTCGTTCGACTGCTGCGCGTAGAAGCCGGTGACAGCATCCGCGAAGCGCTCGCGATAGCTCAGGGTGTACTGCGGCTCGATGACAAAAGTTCCTTTGCCGTGCTCACGCACGAGACGGCCGTCTGAGATAAGCCCGTCGACAGCGTGCCTCAGGGTGATCCGGCTCACACCATACTCGTCGCACAGAACAGGCTCTGCGGGAAGCCGGTCGCCCGGCTGCATCTCCTGGATCCGCGAAAGAAGATGCTCACGCACCGCCACATATTTGCTGGTTCCGCTCGCCGTCGGCATCGCCTGACCTCCGCATCATTGCTAGAAAACGTCGTAACCGATGCCCCGCAGGGAGGGCTAGACATCAGGTCGTCATAATGACTTGAATGATCATATGGCGACCTGTTTCGTTTTGCAAGCGCATTTGGGCTTATCTCTCGGCAGCAACGGATAGAGTCATTATGACGTCATGATTTCTGGTGTATTCTCGGCTTTCGGACCGGCTCGCCGCGAGCCGATCGAAGGAGCGAACTGTGAAAGACAACGAAGCCACCGCCATCGTGGCCGCCCGCCTCTTGGCCCTCGACGCCGTCGAGGCAGCCGGGTCAGGGCACCCCGGAACCGCGATCGCGCTGGCACCCATCGCGACCACGCTGTTCCACAAGCACATTCGGCACGATCCGCGCACACCAGACTGGGCCGGCCGCGATCGCTTCATCCTTTCCTGCGGGCACGCAAGCATCCTGCTGTACACCCAACTCTTCCTCACGGGCTACGACGTCGCGCTCGATGATCTCAAGTCTTTCCGCGCACTCGACTCGCTCACCCCGGGACATCCGGAGTACGGCCACACCCCCGGCGTCGAGACGACAACCGGGCCCCTCGGCCAAGGTCTGGCCACCGCAGTCGGCATGGCGATGGGGATCAAGCACGAACAAGCGCTGTACGACCCGTCCGCAGCAAAGGGCACCTCACCCTTCGAGCGCACAGTGTGGGTGCTCGTCTCCGATGGGGACCTGCAGGAAGGCATCTCGTATGAGGCAGGCGCACTCGCAGGCAGACATAAGCTCGACAACCTCGTCGTCATCTACGACGACAACGACATTCAGATCGCGGGTTCCACTTCGCTCACCCAGTCCGAGGATATCGCCGCGCGATTCACCGCCCAAGGCTGGAAGGTAGACAAGGTCGGTCTCGCAGAAAACGGCGACGTCGACCTCGTCACCCTCGACACCGTGCTTGCAAAGGGCGCCGAAAACCCCGACAGGCCGCGGCTCGTGATCGTCAAATCACAGATCGCCTGGCCTGCTCCGCATGCGACAGGAACGGCCGCCTCGCATGGCTCACCCCTCGGAGCGCAAGAGGCCGCAGCGACACGCGCAGTACTCGGCGTCGAAACCGGCCCCTTCGAGGTCAGCGAAGAAGCGATCGCATACGGCCACGAGGCAATCAGCCGCGGCGCGGCACTTCGCGCGCACTGGCAGAGCAAGCAGACCGACTGGGAGAACGCCAATCCCGATCTCGCGGCCGAACTGAAGCGCACCCGGGCGGGCAAACTGCCCACAACGCTGCGTGCAACGCTGCCAACATTTCACCCAGGCGACAGCCTCGCCACCCGCGATGCCTCGGGAAAAGCGATCCAGGCGATCGCTGCGGCGCTCCCCGAATTCTGGGGCGGCTCTGCCGACTTGGCCGAGCCCAACCGAACGGCCATTTCACACGGCGGAAACTTCCTTCCTGAAGAGGGCGAGGATTCGGGTCGCGCGGGTCGCAACGTGCACTGGGGCGTTCGCGAACACGCGATGGCCGCAGCCATGAACGGCATCTCGCTCATCAACGGCTCCCGCTTCTTCGCAGGCACATTCCTCGTCTTCAGCGACTACCAGCGTCCTTCGATCAGGCTCGCCACGCTCATGCATCTGCCTGTCACCTACCTATGGAGCCACGATTCTGTGGCACTCGGCGGCGATGGCCCAACCCATCAGCCCATCGAGCACCTCGCCTCCCTCCGCGCCATCCCCGGATTCAGTGTCGTACGACCCGCAGACGCCGTGGAGACAGCGGCGGCCTGGCTCGCGATCCTCGAACGGCGAGGGCCCGCCGGCCTCGTTCTCGCCCGGCAACCGGTACCCGTTGCATCCACACCCAGCGAAACCGTCTACGACGGAGTGGCACGAGGTGCGTACATCGTTCTGGACGCGCCCGACCCCGACGTGATCGTTGTGGCAACCGGTAGTGAGGTAGCGCTCGCCCTCGAAGCGGCAGAAACGTTCGCGAACAGCGACATCGCCGTGCGCGTCGTGTCGATGCCCTCCCGCGAATGGTTCGCAGAGCAGACACCCGAGTACCGCGAATCGGTGCTGCCGCAGGCTGTACGGGCTCGCGTCGTGGTCGAGGCAGCGGCGACCTTCGGTTGGGCCGATGTCGCCGGCCCAACCGGCGAGATCGTGGGGATCGACGAATTCGGACTCTCTGCTCCTGCAGAGGACGCGCTCCGCGCCCGCGGGATGACAGTGGAGCGAGTCTCACGTGCCATCATGGACACCGTTTCGGCGGCCCACCCGGTCCAGACCGTATAGGAAAGTTCGCGAGTTCGCTCTTGCTTATGGGAAGAGCGCGGGGCGTCTCCGTCCATGGCCGTCAAGCCGAGCCGGTCACGCCCCGTCGAGACCCCTGGAAGCACTTCGGCGGGGAGTGGAAGAAGACACGCTCCCTCTAACCGCAACCTCAGCGCAATTCGACGTCACATCCAGCTGCCCGATTCGCCCCCGAAGCATTCCGTACGGGAAGATAGGCACGTGACCCGAAAAACTCATGACATTCAGGTGAGCCACGCTGGCAGCCTGCCCCGCACCCCCGAGTTGTTCGCCGCGAATGCGGCCCGAATTGCTGGCGAAGAAGGTGACTTCGATGCCGTGTTGCGAGATGCCATTGTGGACGTCGTGCAACGGCAGCGTGATGCAGGAGTCACCATCGTCGGCGACGGAGAATACGGAAAATCCATGTCGAGTCCATTCGATTTCGGCGCATGGTGGAACTATTCGTTCACCCGCCTCGGCGGCCTCGAACTCGATACCGACAGCACATGGTTGCTCAACCGCAGGTATTCTCGTCCCGGCCACATCGAGACCACAGGATTCGCTTTCCGTCGAGACCACCAGGCCTTCGCCGAGGCCTACGAGGATCCGGGTGCCGGCATCTTTGTCGGCGAAGCGCCACAGGGCTTCCCCATCGTCACGGGGGAACTCACGTACACAGGGCACGAAGCGGTGAACCGGGACGTTGCGAACCTGATCAATGCGCTAGAGGCAACAGGCACGGAAAGCGGATTCATTACGGCGCTTTCGCCAGGAAGCCTCACTCGAATCAGCAACGCCTATTACGACACAGATGAGGAGTTCGTGTGGGCAGCGGCGGAAGCCCTCCGCGAGGAGTATCTCACCATCACCGACGCCGGGCTGACCCTGCAAATCGACGACCCGTCGTTCGCCGAGAATTTCGACCAGATCGAGCCAGAGCCGGCCATCGAAGACTATCTCGCCTACACCCAGAAGCGTGTCGAGGCTCTCAACTGGGCGCTACGAGGAATCCCCGAAGAACAAGTACGTTTCCATCTCTGTTGGGGCAGCTGGCACGGCCCGCACACGACCGACATCGAGTTGCGACATATCGTGAAACTGCTGCTCACCATCAACGCGTCGGGGTATTCGTTTGAAGCAGCCAACGCACGCCACGAACACGAGTGGACAGTGTGGAACGATGTGAAGCTTCCGGAAGGCAAAGTGCTCATTCCCGGCCTTGTCGGTCACAGCACCAACGTCGTCGAGCATCCGGAACTCGTGGCACAGCGACTCAGGCACTTCACTGATGCTGTTGGCGAGGCAAACGTTATCGCTTCCACAGACTGCGGACTGGGTGGCAGGATCCATCCTCAGATAGCGTGGGCCAAGCTCGAAGCACTTGCCGCAGGCACAGCTCTTGTCAACAAGGCACAGAAAAGCTAATCCTTCGCGGCGTAGAGTTGGCTCTCGTTTCAGCGGGACATCAACCAGCGCGCCGCATATACCAATGAGGAGAACTCCGCGTGCCAAGGCAACAACAACCAGCTACCCCTGCTCTCGACGGCATGGCCAAGAAAGACCGGAAGGCGTATCAACGAGAGCTGAACCGCATCGAGCGTGAAGAACACGCCCGTCGGGTCAAGATGCGCAAACGAATCACCATCGCCGCCACCACCGCCATCGTTGCTGTTGCCCTTGCTGGGGTCGGGGTGTGGGTGTACGGGATGATCGCCGAAAGCCATGTGGGACCGGGCGACATGCTCAGCGATGGGATCCAGTTCGTGTCAACGGGCACATCGAGCACAGCGTCGAGCAACTCGATCACTGAGACGAACACCGACGGCATTGTTGCGTGGGGCACTCCTGTCGCCACGACCAACAACTTCGCCACCACGGGCAGGCTTGATGCTCAGGTATACCTCGATTACAGCGACAACGACTCGGCAACCTTCTGGTCTACCAATTCTTCTAAGCTCGGCACGTGGATCGTCTCGGCGTACATGAATCTCGAAGTGCACCCCATCGCTACCGACACAAGCAACGAGTACGCGGTGCGAGCCGTCGCAGCCTTCGGGTGTGTCGCTGACGGCGACCCAGAAAATGCATGGGCCGTCAATAGCGCTCTGCTCGCGGCCACCGCCACCGCGGAAAAGGACGACACGACGCTCTCTGTCGACGGCCTCTCATCCATCGTCGCGAACGCCGGAGTGACAAACACGGATGTGCTCGCTTGCGTGTCGAACGGCACCTTCGTCAATTGGGCCAAGGCTGCCAGTGAACGCGCTGCACAATCGACCCTGTACGGCGACAACGCGGCGATCGCTACGGTACCTACTCTCACAGCAGCCGGACTCACCTTTGATGGTGACATCGATGATGCCGATGCCCTCGTGACCTTCCTCTCGGAAGAGGCCGTGAACGCAGCGATTGCGGAGGCTGGATTGGGCTCGGATAACGCGTCGCCGAGTGCATCACCAAGTGCGTCGCTAAGCACCAGCCAGGATGCATCAAGTAGCGCGTCGCCTTCGGCGTCGGAATAACGTCGGTCGCGGTCGGGAGCCGGACGGCGCCATGCAAACGGATGAGCAAGAGAGTGGATGGGTGGACGAACCGTCCTAATAGTTGAGGGACTTGGCCTCAGCGAGAACAACGGCAAGCGGCCTGCTCGAGACACCGCCGAGCTGTTGCGCCTGGGTGCGGCAGGAGAAGCCGTCGGCGAGCAGCGACGAATTGTCGGGAGCCTCGCGCAGCGCGGGAAGCAAAGCGTTTTCGGCCACCGCGACAGACATCTCGTAGTGCCCTTTCTCCATGCCGAAGTTGCCTGCAAGACCACAGCACCCGGCAAGCTCGGTGAACTCTGCGCCGGCGCGCTCGAGAACTTTGCGCTCCGCGGCAACGCCGCCAACCGCGTACTGGTGGCAGTGCGGCTGAACCACGAAATGTGCGTCGCTCAGGTCGGGAACCGCCCAAGGGTTCGTCTGGTCTTCTGTGATGTCACGGATCAGCTCGGGGAAAGCCACGACAGCGGCCGAGACAGACTTCGCTTGCACGGAATCAGGTAGCAGGTCGAGAAGGTCGCTGTGAAGCACCGCCGTACATGACGGCTCGACCCCGACGATCGGGATGCCCGCTGCCGCAAATGGGGCGAACGCTTCCACCAGATCGACGAGGCGCTTCCGCGCACCATCCAGCTGCCCTGTGGAAATCCATGTCAGCCCGCAACACGCATCGGGCGGGATGACCACCTCAAAGCCTGCATCCTCAAGCACCGCGATGACTGCGCGCGTCGCCGTGGGATCGACGCCGCTCGAAAAACTGTCGCTCCAGACAACCACCGGACCGCGAGGCGATGCCGACACCCCGTCGAAACTCGATACCCGGCTACGACCGTCAGTGCGCAGCCAACGAGCGAACGGGACCGACGTGATAGAGGGCAGGGATCTCTTGTCGTCAAGACCGCCAAAGCGGTGCAGCACCCAGCTCGCGAGCCGAGTAGACAAAAACCAACTCGTCGTCCTTGGCGCGATTCGCGCAAGAGACAGCCAACGAGGAAGCCAGCCGAGAGAGTAATGAGAGAGCGGACGCATTCTGCCTTTGTACTTGCGGTACAGCACCTCAGACTTGTAGCGAGCCATGTCGATGCCTGCCGGGCAGTCCGATGCACACGCCTTGCACGACAGACACAGGTCCAACGCATCCTCCACCTCGGCGGATGCCCAGCCTGCATCGACGAATGTTCCACGCACCATCTCTTCGAGCACCCGCGCGCGGGCACGAGTGGAGTCCTTTTCGTCCTTGGATGCCTGATATGACGGACACATGAATCCACCGCTTGCGCGCGAGTCGGCCCGGCACTTCCCCACCCCAGTGCAGCGGTGCACAGCGTTGGTAAAGCTGCCGCCGTCACTGGCAAAGTCGAAACCACCAGCGACCGCTTGGACGGGCCGAGCGAAAGGGCGGCGCACGTTGGCGTCGATCGGCGCCGGATTGACGAGAATGCCAGGATTCAGAATATTCTCTGGATCGAATATGTGCTTGACAGCGCCAAACAGTTGTATGGCCTCGGGGGAATACATCTCGGGCAGTAGCTCGCTTCGCGCACGACCATCGCCATGCTCGCCAGACATCGAGCCGCCATAGCCAGCCACGAGGCGAGCAGCCTCCACGAGAAAGCTACGAAAGACAGCGGTTCCGTCTTGCAGCGGAATATCGATGCGGATATGCACGCATCCGTCACCGAAATGCCCATAGGGCAGGCCATCCAGACCGTGTTTGGCGAGCAGCGCATCAAAATCGCGCAGGTAGGCCCCAAGCCGCTCAGGCGGAACCGCCGCGTCTTCCCACCCCGGCCATGCCTGCTTGCCACCCGGAGTGCGACCGCCAAGACCAGCACCATCGGCCCGAATCTTCCATAAAGAGGAGGCGTCCGGCCCGGGTGGCAAAATCACTGCAGCCTGTGTGGCCGCGGAAGCAACCAGGGCCTCAGCCGCCCTACGAGCAGCCGCGTTGTCCGCGCCACCGACCTCGATCATCAGCCATCCGTTGCCCTCCGGCAGATCGGGTACGGCCGCGGCACCGAACTTGTGGCGGACAACCTCAACGAGCCGCGCATCCATCCCCTCCAAAGCCAACGGTCGATGCGGCAATAGAGCGGGCACGTCGTCGGCCGCGTCGGGCATCGACGGATATCCGAGCACAACGAGGTGAGGCGAGGCCGGCACCGGTTGCAGGCGAACTGTCGCGGACAGGATGATGCCGAGAGTGCCCTCGGTGCCGGAAAAAAACTGGGCGATCTTCTCGCCACGCTCTGGCAACAGGCCCTCAAGAGCGTAACCGGAAACCTGACGACCGAACCGACCGAACTGCGTGCGCACCGTTGCCAGGTTGGCAGCGATGAGCTGCCTCAGTTCTGAGAAATCGTCCAGCCCCTTAGCCGCCGTGAACCGACGACCGGTGCCATCCACCATGTCGAGCGACACGACCTGATCACCCGTCTTGCCATACGACAGGGCATGAGGCCCGCACGCGTTGTTGCCGATCGATCCGCCGATCGTGCACCTGGTCCATGTCGAGGGGTCCGGACCGAACCGCAATCCGAACGGGGCCGCCGCCTCCTGCAGTTGCGCAATCGTGACGCCAGGACGCACAACAGCCGTCCGCGCCTCAGGGTCGACGGCAATGATCTGATTGAAAAACCGAGAGGTGTCGAGCACGATGCCTTCGCCTACCGCATTGCCCGCGATGGATGTGCCCGCACCGCGCATCGTCACCGGAACGTGGTGGGAACGGGCGATACGGACCGCAGCAAGAATGTCATCCTCGGTGCGCGGAAACACGACGACGGCCGGAAGCACACGGTAGATCGACGCATCAGAGGAATACTCGGCACGGCGCCTGCTCGACGAATCGACGATTTCGGCACCAGATGGCAGCTCTGCCTCAAGTCCGGCAATCAACGACAAGACAGGGTCGCCGGTCGGCCTCGGCCGGTTCCGCCGCGTGGGCAATTCGCTCGTTTGTCGTGCCATGTCTCCTATTGTTACTCACCCACCGCGCTCGGCACGGCTAGGCACGGCCGCATCCACGCATCCGCCAAGCATGGCGAAAGTCCGGCGATGTGCGCAGGTCTACAATCGAGCATGTGTTGATCAGTTACGAAAAACTTATCCAAACAGCCACCACCATCCTGCGTGCGATCGGAAGTGACAAAGAAGAGGCAGACATCGTCGCGAGTCACATGGTCGAGGCGAATCTCAAGGGCCACGACAGCCATGGCATCGGAATGCTCGTGCAATATGTCAAGCAGGCTGCGAGCGGCGGCCTCGTGCCCAACACCCCCGCACACCTGCGATCGGATTCGGGCGTAATCCTGCAATTCGACGGAAACCGCGGCTTCGGTCAGCGGGTCGGCAAAGAGGCGACCCAGGCGGGCATCGACCGCACCGCATCCACCGGCCTCACTCTCATCACGGTAAGCAACACCTCGCATCTCGGTCGCATCGGCACATATGGCGAGCAAGCCGCCGCCGCAGGGCTCGTCTCGATCAGCTTCGTGAACGTGATCGCCTTCGATCCGATCGTTGCCCCGTTTGCCGGCTCTGAGCCACGCATGGGAACCAACCCCATCTGCATTGCCATGCCAGGACTGACCGACGCAGAACCGTTTGTTCTCGACTTCGCCACAAGCGTGATCGCACACGGCAAGGCGCGTGTGGCTTGGCTGGCCGGCACAGAGTTCGACGAGGAAGTGGTTGTCACGCCCCAGGGCGAGCGCACTCGTAGCCCAAAGACAATCTTCGAAGGGGAACCCGCCGGTGCACTCCTGGCCATGGCGAAGCATAAGGGCTCGGGCCTGGCATTGGCGGCAGAGTTTCTCGCCGGGCTGCTCTCGTCCGGGGGCACGATGCAACCGGGCAACCCCAAGGATGGCTCGATCGTGAACAACATCACCACGATACTGATCGACCCGAATCGTCTCGGAGATATTGAGTGGATGCACGCCGAGTATAAGGCGATGGTCGAGTATCAGCGTTCCGCGCACCAGGCCGACCCCGAGAACAACCCGATTCTTATCGCGGGAGAGCCCGAGCGCCAGCGGTACGCATCACGCATGAGAGACGGTGTGGAAATATCGGACGGGGAGTGGACAGCGATTCGCGACGCGGGTCTGACGCTCGGCGTGGATGTCGGAGAGGCAGCTTAACTTCAGCCGCGCTCCACCCTGTTGCTTGCGAAGAAGTTCTCCCGCACGTATCGCCGCAGAACCTTGCCAACCATCGACCGGGGCAATTCACTTACCTCGAGAATCTTCTTCGGTACCTTGTACGCGACCAGTTTTTCGCGAAGATATGTGCGAATCGCACCCGAATCGAACGCGAACCCAGGCTTCATCACCACGGCAGCGGCAACGTCCTCGCCCCCCGTGCGTCGCGGCAGACCGACGACAGACACCTCTGCGATGCCAGGAAAGGCGCGCATGGCAACCTCCACCTCAGAGGGCGAGACGTTGAAACCACCTGTGACGATCAGTTCTTTCAGGCGGTCAACGATGGTGATGTATCCGTCGGCGGTCATCACGCCGATGTCGCCAGTTCGCAGCCATCCACCAGGGAGCATAGTCGCAGCCGTCTCGTCGGGATTGTTCCAGTAGCCGGCAAAAACCTGAGGACCCGAAACCACAATTTCGCCCCGCTCGCCAAAGGCACACTCCGAGAACGGGTCGTCGAGGTTGACGATGCGGATCTGTGTGCTCGGAAAAGGAACGCCGACACTCTTGGCCCGGCGCCCGGCAGAAATCGGGTTTCCGGCGATAATCGGCGCAGCCTCCGTCATGCCGTAGCCCTCGACGAGATAGCCGCCCGTGACCCGCTCCCAGCGCTCGATAATACGTTGATCCAGCTCCATCGCCCCGCTGAAGGAAAACTGAATCGATGTCATGTCGATGCCGCGGTGTTCGGCGGTTCGCGCCAGCTGCTCATAGACCGGTGGGACGGCTGGAAGGAAGGTGGCCGGGCTCTTTTTCATCGCCGCAAGCACCAGTTCGACATCGAAGGTTGGAAAGAGAACGAGCTTCGCGCCGATCAAGAAAGTAAAGGTGAGGCACAGAGTGAGCCCGTAAACGTGGAACAGCGGTAACACCCCGTAGATGACCTCGCCGCCCTCGGTCAGGCCGGGAACCCACGCTCGCCCCTGCCGTGCGTTGGCGAGCAGGTTGCGATGTGTGAGCATGACCCCCTTGGGTATGCCGGACGTCCCGCTGGTGTATTGGATGACCGCCGTGTCACCTGCCTGCGCCTGTGCCCAGCGCGACGCCGCTGCGGCACTCGCGGGGACCCGCACCATGCTCTTCCAAGAGACGGTTGCAACCATCGGCGCGATACCAAGCTTGGCACGCTGCTTCTTCAAGGTACCGAACGGGAGGGAGAGCGCAAGCCGCTTTACCGTCGGCAGGGCGTCGATCAGCGAAACCGAGACGATATGAGTCAGTGCGCTGCCGACGGTCGCCTCGTGAACGGTGTCGCAAATCGATTCCCACGCAATAGCGACAACCGCGCCGTGGTCGGCAAAACTGGTGTGCAGTTCTTCCGCCGTGTACAGCGGGTTCTGCTCAACGACGATTGCACCGATGCGCAATACCGCGTAAAAAGCAATGACATGTTGCGGGCAGTTAGGCAACAAAATGGCCACGCGGTCTCCGGGGTTGACGCCAAGCCGACGCAATCCCGCCGCCGCGCGAGCCACCTGACGGCCGAGCTCTGCATAGCTGATTTCCGCACCGAAGAACTCGAGCGCAACACGGGAACCATGCCCGGCAACGGCCTTGTCGAACATGTCGATGAGCGTGCCGTCGGGGACGTCGATATTGAGCGGCACGCCGTCTGCATAGGCTGCTGCCCATGGTGGTGCCGCCGACTGTGCATCGGGAGTTGTCACCATTGATTCGTCCTCACCGACCAGCTCTCAAGCTCGCCTTTTTTTGACAGTAACAGATCTAATCTCAGCGAGACTGTACATGTGCTGACGATTTGCTGAACCACTTCCCGCCATGTGTCGAAAACCGCCGCTCGGCTCGACTTTCGTGTGATTTCACGAGTCAGCTCATGCAGTTGCTGGGCAGTTCGCCACGGGTCACCGCGTCGGCCCAGTCGTATAGGTCGTCGATAAGCGGCGATCCCTCTGCGATCACGCCCATGTGGGTGCGCCCTGGATATTCGTGCACCTCGACCGTGCGTCCCGCCTCGCACAAGCTCGCATCCAGTGTGCGCTGCATCTCGATAGGGATCACCTCGTCGTCGGCCCACTGTCCCAGGAAGAGAGGCGCCGGCACGACACCGTCGGCTATGTTCTCGGCAAGACGATCATGAGTCGGACCGGACGCCACATCGATCCGATAGAGCGGTGCGTCGAAGCTCAACGCCATGCCGACGAGCACCGATACCAGTGTGGGTGCATCGGTGACACACCGGCTTGCAAAAGTCTCGACGATGCCGTGACCGGCGGGATGGACAGAATCGCTGAGAGAGACGTCGGCATACTCGTCCGCGTACGGAACGAGCACGAGCGAAGTGACGACCTCGCCGAGCGCACTTGACTCCACACCGGTGATCCGCTCTGCCAAAGCCAGCGGGTCAGAAGCGGCGGAAAGAGCCGCGACGCCAAGGATCTCGATCTCTGGCGCATACTCGGCCGCGATCTGCCCTGCCCAGAGGGTCGCATGGCCACCTTGCGAGTGCCCCCATATCCATGCGCTATTTGATGCTTGAGCATCCTGGATCTGTTGAGCTGCGCGAATGCCATCCAGAGTCGCACGACCTTCCCCTTCACCGACCAAGTAGGGATAGCGCCCTCCGGTCCCCTGGCCAGGGTAGTCCGTGGCAACCACCACCCAGCCCCTGTCGATAGCGCGGGATATCCCTGGGATCGCGTACTCGGTGATCGCCTGGGACCCGACGCTAGGGGCGCACGATCTGGCCACTCCCGTTGTGCCGTGCTGCCAGGCCAGGATCTGGCGCGGCTCCCACGTCGCCGCGCTCGGATACGCCACGACCGCGCTCGCCAGCGCCGGTGAACCGTCGGAGTAGGTCGATGCGTAGAGCACGCGAACGGCATCCGCCCCGGCCGGCAACACACCGTGATATGGCGCCACTCGAAGCACTTGCCCTGAAACCGCTGGAATCTCGGCGTCCCACGTGTAGAAATCGTCTACACTCGCCAGATCCGTCCGCAACTGAACCGAGCCCCATGCCGCTACCATCGCCAGCATAAGAACCACGAGCGCACCGATCCCCCGCAGCACCGGCCTCTGCCGTCTCGACCGCACCCAAGACGGGCGAATCGCACGTACAAGCAGGATGATCCCGATCACGACGACCGCGATGGCGAACCCGGCGCCACACACGACTGTCGCGATATCCGGCCACACCCACGCCAGCACTGCCAGAAGCACACTTGCAACCGCTTGGACGAAGCAGGTTATGCGGGTCACGATTGTTCCGCGCTTAACAGAGATGAGCACAAGCCACAATGCGTGCACGAGGAGCAGGATCGCGATGGCCGGCGGCAGAAAGCGGACGACAACTGGGAGGAACACGAAACACAAGACCGCACACGCGGCCAGCGCTACGGCGACCACCAAGCGCCACGCTGCTGTTCGGTCGCGGGCAACGAGAAGCACTGCTCCCACAACCAAGCCGACCCCGATACTCGCCACCAGCCCGACGAGCGCAGTGAGCGGCCGGGTCACAAGCAATCCACCGACCACTGTCAGCACAGCACCCAACCCAGCAATGACGATGCGCCCACCGATTGTGCGGCTGAAGTCGCGTATGTGACCCATTCGATCAGAGTACCGGACCGTGAACCGACCTCCCCGAGCATCAACCCTCTCGTGGCACTCTCGATGGGCTCGCGGCCGGCCTGTCGACCTCACGAGCAGTACCGGAGCGCATTGCTCAGCACCGAACTGTCACATCCCATCGCAGTCGTCTTCAGTTGTTCGGGTCGATCACGGCGGGGAAAACCCCGTTGACCTCCAGCCGACGACCGCTACGACAGTGGCGGCGTGCGCGGCGGTACCGTGCGACGCGGACGCAGTGCCTCCACAGCCGCAGCGATCGCAAGCAGGCGGTTGTCGCTGTATGCGGGCCCGGCGATACTGAGGCCTGCAGGCATCTGGATGTCGGCGGCAGTGCCGAGGGGAATCTGAACCATCGGAATTCCCAGGTGCCGCGGGACCAGGTTGCCGTTGGCGACCCAGACACCGTTGCGCCAAGCGATATCCGCCGACTCCGGGTTCACGTCAGCGTCAGCGGGGCCGATGTCGGCGAGCGTCGGAAAAATGACCGCGTCGAAACCGTTCGCAGCCATCCACTCATCGAAGTCGATCCGGCGCGTCTTTTCAAGCCCACGCAGGCCAGCCTCGATGAATGGGATCTCGTCCCATCCAGCCACTCCTTGCTTCGCACGTTCCACATAGTCGGAGATGTCGAAATCGAAATCGCCGTACCGGTCTGGCAGCGCGCCGGGAGGCTGCGGAAAGATCCGCGCACCATCAACCTCGGCCAACCGCGAAAGCCCTCGCTGCCCGTTAGCGGCAAGAAAGATATCCCACGCCCAGATCGACAGATCCCATATCTCGCGCTCGGCAAACTCTGCAGGCAGGAAACCGCGCGCAACAGCATCGCGAGAATCGGGGTGCAGCAACTCGTAGTTCTCGACGACAGGAAAATCGGTTTCAATGACCTCCGCCCCAGCGTTCTCCAGATCTCGACGTAATTCGACAAAAAGATCGATGAAGCTCTGCCGAGTATGAATCGGGTTTGCGTTGTCCTGATCTCCATTGACATACATACGCGGCACGCCGAAACGCAGACCCGTCACGGCCGCGCCGCTGGAGAGCGCGCGATAGCTTGGCGGCCGCACCTCGCTGGCCAGAGGGATCGGCACCCAGCGCTGAAGGCGCCACAGATCCCCGGTGGAATCGGGGTCGTCGGCAACGATCACATCTAAGACCTCAAGCATGTCCGCCACAGAGCGCGTATGCGGCACGACGACGTCCATCGTCGGCACGAGCGGCCAGTTGCCCCGTACCGAGATGATGCCGCGTGACGGCGTGTAGGCCACGAGCGCGTTGTTCGCGGCCGGGGCACGCCCAGAGGACCAGGTCTCTTCCGCCAGACCGAACGCCGCGAAGCTCGCAGCAGTCGACGTGCCCGATCCGTTCGATGACCCAGAGCCGAATGCGCTGGTCAGGTATTCGGAGTTGTACGGGCTCTCGGCGCGACCATACGCTCCGCGTTGCATACCCCCATTCGCCATTGGCGGCATGTTCGTCAGACCGAGCAAGATGGCACCGGCCGCGCGAAGCCGGGCAATCACGAATGCGTCGCCCGTCGCGACGAGGTCTACGAAGGCGGGAGAACCCGCGGCAACGGTCAGTCCGGTGGCTTTGTAACTGTCTTTCGCGGTGTATGGAATTCCGTCGAGCGGCCCCCTCGCCTCGCCAGCTGCCCTTCGTCGATCCGAGGCTGCGGCCTCTTCGAGCGCATGCGGGTTCAGCACCACCACCGAGTTGAGGGCGATGCCCGAATGGTCGTATGCGGCGATCCTGTCGAGGTACTGAGTGGTGATGTCTACGCTCGTCACGATGCCCTCTTCCAGCGCACGGCGCAGTTCAGAAATGCTCGCCTCGACGACGCTGAAAGACGACGCGTGCCGGTGCGAATGAGAACCTGCCGTCATCTGGCCCCACCTCCCCTGCCCTGGTACTCCAACTCTGTCAGCGCAATGTCGAGCGCATGCAGCACGTGATCGACGCTGGCTGGACTGATGCACATCGGAGGTTTGACCTTGAGCACATTCTGCCGGTCGCCGGTCGGTTGCACCACGACACCGAGTGTAAGCAGCCGGTCGCATAGCCATGCGGTCTCCTCGACCGCCGGCTCCAGACTGTCGTGGTCGCGCACAAGCTCGACGCCCTGATAGAGGCCGCGCCCGTGCACTGTGCCAATAAGTGGATGCGTCTCTGCGAGCGCCGCGAAACCGGCCGAGAACTGCTCACCCCTGTGCAGCGCGTTGCGTTGCAAGGATTCGTCGCGAATGATGTCGAACACTTCGACGCCGATGCGTGCACTCAGTGTGCTGCCGCCAGCAGAGGAGAAGAACGAGCCTTGGCGTGCGAGCGCCTCGGCGATCTCCGCGCGCGTGATGACTGCTCCGAGCGGATGCCCGTTTCCCATCGCCTTGGCAACCGTGATGATGTCCGGCACGACGCCTTCGTGCTGCTGGTACCCCCAGAACGTGTCGCCTTGACGCCCATAGCCGACCTGCACTTCGTCAGAGATGGCGACACCTCCCCCGGCACGCACCTCGGCGTAGACCGCCTGCAGATAGCCTTCGGGGACGGCGATGGCTCCAGCGTTGCCATTGCGGGGCTCGGCGATGAACGCAGCGAGTGGATGCCCAGCACCCGCAAGTCTGCGAATCTCGGCCACCGCGTCCATCGCATACTGAACCCCTGCCTGTGGCCCGCGATGCAGGCCCCGGTAGGCGTTGGGAGCATCGAGCACATGAACCCACTCGGGCCGGGTCTCTTCGGCGAGAGGATTATCGGAGAGCGCTGTGGACACGGCATCGCTTGCCGTCGTCCAGCCGTGGTACGACTCGTGCACGCACAGCACGTCTGACCTGTTCGTGTATGCCTTGGAGAGTCGCAACGCAAGATCGACAGCTTCACTGCCACTGTTGACGAGCAGCACAGTGTCGAAGGTGTCTGGCAATGTGGAGAGCAGGCGTTCGGTGAGATCGGCGATCGCGCTGTAGTGAAACCGCGAGTTGGTGTTCAGCATGCGCCACTGGTCGGCGGCGGCACTGACGAGCCGCGGGTGACCGTGCCCGACTGCCGCGACATTGTTGACGATATCGACATAGTGCCTGCCGGTGGTGTCGATCAGGTATTCGCGCCATCCCCGCTCGATCTGCGGTGGCTGCGCATAGTAGTGCCCCTGCAGTGGCGCGTAGCTGCGGTGGCGGCGAGTGAGCTCAGTCGAGGCGACGGGGATGCTGGTGGATGCGACGCCGAGCATCGCAGACGGGTCGAACCAGATCGCCTGCAGTGCGGGCCATTCCGAGCTGCGCACGAACTCCGGCGGAAGGGGGGTCACCACGGTCTGCGATACCGGGCGCAGCCAGATCCTCATCGCGCCCTCCACGGTCGCGACATGCGTGCCGGCCGTCACCGCGCCCCGGCCCGCGGCCGGCACGACGGTCGTGTTCGCGTCGATGGCTCTCACGATGAGGAGAAGTTCGTCTGACTCGATCTCGAACGTCCCGTCGGCAACCCGCAGGAAGCCAGCCATCGGCGCGAACAGCTCGATCGCCGTATTTGTGTGGACTTCCAGGAATGTCGGCACCGACTCTGGCTCATCCAATTGCGGCCGCCCACTCCTCGTCAGTCGTGGAATGCCCCACGGCACAACGGCGACGTTCATGCCCCCGGCCGTCAGTGCAGCATCCACCATCGCGCGCTCGGCAGCGACAGAGTCTGTCAGCCAGGCTCCGCTTTCCAGTCCTCTGCTCGCGTAGCTCAGGTCGACAACTGTTGTACGCGCCGCGGAGTGGATGAGGGCGCCGAGCGGACCAAACCTCTGTTTCGTTCGCCCAAGCGACGCCCGAATGGCCGCAGTCATGTCGTCGGTGTCGTAGGAGGACGGCACTGCGAAGGTTTGCCATTCCGCTTCGATACGCTCGCGAGCGTAGTCGTTTCCTGGATCGATCGAGATCTGCTCGGCCCCGCTGACGGCGAGGCTCGCCCCACGCAACACGATGAGGGGCCATAGCGCGTCGACCTCCGGCTCTGTGAGCCGGACGACGTCATTGAACGCGCGGACGAGGGGCAGGATCGCCATGGGATGTTCCGGGTGAACATGCAAGACGAAGCTGCACGCAACCGCCAACTCTGCGACCCGCCAACTGCGGTGTGTGTCACCGAAGTCGATGACGCCCAGTTGCTGGATGTGTGTGGCCAATCCGCTGACCCAGACAATGTTGTCGTCGGTGAGGTCGCCATGGATCGCTTGAATCGGCAGTTCCGCCGAGAGCGCGGCAAGGCGAGTTGCGGCCTCCGCAGTGGCGCTCTGGAGCTGGTAACGCCGCTGCGGATCGCCGACGAATGAGACGAGGTCAGCAACGACATCGACCGCCCGGCGAAGATCCCACTGCAACGCTCGGTCCAGACCGGGATGGTGGAATTCGGCAAGGGTGAGGCTCACCCGACCGACGAGATCCCCCACCGTTGACAATGTCTCGGCGGAGAGCGCTCCGCATTGGGCAAGCGGGATCCCGCTCACCCAGGTCAGCAGCCGAACGTCATGGGGGCGGCCGTCGATGTCGATGCTGGTGACGAGGTCGCCGTGTGCTGACCCGATGGGAACAGGGGTGGCGAACCCGGCTTCCGCAAGCCGAGTCATCGCGGCGTTCTGGGCATCGACCTCCTCACGCGAGAATACGGGGTTACTGATTTTGAGCAGCCTTCGCGAGCCGTCTGGCGACGCGACGCAAAAGTTTCGGTCCTGCTGGCTGCCCAGTTCACGCACGTCTCCGTCGAGCTGGAAGTAGTCGCGGAGGACCTGGTGTACTTGGGCCAGATCGATTGCTGGCCGGGCCAGTCCAGCGGTAGAGCTCACAGTCTTTTGCCTCATCAGTCAGGTAGTAGTGCGAGAGAATCATTATCGCTTACCCACTATTGCAGGACGATGTTTCGACTACGCTCCGCACGCCGACGATCGGCATTCACCTCCAGGGTTTCGCGCGCTTCCTCGTCGCGCGCATGCACAGACTCGGCTTCGCACCTGTGCCGAGGTGAGCATGCCACTCAAGGCTCCGCCGTGATCGAAGACCTACCAGGAACCTATAGCCTCGATTTGATCAGTCCGGACGAGAGAGTCGTCACCGACACGCTGACTGGTCGCGACCCGTTCTGCGTCCGCCAGCGTCTCGAGAGGCAGAGGTGGCCTGGGCGGCACATCCATCTGCGACGCGCCGGACCACCGAGAATCGCACGCGGATGCGACACCCGAACGCGTTGACGCTGTGCTGCTGCACCCGGTGTGCCGCATCTCGATAGAGTAAAGAGGTTGAATTCGTCGGACGGGGACATATGTCGAAGCACATCGAAACTCTGCAGAGCATCCATGCTCCCGTGCTGAGCCAGGCGGCCCAACTCGACAAAGGCCGGGCCCTCCGAGGTCTCGTTCCACGGTCATCTCATGCGGCATATGTCGCGAGAGACCGCGACCCGCTTGCCATTCTTGCCGAACAGAACGCTTCACGAATCCCGGAGCTCATCCCGCTGAGATTCGCACGAACTGCGGCAAGCCCATTCACCTTCTACCGTGGTACAGCCGCAATCCAGGCATATGACATGGCTGCTGAGACCGTCACGGGCATCGATATCGTAAGTTGCGGCGATGCCCACATAAGCAATTTCGGACTTTTCGCTTCGCCGCAACGCACCATCATGTTCGATCTCAACGACTTCGATGAGTCAGCCGTCGGGCCATGGGAATGGGATGTCAAGCGGCTTGCCGCGAGCGTGGTGGTCGGCGCACTCGACTCTGGGCACTCTCTGGAGGCGGGGCGCGATGCGGCTCGGCACAGCGTGTGGGCGTACCGGTGCGCACTGCGCGAGATGATGCCGCTCGGCGTGCTCGAACGCTATTACATGAGCGCCGATGTCGCAGAACGGCGCACGAGGATGATGCCACGCTCCCAGGGGATGCTTGACAAGGCGGTCCGCCAGGCAAGCAGACGCACATCGGCGAGCTTCGTGCGCAAAGTGATCACTGTCGCGCCGGACGGTTCATCGCAGCTCATCGAGCAACCCCCTGTTCTGACGCACCTTTCTGACGAAGAAGAGACTTGGGTCGAACAGTTCATGGAGCTATACAGATTGTCGGTGCGCGCAGACATCCGGGTGGTGCTGTCACAGTTTCGGCTCGTGGATGCCGTGCGCCGCGTCGTCGGCGTCGGTTCCGTTGGCACACGCTGCTACCTCTTGTTCCTCGTTGGCCCAAGCGGCGAGCCGTTCGTGTTGCAAGTCAAAGAGGCACAGCCCTCCGTACTCGAAACATATGGTGGCAGGCTTCAGCCAAAGCGGCGGGGAAAGGCACTTGGCCAGGGCGCAAGGGTTGTCGCGGCTCAGCGCACCCTGCAAGCCGTATCCGACCCGTTCCTTGGCCACTGCATCGTCGATGAACATCACTTCTATGTGCGCCAGTTTCGTGACTACAAGGGATCCTTTGACACGGCCGAGATGAACTCCCATGAGTACATCGCGTATGTCGACGCCTGCGGAGCGCTGCTCGCCCGCGCGCATGCGCAAAGCCCGGATGCCGCAGTCATCGCTGGATATCTCGGCAAATCCGACGTTTTCGACCGCGCGATCGCCGAATGGGCAGTCGCCTATTCCGATCAGTCGCATGCGGATTATTCACGACTTCGAGAGGCTATAGCGTCCGGCGCAATCGCGACAGCGTGACGAGCGCCCAGCGCACACAGAGGGCACATCGCTCCCACCGGCCGGACACTTCATCGAGCGCGCAAGCGTGCTCACCCCGAGATGTCTCGGCGACGTAACACCACCGCCGTCGCGGCAACACAACAGAGGCTCACGCCCCAGAGCAACGCCAGCCCGATCCACGATGCGCCGTCGCGCAGCGGTGCCTCATGGTATGCCCACGAATAGGGCGAAAACCAGCGCAGCCAGTCGGCGTTTGGCACTTGATTGGCGAGCGCGTTGAACACATATCCCAGCACGGCGACGCCAGCACCCGCTGAGGTGGCAAACACACGGCGGCCCGTGGATGCACCGACCAATAATGCAACTGTTGCCGAGACGCACGCCAGACCGACCAACGCGGCAAGCGCGGCAAGCAAGTTCGTGATACTGATGCCCAGATCGGATGGACTGTTCAACGCCAGAATGACTCCCCCAGATAGCGCACCTAGCGCCACAAGCCGCGCAAGCACCGAGAGAACGGATTCGCTCGCGTATTGTCCACGACCAACCCCATGCGCAAGCGTGAGTTCAAGGACGCCTGATTCTTCGGCGCCGGCGATGGCAGCCGATCCCCACGCAGTAGCAGCGAAAATAAACAGAAAAAATCCGATTAGCCCAAAAAAGGTGGCCTGCGTGTATCCGACACCTGAGACGATGTCCTCGTAGCCAAGGGTTCGAACTAACTCTGGCGGCAAACTCGCGATCAGTTGCTGCATCTGCCCGCTGCCACCGATACTCGGAAATAGCGGCAAATACAGGAGCAAGGCGGCACTCACGCCAACTCCCCAGGCGACAAGTGAGCGCCATGAATCGCCAAACGAACGTCGGAATACGGGGAGCACTGGCAAGTTACTCATGGCGGGGGCGCCTGCCATCAGCTGTGGACATGGAAGTTTTTACGACACCTGGCGGTGATGCCGACCCCACCTCGCCATAGAGTTGCAGCACCGATTCTTCTAAATCGGGTTCCTCGATAACCAAGTCGGTGACGGTCAACGAGGCCAAAGCCTTGATAAGGGGATCGATATTGCCATCGATTGTGGCACGTACTCGTACTGTGTTCTCCCCGAATACTTGTAGGTCACGCACGCCAGGAACACCGGAAAGTCGACTTCGTATAGCATCGACCGATTCGCCATCTACGCCCGCTTGAACGTGCCTAATCTGCCCGAGACGTAGCGCAGCCACCGCCCCCTCGGCCACCACGCTTCCGTTACTCAGCACCGCGACTTCGTCCGCGATCTGTTGGATCTCGCTCAAGACATGCGAGCTGAGCAAGACGGTTTGGCCCGCCTCCCGTGCCTCACGCACCATGACGAGAAACTCTCGCTGCACGAGCGGGTCGAGGCCACTTGTCGGCTCATCGAGAATCAACAACTCGGGCTGGTGCATGAAAGCCTGGATGAGGCCAAGTTTCTGCTTGTTTCCCTTCGAGAGCGCATGCACGGGGCGTGTCAGGTCGACGCAAAGCCTCTCAGCAAGTTCGTCGATCGCACCAGGCTTGACACTGCCGCTGATGAGGGCGAGATGCTGCAGCAATTGACGGCCGCGCACCCGACCATCCAGCCGGAGTTCGCCAGGAATATACCCAATTCGGCGACGCAGCGCCGGGCCGCCAGCACGAGGAGGCACGCCGAGCACCAATGCGGTGCCTGAGGTCGGTCGGATGATGTCGAGCAGGACACGTAACGTCGTCGTTTTGCCCGCACCGTTCGGGCCGATCAAACCGAATACGCTTCCCGACGCAACGTGCAGTTTGAGATCGCGTACCGCCCAGTTTGAGCCGTACTGTTTGGCCAAATTTCGCACTTCGATGGCTGCCGTCATCATTGTGCTCCTTCTGCAACTAAGCTCCGCGGTCAAACTCCGTGAAGAATCGGATTTCACGATGTCTGCGGTCGCGCCAGGTGAGGCGATGAAGAAGAGAGCCGACCTGGCTGCTCACCACCGTACTCGTAAATCAACCGTGGTCGCTTGCGGCGCAACGGTGCGGCCAATGGAAAGGTTGGGTACAGTCGAAGATGTCACCGAGGTCACGGAATTTCTGGCCGGGCCGACCTGTTGGTGAGACGGCCACATCATTTTCGCACACGGAGGGATGACCAAAGATGACCGCACCCATTGAGGCACCTGCAGCAATCCACTCGTTTATTACCGCTACCAATTCCGAAAACTCAGAGGCCTTCGTCGCGGCATTCACCGAAGACGCTGTGCTCGACGATTGGGGCAATATCTACAGCGGGAGCGAAGGCATTGCGAAGTGGAACCGTACCGACAACATCGGCAAACACTCTCGCTTTGAGCTAGTCAGCATTTCCGCGGACAACAGGCAAGACACATTTGTTGCCGTACTCGCCGTATCTGGCGACGGATACAACGGCACTGGCCCCATGACGTTCGAACTGCACGGCAACAAGATCGCGCGGCTCACCA
Source organism: Actinomycetales bacterium (assembly GCA_015654475.1). GTDB lineage: Bacteria > Actinomycetota > Actinomycetes > Actinomycetales > Microbacteriaceae > UBA3913. The sequence goes on from JAATGV010000037.1 coordinate 107,440, forward strand.
TCAGCCCGAACTAACGCATTCGAGGCCGCGAGGCGACAATCCAGACGGCACCGTCGGACGCGACCGGCCCTGACGGCGGTAGCACGGTCGCCACGATGATCCATTACGTGCCTATGCCTATCTTCGGTTGCGTCATCTGATGCCATGCAATTCACGAACAAGATGATGCCACCGGGCGGTGCTCGGGCAGGCGAACCACCCGAAAACTATCCGAGCAGGTGCTCAAGCAATATCTGCATTCCGATGCCGATCAGCACGACGCCACCGATCAACTCGGCGATGCGTCGAAACCGCGCTCCGAAACGGTGCCCAAGCAAGACACCGAACACCGAGAGAACAAACGTGACGATTGCAATCACTGTTGAAGCCCACACGATCGACACGTCGATCAGCGCGAGGGTGATACCGACGGCGAGCGCGTCGATGCTTGTCGCGACGGAGAGCAGAAGCAACCCGCGTACATCGAGTTTGTGCACGCCGTCGTCAACGCCAGTGATCTTGCTTTCGTCATCTGCGGCAGGCCAGATCGCATCTTTGAGCATTTTCATGCCGATCAAGGCAAGCAGGCCGAACGCGATCCAATGGTCGAATGACACGATGAAGTGCCCGAACTGGGCACCAATCAGCCAGCCGATCAGCGGCATAACCCCTTGGAAAAGGCCGAAGCTTCCTGCAACCGCGAGAACATGAGTGGGACGAATGGCGCGCATGCGAACGCCTTGCACGAGCGCAACGGCGAACGCGTCGGTCGCTAGACCAAACGAAAGAACAACAAGCGCAAAAATGGACACGACAACTCCGGCAACGCTATGCCCGTCTAAACGGGTAATGAACAGGTGCCGAAGGTCTCGCTCGCCCTCACAACGTGAAGGTGGTTAGCCGGGCCTGAGCCAGTATGTCGACTAACCGCTTTTGGACTTGACGCCCCAATGGGAACTACTCCCCTTCGATAATGTCAATCGTGGCATGAGTACGTGACACGGGTCAAGTGCGCCGCGCGGCGCGGCCCCGCGAATCAGCAAGGGCCAGCACTGCCGACGGGCGCCGGGCCGGCACCCGAAACAGACCTCCGCTGGAACAACCTGCCGTTAGAACAGCTGTCTCCAGTTGGCGCGTGCGAGGTCAAAGAGTTCGTCGCCTCGGCCGGAGAGCACGGTACGCAACGCATAGAGCGTAAAGCCCTTGACCTGTTCTGCTGTGATGGCTGGCGGCATCGAGAGTTCCTGGCGCTCCGTGACGACGTCCAACAGCGCCGGGCCGTCGAACGCAAGCCACTCATCCACGGCGGCCTTGAGGTCTTTCGACCTGGTAACCCGAATGCCGTGGATGCCCATCGCCTCGGCGACCTTGGCGAAATCGGGATTCTCGAGGTCTGTGCCATAGTTCACGAACCCTGCCGCCTTCATTTCGAGTTCGACGAAGTTCAGCGACGAATTGTTGAATACGGCCACCTTGACGGGCAGCTTGCCCTGGGTGAGCGTGATCAGTTCGCCGAGCACCATGGCGAGTCCGCCGTCACCAGCGAGCGCGATCACCTGACGATCCGGGGCCGCTACCTGGGCACCGATGCCATGTACCAGCGCATTGGCCATCGATCCATGACTGAACGAGCCGATCAGTCTACGTTCTTCGGTCATGTGCAGGTAGCGTGCCGCCCACACCACTGGCGAGCCGACGTCTGCGGTGAATATCGCGTCGTGGTCTGCCGCCTCGTCAATCAGCCGGGCCAAGTACTGAGGATGGATGGTTGCCTTGCCCCGGGATGGCACCGCTAGTTCGTCGAGTTTGATGCGAGCCTTGGCGTAATGTGCGCGCGCATCGTCCAGGTGGGCACGCTTCTTTTTCCGCTCGATCAATGGCAGCAGCGCAGTCGCAGTCGCCTTTGCGTCGCCGACGAGTCCGAGATCGAGTGGATGCCTGCGCCCGAGCTGAGAACCTCGGATGTCGACCTGAATGGTGGTGGCGTTTTCGGGATAGAACTGCTGGTAGGGAAAATCTGTGCCGAGCATCAATAAAACGTCGGACGCTTCCATGGCGCGGTATCCCGAAGTGAAGCCAAGTAGGCCGGTCATGCCGACATCGAACGGGTTGTCGTACTCGATGTACTCTTTGCCACGCAGCGCATGCACAATGGGCGCACCGAGAGCGTCTGCGAGCGCGATGACCTCGTCGTGCGCCCCTGCAACCCCGGCACCGGCAAGAATGGTGACCTTCTGGGCCGAGTTGAGTATACCGGCGGCCTTCTCTAGTTCCGCCGTCGACGGAACGATGGTCGGCATCGCGCGAGTGATGGATGTGACGCGGTCGGACTCGACGTTCGCCAAGGCGACGTCGCCAGGGATCACCACGACGGCAACACCGCGTTTCTCGATCGCTTCTCGCATAGCTATTTCGAGCACGCGCGGCATTTGGCTTGCCGACGCGACGTACTCGACATAGACGCTCGCCTCCCGGAAGAGTTCTTGCGGATGGGTCTCTTGAAAATAGTTGCTGCCGATTTCTGCGGTAGGGATGTGGGCGGCGATGGCGAGCACGGGCACGCGCGACCGGTTGGCGTCGAACAGACCGTTGACGAGGTGCAAGTTGCCCGGCCCACATGAACCGACTGCGACCGCAAGCTCGCCGGTGAGTGCAGCATCCGCGGCGGCGGCAAAAGCGGCCGCCTCTTCATGGCGCACATGCACCCAATCGATCGTGCTGCGCTTGCGCAGTGCATCAGTGAATCCGTTGAGTGAGTCACCGGGTATCCCGTAAACTCGCTTGACCCCGTTTGTCTCCAAAACACTGACGATGTTGTCTGCGACGTTTGTCACGACCTACTCCTCTACCCTCGACTGCCCTTCATTACTATACGCGGCGTATAGTAAATAAGCGTACTGGGAGCAGATATTTGTATCAATCCTCATATCGCGAGCAACGAATCGCGATCGCGAAAGAGCAAGATCGTCGTCCCTGGCCAGATCCCAACCCCGAAATCACCGTCCGCCAATCCTCAATGTCTCAGCGTCAACGCACAATCCCGAGCCGGCCTAATTCGGCTGCGCGAGCAGAGCACGGGCCGTCTTGACGTCGGTGATGAGGATGTTGCACCAGCCACCGCGCACAGCCGCGCGAATGCTCTGCAGCTTGCGGGAACCACCAGCAGCCGCTATTCGGCGCGGGATCGCAAACAGCTCATCCACGTCGATTCCCACCACCCGATCGTCGATGGGGGAAACAATCCTGTCGCCGTTCTCGTCAAAGTAGCGAAAGCTCACGTCCCCTACTGCGCCACGACGAATAAGCTCTTCGAGGTTCTCCTCTGAAAGCGAGTTCCCGCTTTCGCGTAGCAGGGGGGACGGTTCGACGCTGCCGATACCGAACACCGCGACGGTAACCGACCTCCACTCCTTCATCACATCGGCGAGGGCGCGATCGGACATCAAAATGGCACGAGCATCGGGCGTCTCGAGCAACCCAGGAGCCGGTAGGAACAACGGTCTGGACCTAGTCAGATCAGCGAGTCGGCTCATCGCGCGGTTCATCAGGCTTTGACTTGATGCCTCGCCGACCCCACCGACGATCTGGACCACCTTCTCGATCGAATTGCTTGTGGCCCCCATGCTGTTGACCATCGAAAGCAGCGTCTCGCTCCACGATGAGAAACCAAGCACATCGCCAGTGTCGAGCGTGGACTCCAAGTATCGGGCAAGCGTGCCGCCGAGCGTGGAGAACAGAGCCGAATCGTCGTCGTAGCACTCAACGACCACAGCCTCTCGTAATCCATACCGAGATTCGAGCCCCTCTTCCAGCTCAACATAAATCTGAGGCGCGGTGGCTACAACGGTCTTCACAATTCCGATCTCGTTCGCCTTGCGGAGCAGACGCGAGACCTTGGTCTGCGAGATATGCAGACGCTCGGCGATGGCGTTTTGCCGCAGCTCCGACTCGTAATACATGCGTGCAACGCGAATCATCAGCCGGAGCTGGGCGGGTTCAATGCGCTCAAGCCCCTCCGCGTATCCGGCGATTTCAGAAAGCCCCACGAGACCACCATGTTCCTTCGCGAACCAAGCCGCTGGCACCCAACGGCGTTCATTTGACACCGTCGGCATCCAATGACAACATGATAGTACCGCTTGTTCTTGCGGTAGTGAATATTTATTCATCACGAGAACGCGGCAATGCTGCCGAGATCCCCTGGAATCCCGAGACGCACCGAACGGCTATCTGAGAAAGGCACATCAGTGATCAACTTCAACAACAAAGCGGAGGTCGCGAGCGCGATCCAGTTCACCAACGTGAACCCAAACCTGACGCGAGCGGAGGCGACCAAACACATCGAGACCTGTGCCGAATATCACTTCGACGCGGCCATGATCCCACCTATCTATTGCGATCTCGGCAAGTCCATCCTCAAGGGCACCGGGGTGAAGGTGGCGACGACACTCAACTTCCCCCAGGCCAACGACACGCTGCCGATGAAGATCGCCGCGCTCAAAGAGCTTGCAAGAACAGGCGCGGACGAATTCGACTTCCCGCCGAACCCCGGACTCTTGATCGGCGGCGAGATTGAGGCCTACGCGCATGAGATCAACGACATCGTGCATGTCGCGCACTCCGAGGGGCTCAAGGTCAAAGCGATGCTCGAGTTCGGGTTCCTCACCGATGAGCTCAAGGCCATCGCCTCGCGCATCGCGACCGACTCGGGAATCGACTGGATCAAGAACTCGTCAGGATGGGGCGTCGGCGGCTGCGCTGCGACCGTCGACGACGTCAAGATCCTTGCCGCCAACACGAACCTGCCCACCCGGGTGAAGGTGTCCGGCAAAGTCAATTCGCTTGAGAAAATGAAAGAACTCTTCGAGGCCGGTGCCGAGTTGGTCGGTACCTCATCCGCGACCCAGATCGTCGACGGACTCGTCGGAGACAGCGACGCGTACTAGCAGCAATAGCAGGAAGGTTCGGGTGCATGAGTCGCAGCTTGTTCGGCAACGGCGCATGCACCCTTCGCCTGTAATCGGATAAAGGAGTCCAGAATGAAAATTGCAGTTATCGGCTCGTACGCCAAGGCGCTCGTGATGACAACCGACCGCATCCCCCTTGCAGGCGAAACCCTCGTCGGCCGTGAATAC